>NZ_JAINVG010000063.1 GCF_020400725.1 Streptomyces sp. NK15101 | reverse complement strand
ATCGTCCCCCGCGCCTGGTCGGAATGGTGCGGCGTCGTCGACGCGTCGGGCGCGCTGGCGATCGTCCTGCTGGTCTGACCGCGCCCTCACGGCACCGGTACCGCCTCCGGGCTCCCCGGATCGAGCGCCGGCCGCTCCGTGCGGTGCGTCTCCACGGCCGTGCATCCCGGGCGGCCCTCCGCGGTGAATGTCTTCCAGGAGGCCGCCCCGCACGGGCCCTCCGGGAAGGACTCGGAGATGGCCGGAGTGAGAGTGCTCGTCGTGGGAGCGACGGGGATGATCGGAGGCCTCGCCGCGCGGATGCTGTACGAGCGGGGCGCCTCGATGGCCCTGGCGGGCAGGAACGCCGGGCGGCTGGCCGACCGGTCACGGCTGCTGGGGGATTGCCCCCGTCGTGTTTTCGACGCCTACGACCTCGAAGGCTGCGCCGCGCTCGCCCCGTGGGCGGCACGCTCCCTCGGCGGCTTGGACTGCGTCGTCGTCGCCATCGGCGTGGCCGGTTTCGGGCGCGCCGAACATGTCGACGAAGCCGCCGCGGAGCACCTCATGACGGTCAACGCCCTGGCGCCCATGGCCGTCGTCCGTGGTGCTCTGCCCGTCCTGGAGTCAGGACGGTCCGTCGGGGTCGTCACCGGTGCCGTCGTCGACGCGCCCCCGCAGGGCACGGCCGACTACGCGGCCGCCAAGTCGGCGCTCGCGGCGTGGCTGGGCGTGGTGGGCCGGGAGCAGCGGAGGCGGGGGGTCCGCGTCGTCGACGTGAGGATGCCTCATCTGGAGGGAGGCTTCGCCGATCGGGCGGTGACCGGAAGGGCGCCGACGCTGCCGCCCGGTGCCGATCCTGGCTTGTCCGTGGAACGGTACCTGGTCGAGCCGCTCGCGGATGCCGCCCGGCGAAGCCCCTGAGAGGCGCGGCACCGGCGCGAGGGGGACGGCGGGGACGCGCATCCGAAGCGGGGGCGCGCGAGAAGGCGCCGGGGGTTTCCCCGCCCCTCCCCGCGGAGGCTCCGTTCCTCATCAGGAGGCGATCAGAAGGCTGTCGGCGGCGGGGCGTTCGGCGCGGGCCGGGCGGCGGCCGATCGGCCGGGACCGTGATCACCGCAGGGGTCCCCCGCTCGCGGAGACGGCCGCGGATCACGGGTGACGGACGGGCAGGCGGGCACCGAAGCGCACGTGCAGGCCGGGGGAGTACAGGATGCTCACGGGCTGCGAGGACACGGCGGTCGGCAGGCCGGTGGCGGCCGCGACGAGTTCGTCGTCGAGCGAGAGCAGCGCGGCCTCGCGGAAACTCCACGGGTCGTGCCACAGGGGCCAGTAGTAGGTGCCCTTCCGGGCCCGCCCGTGCAGCCCCCACCGGGAGGTCAGGAAGTCGCCCAGCGCGTCCGGGCTTTTCTGTTCCCCGCCCAGGTCGGCCCAGACGCGTGAGCGCGGCCCGCCCGAACACCTGCGGCGCACTGTGTACAGAAGGCGGTCGTCGAAGCGAAGCCTGCGTGCGGAGGCCCAGTGGTAGGGCAGACGGTACGCGGCTCGCGCGGCGACCACGGGCAGCAGACGCGCGCAATCGAGGCTGAGGAACACGACCCCCCTGCGCCCGTGGCCGTCGACGCTGTAGAGCCGCACGTTGATCTCGGGGAACCGCCCGAGGACCGGAAGCGCGGGGCCGCGGGAGAAGGAGAGGTTCCGCATCTCGAAGAAGACAAGTCCGACGAAGGTGCGGCCGTCGAACGTATCGGGACGCGTGCCCCGCGGGAAGAAGCCGGCCACGGCATCGGGGGAGACGGCCCAGTGGACGAAGAGCAGGTCGCTCCAGTCCTGCCGGTAGGACACGCTCGGCAGGGGACGGGGTGCCGCCCGGGACACGTGCTCCGGTCCGTCCGCCGACGGTGCGGAACGGTCTTCGGGCATACGGTCCGGGGGCCTGGGCATCAGCGGGTACCCAGAGGACCGTGCGCGCCGAGGGCGCCGAAGCGGATGGAGAGCGCGGCGTCTGCCTTGTCGCCGGGGTGGCGACCCAGCGGCGCCCTCGGGTCGCGGTCGCGTGCGCGAAGCGAGTTCAGCGGCGTGCCGGGCGGTGCGGTCCGGTCAGTGCGCATGAAACCCTCCTCGCTCGCTGATCCCCGTCCTCGTCCACCGTCCGACGACGGCTGCGCGGCGACAAGTCGCATCGGTGATGCATCGTTTGAGAACGTAGGCGTTCCCCCTGTCGAGTGCCACCTCGCCGACCGGTGACCCCTCCAGAGGAGCCGCCTTCGCCGGGCTCCGGTGGGCCGGCGCGTGACGGAGTCGGACGGTACCCGTGGGCCACGTAATGGAAAGTTCCATAACGCTCTTGCGTGGCGTTCTTGTAATGAATGATACTTCCCTTGGTTCGCTGAGAACCGATCGTCGAGGGCGAAGGGGCCGGTATGCAGCGCGAGGAGCACGACCTGATCGGCGGGAGGGAGGTGGGGGCCGACGTCTACTGGGGCATCCACACCCTGCGCGCACTGGAGAACTTCCCGATCACGGGAATCCCCCTCTCGTCGCACCCTGAACTCGTCGCGGCTCTCGCCGCCGTGAAGGAGGCGGCCGCGCTGGCCCATCTGGAGCTGGGGACGCTCCATGAGGAGCAGGTCCGGGCGATCACGAGCGCATGCCGGGAGATCCGTGAGGGTCGCCTCCACGACCAGTTCGTCGTGGATGTCTTCCAGGGCGGTGCGGGCACGTCGGCGAACATGAACGCCAACGAGGTCATCGCCAACAGGGCGCTCGAACTCATGGGGCACGCCCGCGGCGGTTATGCCCACCTGCACCCCAACGACGACGTCAACCGGTCCCAGAGCACCAACGACGTCTACCCCACGGCTGCCAAGCTCGCCCTGTACGCCGCCGCCGGGCGGCTTCTGGACGCGATGTCCGTGCTGCGCAACGCCTTCGCCGAGCGGGGAGGGGCGTTCGCCAAGACCGTCAAGCTCGGCCGTACCCAGTTGCAGGACGCCGTGCCCATGACGCTGGGGCGGGAGTTCGACGCGTTCGCCCTGACCGTGCGCGACGACGCCGAGCTGATCCGCCTGGCTTCCGAGGCCCTCCTGGAGGTCAACCTGGGGGGAACGGCCGTCGGCACCGGCCTCAACGCCGATGCCGGGTTCGCGGCTCTGGCCGTGACGCACCTCGCCGCCGTCTCGTCCGCACCGGTCAGGCCCGCCCGTGACCTGGTGGAGAGCACGCAAGGGGTGGGCGGGTTCATCCGGTTCTCCGGTGCCCTGAGGCAGTTCGCCCTGCGTCTCTCGAAGATCTGCAACGACCTCAGGCTCCTGGCCTCGGGTCCTCGCGCCGGGCTGGGCGAGATCAGGCTGCCGGAGCTGCAGGCGGGGTCGAGCATCATGCCGGGCAAGGTCAATCCCGTCATTCCCGAGGCGGTCAACCAGGTCTGCTTCGACGTGGTGGGGGCGGACGCCGCCGTCTGCGCGGCGGCCCAGGCGGGACAGCTCCAGCTGAACGCCTTCGAGCCCTTGATCGTCCACCACCTGCTCAACTCGGCCAACCGGCTGAGCGCCGCCTGCGTGCTCCTTGCCGAGCGCTGCGTCGGAGGCATCGAGGCCGACGAAGAGCACCTGCTGGTTCTCGTGGAGGGCAGTCCGGGTCTCGCCACGGCCCTCAACCCGGTCATCGGCTACCAGCGGGCCACCGCCCTGGCGCGCCGGTGCCAGGCGGCCGGTGTACCCGTCCGGGAACTGGCGGCTCGCGACGGGCTGGTCCCCGAGGGAGAGCTCGCGTCCCTCCTCGATCCGTGGCGGCTCGCTCGGCCGAGCTGAGCCGTCCGGCCCGCGTACGGGCCGTTCGGAGGCGTCGAGTTCGGCGAAGAACGGGCGACCGGACCGCGTGCGCGGCCCGGTCGCCCGTCATGCGGACCGGATCAGCTCTTCGTCACGGTGCAGCTGTAGGACGCGGTTCCGGATCCGCTGTAGGCCTCCACGTCGAGGTAGTAGGTGCCCGAGCCGGAGGCGGTCCTGGTGAAGGACAGGGCCTCGTCGGTGCCGGCGCCGTCGTTCACGGAGCGGGTCAGAGTGCTGCCGTTCGTGTCCAGCCAGTACAGGTCGGCGTCGTAGGCGGAGGGGACGGCACAGTTCACGGAGGCCGTCTGGCCCGAGGACAGGGTCAGCTTGAAGTAGTCGCGGTCGCTGGTCGACCGCATGCTGCCGGTCAGGGTGCCGGGGGAGGCCAGGGCGGTGGCGTCGTCGGCCGTGTCGCGGGTGTCGTTCGGCTCGCTCTCGGCGAGCGTGCTCCCGCCGCCCTGGCCGCCGCAGTCGGTCACGGGAGTGCCGTTGTAGAGGTTGGCGTCGGCGACGCCGTTGGTGACGCTGCGGAGGTAGTAGCCGCAGGTGGGGCGGTTCTTGAAGTCGAAGGTCGAGCCGGGTGTCAGGCGCCAGATCTTGAAGCCCGAGTAGGTCAGCGGCTTCCTGTCGACGGCCTGTTCCGGCTGGTGGTCGGCGAGGACGACGTAGGCGTCCTTGCCGTACTGGGTCGCCGTGCCGTTGCGGTCGAGGAACAGCGAGCCGCCGCCCTCCTCCACCCCGACGCCCCAGGCGGCGCCCCCCGGTGCGAGGCCGTCCTTCACCGCGCGGGCGAGGAAGGACATGGTGCGGCCCATCCGGTCACGGGTGACGAAGTGCGAGTCGTTGATGACGGAACCGTAGTTCGCCCACTCGAACATGCCGGTGGTGAAGCTGATGTACCGGTCGTAGGGGTTGGCGAGCGCCTCGGCGCTGGTGACGCTGCCGTTGCACGCGTCGTAGACGATCGGGCTGTTGATGTGGTGGCCGGCGCTGCCGCCGCCGGAACCGCCGCCCTTGGCCACGACCGACTCGACGGAAGCCTCCAGCGCGGTTCCCTTCCACGCGGCGTACCGGCACTGGTCGCCGCCCGCGAAGTAGACGAACTCGGCGTTGCGGACGTCGGTGTTGACCTGGCTGTTGTTCCCGTCGCTCGCCGCCGTGAGCGTCCACGTCGTACAGGAGTTGACGCCGGCCAGTCCGGTGATCGCGTCGCACTCGGGGGTCTTGCTCCCCGAGGTCGGTGCCGAGCCGGCCAGGACGACGACGTCGAGGGTTCCCGTGCCGCCTCGGATCTCGTCGATGGCCCGGCTCATCGAGGCGGTGACGATGCCGCCGGCGCCGTTCATGGTGAACGCCGGGCCGTTCCACGAGCTTCTGCCGACGTCGGACGTGCTGCCGAGCCGGATCCTGTCGGCCGCCGCGTGGGCCGGCTGATGCGCGATCAGGACCGAGGCCGTCGCGGTGAGTACGACGGCGGCCGAGGTGAACCTGATTGAACGGAGTGGCATCTGCGCTCCAAGGAAAAAGGGGTTGATCGATTCCGCGGCGACCCACTGATGGGCGGCGGTTGGTAGCGGAACATACAAGTAACGAGACGTCGTAGGAAGATGTAAGGCCGTTTCGGCTCCTGGTGATCTCTGACTTCCCGGAGCTATCCGGTGAAAATGGTCAAAATGCGCCTCGTTGGAGTCGTGCGGGTCGTGTTACGTGAACGTAATGAGACTTACATCTAGCCAATGTCTGCGCTCGTATGTAACTTCTCTGCTGTGCCTGGCGGCCGGATTCCGCCGGCAGAAAACCACCGAGAGGTTCCACGCGATGAACGCTCGTACCGCACGCCCCGCAGCGGCCGCCGCTGTCGCGGCGATCATGCTCGCCTCCCTGTCCGCCTGCGGAGGCGATGACGCCGCCGCCCCGTCCGGCAAGGTCGTCGTCGCCGGCGTGGAGGTCGTGAAGGACCAGAAGCTGCACGACCTGCTCCCCGAGAAGATCAAGAAGGCCGGCGAGGTCCGCGTCGCGACCGACGTCCCGTACCCGCCCTTCGAGATGTACGTGAAGGAGGGGGAGACCGCGCTGACCGGGCTGGACTACGACCTCGGCCAGGCGCTCGGGGCCAAACTGGGCGTCAACTTCGCCTTCGCTCCGCAGAAGTTCGACGGGATCGTCCCGGCCGTCCAGGCCGGCAAGTTCGACGTGGCGATGTCGGCCATCACGGACAACAAGGACCGGCAGAAGGTCGTCGACTTCGTCGACTACTCCCAGTCCGGTTCCGGCATCCTCGTCGGCGACGGCAACCCCTCCAGGATCGAGAACCTGGACGACCTGTGCGGTCTGAAGGTCGCCGTACAGGCCGCCACCAACCAGCTCGACCTGCTGAAGTCCCACCAGGACGCCTGCGGGAAGGCGGGCAAGGGGAAGATCGACATCCAGACCTTCCCCAAGGACTCCGACGCCCAGCTCGCCCTGCGCTCCGGCAAGGTCGTCGCCCAGGTGCTGACCAAGCCCGCCGCCGGCTGGGTCGCCAAGACCGCCGACGCCGGCAAGGCCTTCGACCTGGTCGACGACCCGGCCGCGCCGGGAGGCTACAACGCCTCGCCCAACGGCATCGCGATCAGCAAGCAGCTGCCCGAGCTGACGGACGCGGTGCAGAAGGCCCTGCAGGCCCTCATCGACGACGGCACCCTCGTCAAGATCTACAACAAGTACGGCGTTCCGTCGATCGCGGTGAAGGAAGCCACCAAGAACGCGTCGGTGGACTGAGCATGATCGACGTCAAGTCTCCCGCCGACCGCACGACCACCGGCGCGACGGGCATCCGTGATCTGGAGATCGTTCCCGTCCGCAACCACGGACGCTGGATCGCCGCCGTCGCCTCACTGCTCGCCCTGGTCGGACTGATCGGATCGCTCGCCAAGAACGACAACCTGCACTGGGACGTCGTCGGCGACTACCTCTTCGCCGACCTCATCTTCGACGGTCTGGCCACGACGCTCTGGCTGACCGCCGCCGCCATGCTCCTCGGCCTGGCGCTGGGAACGCTGATCGCCGTCATGCGGCTCTCCTCCAGCCCCGTGCTGTACGGCCTGGCCAACGCCTTCGTCTGGGTCTTCCGCGGCACCCCCCTGCTCGTCCAGATCATCTTCTGGGGATACGCCGCGGCGCTCTACAAGTACGTGAAGATCGGCGTCCCCTTCACCGACATCACCTTCTTCCAGACCGAGACCAACGCGCTGCTGACACCGGCGATCGCGGCCCTGCTCGCCCTGGGCCTCAACGAGGCCGCCTACGCCTCCGAGATCGTCCGCGCCGGCATCCAGTCCGTCGACCCCGGCCAGGCGGAGGCCGCGCACTCGCTGGGCATGCGGCCCGCGCTCACCATGCGCCGGATCGTGCTGCCCCAGGCCATGCGCGTGATCATCCCGCCGATGGGCAACGAGACCATCAACATGCTCAAGATGACCGCCCTGGTCTCGGTCATCTCCGCCCACGACCTGATGTCCAACATCCAGGACGTGTACGCCCAGAACTACCAGGTCATCCCCATGCTGGTCGTGGCCAGCATCTGGTACCTGGTCCTCGTCACCCTCCTCAGCGTGCCCCAGGCATGGCTGGAACGACGCTACGGACGCGGCACCACCCGCGCCGGACACGTCTCGCCGTTCCGGCGCCTGCTCGGCGGAACCACGGAGCGGCTCGGCAAGAAGAACAAGGAGCACAACCGATGAGCACCCCCATGGTGCGCGCCGAAGGCGTACGCAAGCACTTCGGGAGACTCGAAGTGCTCAAGGGCATCGACCTCACGGTCGAGCGCGGCCAGGTCTGCTGCCTTCTCGGACCCTCCGGCTCGGGCAAGTCCACCTTCCTGCGCTGCATCAACCACCTGGAGAAGGTCGACGGCGGCCGGCTCGCCGTCGACGGAGAGCTCGTCGGCTACCGTCAGCAGGGCGACAAGCTCCACGAACTGCGTGAACGCGAGGTCGCCGAACGCCGCCGGGACATCGGCATGGTCTTCCAGCGGTTCAACCTGTTCCCGCACATGACGGCCCTGGAGAACGTCACCGAGGCACCCGTCAAGGTCGGCGGCGTGTCCAAGGCCGACTCCCGTGAGCAGGCGCAGCTCCTGCTCGAACAGGTCGGACTCGGCGACCGGGCGCACCACTACCCCGCCCAGCTCTCCGGAGGCCAGCAGCAGCGGGTCGCCATCGCCCGGGCGCTGGCCATGAAACCGAAGCTGATGCTCTTCGACGAGCCGACCTCCGCCCTCGACCCCGAACTCGTCGGGGACGTCCTGGACGTCATGCGGCGGCTCGCGGCCGACGGCATGACCATGGTCGTCGTCACCCACGAGATCGGCTTCGCCCGCGAGGTCGGCGACACCGCCGTCTTCATGGACGAAGGAGTCGTCGTGGAAGCGGGGGACCCCCGCAGGGTGCTCGTCGACCCGGAGCAGGAGCGCACCCGTGCCTTCCTGTCCAAGGTCCTGTGAGCGCCCCCACCCGCCGGCAGGACAGGCTCGATCACTTCCTCGGCCTGGCTCGGGCTCACCGCTCCGACTACCTGCACGACCTGGAACAGCTCGTCTCCATCGACTCCGGTTCCTACAGCGCCGAGGGCGTCGACAAGGTCGCCGACTGGGTCGAGCGTCGCCTCGAACGCATGGGGTTCGACGTCGAACGCGTCCGCTTCCCGGCGGCTGCCGACGGACACCGGACCGGCGACGCTCTCATCGGGCGCAGACGCGGTGGCCTTCCCGAGACGGCAGGAGGCCGCAGGATCCTCCTCGCCGGCCACATGGACACCGTCTTCGAGGACGGCACCGCGGCCGCCCGTCCCTTCCGCGTCGACGGCTCCACGGCGTACGGCCCCGGGGTGAGCGACGACAAGGGCGGCCTGCTCGCGGGCCTCACCGCTCTGGAGATCCTCGGGGAGTGCGGCATGGACGCCTACGCCGAGCTGGTCCTCCTCGCCACCCCCGACGAGGAGATCGGATCGCCGGCCAGCAGGAGCCTCATCGAGCGCACCGCCCAGGGCGTGCACTACGGGCTCGGCCTCGAATGCGCCCGGGAGAACGGCGACCTGGTCATCGCGCGCAAGGGCGTCGCGGACTTCCGTCTCACCGTCACCGGCCGGGCGGCGCACGCCGGCATCGAACCGGAGCGCGGAGCCAACGCCGCCCTCGCCGCCGCCCACTTGACCGTCGCCCTCCAGGCCCTCAACGGCCACTGGGACGACGTGACGGTCAACGTCGGCGTCGTCCGGGCCGGCACCCGCGCCAACATCGTCTGTCCCGACGCCGAACTCCACATCGAGGTCCGCGCCGCCACGACGGCCGACATCCAGCGCGTGACCCGGGCCATCCGGGAAGCCGCCGACCACCCGGGCGTCCCCGGTGTCACCGTCGAGGTCGAGCAGCTCGACCTCTGCCCTCCCATGGAGGACACCCCCGTCTCCCGGCGCATGCTCGACCACGCGCGCCGCGCCGCGCATGCGGTCGGGATCGAGCTCGGCGCCGCGGCGACCGGCGGAGTCGGAGACGCCAACCTCATCGCCGGAACCGGGGTTCCCGTGCTGGACGGCCTGGGACCCGTCGGAGGCGCGGACCACACGCCCCAGGAATGGCTCGACACCACCAGCGTCCCCCAGCGCGTCGCCATGCTCGCCGACCTGATCGTCTCCCTCGGCGACATCGGCACCACCTGAACGGCACCGGACGCGCTAGCGGAGGGAAGGTCCGCCTCCCTCCGCCCGCGCGTCCGACGACCCGGCCAGCTCGACGTGGGTTCGCACCGCACGCCGGACACACGATCTCATCGACTTCCCTCTCCCGCCCTCGGAGGCATCATGCGCGTACCTTCCGTTCCAGCACGCCGCACCGTCCTCGCCTGCGGCCTCGCCGTGGCCCTCCTCGCCGCGGCCTCCCCCGCGAGCGCCGACTCCCGGCCGGTCCGGAACCGGACCGGATCCCTCGTGCTGATCGGCGGAGCACTGAAGGAGAACAACACCCAGGTCTACGGCGAGATCATCAAGCGGGCGGGCGGGCCGCGCGCCCGCATCGGCATCATCACCGCCGCCTCCGTGCCCGAGAGCCAGGACCCCCACGCCGGCGATCCCGACCTCTGCAGCAACTCCGCCTGCAACGGGGCCTACTACGCCGAGCTCTTCGAGCGCCACGGCGCCGCTGACGCCCAGTGGATCCCCCTCGACATCGACCACGTGGCCGACGCCGACTCGGACGCCGTCGTCGCGCAGGTCGACTCCATGACCGGCTTCTTCTTCGGCGGAGGCGACCAGTACCGCTACGTCACCACCCTCCTGCGCGGCGACGGGCACAAGGACTCCAAGGTCCTCGCCGCCATCCGCGCCAAGCTCGCCCACGGTGCCGTGGTCTCCGGATCCTCCGCGGGCGCCCAGATCGCCTCCGGCCCCGACATGGTCAGCGGCGGGGAATCCTACGAAGCCCTCCGGGACGGCAGCGCACCCGGCTACTTCGACGACCCGACCCGCCTCGGATACATCCCCCGGGGCGGATTCGGCTTCCTCCGGTCCGGACTCGTCGACACCCACACCGGCGCCTACGGACGGGAGGGCCGGGCGCTGCGCCTCGCCTCCGACACCGGCCACGACCGCGTCTACGCCCTAGAGGAGAACACCGCCCTGGTCGTCGACCGGCCCGGCACCGGCCGCGAGCACATGACCGTCCTCGGCCCCAACGGCGTGACCGTCCTCGACCTGCGCGACGCCCGCGCACACGACTCCGCGAACGGCTGGTCCCTCCGCCGGGCCCGGTACAGCCACCTCACCGACGGAGACCAGTACGACGCCCGCACCTGGACGCCCCGCGTCCACCCGGGCAAGCAGCCCCTCGTCCCCGCCGACACGACCCCCGTGCCGGCCAACGCCGACGTCTTCCACTCGGCCGCCGACCCGGACGGCACCCCCTACTCCTTCCGCACCACCGCCCTCGCGCTCGCGTCGACCCGGGCGCAGAACAGCGCCACGGCGACCACCTACGAGACCGGACCACGGTTCGCCGTGACCTTCACCAAGGGGCGCGGGTTCGCCGCCTTCACCGGCGACGGCACCGGCGCCCGGACCGTCGTCGGGCTGCGGATCGACATCGCGCCCCGGTGATCGGCCGAGCGGCGGGGACGGCATCGCGAGACGGGCCGGCTCCGCCGCCTTCCGCCCGGGGACCGGCCGCAAGCGGCCTCTCCGCGCCAACCGTGGAGGGACGGGGCCCGACCGCGGGAGGTCCGTCTACAGGAGTCCGGTGCGCCGGGCGATCCTCTCGGCCTCCTTCATCCGCTCGTGGCCGTCGCCGCCGATCCGGTCGAGGACGGCGGCGACGAGCGACTCGACGATCGCCAGGGCGGGCGCCAGGCTGTCGTAGGGGGAGTTCGAGGACACCTGGGTGATGAGGACGACGTCGGCGTGGGCGGCGGCGGGTGAGAGCCACGGGTCGGTGAACACGATGACCTTGCCGCCGCGTTCCCTGGCCAGTTCGGCGATGAGCGTCTTGTCGGCCTCGTACCGCCGGTAGTCGAACAGCACGGTGACGTCACGTCGGGCGAGCTGCGTGAGGAAGGAGGTCCGCTCCACGTCCTTGTGCGGCAGGAGACCCACCTGATTGCGGAACTGCATCAGATGCAGACCGAGGTACTCGGCCAGAAGGTGCGTGAACCTGCCTCCCGCCAGGTGCACCCGGCGCCGGGGATCGGCGAGGAGGCTCACCGCCTCCTCGAACTCGTGCGGGGCCACCTCCTCGAAGGTCTGGGAGACCGCCCGGCGCACGAGAGCCGAGCGCTCGCCGAGATGGGTGGCCACGGAGCTCAGCGGGGCCGTCGTCTCTCGCTCCGACGTCTCCGTGGCCGTGTAGAGGGTGATCGGCGAGGCGTTGCGGGCGTCGAGCTCCGAGCGGAGGGCCGCCTGCAGATCGGGGAAGCCCTTGAAGCCCAGCCGCGAAGCGCACCGCAGCACCGTGGGCGCCGAGACGCCGGCCCGCTCCGAGATCGTGGCGACCGTCTCGAAGACCGCGGCGGGATAGCCGGCCAGCAGGACCCGCGCGACCTTGCGTTCGGCAGGGCTCAGCTCTCCGAGCCGACTGCGGATCTCGTCGGCCAGCGTGGGACTCATGGATTTCCCTTCTGCAGCGGGAGACCACCGAAGGCCGCGCACAGACTTCAGAGTCGCGCCATCCGGCCCCCCGTGTTTCAGATTGTGGAGTTTCAGGGCGTAAATGTATCGCCCATTACGAGATCTGGACAGCCTCCCCGGCGCGGCGACCGGGAGCCCCTGCGGCACGGGCGCCTTCTGGAGCGTTCGTGCGGACCGGCGCCCGGACGCGCTTTCAGCAGCGCCCGGCGCCCCCGGCCTCGCCCCCCGGGACGGCTTCCCGTGCGGCAGGTCTCCCGGGGTGCCGTCATCCCTGTGGGCCGCCGGGCGGGAGGGGCGGGTCGGAACGTCCGGCCCGCTCCTTCGTCCGCGACCGGTCACGGACCCGCGCGCAGCGGTGGCGGCGTACGCGGAGAACCGGATGACCCGGGCGTCCTCTCCGCCGGGGAGCCCGGTCCTTCGCGCCTACTATCGATGCACGATCGACGCGCCTCGCGGTGACGGTGCCGGCGGGAGACGGTGGAGGCACGGCGGCGTCGAACCGCCGCACACATCCAGGGAGCGATCATGAGCGTGCCGTTCGTACCTCCTGAGGAAACCCCGCCCGCGGAGGGCTCCACCTCCTCCGCCCACCCCGAACGCGCCGACGGCGGCGTCTGGGACCACCCGATGGTCTGGGTCTCCCTCGTCCTCCTCGGCGCCGTCCTCGGCGGCCTCTTCTTCCTGTTCCGGATCTTCGGCTTCTGATCCGGCCGTCGAGCGACGGCGCCGGAAACGGAGAACTCCTCACGGACGGGCCCCGACCGCCGAGGCCATGGTCCGCGTCAACTTCCGGGCCATCCAATCCGGCCCCCGGCGTCGTACCTCCTCCGCCCATCGCGGCAGACCGGCCGGCACCTCCGCGAGCAGGTGCCGCAGAGCCTCTCCGGCCGCGTGCGGAGTCAGCCGGGACGGATCGAGACAGAGTGCGAGACGGGCCTTCTCCGCGTCGTGCGCGATGGAGAACTGGTCGCTGGAGAAGGGCAGGACCAGCGCCGGGGTCCCCGAGACCACGCACTCCGTGAAGGAGTTGTTCCCGCCGTGATGGACCATCGCGTCGACCTTCCCCAGCAGCCACCGCTGCGGCACGACGTCCGCGACGTGCACGTCCGGCCCCGCCAACGGGGAGAGGGCCGCCGCGCGGTCGCCCGCGGCGACCACCACCGCGGCATCGGGGACACGGGACCGGATTCCGCGCACGAGTACGGCCAGCACGTCGTCGCGGGCCGACAGGAAGGTGCCGAGGGCGACGAGCACCAGCCGACGGCGAGCTGTCCCGAGCCGACGCACCACCTCTTCCCACGCCTCACCGGGACCCGGCTCCCGGAGGGGCGAGCAGTGCCCTCCGTAGAAGAACTCCGCCGTGCTCCCGGGGCGTTCCGGAAGCCACGGGAAGGAGGGGTAGTTGAACACCACCGCGTGGGGCGAAGCGAGCGCGAAGGCGCGTCCGGGAGCCGGGACGGTGGGAGCGTGAGCACGCGCGACCCGGGCGAACCGTTCGGTGAACGCCTCCTCGGCGGCCCCCGCCGCGCGCCGCAGTTCGGCGAGGCGTTCCTCGTCGGGGCGGACCGCCCGGGGCCACGCGTGGGGCACGCCGAAGAGGGCCTCCGGCGCGTGCGGCACATAGGCCGGGTGCCCGGGGCAGAAGGTGGCGTACGGAAGGCCGAGGCAGTGCAGCGCCAGCGTCACCGGGTAGCTCAGCTGGTCGACCACGTACCAGTCGGGTGACAGACGGGCGTGCAGTTCCCGCAGCCCCGCCAGAACGGCCGACGGGTCCGCCAGCAGGTCCTCGCCGCGGTGTCGTGCCTGTGTGAGCAGCGCCGCGACGGCCCCGCCCCGGGTGGAGGCGAGGAACTCCTCCAGCCGCTCCGCCTCGCGGGCACCCTGCCGGGTGTTCCGGGCGACGCCGGTGTTCGCGTTCCGCGTGACGGTCAGCGGGACGAACCGCACCCCCGCCGCCTCCGCGAGCGGGGCGAAGGGCGGCGCGCTCGCCACGTACACGTCGCAGCCCGCCCGGGAGAGCGCCCCCGCCAGCACGGACAGGGGCTGGGCGTGCGAGAGGAACGGAGGACTGACGACCACGACGCGTGGCCGGCGGGTTCCGGTGTCACCGGGACGCGAGTGCTTCATGCCGCTGGCTTCCCCCGCCCGCCGTTCGGCGGATGCGCGCACGCATGCCGCGAGGACCGCGTGCCGGGCACGGAGCGGTCGCCCGGTGCCGGCACCTCCCGCCGTCGAGGGGCCCGTGCATCCACGCCCCGGGCCCCCGGCGAACCACTCCGTGCCGACCGTCGTCGAGGAGTTCCGATGAAACGCCCCGATCCCGCCGTGCCCGTCGACCGCACCTCCGGGGGCCACCCGATGGAGAGGTCCGATCCGTTCGTGGCGGCCAGGGCCGCCTACTGGAAGCGAACGCCCCGTCCTTCCCCGGGGCGGCGCGCCGCCCCGCCGAACCTGTTCGCCGAACTCGTCAGGGCCGAGTACCGCCCCGACGGCGCACCGGCCGTCCGGCCCGCCGTCGCGACCCCCGGGGACCTCGTCCTGGCCGGGCTGCGACGCCGCACGCGGGCGGGCGGCGCACCGCCTCCCGAGACGTGCGTACGGCTGCTCGCCGACGGCGACCGCACCCGCGCGGCCGTCTTCGACGCGTGGCCGGAGACCGTCCGACGCCACGGGACGGCGCGTGCCGCGGCCGCCGTGCGGCGTGGCCTCCACGGCACCCGCCGCCCGCACCTCGTCGCGTTCCTCCTCGACCTCGCCGCGGCGGAGTCCCTCGTCCCCCTCGCGCGGCCCGAACTGCTCCGGCTGGCGCACGCGCGCGAACGGGCGGTACGCCACGCGGCCTGGCGCCTCCTCGCCACGTACGACGGCTCGCTCCTCCTGCCCGGCGCCGACGCCGGCACCGCACCCGGGTCCCGTCCCGCGGACGCCTACGAGCGTCTGCTCCGTGAGGCCCTGCGGGCCCCGGCCTCCTCGGCCGCTCCGGAGAGCACAGGGCTCCGTCCCGGGACGCTCGTCGCCCAGTCCATGCTCATGGGTCACCTGGACCGGCCGGGTGAGGGGCTCAGCGGCGGCCTCGGCGTCCTGCTGGGCTCCCTCGGCGACGCTCTCGCGGAGACCGACCGCGTCGCGGGCGTCCTCACCGTCGTGACCGCCTGCGTCCCGGAACTCGAGGCCGATCCGGTCCTCCTGCGCCGCCGCGACCGTCGGCACTGGGTGCTCAGACTTCCCGTCGACAGCCCCCGGCAGGTCCGTCCCGAGGAGCTGGGACGGCACCGCGAGGCACTGGCCTGGTGGGCGACCCGACTCTTCGGCTCGCTGGGCAGACCCGTCGACGTGCTCCACGTCCGCTACGCCGACGACGGCTCGCTCGCCCTCGCCGAAGCGGCCCGCCGCTCGGGCGCGGCCCTGGTCTTCACCGCCGCGCCGGACCCGCACCGTCAGATGGCGGAGCGGCACGACGCGCCCGGTACGGATCCGAACGCCCTCCGGCAGGACCTGCACCGGGTGTTCGTCGCGGACCGGCTGGTCGACCGGGCCGACCGTGTCGTCGGCATCGCGGGGCCCGGGGGAGGGGCGGACGAACTGCTCCGGTACTTCCCGCAGTTGGCCGACGGAGCCGCTCCCGACGCGCCGCCCGAGGGAATCCCGCCGTACCGGCCTCCGGCGGACGCCGTCCGACGGAGCGACTCCCTCCTCGCGGCCATCGGCGCCCGCCTCGACGCAACGGCCGGGCCGGTCCGGCCACGCACGCCCACGGTGCTGCTCACCGTCGGCCGGCTGCACCCCGTCAAACAGCAGGACGTCCTCGTACGTGCCTGGGTCGAGTCGGGGGCTTTCCGGGAGTCGGTCCTCGTGTGCGTCGGCGGCAGCCCGTCGGACGACGATCCCGCCGAACGCGCGATGCGCGCACGCGTCGACCGGGCCGTCGCCGCCGCTCCCGAGGCCGCGGAACGCCTGATCCTCCTGCCTGCTCTCGCCAACGCCGACGTACGCACGCTGGAACGGCGACTCGCCGACCCCTCGAGCGGGTTCCGCGCGCGGTACGTGTGTCCGAGCGCCAAGGAGGAGTTCGGGCTCGCGGTGCTCGAAGCCATGGAGGCCGGACTCCTCGTCGCCGGTCCCGTACGCGGCGGCGTCCCGCACTACCTCGTCGACGGCGTCAACGGCCTGCTGATCGACACCTCCTGCTCCCGAACGCTCGGCGAGGGCCTGCGCAGGCTGCTCCGGGTCGACGACGCGGCGGCGACCGCGATGGCTCGCAGCGCCCGGGGCCTCGTCCGCTCCACCTACTCCTCGAACGCCATGGCACGGGCCCTGGCCGGCCACTACACGGCTGTGGCGCCCCGCACCCGTACGGGCGCGGGAGAACCCCGGGAGGGCGCCGTACCGGATGCGGCGGATCCTCTCCTGACCGCGGACGTGCCGGCCGGTCGGCGGATCCGGGCCAGGAGCCGTCACGCCGGAGGCGGTTCTCCCCGGCAGGCGCCCGGCCGGGCCCGGAAGGACTTCGCCGGACGAAGCACGTCGCCACTCCTTCGAGCGAAGGACCCGTTCGCCGGGCGGGCGATCCCGAACGACCCCGAAGGAGGAGACGTGACGCTTTCCGGCGCCTGAAGACCCTCCGGCCTTCAGCGCCGACCCGTTCGACGGCATCGCCGAGGGCCCCGCCGCCACCGCCGCGTCCAGCGGCCAGGCCCTGTCCACCCCGGTCACCGCCGTCAAGAAGGCCGGCCTGGTCGACACGTCCGACGACGCGGAGAACATCACGGTCCCCGCGCCCACGAACGACGCCTTCGCGAAGGTTCCGGAGGCCGACCTCGACGAGCTCCTCCAGGCGACGCCCGGCGTTCAGGTCGCCCCGTGGCCCCGCATCCTTCACCGGAAGGATGCGGGGCCACCTGCGCACGATGCCGATCCGGTGCCCGGTCTAATCCCCGTGGCCTGCGCTCCCGCTGCCGAAGCCGCCGCTGGAGACGTTGCCCCACTTGCGCCGTTCCTCGTTCGGCGGCTCCGGAGACGTCTCGGTGCCGCTCGCCCTGAGCCGGTGCACGGTGAGGCGGTGCGCGCGGTCGGCGCAGGGCACCTCTGCGGACCGCCGGTACTCCGACATCCTGCCGGGCGGACGGTCGGTCTCGGGTCGGTGCGGCTGGGAGCCGGGGTCGGGCGGAGGCGCCTCCTGGTCCCTCAGGCGCGTGCCGAACGCGAAGGCTCCGACGAGGACGGCCACGAGGACGAGTCCTCCGAGGACCTGGGCGAGCCCCGTCTGCCAGACACCGGCGGTCTGTGTGAGGGGACCCGCCTCGAACGTGTACGTACCCACTGCTCACCTCTGTCCTGAAGGGGAAGGGGACCGGCAAAGGAGTGTCCGACCACGACCTCCGTGCGACCCGGTGGGAACACGGGAGCACGGTCCCGTTCCCCGGCTGCCGGGGACGAGACCGACTCCGTCCGGTGCGCTCCCCGCTCCGACCGGGGGAAGGGCGAAGCGGAGGGAGGAGCGACGTCGGTCAGGCGTGAAAGCCCGGTTCCTGGTGCTGCGGGATTTCGGCGGGCAGCACCGTACGCCATGCGCCGGCGCTGCAGTTCGGCGGAAAAGCCGGGAAGAGGTGCCCGGCCATGTCGATGCGCCACCTGTGCTCGGCGGCGCAGTCGCAGACGTACTCGCCGGCCTCGGGAGTGTACGCGCCGGGGTGGAATCGAGTGGGTGACGGCACGGTGTTACCTCGCTTGCTCGAAGTGACTCTGCGGAGACTTTTCGATCGCCCGTTCTTCGGCGGATGCGAGGCCTCGACGATTCACCTGGACGGCCCTGCGGTCGTGGCGAAACGGCGGACGGTCCGAGATCCCGCAGAGCGGGCTCGTGCATTCCCCGCCCGCGGCACTAGGCGAAAGCGGCGCCCCAGGCAGCCGGCCCGACGACGCCGTCCACGCTCAACCCCTTGCGCGACTGGAAACCGCGGCAGGCCGCGTCGGAGCCCGGTCCGTACTGGCCGTCCACGGTGAGGGAGTAGCCGTGCGCGCTGTTCATCCGGTACTGCCAGGTCGCCACGCTCGCGTGCACGGTGGCCGGGGGCTGACGGAAACCGACCCCGGGGTGGGGCAGGGGACCGCCGCCGGGGTCGACCTCGCCGCTGAGGACTCGGGCGTACAGATCGCCCGGGCAGCCGGTCGAGTGGTGGTCGCGATGGCCGGTGATGGCCGGCGCGGCGCCGCCCGACACCCTCAGGCGGTTGATCCCGTACCGGATGGCGTCGATCAGCCCGGCCGTGACGACGTCGTAGTCGCTGCCGGTGCCACCTGTCAGTGCGCAGACCGCGTACCAGTCGTCATTGCCCTGTGTGGTGCCCTGGGCGGCGGTACGGACGTTCTCACCACGTCCCTGGAAGAGGTAGCCGTGGACGCATGCGAGATGGCTGTAGGCGATGTCCGACCAGCCGTTGGTGTCCATGTGGTGGTTCTGGATGCTCCTCACCTGGGCGGCGCAGTCGGCGTGGTCGGCCTCGGCCACCTTCACGGCATCGACGTGGTGGACGACCACGCCGCCCTGTTCCGGGGTGATGTTGCCGCTGACGTTCGCGGGCGTCCGAGCGCCCCACTGGGCACGGGTGACGAAGGTGGCCATCAGCGACGACCTCCACGATCCGCGGCACAGCCGACGGCGGCGTTCAACGGCTCCGCGTGTGCGTTCCGGGCGGCGTCGGATCCGTAGACCGCCCCGGGATCACGGGGGTTCGTCACGATCGAGTGTCCGCCGCCCCCTGGCGGAAGGGGGCTGGAGGCATACGCGGTTCCGGAACGGACGACAGGCAGGACGAGCGCGCTGCCGGCTGTCGCCAGCAGCACGACACGGCGGGAGATCTCCCGGGTCAACAGTCCTCCAGGTGAAGCGGGTCGGTCACGTTTCTCCGGACGCGGGAGCGGCGTGGTGGTGTGCTCTGCGTCGAAGGGTGCATTCTGCGCGCGGCCGGGCTTCTCGTGCACGCACCCCACGCACATGTCAGGAGCGGAATTTTCGACAACGGGGTGCGGGCGGCCTCGGCCCGCGGCTGGGGGGAGCGGTGGCGAGGGATCCGGCGACCGGTGCGGTTCTCGCTGTCGAGAGCCACGGCGGACACCAGGCGCTCCACCTGGTCCACCACCACGGGCACGGCCGCTTGACGTGTCGTTCCGTCAGATCTCCGACCGAGGCGAAGTAAAGATTTCAAGCACCGGGTGAAACCGATCCGTCCACGGTGGCGGAATACCTCTCCACACAGGGTTCGAGACCTTTTCGACCGGATGATGGGGATGATCGCCATGACCGTCCGAACCACAGGCGCGGCTCTCACCGCCGGGATCACCGTCGCGTTGTCCGTCGCCGCCGGCGCTCCCGCGTTCGCCCAGTCGCAGACTTCCGATGGTCAGGCCACGGTGTCGGTGCTGCACGCGGTGCCGGGTCTGACCGTGGACGTGTTCGCGGGGGACAAGGAACTGCTGCCGGACTTCAAGCCAGGTACGCTCACCGATCCGATGAAGCTGGACGCGGGTTCCTACGACATCAAGGTCTTCAAGGACGGCGAGGGCCCCAAGGGGACTCCGGCGATCGAGAAGACGGTCGAGGTGCCCGCCGGGGCGAACGCGACGCTGGTCGCCCACCTCACGGCCGACGGCAAGCCGACTCTCGACGCGTTCGTCAACGACACCTCGAAGGTGCCGGCGGGCAAGGCCCGCCTGACCGTCCGCCACGTCGCCGCCGCACCCGCCGTCGACGTCCGGGCCGACGGCACCGTGGTCTTCAAGGGCTTGGAGAACCCCAAGGAGGCCAAGGGCGAGGTGGCAGCCGGCACCGTCAACGCCGACGTCGTCCTCGCCGGCACCGACACCGTGGCGATCGGCCCGGCAGACCTCGACCTGACCGAGGGCGGCAACACGATCGTCTACGCCTGGGGCAGCGCGACGGACAAGAACCTCGCTCTGAAGACCCAGACCGTCACCGGCCTGCACTCCGCGCCCGACGGCGTGCCCGCCGGCGAGACCGGACGGGCCGCGGACGGGAACGACGACGCCGCCCTGGGCGCCCTGGGAGCCGGCGCGGTCCTCGCCCTGGGAACCGGCGGCTACCTCCTGCGCCGGCGCACCGACGCCGTCTGACCCACGGCACGACCTCTCCTTGTACGGAGCTCCGGATGTGCCCACCCGGCCCGGGCGGGGCGAGCACACCCGGAGTCCCTCCACGCCGGAAGGCCGACCACGATGAGTACACGCCGGACAGGACACGGCAAGGTCTTCGGGACGGTCTTGGTGCTCATCGGCGTCATCCTCTCCATGGCGTTCGTCGTCGCCGTCCGGCGTGACGGGCCTGCGCGGTCCGCCGACTTCGGTTCCCCGCAGACGACGCCCACGGCACCGGCGACGCCCACGGCACCGGCGGCGACCCGGCCCCGGTCACCGGCGCCGGCGGCGCCGCCCCCGGCCGCGTCCGCGAACACAGCGGACGCACCGGACCGTCTCGGATCCGCCCGCGTCCCGGAGCCGCAGGAACTGTCGATTTCCCGGCTGGGCCTGCGCGCTCCCGTCGATCCGGTGGGCGTGGCCGACGACGGACGGATGGAGGTCCCGCCGGACCCCGGCCGGGTCGGCTGGTATCGCTTCTCACCCCCGCCGGGCTCCGCCGCCGGTTCCTCCGTGATCGTCGGTCATGTGGACTCCGAGGGCCGGGGCCTCGGCGTCCTGAACGCTCTGAACGAGGTACGACAGGGAGACCGCGTGCTGGTGGAACGCAAGGACGGGAGCAGCATCGCCTACGAGATCACCGCTCGCCGGACCGTGGACAAGAAGGCCCTCGCCGACTCGGAGGCGTTCCGCCGGGACGGCCGGGCGGTACTGACGCTGATCACCTGTACCGGCCCCTACCTGCCCGACGCGGGCGGGTACCAGAACAACCTGGTCGTCACGGCGGCGGAGGCGACGCGGTGACAACGGTACGAGACGGCGCACGGGTGCCGGCCGCCGGTGCGGCCCCCGCGACCGCCGTGACGGAGGACGGCCTGGGCGAGGGGTTCGCCGAGGGCGACGAAGCATGTCTGAGGGAGGCCTACCGCCGCTGGGGCCCACTCGTCCACACCGTCGCCACCCGCAGGCTCGGTGATCCGGAAGAGGCCGAGGACGTCACCCAGCAGGTCTTCGTCGGAGCCTGGAACAGCCGCAGCACCTTCGACCCGCGCCGCGGCTCGCTGAAGACCTGGCTCATGGGCATCACCGGCAGAAAGGTGGCCGACGCCCTGGAGAAGCGCTCCCGTCACCTGCGCGACGTCGACGCCGCCACGGCGGCCGCGGACACCCCTGCGCGGCCCGAACCCCTGGCCGGGACGCTGCTGGACCACATGGCGCTGACACGGGCGATGGAAGACCTGCCCGACCAGCAGCGGCTCGTACTGAAGACGGCCTTCTACGAAGACCTGTCCCAGTCGCGGATCGCCGAACGCACCGGACTGCCGCTCGGAACGGTCAAGAACCATACGCGACGTGGCCTGACGCGGCTGAGGAAGAGGTTGGAGGCGGACGGTGAAGCACGCCGATGAAGAAACCCTGGTGATGATGGCCCTCGGAGAGGAAACCGACCCCACGACCTCCCTTCACCTGCACGAATGCGACCACTGCCGGCAGGAGTACGACAGTCTGCGCCGGATCGTGTCAGCCATGCGGACACCCGCCCCGGCGGAACACGATCTGCTCCCGCCGCCGGACCACGTCTGGAACTCGATCGCCGCCGAACTCCGGATCCCCCACCGCCACGACTCCCCGCGGGCACACGACGACACCACCGCTCCGGTACGCCGGCCCCGTCCGAAGAACCTGCGGCGTTCCGGCCGCCTCACCCTGGCCCTCGCCGCCTGCGCGGCGCTGTTCGGCGCCGCGTCCGGCAGCGCCCTCACCTGGTGGCTCACCCGTCCCGGCACACCAGTCGTCCGGACCGTCGCCGACGCCAAACCCCTGGACTCCCTGCGCGCCGACTCGGCCGGCTACGCCGGCCTGAAGGACGACACCGGACGGCGCTCCCTGGAGATCACGGTCAAGGGCCTTCCCCGGACCTCCGGCTACTTCGAGGTCTGGCTCATGGACCGCACCCACACCAAGCTCGTCTCCATGGGAGTCCTCGGCCCCGACGGCCACGCCGTCCTGCCCCTCCCCGCCACCATCGACCTGAACGAGTATCCGGTCGTGGACGTGTCCGTGCAGGCCTACGACGGCAGACCCGACCACTCCGGCGACAGCATCGTCCGAGGCCCCTACGCCGGCTGAATGCCGGACACGTCATCGGCGTCGGCCTGACGCCGCCGCTCCCGACGCCACACGTCGGCGCCTGCTCGGCAGCCTCCCCGCGCTCTTCTCACCTCGTGAGGATCGTCTCCAGCGCGGTGAACGGGTCCGTCAGCGTGGCCAGGCGGTACGCGGTGTCGTACGCGTCGTCCCCGATCTGCTTCCGGGCCGACAGCTCCGCGCTCCGTCGCAACGGCTGCAGTTCGGGGGTGCCGCGCTGCGGATGCCCGACCATCTGCCAGAACACCTGGCCCGTCCCGTACGCCGAGGCCGCCTCCTCACCCCTGGCCAGCGCCGACAGGGCGACCGCGAGGAGGTCGAGCCCGAGGCCGAGGCCGAAGACGTCACCGATCAGGAGCTTGTCCCGCAGCATGGCCCGGGCGTGGTCGGCGGCGTCGGCCGAGCGCCGCTCCCGCAGCGCCACCACCGCGAGCTGGTACTCGGTGTAGGACCGCGTCCAGTGCTCGCCCGCCGACATCGAGTCGAGCCGCAGGCTCTCGGCCTCGGCGCGGGCCTCCCCGAGGAAACCGGACGCTGTCAGCGCGAAGACCCTCATCAGCCGGCACCGCGCCGCTGCGGGTGCCGCCGCGTCCTGTTCCGCCAGAGCGCGATCCGCGACGGTCAGCGCATCCAGCGGATCTCCGCGCAGCAGCATCACCAGGCCGCGCAGGTAGGCGGCGTCGACGAGGAGCGTCGTGTCCCGCGCGCGTACCGCGCACTCGTCGGCGCGGCCGGCCAGCCGGGCCGCGGTGTCGTACTCGCCCCGCAGGCAGCGGACCACCCCGAGCGCCCACGCCAGTTTGCCCACGACGGCCTCGGGCCCGGAGACCAGCTGCACGCACTCCTCCAGGTAGTGGGCCGCCTCGTGCAGATGGCCGGAGCACGCCCAGAAGAAGCCGAGCGCCCCCGCCAGCTCCGCGGCCGCCGAGGGGTCCGTGGCCAACAGGTGTTCCAGTGCCGCGCACAGGTCGCCGTGGCAACCGGCCAGCCGCGTGTAGGCGGTCGCCTGGCCGGGCCCCCACCAGGAGTCCTCGGCCGCGAGAGCCAGTTCGTGGAAGCGCCGTGCGTGCCTGTCGGCCGTCGTACGGGTCTCGCCGAGCTCCGCGAGCCACAGCGCCCCGTACTCGCGCACCGTGTCGAAGAGGTGCAGGCGGTCACCGGACAGGGTCACGACGTTCTTGCGGGCGAGCCCTTCCAGGGCCCGCGTCAAGGCGGCTTCGGTGAGCGGCCCGCCGCGGCAGACCCGTACCGCGTCGTCCACCGTGGCACCCGAGCGGAACACCGAAAGGCGAGCCCACAGCAGCCGCTCCCGCGGTTCGCACAGTTCGTGGCTCCACCCGATGGTGGTGCGCAGCGCGCGGTGACGCGACGGTCGGACCCGGCTCCCGGGCTTCTCGGCGAGGGAGAGTCTGCCGCGCAGGAGCCGCGCCATCGTGGGCAGCGGCCTCTCCGGCAGCTGCGCGGCGGCGAGTTCGAGCGCCAGGGGAATGCCTTCCAGCCAGCGGCACACCTCGGCGGCGGCGACGAAGTCCTCGGGTCGCGTCCAGCGGACACCGAGGGCGTCGGCGCGGGCGGCGAACAGTTCCATCGAGTCGGAGTCGACGGGCAGGGGTCCGACGGGGAACAGGAACTCGCTCTCCGTGCCGAGCGGTTCGCGGCTGGTCGCCAGCACGACGAGCTCCGGGCAGCGGGCGAGGAGGGCCGACACCAGTGCCGCGCACGCCGCCACGAGGTGCTCGCAGGAATCCAGGACCAGCAGGACACGGCGTGCGCCGATCCAGTCGGCCAGCGTGTCGACGGGTTCGCCGGGCGAGTGGTCCGACAGACCGCAGGCGTCGGCGACCAGGGAGGTGAGCAGAGAGGCGTTGGTCAGCGACCAGAGCGGGGCCCAGTGGATGCTCGTGAAGGCGTCGGGCGCGCAGCCGCCGGCGACGTGCGAGGCGAGCCGGGACTTCCCGATCCCGCCCGTGCCCACCAGCGTGACGAGTCGTCGCTCGCCCAACAGGGAGCCCAGCTCCTCGACTTCTTCGACCCGTCCGACGAACGGTCCGCTCTCCGGCGGCATCCACTTCTCCACTCCCCGTATTCTCCGGCAGCACGCAGGTCTGGATGCATCCGTTCGGCGCCTGTCGGATTCCCCGCATCCATCTCCGGACGGCTGCGCGAAAGGAAGACGGAGACCGACAGGACACGGAGTCGAACCGATCATGCGTAAAACCCACAACACGTCGTCGGGGGGACCGGAGATCCCGGACGAAGGCACCACGGCGCCTTCGTCGTCGGCCTGGAGCGCCGCCCCCGACGGGGGCCGTCCGCAGGGCTCGGTCTGCACGCACACCTCGATGCTCACGCGTCCTCCGGACACCGGGCCATCCGCGGTCTGCCCGGCGTGCGTGGCCCTCGGTTACGACTGGGTCCGCCTGCGCCGGTGCACGACCTGCGGAACCATCGGGTGCTGTGACAGCTCCCGAGGGCAACACGCACACGCCCATTACGAGGCCACAGGGCATCCGATCGTCTTTTCGCTGGCCCATGACGAGTCATGGGCCTGGTGCTACGTCGACGAGGTGTTTTTGATCGAAGTCTGATGTCCATCAGTACGCGGCCCGGACCGACACCGATCTGGCGGGCCGGCTCGACCGGGGCACAGGAACAGGACCGTCTCCCGCCGGCCTCCCCGCGCCGTTTGCGGCTTCTGGCCCGGCCCACCGCCACCCGGCCCGTGCGCTGCGGGCCGGAAAGCGCCCTCCGAAGACGACCTCGTGGACGTCTTCGCTCCGGCGGACCGCCCCGGGGCCATCACGCCGGCGGACCGACCGACGGCGCGGGAGACGGAGCCGTGCTGGTGTTGCGACCCCGCCAGGACGGAACGCTCTTTTACGGGGCGGGGCGCCGGGGGTTGGGGTGCAGGCCGGGGCCGAGGGGAGGGCCTGCCAGAGGAGTGGGGGAGAGGGCGGTGGGTTCCTCGCCGGACTCCAGGAGCGTGTCGGCGGCGCCGACGATAAGGGTGTCGGGGTGGCCGACGGCTGTCTCGTCCTTGCGGTCGTAGTCGATGCGCCACAGCAGGCTGCGCATGGCTTCGAGGCGCCCGCGTCGTTTGTCGTTGCTCTTGACCACCGTCCATGGCGCGTGTTCGGTGTCGGTGGCGCGGAACATCTCGATCTTCGCGGTGGTGTAGGCGTCCCACAGGTCCAGTGAGGCCAGGTCGGTGGGGGACAGTTTCCACTGCCGCACAGGATCGACCTGGCGGATCGCGAAGCGGGTGCGCTGTTCGGCGCGGGAGACCGAGAACCAGAACTTGACCAACAGGATCCCGTCCTCCACGAGCAGGGCCTCGAAGACGGGACACTGCCGCAGGAACAGCTCGTACTGCTCAGGGGTGCAGAACCCCATCACCTTCTCGACACCGGCGCGGTTGTACCAGGAGCGGTCGAAGAAGACGATCTCACCGGCGGCCGGCAGGTGGGCGACGTACCGCTGGAAGTACCACTGTCCCGCCTCCCGCTCGGTCGGCTTGTCCAGGGCCACGATCCGTGCTCCGCGGGGGTTGAGCCGCTCGGTGAACCGCTGGATCGTGCCGCCCTTGCCCGCCGCGTCCCGCCCTTCGCAGATCACCACCAGCCGCGCACCGGTCTCCTTCACCCAGCGCTGCAGCTTCAGCAGCTCGATCTGCAGGATCCGCTTGGTCCGCTCGTACTCCGCGCGACGGATCTTGTGCTCGTACGGATAGTTCTCCCGCCACGTACGGATCGGAGCGCCGGAGGCGTCCAGCAGCACGGGCTGTTCCGGCCGGCGGTCGTCCACGCTGAGCCCGGACAGCAGTTCCTCGGCTTCCGTCCGCGGCGGTTCCTGTTCCTGTTCGCTCACGTGAGGCGCCTACCCACCACAGGCCGCCCGTATCACCGCGCGGCCGCGGCCCGCCCGCGACGGCACCGCGCGACCCCTCATGTGTCGCATCGGCCGCACGGCATTCCAGGCGGTGGACCCCGTGCGCCCTGGAAACCGACGGCATGCACCTGATGCGCGCTGCTCACCCCTCTGGCAGGGGACGGGCTGGTCCATGGCTGTCGTCCGCCTCCGCGCCCGGCACGTCGGAGAGGGGACGAGAGGACATGCCCCGGCGTCTGAGGTATGCCTTTTACGTGCACCCCTTCAGGCGAGACCTCGTTCCCCGCCCTTCACGGCGCGGCGGACGTCGCTTGCTGCTCGCCGTGCCGTTCGCGCTGATCGCGGCGGTCACGGTGGTGGACGTCCTGGTCCCTCCCGACGTTCACCTGGGGCCGTTCCTGATCGCCGCACCCGCGGTGACCGCCTCCTTCGCGGGCCCTCGGGCGACGGCCTTCGTGGGGGCGGTCGCGGTCGCCGCGCAGACGGTGGTGGCCGTCGCGCGGACGAGCGTCACGGACCTCAACCACACGTACCAGATCATCGTCCTCGTCCTGATCTCGATCATCGCGACCTTCTTCGCCCATCTGCGCGAACGGGACGAGAACCGAGTGGCACGCCTGCGCTCGATCGCCCACGCCGCCCAGAGCGTCGTCCTGCCGCCGCTCCCCGAGCGGGCAGGTCCCTTGCGCATCGCCTCGCTCTACCTGGCGGCGGAGGAGGAGGCGCAGATGGGTGGCGACCTGTACGCGGCGGCCCGCACGGCGTCCGGGACCCGGCTGCTGATCGGCGATGCCCGTGGCAAGGGACTCGACGCGGTCAGCGAGGCCTCGCTCGTCCTGGGCGCCTTCCGGGTCACGGCCCGCCGCGAACAGGGACTGCCGGAACTGGTCGGACAGCTGGAAGCGGGAATCGGCTCGGCCGAGCGAACCCACGGGGTGACAGCGGCCCGTCCCGACGGCGCCGACGAGGCCTTCGTCACCGCGCTGGTGCTCGACGTCCCCGATCACGAGCCGGTGGTGCGGCTGGTGAACTGCGGGCACCCCCCGCCGCTGCTCCTCAGCCAGGGGCGGGTGATCCCCCTCGACACGACCCGCACGAGTCCGCCGCTCGGGCTCTCGGACGTCCTCGCGGCGGACGTGACGGTCGAGACGTTCCCCTTCGGCGTCGAAGACGTGCTGCTCCTCCACACGGACGGAGTGACAGAGGCACGTGACCACTCGCGTGCCTTCTACCCCCTGACAGAGCGGCTCGCCGCCTGGGCGAGTGACGACCCGGCGATCCTGCTCGACCGGCTGCGGGCCGACCTCCGGACGTACGCCGGCGGCCATCTCGGCGATGACGCGGCGCTTGTCGCGGTACAGAGGACCGCGCCGGAGCCGTAGGGACGGTGCCCTTTCGGGCCGGCTCACCGACGGCGTCCCGATCCGCTGCGTACTGCAAGAGTCACGCGGTGAAACCGTTCACCGGGCCATGCCCCTTTCCGGCGTCCCCGGCCCCGGATCCGACGTGGCGAAACCGACGGCCTGTGCCGTGGACCGGACGCCGGAGAAGAGGACCCCGCTCATGGATCGACGCGTCCTTCGTCCTTCGCGGAGCTCGGCCGGACCTGATCCGCTCCGCATCAGCGCGGTGGTCGGCAAGAAGCAAGGACGAGGACGGGCGTACCCGCCCACCGTTCCCGCCCCGGGGCACGGCAGGCGGGGAGGCCCGGCGTCCTACATTGGTTACAGGAACGTCCGAGGAGGCTGACATGGCGGGCCACCACCGGTACCACCTGGATCAGGACGGCCAATCGATCACCGTCCTGCACGACCCGCGGCGCCGACGCGCGGAAGTCTGGGTCAACGGCAAGACCATCGCCGTGGCCCGGACTCCACCCCACCAGACCACTGTTCTGGAGGGGGAGCTCCCCGCCCTTCCGCCCAAGCCGGTGGTCGTCAGGATCGACCCCCCCTACGACGAGGGCGACGTCCCCTTGTGCGTGCTGGAGACGGACGGCGACCGCTACCTCATGCCCCACATCGCCCTCACCCCGCAGGACCGGGGGCCGGTGGAACGGACACCACCGGCCCGCACGCCCGCTGAGCTCCTCGCCCGGTGGAGAGCACGGCACCGACACCGCCGAGGCGACCGCCGTACATGACGGGGCAGCGGCCCGCGCCCGTCGCGAGGCTGTCTCCCGTGCCGCCGCCGCGCTCCCTGTCGGACGGCAGGGAGCCGGGCCATGGCGCGCTCGACGGCCCGGCCGCTGCGGGGACTCGACGGAGGCGGGCGTGCAGAGGGCCACGACGTCGTTTCCCTCACCGCGATGGGGCATCTCCACCGCATCCTCCCTCAGTCCGCTGAGCAAGACGGAGAGTTCGGGGCGCACGTCTCCCGGAAGCGGGCCGGGGTACGTCGGCACCACCGTCTCGTCCGCGAGCACGGGAGTCCCGCCGCTTGCGAGGTTCGGCGCGATGAGGCGGAGACCACCGTCCGGTGACGTCTCGCGGAGCGGTTCGAGGCGGCTGCTCGCCGACGCCGCCTTCGGAGCGAGAGCCGTCCGGCCCTGCCGCGCCGGCCGCTCAGCGAGCGGCCTTCACGAAGTCGGGAGGCGGACCCGGTGCGCCGGGTGCCGTCCCCTCACCACCGGTACATGTACTGGCGCCACGTGCCGTGCCAGCCGGTGCCGTAGTACTTCGAGGTGTCGGAGTCGTACAGCACCACGTGACCGCCCCGGGAGAGAGGGTGGTGGGGCAGGTCTGCTCGGGGCAGGGATGAGCGGTGCCCGTCCGGGGGCCGGAGCCTCGCCGGCCGCGCGCCTGGCGGGCGGTGCGGGCTCTCCCGAGAGCTGGAGCCGGTCCGGGGGAGAGCCCGCTGTCCGTGTCGTACGAGCAGGTCAGACGCCGCAGTTGGGCGCGGACCAGGATCGGCTGGTGCGTCCGTCCACGTGGGTGTGGTCGTCGTGGCCGGGGTAGCCGGGGCCGAAGATTCCGCCGAAGCCGTGGTATCGGGCCCGCTGGGCCAGGGTGCACAGCGACGGGCTGCCGGTCAGGTCGGCGGCGTCACCGTACAGGTGCCGACTGTTCGAGGCGCCGCCCACCGCGCTGTTGCATGCGTACGAGCGGAATCCGCTGGTCACGGTCAGCGGCACGTCACCCAGGGCGTGTCGCATGGCCTCCAGCTTCCACATCGTCCGCAGGGCGTTGGCCTTGGCCGTCGTGGCGCTGACCGCGCCACCGGACCAGTCGGAGTTGCACTTGTTCAGTTCGGCGTAGGTGAAGTGGACGGGGGTGCAGTCCGGGTCCTGCAGGGCGTAGATCTTGCTGAACGTCTGGGAACCCGCGATGCCGTCCGCGGGCAACCCGTATGCCTGCTGGAATCGGGTCACCGCGGCCTTCGTGGCCGGGCCGAAGGCGCCGTCGACGGCGATGACCTCGCCGTACGCCGCATGTCCGGCCACGCGGATCTGCAGCTGCGTCACGTCGGAGCCCGACATGCCCTCGGACAGCGTGCGGCCCCAGGTGTAGCACTCGTCGGCCTGGGCGGATCCGGCCGTGGACAGCATCCCGCCCAACGTTGCCGCCATGACCATGACAATGGAGAGGGTGAGTTGGATCGTGCGCCGAAGCATCGCGTCTCCGTCCTGAGGTCCGATTCCCCGCCGAGGGGCTGAGGCGAGTGTGATGCCGGTAAGCGCTGCGTGTCCATACCGTCACCGTCTGCCACAGGACCAGACCTTCGGAACAACCCGTCTGCCGGTCGACTGTCGTGGCGACGCCGGTCGCGCACCGGGCCGGATTGCGCCGTTCCGCGGAATCGGACGCACGCCCGGCCCGGTGGGTCACGTCGGGCCAGGTGCTACATCTGCTTCAGTTCCGCGCGCACCGCCTCCGCGACGGCTGCCGTCGCGTTCTCCGCGAACAGGATCGTGTAGTGGTTGGTGTCGTCGACCCGGCGGGTGGTGATCCGGTCCGGGGAGAGATCGCCCGCGGCCAGACGCCCCTCGTCGTAGAGCCCCTGAGGCTCGTTCATCACTCCTCGCTCCGCCCACAGCATGGTGCCGCGCACCTCCGGCCGGTGGATGGCGGCCAGCGTCTCGGGGTCGCCGATGGGGCCCGCGCCGTCGGCACGGACCGCGTCCAGGAGGCAGCTGCTGCGTATCTCGGGGGGCTCGCCGGTCATGTCGCGGTCCGCATATGCCTGGACGTGCGGGCCCCAGTAGGCCGCGAAGGCCGGGTGCTCACGGAAGAGCGCGCGGTACGCGTCGCCGTCCGGGAAGGTCGTCCTGAGCCGGCGCATCGCCGGGCCGATGACCGACTCGATCACCTCGTCGATGTCCGCGCCGTCCGGAATCGGGAATCCGAGGCCGCCGTCGACGAGGACCACGCGCGGGAAGCGGTCCGGGTGCCGCGCGGCGGCCACCGCGGTGATGAAGGCCCCCAGGGAGTGGCCGACGAGCAGCACCTGACGCAGGCCCAGGTGATCGAGGACGACGAGGACGTCCTCGACGTGGGCGGGGATGCCGTAGGGAGCCGGCAGGCCGGCGCTGTGGGCCCGGCCGCGCAGGTCCGGGGCGTACAGATCGATGTCCCCGAGCTGCTCGGCGACGGCGCCGAAGGACAGGGCGTTGCCCGTGATGCCGTGCAGGGCGATGACCGCAGGTCCTTCGCCCGGCCAGCGGGTCACGGCGAGGTCGCCTCCTCGTGCGGGGACGGCGAGTTCCTGCGGAGTGCGGGTGGTCATGCGGACCTCTCCCATCTGTTCGGTCTCCTTCTGCCCGGCGCGGCGGGACCGTCCGCTGCCGTGGAGACGGTCGGCACGAAGAGTGTCCCGAGGACGAGCACGGGTTCAAGGCCCGGGTGCCGGGACGGGGGCCGCTGACGGGGGCGGGTGAGACCATGCCGCGGACGTACGGCGGCGGCCGTGCCGACCGCTCGACCGAGCAGGAGAAGTCCGACGGCGACGGCGACCACTCGGGCAGCCCCGCGCCTGTCCGTGGGCTTGGTACGGCCGCGCCGAGGGCCCGGCAGGTCACCCCGGGCTTCACGTCGGCCGCGACGCCCGGCCCCAGCCCGAGGCCCCCGCCGGCGCCGGCACGTCTCGAAGACTGCCCGGAAGACCGGAGCGGCCCCCGGAGGACCCCCTTCTGCTCCGTCGTCCTCTGACGACCTGAGCGGTGTCGAGTCCGCGGGGGACCCGGCACCTTCCGTGATCACGACACGGCAGGGGCCTTTGTCGCGGCGGCCGTGGGCGATGGGTCCTGTTGGTAGAAGATGTCGATGTCCACCTCTTCGCCCCCCACGATCAGGGTGTCCCACGCTCCGCTCTCCCACAGCGTGCGCAGGGTCGAGGAGTCGAGCGACTCCAGGTGGTTCCGGAGGGTCGGGTCGTCGGGCATGCCGGGGAGGCGTGACGTCAGCCGGTCACGGATCGACCGCAGTCGTTCCATGAGGGCGTCGATGTCCGCGTTCCTGTCGAGGTCCTTCCCCTCGCACTCCTCGATGCTCTGGGCGATCCTTTCCTTGATCGGGCGACTGACGCCGTTCTCGTCGGTGGTGATCATGGTGTTCCAGGCGCGGCTCTTGTGCCGGTACTGGAGCATGGACATCGCTGCCTCGTGTCGCGCGAAGTCGGCGTCGCGGAACGGCCTGCCCGTCCAGGCCCCGTTGAGGGACCGGGCCAGCGAGATGGCGGAGCCGAGGCCGCTGTTGAGCCCACGGCCCGGCCAGAAGTGGATGGCGTTGGCGGCGTCGCCGAGGAGGAATCCGTACGTTCCCGGGGAGGTCGACGTCGCCGAGTGCAGACGGGTGGTGAACCTGGGGCGCTGCACCATGTCGAGCCGGAAGGCGGTGACGGCGCTCAAGTCCTTCTCGGCGACGCCGAACAGCGCCAGCCCCTCCAGCACCCGCTTCCACAGGGCCGACCCCCTGACCATGGCGGGCAGGAAGAGCGTGCTGTGCGTCGAGCACTGGAAATCGCCGTGGTCGTCGCGCCCCATGACGCACGGGCGTGAGGCGATGCACTCCTCGAACACGTGCCGGACCGGATCGATGCCGACCACTTCTGCGGCCTCGGCGTCGGTGAGCCGCATGTTCAGGAACCCCTCGCCACGAAGGGCGTTGAGGAGAAAACGGTTCTGGGCCACGGTCAGCAGGACCGTCATGGGGTCCGTCAGGGTCGACTTGACGCGCAGGCCGAGGACGACATCCTGAATGTGCTGGCCGTGCAGAGAGTAGATGGACTTGTCGGCGTTGCCGAACTTGTCGGCGAAATACTCCCGAGTTCGAGAGCGGCCGCCCTCGCAAATGGCGAGTACGTGATCCTTGGTCCCGGACTTCTGGTGCTCGGCCGGATCGAACGCGGCGGGGACCAGCTGGATGCGGTCCGGTTTTTCGTTGGCCAGTTCGAGGAGCGTGTCCTCGATGTAGGCGATTCTGAGGTTCCTGGGGTTGTGGTTGCGGATCGAGTCGGGTCCGACCGGCCACATCTCGGAGAACGCGTCGCCACGGAACAGCCGTTCCTGCACCTCCTCGGGGAGGTTCAGATACTGGCGGCTCTGCACCGTGACGACCTGCTGTCGCCGTACGTTGCCCTGGCTTTCGCCCTTCCAGACGACCTTCGTCCCGTCCTGGGTCCAGCGGCCGTCGTACACGGTGATGGCGACACGGCGCCCCATGAGGTGTTCCAGGAGCAGGGCGAAACTCAGGCCGACGGGACCCCCGCCCGATATCGTGACGCGCAGAACCGGCCCTGCCGCCAGGGTGGCCTGGGAGGAGGGGCCGAGCGGGCGCAGCACGGAGAGGTCGAGGATGGTCTCCATCGCATCGGCCGCTTCGAAACGGAACGTCTCGGTTCCTATCTGGACGAGATCTCCGGGCTGCAGTTCGTGCGACGTCACACGCGTCCCGTTCACTTGCGTTCCGTTGCTGCTGCCTCTGTCGTACAGCACGAATCCGTGGCCCTCGCGCCGCACTTCGGCGTGAAAGCGTGAGACGTTCCCCCCGACTATCACTATGTTGTTGTCGCCGTTGCGACCCAAGGTAACCGGTGTGGTGCCAATCGGGAACTGCTGTCCAGCCAGGGAGCCTTGATGGCCGACAAGCCGAGGAGGCATGGGTCACCCAATTCCATCAGTCACGGATCCGATGACGAATTGCGAAACCGGTGACCAGCCAGCAGCACCCTGCATCACACACCGCCAGCGGTCCGGCACGCAGGGCAATCCTAATGCGGCTGCGAGGTCCATGAGAAGGCATACGGACTGACTTATCATCACACGGTGGGCATTCCGTGAAGATGTAACAGGAAGGGCCCGATGGGAGCGGCTGAGTCGGATGTGAAGGGTGCGGCAGAAATGACGTGACCCGTCGACGCCAGTTACGGGAGCCCAACACCCCTCCTCCCGAATGCCGTTCCAACCCGGGACCACCACCGCGAGTGAAGGAGCGAGCGGCAGACCCCGACCGGCCCGGCGGTGCGGCCGTCAGCGGCCTGGCCGAGTGGCGGTGGACATGCGCCCACACCGGGGAGTGGCGGGCCGTCACACCCCGTTCGCGCACGACCCGGCCAAGGCCCCGGACCAGGTGCGGGAAGTCCTCGGACTCCGCGAGGGCCGCCCGCCGGCGTCCAGGAGCAGGCCGACCGCCTCATCGGGCGGTCCATGGAGGAGTGGGACCGCGTCAGCCGGGGTGAGGCGCCTGACGGGCGAAAGCCCAGTTCAAGCACCTTCTAGTGTGCCCCTGGAAGAACCCGGGCTTCTTCGGCGAATAGCTGACCAGCAGGACCTTCGACTGCTGGTGGTACAGCGGCTGAACCCACGCTGACCAGTGGAAAAGGCAGTTGGTGCGGCTCCTCGGAGGGGGGCTGGTCCGTGATGGGCCCGGACCTCGGCCCTGCTGGTCCCCAGGTGGAGAAGCCGGCGTGGGACGGGAAGTTCTGGCAGTGATCCATGCCCTGCATGTCCCCGGCGCTCACCAGCCGGGGCAGATCGATCCTCTCGCGTCCGCAGGAGGCCACGACCACCGGCTCGGCCGTAGAAGCAGCGGTGCCGGTCACCAGCCCGCGCCCCGCGTGGTGTGGTTGATCGGCCGGCCTGACCACCCACGGTCCATCCCTCGGCATCGCCCTCTTCGACACGGTCGCCGCCGGCGGCGACCAGACCCCCGTCGGCGCGGCCCTCGAACGCGGCGACAACGCCCTCATGGACCGCCATCTCGCTCGGCGCCGGCATCGTCCCCATCGCCGCGCCCGACTCCTCCCGCGCTTTCCCTGAGAGCACCCGGACCGTCCCGGACCCGGGCATCAGCACCGGCTGCGTCGTCGCCGTCCTGCTCAACCTCGCCTTCAACCACCTGGGCAGGAAGTCCGCATCGGAAACGACACCGCAACCGGCTTTCCACCACTGACGGAGGAAGCCGGTCCCTCCCGCGGCAGGAGGAGGGACCGGCTTCCGAGATCCGCGGGAACCGGCGCTAGGAACGGTCGAGTGCGCGGGCGAGGAAGCGCCGCGTGGCCTGCTCCCGCGGAGCGGTGAGCACCTGCTCCGCAGTGCCCTGCTCCACGATCACGCCGCCCTCCAGGAAGCAGACCCGGTCCGCGACCCGCCGGGCGAAGTCCATCTCGTGGGTCGCCATCAGGATGGTCAGGCCGCGCCGCTTCAGGTCGGCGACGACGTCCAGGACCTCGCCGACCAGTTCGGGATCGAGGGCCGAGGTGATCTCGTCGAAGAGCAGCAGCTCCGGCTCGGTGGCCAGGGCGCGGGCGATCGCCGCCCGCTGCTGCTGTCCGCCGGAGAGCCGGTCGGGGTGTTCGTGCGCCTTGTCCGCGAGCCCGAGTCGGTCGAGCAGCTCGCGGGCCGAGGACTCGGCCTTCCGGCGCGGGACGCCGTGGACCTGGCGGGGCGCGAGCGTGATGTTGTCCAGCACGCTCAGATGCGGGAAGAGGTTGTACGCCTGGAAGACGATGCCGATCCGGCGGCGGGCGACGTCGGGGTCGAGCCGGGGATCGGTCAGCTCGGTCTTGTTCAGGTGGACGGTCCCGTCGTCGACGACCTCCAGCAGGTCCACACAGCGAAGCAGGGTCGACTTGCCCGAACCCGAGCCGCCGATCAGACAGACGACCTGGTGCTCGGCGACGTCCAGGTCGATCGAGCGCAGCACCAGCCGCTCCCCGTACTGCTTGCGGAGGCCGCGGATGCGCAGCAGCGACTCGCTCATTGGCCCGCCCCCGCCCAGGTGCGCTGGGTCGCCCGCCGCTGGAGCCGGTCGGCGAAGCGGGTCAGCGGGATGGTCACCGCGATGAACAAGAGGGCCGCTCCCAGATACGGGGTGTAGTTGAAATCGTAGTCCGCCTTGATCTGCGCGGCCCGCAGCGCCTCGAGCGGACCGAGGACGGCGACCAGTGCCGTGTCCTTCTGCAGGGCGATGAAGTCGTTGAGCAGGGGCGGCAGCACGTTGCGCACGGCCTGGGGCAGGACGACGTGCCGCACGGTCTGCCGCTCGTTGAGGCCCAGGGCCCTGGCGGCGTTCCGCTGGGCCGGGTGGACCGAGTTCAGTCCCGCCCGGAACACCTCGGCGACGTACGCGGTGTAGGAGAGGGTGAGGGCGATCATGCCTAGGATCCAGGGCTCGGAGGGGGTGCCCTGCAGTTGCAGCGCCGGTAGTCCGAAGCCGACGAGGAAGACCAGCAGCAGGGTCGGTACGCCGCGGAAGACGTCCACGTAGACCGTGGCGGCGAGCCGCAGCGGCTGGAGACCCGGAGCGCGGGTCACCCGCACCAGGGCGATCAGCAGTCCCAGGACGAGGATCAGCACCTCGGCGACGAGGAACATCTGGATGTTGAGCCAGAAGCCCCGGAGGAGGTCGGGGAAGGCGGAGCGGAGCTCGGCGCCGTCGAAGAACAGACTGTCGACGCGCTCCCAGCCCGGTGAGGCAACCGCGGCCGTGCCCACCGCCACCAGGCCGAGCAGGGTGCAGAGGGTGGAGACCCAGGTGTGGCGGCGCTTGCGGGAGCGGCGGTACCGCTGTCGCTCCCGTTCGTGGTCGCTGGGTCGGTAGCCGGTGTCGAGCGTGCCCGGAGAGGTGGCCGACCGGTCCGGTGCGGCCGTCTTGCCGATGTCCACAGCCGGCCCGTTATCGCTTCAGCTCGGGGACGTTCGCCGAGGCGGAGAGCCACTGCGTGGTGAGCCTGGCGAGCGTGCCGTCGGCCCTGAGCTCGTCGAGGGCCTGGTTGACACAGGAGGTGTACCCGCTGTTCTTCGGCAGCAGCAGGCCGAACTTCTCGGGGGTGCCGCCCGCGTAGCCGAACTGGCCGACGATCTCGCCGTTCTCCAGCTCCGCCCCGGCCAGGTAGAAGACGGTGGGCAGGTCGGTGACGACCGCGTCGATCTGACCGTTCCGCAGCGCGGTCACCTCGTCCTTGGTGGTACTGAAGACGCTCGGCTGCTTCGAGGGCTTGATCTGGTCCAGCACGGCCTGGTAGCTGGTCGTGGCGACCTGCACGCCGATCCTGGCGTCCTTGAAGGCGCTCAGGGACCTGGCCTTCGCGAACACGGATCCGTCGAGTGCCAGGATGGCCTGATTGGCCGTGTAGTAACTGGTGGAGAAATCGACGGCTTTCGCGCGCTGCGGCGTGATGGAGATCTGGTTGATGTCGAAGTCGAAAGGCTTGGGGCCGGGGGCGTACGAATGGGCGAAAGGCTCGACGACCCATTTCACCTGATCGCGTTCGAAGCCCAGCTTTTCGGCCACCGCATAGGACACGGCGCTTTCGAAGCCCTTTCCGTTCGACGGGGTGTTGCTGTCGAACCACGGTTCATAGGCAGGGGAGTCGGTTGCGACGGTGAGCTGGCCGCGCTTGTGGAGGCTCGGGTCGTCGGTCGTGCACCGGGCGGCGTCTTTGGATCCGGCCGCCTCGGGGGTGTTCTGCGGCTGCGGCGCGCAACCGGCCGCCGCCAGCGCGACGAGGGCGACGGCGGAGGTCGTCAGGGATATGCGGGTACGGGACATCAGAGGTCCTTCGAGAGGTCCGGGAAAGGTACGGGGGGAGGGCCGGTGCTGTGCGCTCAGCAACACAGATCGGCCGCACAGCGCACGTGGTCCACGTGGCGGCGGCGTACCAGCAGGAGAGTTCCGGACATGCTTTTCAGCATTCCGGCTCACGGAGACCGGCGTCAATCGGGAAGACCGTTGCCGGGGTAACGCGTTGATAACATGTCAGCTGGTGAGACGGAATACGTGGTCGCCTTGACGCAGTCCGAATGCCTCCGCCGCGGAACCGCCGCGGATCACCAGTTCGGCGAATCCGACCCCGGAACTCCCGACGGTGATTCCGGGCTCGCCGAGCGGGACGTCGGGGAGTCGGTCGTAACAGCGCACCCGGATGTCGCGGCCGTCGAGCCGGTTGCGCACGAGAAGGCTCTCGGCGGTGTTGTAACCGGGCAGTTCGGCGGCCGGGCGGTCCAGCTTGCAGTTGCCGAAGTTGTCGACGACGGCGATCCGCACGTCTTCGGCGGCGGACGGGCGCACCGCTGTCGGCCGTGCGGGAACGGGGTGGCCGTCCACCAGCCAGCGGGCCAGCAGGGGCGCGTACCAGAGGCTCCGGAACTGGGTCCGTACCATCTGCTCGATCTCGGCCGGCGTCAGCTCGGCCCAGTCGTCGGCGGCGGCTTCCAGTACCTCGCGGACGTCGGTGACCTGGACCCCCTTCAGGCCCAGGTAGGTCGCCAGCGGAGCGAGGACCCGCTGGTTCAGCGTGCTGACGACCAGGTGGTTCCCGTGGCGGAAAGAGCAGAAGGGCACGCCGTTGGGCCAGTGCCCGTCCCTCGGCGCGATGTTGACGAGCACCACGACCGGTCGGCCCGGGCCACCGATCAGGTCCGTGGAGCGGAGCAGGTCGAGCAGGGTGAGGGCGGCGGCGCCCTCCGGGTCCGGTCCGTCGAGCGGCAGGACGGTCGGCGTGGAGTCGAACAGGGTGGCGATCCGGGCGGACTGGCGGGCGAGTGCGTTGGGGTCGGCGCAGTCGGTGAGGGAGACGACCGGAGGAAGGGGCATGGCGGTACTTCGTCCTTCTGTCGAGGGAGGACACGGGGCGGGTGGGGTTCGAGGCGCGGGGGTCGACGGGCTCGGTGACGGGCCGGGACGACAAAAAACGGACCCTCCGTCTCCGGAGGGTCCGTCGCGTCCTGCGCGCACACGGCTTCGCTAGCGAAGCGCCTCCGGGGGCGGGGGCATCATTCGCATCATGGCGAGGGTGGCGGTGTGCTGCATGAGGTGCACGGTAGCACCGGGTGGAATCGTCTCAAGGAACTTTCCACATAGTGGACATGATTTTATGCCTCTTGCTTGGTGGGGCGGATCGCTCGGCGCTTTGCCAACGAGCTCGCGCATGGTTGGCGGTGCGACGCTGGATCGTGATCGCTGATCATGTTCGTGTGGTGGGGAACGGGTCTCGTGCAGCGCTCATCAACGACCGAAGGACCACGGGGCTGTCGGCCGATGTGATCGCCGAACTCGTCGCTGAGGTAGGTCCGTCATGACACGAGCGACACCAGGCAAGACTGGAGTCCAGGCCGCGGAAGCGGGCCGTCGGCGCCGGTGCAAAGCACCGGCTGGTGTTCATCGACCGGCTCCTGGCCACCCTCGTTCACCTTCGCCACGGTGCCCCTCACGACATGCCGGCCTGCTGGTTCGGCGTCGACCGCTCCACGATCACCCGTGCCGTCGGCGAGGTGTGGCCGCTGCTCGCCCGGCGGGGCCGCACCATCGCGCCCGGTGTCCGGCTCCGCACCCTCGCCGAGGTCATCGAGCACCTCGGCTCCGGCGGGCGGACCGGGATCGTCGACGGCACCGAGATCCGGGTCCGCAGGCCTGCCGCCGGCCGCAAGGATCGGGAGAAGTTCGTCTCCGGCAAGAACGAGCAGAACGCCGTCAAGGCGATGGTCCTCACCGGCGCCCGCGGCAGGCTCCTGTTCTGCAGTCCAGCCCGGCCGGCAAGCTGTGCCGGCATCACCCACGCCCGGCAGTCGGGCCTGGTCAAGCACCTGTCTGACGGCCCGCCCGTGGAGATCCTCGCCGATGCGGGCTATCAGGGCCTGGGCGCCCAGACCGGCGGCCGCGTGGTGACACCACCACACCGCGAGTTCAAGAAGAACCCGCCAGAGTGGTACGAGGAGATCTGCGAACGCCGGCGCAAGGTGCACTCCTCACGCCGTGTCCGGGTCGAGCACGGCATCGCACACCTGAAGAACTGGCGGGCACCGGCCCGCCACCTCGGCCGACGCGAGCTCATGAGCGACACGATCCAAGCCGTCGCCGGCCTGCTCTCACACCAGCAGACCGCCACCCGCACGGACTGTCAGGCACAGTGATCACCGGACCGACCCGCACCTTTCGACGTCGCACCGCCGACCATGCACGAGCTCGTTGGGCCCGTTCCGACGCCGTCCCAGTCGGGCGCGGGTCGGGTCCGGTTCGTCGCCCTCCGCGATCGTCATGCGCAGCTCGGTGAGTGTGCTGCAGAACACCGACCCTCAAAGCCGACTCCGGCCTCCGCGGCCGACGGTCCGCCCGGCGTGACCGGGGTGCGCGGCACGCCCTCCACCAGTACGCGGCCCGGGGACTCGGCCGAGGCGTCGGGAGGTCGGTCGCGCGAAGCCCCTGGACCGCGAGACGTCGAACAGGAGGCGAGGCGGAACAGAACCTCATGAGCAGGGCGAATCGTTTTTCGTGCATTGGCCGGGTCGCTGCCGCCGTCCTGGCCGGAGAGGGCCTCCGGCCCGCGGCCGGTTCCGGACCGACCATGTCCGCAGGGCGTCCTGGACGCGCAGTGTCACGACACCGCCTGACGACCGCCGCCGCTGGGGCTGGGGCTGGGGTTCGGCCAGGGCTGGCCCCGGCGATGCCTCCGGGCCCTGTTCGGTGACGAGGGCTACGACTTCGGACCCGGCCGCCGCGAACTTCGCAAGCGGCGGATCCCGCCGGTCGCCTTCCGAGGGGGCGCCCCGAGCGACGAGGGCCCGGGCAAGCTCCGGTACGTCGTCGAGCAGCCCTTCGCCCTGCCGCACCGGTTCGAACGTCTCCCGGTCCGCCGGGAGCGGCGGACCGGACTCCGCCCCGCCTTCCCTTCCCACGGCCTCGTCTGCCGAAGACGCCTCAAGATGCACCGCCCACGCTCGTGTCGCGAGCTCTAACGCGAAAAGGTGATCCTGCAACAGCGCATCGTTAGCGAATCACTAGTGATGAACGAGACTATTTTGGTGGTTCGCCTCCTGCGGGGCGCGTGGGGGAACGACACGACATCGTACGAACGGGATTTCGGGGTCCTTGCCCCCGGCGTATTTTCAGACGGCTCCGATCTTTTGTTGTGAGATCTTGTGTGCGTCGCGGATTGGGATTGAAAAAGTAGCGCACTGTATGAGGTCTCCCGCATGCGGGGAGGGGTCTGCAGGATCATGTGTACCGCTGCTTCTGGTGGCGTGATTTCCTTTCCTGCAGACACGCATCGAAAAATAGAGATTGGATGGGATGGTATGAGGTTCTCGAGGCGCCGGCCCGCGCTTCTTTTCCATGCGACGGCGATTGCCTTTGCTGCTGCCGTCGTGCTGGGAGTGCAGAGTTCCTCGGCCTCGGCCGATGGTGATCCGCTCTCCCTGTCATCCAGCGGTTTCGCGCTGGATGAGCCGACGTGGACCACCGCCCATATCAACGAGAAGGGATTCCACCCGTTCCTCACCGGCAAGGACACCGGATTGGTGGTGCCCTACCTGGCTCCTTCCGGCTGGAACCCCAACCGGCGCGGTGACTGGATCGGGATCTACGAGAAGGACCAGCTGGACACCGCCCACCGCATCGACTGGGACTACGTCTGTCCGAACGAGCCGGAGCGGTGCATGTCCTTCGGCGCCGCAATCATCCCTGCGGGCAACAACGGCATGGTCTCCGGAAAGGTCTACACCGTGGCCTACTGGGCCAACGGGGCGAAAGAGTCGAACGGCAGGCCGATGGCGAGAGTCGACTACGTCGTGCCGTGGTGAGCGGGCTTCCGGTGGCACCCCGGAATGAGCAGTCGAAGCCGTCGTTCCAGATGGCGGATCGGTAATCTACAAGGAATTCGACATGGGCTTCTCTTGGCGTCGGGAAAATCTCCGACGAAGATTCATCCTCCCGGCGACGGTGTTGACGTGCGTCGCGGCGGCCGCAGGTGTGAACGCCTTCGCGTCGGACGAAGGGCCGGTGGAGGGCAACAAGTACATCCTGACGGATGCGATGTGGACCACCGCGCACGTCTACCAGAAGGGCGCGCTCATCGGTACGTCCGACACCGGGTTGGTGGTCACCTACCTCACCCCGGCAGGCCGGGTCCCGTCCAGTCACGGTGACTGGATCGGCATCTACGAGAAGGGGCAACTCGACACCGGTCATCGAATCGACTGGGACTGGGTCTGCCCGAACGAGCACGAGCGATGCCTGTCGCACGGCTCCGCGGTCGTACCGGCCGGAGACGACGGCATGAGACCTGGGGCGACCTACACCGTGGCCTACTGGGCCGATGACGCCAAGGAGTCGAGCGGGACCCCGGTGGCGACCATCGATTATGTGGTGCCGTGGTGACGCGCTTCATGATCCTGCACCGTTTCAGGAGGGCCGTCGGCGGCCTTCTCGCCCTCGTCATCGCCTTTACGCTGGTCCCCACTGCCCTGGTGGGCCCCGCCTACGCCACGGAGGGTTATTACAGCGAGCTCGGCAGCCGGTACAACAATCTCATCGAGAGCGTCCGGAACAGGTTTGCAGCCGAAGGGGGTGCAGCGACCTCCAGTACGGGATCCAGAGCTTTCACCCCTCGAGATCTCGGCCAATCGGGCCGCTACCTCCTGGTGTCCCTCGACACCCTCGCTTTCGATGGCGAGCACGTCCAGCTCGTCGTCAGCAGCTCGGACCTCTACGTACAGGGATACTATCTTCCCGATGCAGGGCAGAACGGGACGGTCTTCTGGTTCAGCGATGCCCGTCTGGATTCCTCGACGGCCTTCGATCAGAATCGCCTTCCGCGGCAGGTCATGCTCGGGTTCGCAAGCTCGTACCAGGGCATGGAAAACAGCGAATTGTCGCTCACCATCACCGGTGGGCGAATACAGACGGCGATATCCCAGCTGGCGCAGTCGAATCCCGACAGTCCGCCCTCGTCCTTCGCCGTGGGGAACTCCCTGGCGATCACGGTCGTGGCGATCATCGAGGCCGCCCGAAACAGGGGGGTTCAGCAGCAGGTCCACAGATCCATCACCGGTGAAGCGAATGCCACGGGGGAGCCGTTTAATACGAGGAGGTGGGCGGATGTCATCCGGGGGTGGGAGCACATGTCCCGAGAATTCCGTGCAGGAAGGGAATGGACCTTCAACAACCAAGGCGTCATAGGGACGGTGACGCTCCACATGATGCGCTTGTGGTTGGCCCTGCTGGCTAACCCGAATCGCGCATCGCAACCGATGTGTTCCGGCGATCCGTCCACCGGTTCCTCCCCGGAATGCCCGCAACCGGGCCCGGATGTTCCCGACGCGCCGAAGGCGTCGACGGATGCCGCGTACTCCTACATCGCCGACGACCAGGACGAGTTCGGGACGGACGGGCTCGGCGTTCCCCGCAGCTACACCGGCGGCTTCTTCGGCCCCGGCGACAGGTTCGGTGACGGCGGCTACCAGTCGTCGTTCACCTACGACAACGCGGTCACCATCATCGCTCTGGTGAAGGGTGCCCATCCGGACCTGTCCCGCGCGGCCCGGCTCGGTGAGAGCCTGCTGTACGCCCAGGGCCACGATCCGGAGGACGACGGCCGCATCCGGGCTTCCTACCTGCCCGATCCGTTCGTCACCACCCTCGGCCGGGACTACCCGGCCGGCACGCCCTACATCGGCGGCTGGTCGGTGTACACCGGAAACATGGCCTGGGCAGGCATGGCGTTCTGTCATCTCTACGAGGCCACCGGCAACGGCGACTACCTCGACGGCGCACTGCGGGCCGCCGACTGGATCCAGAGCAACTCGGCCGACGACCGCGGAGCGGGCGGGTACACCGGCGGATACGCGGACACCTCCGCCGCGGAGGACGGCAGTGGCATGGTCGAGCGGACCTGGAAGGCCACCGAGCACAACATCGACGTCGGCGCGTTCTTCTCGATGCTGAACCGGCTCACCGGTGACCAGGCGTGGAAGGACCGATCCGACCACGCGTTCGCGTTCGTCAAGACCATGCTCAGTGCCGACGGCAACCACCTGTGGACCGGTACGGGCCTCGACGGGGTCACTGTCAACGAGGATGCCGTACCGGAGGACGTCCAGACCTGGAGCTACCTGGCAACCCTCGACCCCGCCTACGAGCGGGTCGTCGACTGGGCCGCAGGACGCATGGCCGCCACTGACGGTCCGGCGGACGCCACCACCGGCGAACCGGTGTTCAAGGGGGTCAGCTTCGGCGCCATGGACACCTCCAAGGTCTGGTTCGAAGGCACCGCTCACCTCCTGACCGCCTACCACGTCCGTAACGGGACCGGTGACGCGGCCAAGGCCGCCGTCCTCCAGAAGACCCTGGAGAACGCCCAGACCTCGGCTCCCCACAACGACGGTCGCGCCATCGTCGCAGCCTCCGGCGACGGCCTCGACACGGGACAGGGCGACCTTTACTACGCCTCCCGCCATACCGGTGCCACCGCCTGGTACCTCCTGGCCGGAGTCGGTGCCAACCCCTTCCGCCTCTGACCATATGACGATGAGGGCCGCCCACCATGCCGGTGGGCGGCCCTCCGTCCGTATCCGGGTCACGCGTCGGTAAATCCGGGCAACCCGCGCCAGTGTCCCTAGACCGTGCCCTATGTGGTGAGTTCGAGGAGTCGCTTGTAGCAGCAGATGGCTGCGGTCAGGCCGAGGAAGGCCGGGTAGTTGCGGGGAAGACGCTCGTAGCGGTGGTTGAGCCGGCGGTGGCCGGTCAGCCAGGACATCGTGCGCTCGATCACCCAACGGCGGCGCCCGAGCCGTTCGGACGACTCGATGCCCCTGCGCGCGATGCGGACTCCGGTACGTCTTCCGCGGAGCCATCTCTGCAGCTCAGAGATGTCGTACGCCTTGTCGGCGTGCAGGCGCCGGGGCTTGAAGTGACGGCCTCGATAGGGGTCGTGTTTCGTTTGGTGGCCGAGCACCATGGGCCTCAGGGCCTGGCTGTCGCGGGTGTCGGCGGCCGAGAGGCCGACGAGGAGGGGCAGTCCGTTCGCGTCCGACAGGATGTGCATCGTGAAACCCGCCTTGCCCGGTCCACGGGGCTCGGACCGGGGAGCTCGCCCCCCCTTTTCGCCCGCACGTGGGCGGAGTGAGGACCGCCCGGGACAGGTCGAGCAGGCCGGCACGACCACCGCGGCCAGTTCGTGCGCGTGCTCGGCGATCGCCGTCCGC
>NZ_JAINVG010000062.1 GCF_020400725.1 Streptomyces sp. NK15101 | reverse complement strand
GTCCGGGCCTTCGACCGGGCGCAGCGCCTGCAGTCGGGGCTCGCCGGGCGGCCGAAGACCTCGATGCGCTCGCCGTCGGGGCGGGCGTGGTCGAGGGGGACGGGGAAGCGGTGGTCCGTGAGGACGAGGCCCGGCTGCCGGTAGGTGGTCACGCTGCTCCTGCTCCTGTTCGGTACGCCCCCGCGCGGACAGTGGATCACACGGCGCGGGTGTTCCGGGACAGGCCCCTTCCCCGTCGCCGGCGCGGTGGAGGTCGCCCCGGGCCGGGCCGTCCGGGGACGGCCCGGCCCCGCCGGCGGGCGCTCAGGGGGCGATGGGCAGCTGCCGCTTGTGCTCGGTGAGCTCGTAGCGGCGGACGATCGTGGCGTAGGCGTCCTCCGCGACCGGCTTGCCCTCCAGGAAGTCGTCGATGTCGTCGTAGGTGACGCCGAGCGCGTCCTCGTCGGCCTTGCCCGGGTCGAGGGTCTCCAGGTCGGCGGTGGGGGTCTTCCACACCAGCTCGGTCGGCGCGCCCAGTTCGTCGGCGATCGCGCGGACGCGCCGCTTGGTCAGGCCGGTCAGCGGGACGACGTCGGCGGCGCCGTCGCCGAACTTGGTGAAGAAGCCGGAGACGGCCTCGGCGGCGTGGTCGGTGCCGACCACGAGACCGTCGTGGGCGCCGGCGACCGCGTACTGGGCGATCATCCGCTGCCGGGCCTTGATGTTGCCCTGCACGAAGTCCTGGTGGTGGGCGTCGCGGAAGGTCGTCCCGCCGGCGAGGCAGGCCTCCAGGGCCGCGTCGCTGGCCGCCTTGACGTCCACGGTGAGGACCCGGTCGGCGCGGATGAAGCCGAGGGCGGTCTGGGCGTCGTGCTCGTCGGCCTGGACGCCGTACGGCAGGCGCATCGCGTAGAAGGTGGCGTCGTGGCCGGCGGCGCGGGCCCGCTCCACGGCGAGCTGGCAGAGCCGGCCGGCGGTCGTGGAGTCGACGCCGCCGCTGATGCCGAGGACCAGCGAGCGCAGTCCGGTGGAGGTGAGCCGCTCGGTGAGGAAGGCCACCCGGCGCTCGATCTCGGCCTTCGGGTCGAAGGTGTCGGCGACCTGGAGGTCCCGGGCGATCTGCTGCTGGAGGGCGGTGGACGCCGGGTCGGTCACGGAAGTCTCCTCGTCAGGGTCGGTCGGCGGTGTACCCGCTGGTACGGGGTGCACCGACGTCGACTCTACGCGCCGCCCGCCGGGGTCATGGACGCGTCCCGGGAGGAGGGGGCGGACGGGGCCGGGCCGTCCGGGGTGCACAGGACCTCGACCCGCTGGACCAGGTTGTTGGCGAAGCCGCCGCGGTTCCACGGGGCGGTGAGCGGCTGGACGTTCCCCTCGGCGTCGGTGGCCCGCACGGTCAGGTGGCGCAGGCCCGGCGTCGCGTTCCAGGTGGTGTGCCAGGCGGACCAGGCCCAGGGGTGCGCAGGGTCCCGTTCGGTCTCGGCGTCGGTCCAGGCCGCCCCGCCGTCCTCGCTGACCTCGACGCGGGCGATCGGGCCGTGCCCGGACCAGGCGCGGCCGGTGAGCGGCACGGGGCCGGGGCGCACGACGCGGGTGCGGGACATGAAGTCGGGGAAGCCCGGCGGCACCATCAGGGCCCGGGGCGCGATGAGCGTGACGGGCTCCCCCGGTTCGTCCGCCTCCTGGCGCAGGCGGTAGGCGACGCTCTGCTGGAAGCCGGTGTACGGGGTGTCGGTGAGCGTGATGTCGTGGAGCCACTTCACGTGCGCCATGCCGTACCAGCCGGGGACGACGAGCCGGAGGGGGCTGCCGTGCTGCGGCGGCAGGGGCGCGCCGTTCATCGCGTACGCCACGAGGACGTCCCGGGCGGGGTCGGCGGCCGTGGCCAGGGGCAGGCTCCGGCGGTAGTCCTGCTCGACGCCCCGCTCGACCCCGTGGTCGGCGCCGGTGAACACCGCGTCGGCCGCGTCCTCCGCGATGCCCGCCTCGGCGAGGAGCGCGGCGAGCGGGACGCCGGTCCAGTCGGCGGTCCCGACGGCCTCGACCAGCCAGGGCTGGCTGACTGGGCGGGGGGTGAGCCGGGCCCGGCCGTTCCCGGCGCACTCCAGGGTGACCCGGCGGGTGACGGCGGGCCGGGCGCGGAGCGCCGCCAGGTCCAGGTCGAGCGGCCGCAGGACCCGGCCGCCGACGGTGAGCCGCCAGCCGTCCGCCTCGGTGGCGGGGATGTCGTAGTGCACGAGGACGTAGTGGAGTCCGGGCGGGGTGACGTCGTACCGCAGGGCTTCGAGGGGCAGCCCGTGGTTGCGGGCGGCGAGGGCGAGCTCCTGCGCGGTGACGCCCTCCTCGGGGCCGGCCACGCGTCCCGGTGTGCTGATGTCGCTCAGACCACTCAGGGATCCGTCCATGCCCCCATGGTGCGCCGGGGCGGGGGGCCCGGCACGTCAAGCCCCGTCAGTCCTGCCGGGGGCCGCCCAGGGCGCGGTCGAGGCCGTCCTGCGGGAGGCCGGTGAGGGCGCGGACGAAGATCTCCTCGTAGGCGGGTTCGCCGATCGTCGCGCGGACGGTGTCCGCGTACTTCTCGTGCAGGGCCCGCAGGCCGAGCAGGCCGCGCCGGGGCTGGCCGGTGGAGCGCCAGTACGCCTCGCCCGTGCCGCTCACGTCGGCGGCGCGCTCGCCGTCCCCGGCGGCCGCGAGGGCGGTGGCGAGGACGTCGAGACCGAGGGCGACGCCGAGGCTGGCGCCGAGGCTGCGGGTGCCTTCGAGCATGGCGCGGGCGTGGCCGGAGGCGGCCGCCGGATCGCCCTCCAGGAGGCCGGTGAGGGCCAGCTGGTACTCGAGGGCGGTGCGGGTCCAGTGCTCGTCGAGCTCCTCGCACCGGGCGCGCAGCCGGAGCGCCCGCTCCCGGGCCTCGGCGAGGCGGCCGAGGCCGGTGAGGGCGAAGACCCGCACGAGCCGGCAGCGGAGCAGGGCGGCGGAGTCGGCGGGGCCGCCCCGGGCGGCGTCGAGGACGTGGTCCACGACGACGTACGCGGCCATGGGCCGGCCGGTGGTCAGGGCGAGGAGTCCGGCGAGGGCGGCGGCGTCGAGGGTGAGGTCGCCGGGCCGGCCGCGGTCGCCGGGCGGAGCCCCCTCGTGGGGCGGGGACTCGACGTGTTCCGTGTACCTGGCCTCGCGGGCGCAGCGCTCGCTCACCTCCTGCGCGGCGCCGGACTCGCCCTGCAGGGTCAGGGTGACGCCGAGGGCCCACAGGGCGCGGGCGCGGGCGCGGCCCCGGGTCCCGCTGCGGAGGAGGGCCCGTTCGAGGCCGTCGCGGGCCTCGTGGAGGCGGCCCCGGCAGGACCAGGCGAAGGCGACGGAGCCGACGAGGTCGAGGGCGGCGTCGGGATCGGTGCGCAGCAGCCGGTCCAGGGCGGTGCGCAGGTCGGTGTGGTGCGCGTCGACGGTCCGGTACCAGCGGAGTTGGCGGGCGCCGTGCCATGCGGTCTCGGCCCGGCGGGCCAGATCCCGGAAGTGGGCGGCGTGCCGTTCGGCGACCGTCGCGGTCTCGCCGGTGCGGTCCAGCCAGGTCGCCCCGTACTCGCGGATGGTGTCGAGCATGCGGAGTCTGCCGGCGGCGTCCGGCGGGCGGACCACGGAGGAGCGGACGAGTCCGTCGAGCGCGTCGGGCAGGGTCGTGCGGTCCAGGGGCCCGCCGGCGCAGACGGCGGTCGCGGAGGCGAGGTCGAAGGGGCCGCGGAAGACGGAGAGCCGGGCCCAGAGGAGGCGTTCGAGGGGGGTGCTCAGCTCGTGGCTCCAGCCGATGGCGGCGCGCAGGGTCTGGTGGCGGCTCGGCCAGACCCGCTCGGGGTGGGCGAGCAGGTCGAAGCGGGCCGCCGGCGGGGCGTCGAGGCGGGTGCCGAGCTGGTCGCGGACGGCTTCGGCGCCCTGGAGGCGGATCTGCGCGGCGGCCAGCTCCAGGGCGAGCGGGATGCCCTCCAGGCGTACGCAGATCTCGCCGGCGGGCCCGGCGGCGGGGAAGTCCTCGCCGGCGGCCCGGCGGAGGAGTTCCAGGGCGTCGCGTCCGGCGGGCGGCAGCGGGTCGAGGGCGACGACCCGCTCCCCCGGGACGCCGAGGGGGCGGCGGCTGGTGGCGAGGACGGTGAGTCCGGGGGCGGCGGCGAGGAGTTCGGTGACGAGCCGGGCGCAGGGTTCGGCGAGGTGCTCGCAGGAGTCGAGGACGAGGAGCAGCCGGTCGTCGGCGAGGCGGCGGCCGAGCCCGGTGCCGGCCATGCCGGGGGTGTGGTCGGCGAGGTCGACGGAGTCGGCGACGAGCGGGACGAGGAGCCGCTCGCCGTCCAGCTGGGCGAGGTCGGTCCACCAGGCGCCGTCCGGGTGTCCGTCGGCGGCGCGGTGCGCGGCGCGCAGCGCGAGCCGGGTCTTCCCGACTCCCCCGACGCCGGTCACGGTGACGAGGCGGTGGTCCGCCAAAGCGGCGGACACGCGCTCCAGTTCCGTGCGGCGTCCCACGAAACCGGGGTTCTCGTCCGGCAGATGTCCACGCACGGGAGCAGTCTCCCTCATGCGCGGCCCGAACGGACGGGCCGAGCCGGTTCGTTACGCTGTCGATCTCCGTTCCGGACCGGCCGTAATTCGTTTGACCCGGTCGCGGGGCGCGGCTGCACTGTGCGGGGGCGCCACGGACGGTGGCGCCGGTGTTCCGGGAGGCAGCAGTACCGATGAAGATCCGCCCCACGACCGACCAGGACCACGAGGTCTTCCTCGACACGCTGCACACCGCGTTCGGGCTCTTCCCCGAGACGCCGGCCGAGGACGGTGGAGGGGTCTGGTGGTCGGCGTTCGAGATGGAGCGCGGCCTGCTCGCCCTGGCGGAGGACGGGCGGCCCGTCGGCACCGCCGCTTCGTACTCCTTCGAGCTCACCCTGCCGGGCGGGGCCCTCGTCCCGGTGGGCGGGGTGACCGCCGTCGGCGTGCTGCCCTCGCACCGACGCCGGGGCGTGCTCGGCGCGATGATGCGGCACCAGCTCACCGAGCTGCGGGCCCGGGGGGACCTCCTCTCCGTACTGCTGGCCTCCGAGGCCACGATCTACGGCAGGTTCGGCTACGGTCCGGCGACCTTCACGCAGCGGCTGACCGTGCCGCGCAGGCGGGCCGCGCTCGCCGTTCCCCGAGCTCGCGGGACGGCGGACGGCGCGGACACGGGCTCGATCGAGGTGCTGCGGCGCGCCGACTGCGCGAAGGTCCTCGAAGAGGTCTACGACCGGTACCGCCGCGCGCAGCCCGGCGCCCTGTCCCGGCCGCACCGCTGGTGGGCCCTGCGGGCGGGGCAGCCCCCGATCGCTCCGGCGCCGCGTCACGTCGCCGTCCACCGGGACGCCGACGGGATCCCGGACGGTTACGTCAGTTACGCCGTCGGCGACGACCGCACCCTGACCGCCGACGAGACGATCGCCACCGACGACGCCGTCTTCACGGCCCTTGCCCGGTTCGTGCTGGAACACGACCTGGTCAGTACGGTCGTGCTGAAGCACGTCCCGCCGGAGCACCCGCTGCGCCTGCAGCTCGCGGACCTCCGCGCCGGCGAAGTGGGCAGCCCCGACGACTGGCTCTGGGTGCGGCTGCTCGACGTCCCGGGGGCGCTGACCGCGCGCGGCTGGTTCTCGGACGGCGAGCTCGTCCTCGACGTGGACGACCCGTTCCTCGGCGAGCACGGCCGGTACCTGCTGACCGTCCGGGACGGCAAGGCCGAGTGCGTCCCGACGGACCGGGAGCCCGATCTCTCCCTGGACGTGCGGGACCTGGGCGCGGTCTACCTCGGCGGCACCGCCCCGAGCACCCTCGTGCGCGCCGGACACGTCCGGGCCCACCGCCCGGGCGCGGCGGTCCTCGCCGACGCCCTGTTCCGCGGTGACCGCACCCCGCACTGCCTGCACTGGTTCTGACCGCGCGCCGCCCGGCCGGCGTCACGCCCCTTCGACCGTGACGTCGACCGAGTGCCACCCCTGGGCTCCGTCGGGCATGGTGCCGGTGCGGTGTTCCGGCTGGGTGGTGCCGGTGCCGTCGGTGGCGCGGACGGTGAGGGTGTGGCGGCCGGGGGTGGCGGTCCAGGGGTGAACCCACTGGCGCCAGGTGTCGGCGCTGTCCTCGGCCGCGAGCCGGGCGTCCTGCCAGGGGCCGTCGTCGATCCGTACCTGGACCCGGTGGATGCCGCGGCGCTGGGCCCAGGCGACCCCGGCGACCATGACGGTGCCGGCGGCGGGTCGGGCGAAGGGGCGGGGGGTGTCGATGCGGGACTGCGTCTTGACGGGGGCCTGCGCCGCCCAGCCCTGCGGGACCCAGTAGGCGTCGTACGCGTCGAAGGTGGTGAGCTCGATCGACTCGATCCACTTGCAGGCCGACACGTAGCCGTACAGGCCGGGGACGAGCATGCGGACGGGGAAGCCGTGGGCGAAGGGCAGGGGTTCGCCGTTCATCCCGAAGGCCAGGAGGGCGTCGCGGCCGTCCATGACGGCTTCGACGGGGGTGCCGATGGTCATGCCGTCGACGGAGCGGGCGACCAGCTGGTCGGCGGGGCCGCCCTCGGAGGGCGGACGGACGCCGGCCTCGCGGAGCAGGGGGGCGAGGGGGACGCCGAGCCAGCGGGCGTTGCCGACGAGTGAGCCGCCGACCTCGTTGGAGACGCAGCAGAGGGTGATGTCCCGTTCCGCCGTCGGCCGGGCCGTGAGCTCCCGCAGGGTGAGGGTGCGTTCCGCGCGGACGCCGCTGCCGTGGAGGCGCAGCCGCCAGCGGTCGGCATCGACCCGGGGGACGACGAGCGCGGTGTCGACGCGGTAGAAGTCGTGGTTCGGGGTGACGAAGGGGCTGATTCCGGGGACGTCGAGCTGTGCTCCGGCGGGCACGGCCGGCGCGGGGGAATCGGGCCGGGGCAGGCGCAGGGCCGCACGGGAGGCTGCGGCGTTCTCCTGTACGGGGCTGCCGGCGGCGCGGCCGAGGGCGGCGGCGCCGGTCGCGGCGAGGCCGGTGGAGGCGGCGACGATCAGGAAGCCGCGCCGGTCCGCCCGGGCGGTGCCGGGCCGGGGGGTGAGGAGCCGGCCGGTCAGGACGTACAGGAGGAGCGCGCCGGCCGCGGCTCCGGCGAGGGAGGGGACGGCGTCCAGGGCGGTGTCGGAGTCGGGGCGGGTGACGGCGGCGAGGGCCCCGAGGAGGCCGAAGGCGGCGACGACGGCCGTGCCGAGCGGGCGGTGGCGCAGTGCGAGCAGTCCGACGGCGAGGGCGAGGAGGGCGAGGACGAGCACGATGCCGAGTTGGAGGACGGTCTTGTCGCTCTCGCCGAAGGCGCGGATGGCCCATTCCTTGACGGCGGCGGGGGTCCGGTCGACGACGGCGCCGCCGACGGCCGGGACGGGGCTCGCCTCGGGGCGTACCCGGGAGGCGACGAGGTCCGCGACGGCCAGGGAGACGTACGCCGAGACCAGGCCGCCGAGCGCGGCGAGGAGGCGGTCGGTGCGGGTGGGTTCGTGGTGCGGCGCGGGCGGGGTGCCGGTGGCGTTCATGGTGGGTGTTTCGGCATGCCCGGCCGCCTGGACGGGCCGCGTCACCCGTACGGGTCTCAGTGCGTGTCGGGGTGCTCGCCCGGTGTCGCCAGTTCCTCCACCGCCTCGGCTCCGACGACGGCGCCGGTGGACTTCTTGCCGCGGCGCAGCCGGCGTTCGAGCCAGGAGGCGAAGGTGGTGAGCGCGAAGTTGAGGGCGATGAAGATCACGGCGACGACGGTGAAGCAGGCGATCGTGTTGGCGCCGTAGTTGGCGCTCATCGGGCGGACGGAGGCGAGGAGTTCGGAGAAGCCGAGCATCGCGCCGCCGAGGGCGGTGTCCTTGACGATGACGACGAGCTGGCTGACGAGGGCGGGCAGCATGGCGGTGACGGACTGCGGCAGGAGGACGTGGGCCATGGTCTGGCCCTTGCGCATGCCGATGGCCTTGGCGGCGTCGGTCTGGCCGGTGGGGAGGGCGAGGATGCCGGCGCGGACGACCTCGGCGAGCACGGAGGCGTTGTAGAGGACGAGGCCGGTGACGACGGCGTACAGGGGGCGGGTGTCCGGGCTGATGTCGGTGAACTCGGAGTAGGCGGCGTTCGCGAAGAGCATCAGGATCAGGACGGGGATGGCCCGGAAGAACTCGACGACGGTGCCGGCCGCGGCGCGGACGGTCCGGTGGTCGGAGAGCCGCAGGATGCCGAGGAGCGCGCCCAGGGGCAGGGCGATGACCATGGCGAGCGCGGCGGCGATCACGGTGTTCTTCAGGGCGGGCAGGATGTACGTCTCCCAGACGCGGGCGTCGGTGAAGAAGGGTGCCCACTTGGACCATTCGAGCTGGTTCTTGTCGGCGAGGCTCGCCACGACCCACCAGATCACGGCGGCGAACGCGAGCAGGAACAGCACGGTCCACAGGATGTTGCGGCGCCGGGCGCGCGGGCCGGGGACGTCGTAGAGGACCGTCGGTGTGTCCTTCACCGCTTCACCGCCACCTTCTTGGCCACCCAGCCGAGGAAGAGGCCGGTGGGCAGGGTGAGGCAGAGGAAGCCGACGGCGAAGATCGCGGAGATCAGGATGAGCTGGGCCTCGTTCTCGATCATCTCGCGCATCAGCAGGGCCGCTTCGGCGACGCCGATGGCGGCGGCGACGGTGGTGTTCTTGGTGAGGGCGATGAGGACGTTGGTGAGGGGGCCGACGACGGAGCGGAAGGCCTGCGGGAGCACGATCAGCCGTAGCACCTGGGTGAAGTTGAGGCCGATGGCGCGGGCGGCCTCGACCTGCCCGAGGGGGACGGTGTTGATGCCGGAGCGCAGGGCCTCGCAGACGAACGCGCTGGTGTAGGCGGTGAGGCCGAGGACGGCGAGCCGGAAGTTGATGGTGGTGAACCGTTCGGCGCCGAGGGTGACGCCGAGGGTCTGGAAGAGGCCGAGCGAGGTGAAGACGATGATGACGGTGAGGGGGATGTTGCGGACGATGTTGACGTAGGCGGTGCCGAAGCCCCGCATGAGGGGGACGGGGCTGACGCGCATCGCGGCCAGCAGCGTCCCCCAGACGAGGGAGCCGATCGCGGAGTAGACGGTGAGCTGCACCGTCACCCAGAAGGCTCCGAGCAGGTCGTACCCCTGGAGGAAGTCGAACACGGCGGCCTGCTCACTGGACGACGACGCCGATCTTCGGGGCGGGCTCGTTCTGGTAGCCGGCGGGGCCGAGGTTCTTCTTGACCGCCGCTTCCCAGGAGCCGTCGGCGACCATCTTCTCCAGGGCCGTGTTGATCTTGCCCTTGAGGTCGCTGCCCTTCTGGACGCCGATGCCGTAGTTCTCGTTGCTCATCTTGAAGCCGCCGAGCTTGAACTTGCCCTTGAACTCGGGCTGCGAGGCGTACCCGGCGAGGATCGAGTCGTCGGTGGTGACGGCGTCGATGACCCCGTTCTCCAGTCCGGTCAGGCACTCGGAGTAGCCGCCGTACTCCTGGAGCTGGGCGTCGGGGGCGATCTTGTCCTTGACGTTCTGCGCGGAGGTCGAGCCGGTGACCGAGCAGAGCTTCTTGTTGTTCAGGTCGGACGGCTTCTTGATCGAGTCGTCGTCCGCCCGGATCAGGACGTCCTGGTGGGCGAGGAGGTAGGGACCCGCGAAGTCGACCTTCTCCGCCCTCTTGTCGTTGATCGAGTACGAGGCCGCGATGAAGTCCACGTCGCCGCGCTGGAGCAGCGTCTCGCGGTCGGCGCTCTTGGCCTCCTTCCACACGATGTCGGACGGCTGGTGGCCGAGCTGCTTGGCCACATAGGTCGCCACGTCGACGTCGAGGCCGGTGTAGGTGCCGTCGGGGGTCTTCAGGCCGATGCCGGGCTGGTCGAACTTGATGCCGACGGTGATCTTGTCGCCGTCGCCGTGGTCTCGGGGCGCGCCGGCCGCGGCGTTCGCGAATCCTGCCGAGGTGACGGAGAGGACGACGGCCGCGGCGGCCGCCACGACGGCCCTGCTGGTCCTGAGCGGGTTCATGAGGATCACCCCTGGGGCTGCTGACAGGTCAGTGGTGGAGGATCTTGGAGAGGAAGTCCTTGGCCCGGTCGCTGCGCGGGTTGCTGAAGAACTCGTCCGGGGTCGTCTCCTCGACGACGCGTCCGTCGGCCATGAAGACCACGCGGTTGGCGGCGGAGCGCGCGAAGCCCATCTCGTGGGTCACGACCACCATCGTCATGCCGTCCCGGGCCAGCTGCTGCATGACCTCCAGGACCTCGTTGATCATCTCCGGGTCGAGGGCCGAGGTCGGCTCGTCGAAGAGCATCACCTTCGGGTCCATGGCGAGCGCGCGGGCGATCGCCACGCGCTGCTGCTGACCACCCGAGAGCTGGGCCGGGTACTTGTCCGCCTGCGAGGCGACGCCGACCCGGTCGAGGAGGGCGCGGGCCCTCTCCTCGGCCTTCTTCCGGTCCTTCTTGCGGACCTTGATCTGCCCGAGGGTCACGTTGTCGAGCACCGTCTTGTGCGCGAAGAGGTTGAAGGACTGGAAGACCATGCCCACGTCGGCCCGCAGGGCCGCCAGTTCGCGTCCTTCGGCGGGCAGCGGCCGCCCGTCGACGACGATCTCGCCCTGGTCGATGGTCTCCAGCCGGTTGATCGCCCGGCACAGCGTCGACTTCCCCGAGCCGGACGGCCCGATGACGACCACGACCTCGCCGCGGTGGATCGTGAGGTCGATGGACCGGAGGACGTGCAGGGTTCCGAAGTGCTTGTCGACCCCGCGCAGTACGACGAGCGCGTCGCCGCCGTCCGGGACGGGCATGGCACCCTCCTGGGTCACGCCCCCCGCTTGCCGCTCCCTCCCAGGTTCATGCTCCGCCCTCCACCCGTCCGGCGCACTCCGGGCGGGGGACGCGCGGAGGGTGAGCGCACGGGCACGCTGCGGGACGCCGGTCCGGGGACGGCTCCGCCGGACGGTCCGGAGCCTGCGCGGGGCGGCGGTCGGGCCCACACTGGGGGTGGGAGCCGAGTGCGCGAGGAGGGACCCGCCATGAGCAGCGCCGCCCCCAAGGTCAGCACGTTGCCGCCGGAGCACCGGGAGCGACTGATGGCCTTCGCCGAGGACGTGTACTTCGAGTCCGGTCACCGCCTGTTCGAGGAGCAGCAGCACGCGGACCGGTTCTGGATCGTGAAGACGGGCGCGGTGACCCTCGACGCGAAGGTGCCGGGCCGGGGAGCGCCCGTGATCGAGACCCTGCGCCACGGCGAGCTGGTCGGGCTCTCCTGGCTGTTCCCGCCGTACCTGTGCCAGTCGGGGGCCGAGGCGATGACGCCGGTCCGGGCGTACGAGTTCGACGCCCCGGCCGTGCGGTCGATGTGCCACTCGGACACGGAGTTCGGCGCCTCGGTCATCTTCTGGGTGGGGTCGATCCTCGCCCACCGCCTCCATGTGACCCGGGTCCGTCTCCTCGACCTGTACGCCCCGCACGGGAGCGGCGTCCTGGCCTGACCGGCGGCGTGCCGTCGGCACGGCGCCGGTCAGGCTCCGGGACGGTCGGGCGCGGTCAGGCGGTCAGGCGGTCAGGCGGTCAGGCGGTCAGGCGAGGAGGTCGTCCGCCAGGTCCGCCCGTCCGACGACGCCGACGCCGACGCCGAGCTTGCGGCAGATCCCGCCGAGGCGGTCCTCCGCGGTCCGCGCGGACAGGACGTACGCCTCGGCGACCTCCCGGCTCGTACGGCCGCGGGCGGCCATCGGGCGCGATGTCCCGCTCCCGGGCGCTGAGCGGCCCCGGCGAGCACGGGGTGGCCGCTTCCTGGCACCGGCCGCACAGCGCGAGGGCCCGGGCGGCGGCCCTCGCGGCGCCCGCCGCGCGGTCCCGGCGCCAGGCTCCGGCTGCCTCGGCCGCGTACAGGTGCGGACCGAGCGCGCCCATCCGCTCGGCGACGGCTTCCAGGGCCGCCGGATCGGGCCCGCCCGCGGAGGCCGGCGCCGCCGCACGGGCGGCGCCGGCCTCCGCGAGGGAGCCCTGGACGAGCGCGGTCGCCGCCGCCAGGTCCGCCGCGACGGCGCCGACGGCCGTACGGGAGCCCCCGGCCCCGGCGCGGACCACACGGGAGTGGGCGGAGGCCATGCGGGTGGTCGGCTTCCGCCTCGGCAGGGAGGCCGACCGACGGCGGATCGCCCGCCGTCCGGGGTTCGTACCGGACGGCTGACGGCTGACGGCTGACGGCTACCGGACGGTAGGGTGGAGGTGCAGCAGCGCACCATCCGTCCGCACACTCCGGCGACGAGCGGCGAGGCCCGCATGAGCGACCCGACGACGGCACGCGAGGCGATCGCCCTCGTCACCGACGACTTCAGCGAACTCCCCTTCGCGGAAGGCCCCCTGACCGATGACGGGCCGATCGGCTGGCCCGGCTACTCCGCCGCGCACGCCCGCGCCGCCGACCGCACCGGCGAGACCGAGTCGGTGGTCTGCGGCACGGGCGTGGTGGGCGGGGTGACGGCGGTGCTGATCTCCTTCGAGTTCCGGTTCCTCGGCGGGTCCCTCGGGGAGCGGACGGGCGCGCGGGCCACCGCCGCCCACGCCCTCGCCCGGGCCCGGCGGCTGCCCGTGGTCGTCCTCCCTGCCACCGGCGGCAGCCGGATGCACGAGGGCATGCGCGCCCTCCTGCAACTCCAGTACCTGGCCCGCGAGTCGGAGGCCACCCGGGCCGCCGGGCTTCCGCAGATCGCCGTCCTGCGGGATCCGACGACGGGCGGCGGCTGGGCCACGCTCGGAGCCGGCTCCGACGTCGTCCTCGCCCTGCCCGGCGCCCAGGTCGGTTTCGCCGGCTCCCGCGTACGGCCGCCGGACGCGGACCCGGCGGCGTACACCGCCGAGGCGCAGCTCGCCCACGGTCACCTCGACGCGATCGTGCCGCCCGCCGCGCTGCGGGAGACCCTGGGGCGCTGGCTGTCGCTGCTCGTCCGGCCCGCCGAGGGGCCCGTTCCGCCGCCGTACGCGCTCGGCGACCCCGGGACGTCGCCCGCCGCGAGCGGCCGGGAGGCGGTGGCGCGCGCCCGGCATCCGGACCGGCCCCGGGCCGCCGCGTACCTCGACGCCCACTTCACCCTGCGCGAGGAGATCTCCGGCGACCGCTGCGGAGGCGTCGACCCGGGCATGCGGTGCGGCTTCGGGCGGCTCCCCGACGGCCGTACCGTCGCCTACGCCGCCCAGGACGGCACCGCGACCCGGCCGGCCGGCTTCCGCACGGCGGCCCGCCTCGTGCGCCTGGCCGACCGGCTCGGCATCCCGGTGCTCACCCTGGTGGACACCCCGGGCGCCGCCAACGACCCGGCGGCGGAGCGCGCGGGCGCGGGGACGGCGATCGCCGACCTGTTCGCCGCCGTCGCCTCCGCCCGCACCCCGCTCACCTCGCTGCTCATCGGCGAGGGCGGCTCCGGCGGCGCCCTGGCCCTCGCCGCCCCGGGCAACACCTGGGCCACGCCGGACGGTTACTTCTCCGTCATCGCGCCCGAGGCCGCCGCCGCCATCCTCAAACGGGTCCCCGAAGAGGCCGCGACCACCGCCGACCAGCTGCGCCTGCGCCCCCAGGACCTGGTGGACCTCGGCGTCGTCCGGGGCGTCGTGGGGCCACCTCCGGGGCGGCCCCGGACCCGATGAGCGGCCGGGAGGTCCGGGCGACCGGCCGGAGCCGCCCCTACTCGCCCAGGGCGCGCTTCAGTCCGGCCTTGTCCATCGAGGACCGGCCGTGGATGTTGCGGCGCTGCGCCTCGGCGTAGAGCTGGTCGTAGGTCGGGCCCTGCGAGCCGGTGTGCGAGCGCTTGCCGCCGCGGCGCGAGGAGGACATGTCCTGCGTCGAGCTCTTGCTCGCGGTCTTCGCCTCGCCGGACCGCGCCCGCTCCTTGTTCACCGTGCGCGCGGCGATCTCCTCGGCGCGCTCCTCGCTCTCGCCCCGGGCCAGAGCGCTCTCCTTGATGTGCTCGTACTGCCGCTCCCGCTTGGCGCTCGATCCGCGCGGCATGACCCGCTCCTCTCCGTCCGGACGCGACTGCCCCCGCGTCCGGCGCCTGCCCGCCCCCGCCGGGTCTAATCCGGCTCGTCCGGCTTCCTCCGGGGAGGGCGGTCGACCTCCAGCCAGACCACCTTGCCCACGGCCCCCAGCCCCTTGTCCCGGCTGCCCCAGTCGCCGGCGAGCAGGTCCAGGAGCATCAGTCCGTGCCCGCCGGGCAGCGCGGGGGACCGGGGCACCCGCACCCGCGGATGCTCCGGGCTGGCGTCGTGCACCTCGACGCGCAGCCGCCCCCGCCCGTGCCGCAGGACGAACTCCTCGGGACCGCCGGCGTGCAGGCAGGCGTTGGTGACGACCTCCGAGACGAGGAGCAGGACGTCCTCGACCCGCTCCCCCGCCTCCTCGCTGTCCGCGGGGAGCCACCCCCAGTCGGCCAGGGCCGTCGCCGTGAAGTCCCGGCAGCGCGAGACGACGCCGCGCGTCCCGTGCAGCACCAGCCTGCGGACCTGGTCCGGGGGGCCGCCCTCGCCGTCACCGTCAGCCATGGGCGTCTCCCCCGCCTTCCGTCCCGGCGTCCTCGTCGGCCAGCGCCTCGGCCGCGTCCGCGTACACCCGGAAGACCGTCCGGGCCCCGGTGATGGCGAACATCCGGTCCACCGGCGGGTGGAGTCCGGCGAGGTCCAGGCGCCCGCCCGTCTCCCGCAGGCGCGCGCGGGCCCGCAACAGCTCGTTCAGACCGGTCGAGTCGCAGAAGGTCAGGCCGGAGCAGCCCACGACGACCCGCGGGGCCCCGGCGCATTCGTCCAGCGCCCGGCGCAGCGGGCCGGCCGTGTCGTGGTCGAGCTCGCCGCCCAGTTCGAGGACGGCCACCGCCGCGGGCGTCCCGGGCCGGCCCCGGACGACGAACCGGGTGCCAGGGGGCGGCGGCCGCTCCCCCGTACTGTCGTCGGCGTCCTTGGACACCGGCCCACCTCCTCGTACCGCTCGACGAGACCACCTCTTCCCCCCAGTCTCGGGCAGGCGGCCGCAATCGACACCCCCTAGCGGGGCTGGACCGCGCCGTCGTAGACGTGGTCCGGGGTGACGATCGCCGTGATCGCGCGGGCGAGCAGCGTGGAGGGCTCCTGGCCCTGGCTGGTGATGTCCGTGTTGATCATGATGACCAGCGTCGCGTCCCGCTCGGGCAGGTGGACGGTCACCGTCTCGTACCCCGGGATCGAGCCGTTGTGCCCGATCCAGCCGTTGGCGTCGAAGATGCCGAGGCCGTAGCTGAGGCCGGGGTGGCCGGTCGGCAGCGTCCTGAGCCGCTGCGCCTGCGTCTCGGGGCTGAGCAGCTCGCCGGTGGCCAGGATCTTCGCCCAGCGGCGCAGGTCGTGCAGGTCGGAGATCATCGCCCCGGCCGCCCAGGCCCAGCTGGGGTTCCAGTCGGTGGAGTCCACGACCGCGCCGCTGAGCGTCTGGTCGGTGTAGCCGCGGGGGTGCGGCTCGGGGAACTCGGGCCCGGCCGGGAGGAACGTGTGGCGCAGGCGGGCCGGGCGGAGCACGCGGTCGCGGAGGAATTCGGTCAGCGGCCGGCCGCTGACCTTCTCGACGACCAGGCCCAGCAGGACGAGATTGCTGTTCGAGTACTCGAACTTCGCCCCCGGCTCGAAGGTGTTCTTGTGCTTGAAGCCGTAGGCGAGCGACTCCTCCGGGGTGAAGTAGCGCTGCGGGTCGCTGAGCAGGTCGTGGATGAAGCCGGGGTCGGAGGTGTACGGGAAGAGGCCGCTGCGCATCTCGGCGAGGTGCCGCAGGGTGATCCGGTGGCCGTTCGGCACTCCGCGGACGTAGCGGGCGATGGGGTCGTCGAGGCGGATCCGGTGCTCGTCGACGAGCTTCAGGAGGGCGGTGACCGTGAAGGTCTTGGTCTCGCTGCCGATGCGGACGAAGCCGTCGGTGGTCATCGGCTCGCGGGTGACCTTGTCGGCGACTCCGGTCGCGCGGACGTAGCTTCCCCTGCCCGGCATCCACAGGCCGACGGCGACGCCGGGGATGCCGGCCTGCTTGCGGACCTCCTCGATGGCGCGGTCGAGCCGGGCCGTGAGTTCGGGGCCGAGTCCGCCCTGCGGGCAGTCGTCCTCGCCGTGCACACCGACGCCGACGGCGCTCACGGCGTGGACGGCCGCGGCGGGCGTGGCCGCCACGGGGGCCAGCACGGACGCCACGAGCAGCGTCGCGGCGAACAGCCGGCGGGAGGGGGTACGTCGCATGTGGGGGTGCCTCTTCCGGGTCACGGGCTCGGGATCACAGCCTCAGGAGGGGCATCATCACCACCGGGAGCGGGGGCGGCGGCGCTCCCGTACGGCGCGTGCGCGGCGAGTCCACCCGTACGGGGCCACGGGGGTAACCGGGACGGCCTCAGGATCGGATAATGGCACCCCGACACCGTGGAGACGAAGGACCGATGACGCTGAAAGAGGGCCTGCGGGTCAAGCTGACGGAGGACCTCAGGCTGGGCCGGGTGGTCCCCGCGGGCGAAGCCCCGGCGGAGGAGGGGGCCGGGGCGGGGTTCCTGGCTCTGGCCGCGGGCGTCGAGGGCACCGTCGAGCGGCTGGACGAGGACCGGCCGCAGAGCCAGGAGGTCCGCGAGTACGAGCGTCTCAAGTCGCTCCTCGACGACTTCGGCCACCAGATGCCTCCGGCCAGCAGGCGGCAACTGGAGGAGCAGGTCGGCTCGCTGGAACCGGCGTGGACCGCCTACCGGGAACGGAAGCTGCGCCTGACGGTCCGCGTCCGCTTCGACAACGGCTTCGTTCTCGACGACGCTCCCGGAGACCTCTTCACCGCCGTCTGAGCAGGCGCCCCTTTCCCTCGGCGCCCGCCGAGCGCTTGGTTTTGCGATATCCGCAAAGTTCTTTGCCACTTCCCCTTCCCCGGTCCGAGTCTGGGCGGCGTCCGGTCTCGTCGAAGGGGGAACTCGCATGTCCACGCAATCCCTGACCGCCGCTCCACCCGCCCCGCTGAGCTCACGCCGCCGCTGGACGGTGCTGGCGGTCTGTGCCCTCAGCATGTTCCTGGTCGGCGTCGACGCCACCATCGTCAACGTGGGACTGCCCGAGATCGGCCGGGGCCTCGACGTGGGCACCCGCGGCCTCGAATGGGTCGTGGACGCGTACACCGTGGTCATGGCCAGTCTGCTCATCGTCTCCGGCGCCCTCGCCGACCGCTTCGGGCGCCGCCGGGTCTTCCGGTGCGGACTGCTCGTCTTCGGCCTGGCCTCCCTCGTGTGCGCCCTCGCCCCGTCGCTCGGCGTGCTGGTGGCGGCCAGGGCCGTGCAGGGGATCGGCGCCTCGATGCTGAGTCCGGTGGCCCTGGCGATCGTGGTGAACGCGATGCCCGACCCTCGCGAACGGGCCCGCGCGATCGGCGTCTGGGCCTCGGTCTTCGGGCTGAGCATGGCGGCGGGCCCGGTCACCGGCGGGGTGCTCATCGCCGCGTTCGGCTGGCGCTCGGTGTTCTGGATCAACGCGCCGGTGGTGGTCCTCGCCCTCGTCCTGGTCGCCCTGTTCGTGCCGGAGTCCCGCGGAGAGCGCGCCCGCCGCCTCGACCTGCCCGGCCAGCTGCTCCTCACCCTGGTGCTCTGCCTCACCGTCGGCCTCCTCATCGAAGGCCCCCGCATCGGCTGGACGTCGCCCGTGGCCCTCGCCGGTTACGCGCTGACCGCGGCGGCCACGGCCGGCTTCGTCCGGGTCGAACTCCGGCGCGAGGAGCCCCTGATGGACCTCGGCCTGTTCCGCCGCCCGCCGTTCGTCACCGCGGTGCTCGGCGCGACGGCGGTCTTCGTCGCCCTCAACATGACCCTGCTGCTCAGCACCCTCTACCTCCAGCAGGGCCGTGGCTGGACACCGCTCGCGACCGGCGCCTCGACCCTGCCCATGGCGCTCGGCGCGACGCTGTGCGCGCCCTGGTCCGGCGTGCTGGTGGGCCGCGTCGGGCCCCGGCGCCCGCTGGTCCTGGCGGGCGGGTTCACCGCGGCCGGCGGTCTCTGCCTCACGGGCCTGGACGGGGACACGAGCGTCTGGCGGATCCTGCTCGCCTTCCTGCTGATCGGCATCGGCTTCGGCTTCGCCAACGCCCCCCTGACGAACACAGCGGTCGGCGGTCTGCCGCCGTCCCGGGCCGGAGTGGCGGGGGCGATCACCTCCACCTCGCGCCAGGTCGGCGTGGCGGTCGGCATCGCCGTCGCCGGCGGGCTGGTCGTGGGCACCGCCCCGGCCGGTCTCGCCGCCGCGACCCGGCCGGGCTGGATCGTCGTGTCGGCGTGCGGGCTCTTCCTCCTGGTCGTGGCCCGCGCCGCGAGACCGAGGAGCTGACGAGCCCGCGGCCCGGACCGGCCGCGCCGCGGCACGCCCTGCCGGGCGGTCCGAACAGGCCGTGGCCGCAGGAAACCCGCCCCGTGGCGGCCGGCCGATCGTCCGGTCCGGGTGGCCGCCGCACGGGCGCCGTGACCGGCCCGCGCCGTTTCCCGGCGGCGCGGACGGTGCCGGGCACGATCGGGCCTCGTGCGCGGCGAGACCGGAGGGCGCGCTCCGGATCAGTAGTAGTGGCGCATGATCTCGTCGGCCCAGGCGGGCTGCGTGGTGGGGCCCTGGGGGCCGAACTCCGTCATGTACGGCTTGATGTCGAGGACCGGCGTGCCGTCGACCGCGTCCAGGCCCCGCACGTGGAGGTCCAGGCCGTCCGTGCGGACCAGGCGGCAGCGGGAGACGCCGAGGCGGTTGGGGCGGTTCTTGCCGCGCTGGGCGAAGATCCCGACCAGCGGCCACTCCTCGTTGCCGCGCGGGTGCCGGGCTCCGGTCTCGACGGCGTCGGGGCTCACCCGGTCGAAGTGGTAGACGACCTCCAGGTGGGAGAAGGCGTCCAGCCCGGCCAGCGCCTCGGGGCCGAAGGCCTCCGCGTCGAGGCGGACGACCGACTCGACGTCCCCCCACTCGTCGTCCCGCACCTCGCCCCGCCCGCCGACGACGCGGCCCACGGGACGGGAGACGATCGCGCCGGGGGCGTTCTCGGGACTCTCCGTGCCTTCCGTGCCTTCCCTGTGCTCCGTGTGCTCCTGCGCCATGGGGTCCTCGTCCTCTCGCCGGTCGCGACCGCGCCTCGGGCGAGGCGGGCCGTGGGCACGCTACCCTCCGGCGAGGGCCCGTCAGATGCCGTCCCCCCGGGCCGGATTCAGGCCCTCCCCTGGCTGCCGCCAGGTCGCGGGGCCTCACCGTACGGGTCCCGCGACGGGTTCCCGTTCATGCCCGGACCAGGGCGATCGCGGTGAGCAGCACCCCCTCGCGCACGAGCCAGCGTCCGGTGAAGTGGTCCCGCCGGACGTTGCCGGTCACCGGGCCGGGGACGAGGAGCCGGGCGGTGAAGGTGCCCGTGTGCGCCGGTGCGTGCGGGTCCGTGCCGGACCGGACCGGGGCCGGCTCGAAGTCGATCGACGCCTCGTCGAATCCGAGCTCCCTGCGGGTCAGCGGGTACCAGGTCTTGAAGACGCTCTCCTTGGCGCTGAACAGCAGCCGGTCCCAGGGGACGTCCGGTGTGCGCGCGGTCAGCGCGTCCAGGTGGCGCCGCTCCCCGGCCAGCGACACGCCTTCCAGGACCCCCTCGGGCAGGGGGGCGGCCGGTTCCGCGTCGATGCCGATCGACAGGACGTCCGCGGTCCTGGCCAGGGCCGCGGCCCTGTATCCCGTGCAGTGCGTCATGCTTCCGGCCACGCCGTGCGGCCAGCTCGGCTCCCCGCGCGTGCCCGGCGTGAGGGGCGTCTCGGGGAGGCCGAGGCGGCGCAGCGCGAGCCGTGCGCACAGCCGCACGGTGGCGAACTCGCGCTGTCGGCCGACGACGGCGCGCGCGACGGCGGCGGCCTCCTCGGGGAAGAGCGTGACGGGCTCCGTGTCGTCACGCCGCCAGGCGGAGGCGACGGCGTCCGGCAGCAGTTCCGCGATCATTCGGCGCGCTCCCCGGCCTCTTCGGTGGCCCGTTCCCACGCGCGCAGGAGCTCGCTCGGCAGCCGGCCGCGATCCGGTACGGCGAAGCCCTGGGCCCGCCCCCACCTCCGGAGTTCGTTCGAGGCGATTCCGCCGGGGCCCATGACCGGGAGCGCCGGGGTCACCGGGGGCGGTGTGATCCAGTACCGGCGCTTCGTCCCGGAGGCGGTCGTCCGGACGTCCTCCAGGACGCCGCCGTTGCGTTCGATCGTCCGGGCGGAACCGGGGTCGTCCTCGTCGCAGGTGACCAGGACGCGGTCGACGCCCGCGTCACTGGCCCGGCGGAGGAGTTCGCCCGGGGCCCGCGACGCCACGCCCCGGCGCCGGGCGGACGGCCGCACGCTGTAGCCGATGTGGCCTCCGGCGTCGAGGAGGAAGTCGTCGAGCGAGTGCCGCAATTCGGCGGCGCCGAGGCAGGTGTCGCCGTCGACGATCCACAGGTGCGTGACGTGGACGCGGCCGGGTGCGACGGGCGCCGTCGCGTCGCCCTGGCCGCGCAGCCTCTCCACCCGGGCGGCGAAGGCGTCCGGTCGGCCGGGACCTCCCTCCGGGGCGAGCCGGAGCACCGCGCCGTCCTGCTGCGCGTCGGCGGGCCACTCGTCGTACGCCTCCCCCCAGGAGGCGTACAGCCGGGCGGTGGGAGTGATCAGTGCCAGCATGGCCGCGACAGTACCGCTCCCGGCCGACACCCCCGCCGGTCGGCCCCGGCCGGGAGACCGCGGACCGCCCCCGTCGGCCCCGCCCGGAAGGCCGCCCCGCCGCGGCTCCTCCTTCGGCCGGGCGCCCGTACCGCTCGCCGACTCGATGCCCGCGGGTGACCATGGGACGCGGGAACCTGTCGGGGGGCCGGCCAGTGCTGGAGGCACGCGTGGCGCACCACCGGACCACCACCGACGTCCTGATCGTGGGCGCGGGCCCGGTCGGCCTGAGCGCGGCCGCCGAGCTGCGCCGGCACGGCGTGCACTGCCGGCTCGTCGACCGGCTGCCCGCCCGTCTTCCGTACGCGAAGGCCGTCGGGATCCAGCCCCGCACCCTGGAACTCTGGGACCGGATGGGCCTGGTCCGGGCCGTGCTCGAGGCCGCCGTGCCGCTGCGCGGCCAACTGACCTACGTGGACGGCCGCGAGCAGGGCCGCGTCGAGCTCGTGATGCCGCCCGAGGTGCCCTACGGCTTCGCCGCGCTGCCGCAGTACGAGACGGAGCGGCTCCTCGAGCAGTACGTCGCCCGCATGGGGACGGTGATCGAGCGCGGCACGGAGCTGGTGTCGTTCACGCAGGACCGGGACGGGGTCACGGCGCGGCTGCGCACGGCGACGGGTGCCGAGGAGGAGCTGCGGGTCCCGTATCTGATCGGCTGCGACGGCGCGCACAGCATCGTCCGGAAGACGCTGGGCCTGTCCTACCGGGGCGGCGCGTTCCAGGAGGAGTACATGCTCGGCGACGTCGTGGCCGACTGGGACATGCCCGCCGGCTACGGCATCCGCTCCAGCCGCCGGGCCGCCGACGGTTCCACCGGCGACGTGCTGGTGTGCATCCCCCTGCCCGGGGCGGGGCGCTACCGGATGTCGATGAGGCTCCCGCCGGACCTCTCCGGGGCGCGGGGCGCGTCCCCGGTCGCGCCGGACGGGGTGGCGCACGGCCCGCAGGGCGGTCGGACCCCCGGGCTCGCCGACCTCCAGGCCGTCGTCGACCGTCTCGCGCCGCGTCCGGTGCGGCTGTCGGGACTGCGCTGGTCCTCCGTCTTCCGCATCAGCCACCGGATCGTCGACCACTACGGCCGGGGCCGGGTCTTCGTGGCGGGAGACGCGGCGCACATCCATCCGCCCACCGGCGCCCAGGGCATGAACACGGGTGTGCAGGACGCCTGCAACCTGGCCTGGAAGCTCGCCCTCGTGGTGCGGCGCGAGGCGGAGCCCGCGCTGCTCGGCACGTACGACGCCGAGCGCCGTCCGGTCGGCGAGGAGGTCGTGGGCCGGACCGTGCGGCACGCCCTACGGGGGATCGAGGCAGACCCGGAGGACCGGAAGACGCTGCTCCTGCGTGAGGCGCAGCTGCTCGTCGGTCATCGGGGCGGTCCGCTCTCCGGTGCCGCGTACGGACCCGAGGAGGCGCCCCAGGCGGGCGACCGGGCCCCGGACTGCGCGGGCCTGACCACGCCGGTCGCCGCCTATCCGCTGCGGCTCCTCGACGTCCTGCGGGGGCGCCCGGGGCACGTGGTGCTGCTGTACGGGTCGGACGGGGCCGAGTTGGCCCGCGCCGCCGCGGCGGCGCGGGCGACGGGCGGTCTCCCGGCCGTCGTGATCCTCGCGGCCGGCGCGGACGAATCCGCCGGGTCCGGCGACCCCTCCGTGCCCGTGTACCGCGACGCCGCCGGGGAGTTCGGGCGGCTCTACCTCCCCGACGGCGCCACCGGTCTCGTCGTCCGTCCCGACGGGCAGCTCGGTGCCCGTTTCCCGCTCGCCGGGACCGCCGCCGCCCTGAGGGGTTATCTCAGGGCCCTGTCCGTGCGGCAGGACACCCTCCTACGGGACCCAGTGGTTGCCTGAGGCCGTGATCATGACCTGGAGCTGGATGCTGGCCGAGAAGTAGCTGCTCGTGTCGACCGGGGTCGCCAGCATCTTGTTCCACAGGGCGTCCAGCCAGGCCTGGCTGCCCGGGTCGGTCATCGCCGCCACCGCGAAGGGGGCGAAGAAGGCGGCCTCGCTGCCCGAGGAGATCTGGGTGCCGTTGAGCTTGTAGCCGATGCCGATCTTGTTCGGGTCGCCGCCGGTCTTCGTCTTGATCCAGCCGTTGAGCTTCCGGGCGGCGGCGAGGGAGGTGGCGTCGCCGCTGGTCACGGCGTCGTCGCCGATGCGCCAGGGCGTACGGCAGGCGTTCCACCAGTAGGAGCCGTCGTTGGGGTCCTCCAGGACCTGGCCCGGGGCGGGCCTGGGCGTGGTGTTCGTGTCGACGACGAAGTCCGGCAGGAGTCCGGTGCCGGAGGCGTAGGTGGACTGGAGGCGGGAGATCTGCGTCTGGTGCGCGCTGCGGACGGCGTCCCAGGTGGTGTCGCCCGAGGCCGCGCGGAAGGCGCGGAAGTGGTCGGTCATCCAGTCCGAGGTGCGGGAGATGTAGTAGTACTGGTCGCCCGAGCTGCTCCAGTCGCCGAGCTTCAGGAGCCTGGTCGTCGGGTTGACCTCGTCCTTCTTGATGGCGGCGATGTGCTTGAGCGCGAGGTCCTTGTAGTTGTACGTGCCGGCGCTGCCCCACTGCTTGTCGGCGAGGAGCAGGCCGTAGGCCACGTCCATGTCGCCGTCGGTGGCGCCGTCGCCGCCGTTGACGCTCCTGCAGGAGGTGTCCTGCTCGGCGGCGAGGAGGTTCGGATTGACGGAGGACGGGTGGTCGATCTTCCACTTGACGAGCCCGTCGAAGATCTTCTTGGCGTCCGGGTCGGCGCCCGCCATGGTGGCGGTGACGACCATGCCGTAGCCCTGGGCTTCGGCGACGTAGGGGTGGTCGGCGTCGGGCGAGATGATCTGGTACCAGCCGTTGCCGCAGTTCTGCCGGACGAAGGCGGCCTTCCACCGGTTGTAGTAGTCGACGACCTTCTGGTCGAGGGCGGACTGCGTGCCGGAGGGCTTCAGGATGCCGGCGGCGTAGGGCTTGAGGTGGCTGCCGAAGGGGACGGCCGGGCCGCCGCCTCCCCCGCCGGTGCCGGTGGGCGCGCCGTACACCTGGAACTCCCAGAGGGAGTAGCCGTACGGCGTGCCGCGGCCCGTGCCGTACATCCGGACGTACCGGCCGCTGCCGGAGACCGTGAGGTCGTCGGTCGCCCCGTCACCGGTGGTGGTGGAGTAGACGTCGGTCCAGGTCGACCCGTCGGCGGAGGTCTGGATGCGGTACGCCTTGCCGTACGCGGCCTCCCAGTCGAGCTTCACCCGGGAGATCGTGTGGTTCGCCCCGAGGTCGATCCGTATCCACTGCGGGTCGACCCCCTCGGCGCTCGCCCAGCGGGTGGCCGTGCTGCCGTCCACCGCGAGGCCGGGCCCGAAGGCCGAGGTCTCGACGGACGAGGCCGTCGCCGTCTTTCCGCCGGACACCAGGCCGTCGGCGGCCTGCGCCTGTGGCATGACCGTCAGGGGCAACACCAGCAGACCCGCGAGCCCGAGAAGCGAGACGCTTCGTCGACGCATGTCAACTCCCTTTCCCTCCATGGCCAATGGTTAGGAAATATTCCTAACCATTGGCGGGGAGAGTAGAGAGGCCGTACCTCCGGCGCAAGACCCCGCGCACGGGCGGACTCAGGTGCGCGCGGCCCGGAGCGCCGTGTGGACCGACCACACCACCGACACCAGCGGCACCGCCACCACCGCGCCCACGACGCCGGCGGCGATCGAGCCCGCGACGACCGAGATGGCCACCACCAGCGGGTGGAGCCGTACCGCCCAGCTCATGACGAGCGGATGCAGCAGGTGTCCCTCGATCTGACCGATGATCACGATCAGGGCGATGACGATGCCCGCCACCAGCGGCCCCTGCGAGGCGAGCGCCACGACGGCGGCGACCGCGAGGGCGATCGGCGAGCCGATCAGCGGGACGAAGGCGGCCAGGAACTCGAGCAGGGCGAGCGGCACCGCGAGCGGGACGCCGAGGGCCCAGAGGGCGATGCCGACGAGCACGGCGTTCACCGCCGCGACCAGGACGATGCCGTGCGTGTAGCCGGTGAAGGTGCGCCAGGCCGCGCGCCCGCCGATGCCCACCCGGCCGCGCACCGACCTCGGCAACTGCTCCTGGAACCAGGACCACTGCCGGTCCCCCGAGTGGATGAAGAAGACCGAGGAGAACAGGCCGAGGGCCAGCGTGGTGAGGACGGCGACCAGGTGGCCGGCTCCGCTCACCGCCTCGCTGAGCAGGGTCGAACGGTGGCTGGAGAGGAACTCCCCGATCCTGGACTGCAGCCCGGAGAGCGCGTCCGGGTCGAGCCGGAACGGCGGCCGTTCCAGCCAGTCCTCGATCCGCCCGATGCCCACCCGGAACTCGCGCACGAGCGTCGTCCGCTCCCCCGCGACCGCCTCGCCGACCAGCGCGAGCACCCCGAGGACGAGCACGATGCCGCCGAGCAGGGTGAGGGCGACGGCCGGCGGGCGGGGCAGCAGCCGGGCGACCACGTCGGCGACGGGCCGGAGCAGCGCGGTGATCACCAGGCCCAGGAAGACGGCCACCCCGATCTCGTGGAAGCGCCCGAGCAGCGCGAACAGGCTGTAGACGAGGAGGCCGACGGCGAGCAGCCGCCACGCGTAGGCGGCGGCCGTACGGAGGAAGGGGGTCACCGTCGGGGGTGTGCCTGGCTGCATGGCCATCGACGTACCACCGCCGGCTCGCGGCACCACCCCCGAGGCGCCCGATTCGCCCGACCCGGGCGTGGCGTTCGGCCGTCCGGCGAGTACCGGCCGGACGGAGCGGAGGGCGACGGCCGGGTCGCCTCCGCCGACGGCGGCCGCGCCCCCGACGGCCCCGGGGACCGCGGGAAACAACTGTGCGATTGTCGGTCGCGCGTGATAGTCACTACGTCCACGGGGCGGGTGATCACTGGCCGTCCCGTTCGGACACAGCAAGGGGTGGGGACATGGCCGGCTTCCGTGAATGGGGGCTCACGCTGGGGAAATGGACGGGCAGGCCCGCGGCGCGGCTGGCGAAGGACTCCGGGGATCCGGACGTTCCCCGCGTCCGGGAGGCCGCGGGGGCGGCGGACTGGGCCACGGTGCGGAAGGTGCTCGAAGCACGTCCCGAGAGCGAGGGCCGCACGGAGCTCCTGTGGGCCGTCGGTGACACCCCCGGGGTGGAGCGGTGGATCACGGGCGTCCTCGAAGCGGAACCGGAGGCGGCGCTGCCCCGGCTCGTGGCTGGAATCCGCCATCTCAGCTGGGCCTGGGAGGCGCGGACCGCGGCCCGCGCCAAGGACGTCTCGCGCGAGCAGTTCGAGGTGTTCCACTCCCGGCTGCGCTCGGCGGAGGAGTGGCTGTACGAGGCGGCCGAGCGCGAACCGCGGTGGACCTCGCCCTGGTACGGCCTCCAGATCAGCGGGCGCGGCCTGGAGGTCGGCCAGGCCACCGCGCGGCGCCGCTTCGAGGCGACGGCGCGCCGCGACCCGTGGCACCTGGAGGCGCACCAGCAGCAGTTGCAGCAGGTCTGCGACAAGTGGGGCGGTTCCCACGAGGAGATGCACGCCTTCGCGCGCGAGGCCGCGTTCGGCGCCCCGGGCGGCAGCCACCTGGGGCAGCTCGTCGCCATCGCGCACCTCGAGGAGTGGCTCTCCCTCGACTCGGGACCGGACGCCGCGTACATGCGCCGGCCGGATGTGACGAAGTCCCTGCGGGAGGCCGCCGAGCACTCCTTCCGGCACCCGGACTTCGTCCGGCGGGGCGCCTGGCTCCAGGTCCTCAACACCTTCGCGATGGCCTTCTCGCTGGCCGGGGAGCGGACCGCCGCCCGGGAGTGCTTCCGGGCCACCGAGGGACGGGTCACCGAGTTCCCCTGGTACTACCTGGACGGCTCCGACCCCGCCGAGGCCTACCGCAAGCTGCGTTCGTCGACGGGACGCTGAGCCGCGGCCCCTCGGGGCCATGAGGCCGCCGGCCCCTTCGTCCCCCGGCGTACCCCTTCCTTCCGCTTCCCGTCCGCGTCCTTCCCGGCGCGGACACACCCACCGAAAGACTCCGCCAGGTGCACCCTTCCGAGTCCGCCCACACGTTCCAGGTCGATCTGCGCGGCCTGGTCGACCTGCTCTCCCACCACCTCTACTCCAGCCCCCGCGTCTACCTGCGCGAGCTGCTGCAGAACGCCGTCGACGCCATCACCGCGCGCCAGGCGTTCACGCCCGGCGCGCCCGGCACCATCACGGTCCGCACCGGTGAGACCCTCACCGTCACGGACACCGGCGTCGGCCTGACCGAGGCCGACGTCCACCGGTTCCTCGCCACCATCGGGCGCAGCTCCAAGCGGACCGCCGACGGCGCCCTGGACGGCGCCGGCCTCGACGCCGCGCGCGGGGAGTTCATCGGCCAGTTCGGCATCGGTCTGCTCGCCTGCTTCGTCGTGGCCGACGAGATCACGGTGGTGAGCCGGTCCGCGGCCGACCCGTCGGCGCCCGCCGTCGAGTGGCGCGGCCACTCCGACGGCCGCTACACCATCCGGACCCTGCCCGCCTCCGCCGCGCCGGAACCCGGCACCACCGTCCGGCTGACGCCGCGCGTCGACAACGCCGAGTGGACGAGCCCGGACCAGGTCGTCTCCCTCGCCCGCCACTACGGCGGTCTGCTGCGGCACGAGGTCACCGTCGTCGGCCCCCGGGGCGAGACCCACCGGATCAACGAGGCGCCGCCGTGGGAGCGGGAGCACCGCTCCCCGCTGGCGCGCCGCGAGGCCCTCGCCGCGTACTGCGGCGACCTCTTCGGCTTCACCCCGCTCGACAGCATCGAACTCGACCTGCCGGCCGCCGGCCTGCGCGGCGTCGCCTACGTCCTTCCCACGTCCGTCAGCCCGGCGCAGCGCGCGGGACACCGGGTGCACCTGAAGGGCATGCTGCTCACCGACCAGGCGCCCGAACTCCTCCCCGAGTGGGCGTTCTTCGTCCGGTGCGTGGTCGACACCACCAGTCTGCGGCCGACCGCGTCCCGGGAGGCGCTGTACGAGGACGGCACGCTGTCCGCCGTACGGGACGCGCTGGGCGACCGGATCCGCGACTGGCTCACCGGGCTCGCGGCGAGCGACCCGTCGCTGCTGCACCGCTTCATCGACACCCACCACCTCGCGGTGAAGGCGCTCGCCCGGTACGACGACGAGCTGCTGCGGATCGTGCTGCCGTGGCTGCCGTTCGAGACCACCGACGGCAACGTCACCCTGGAGGAGTTCGTACGGACGCACCCGACGGTCCTGGTCGCGCCCAGCGTCGAGGAGTTCCGCCAGGTCGCGCCCATCGCCTCGGCCGCCGGTCTGGGCGTCGTCAACGGCGGTTACACCTACGACCGCGACCTGGTGCACCGGCTGCCCGAGATCCGTCCGGGCACGACCGTCACGGACCTCGACCCGGCCACGGTCACCGCTCACCTCGACACCGTGGACCCGACCGCCGAACTGCGCGCCGCGGCCTTCCTCGCGGTCGCCCGGGAGACGATCGGCACGCACGACTGCGACGTCGTCCTGCGCGACTTCCAGCCCGTCACCGCCCCCGCGCTGCTCCTGGACAACCGGGAGGCGCGCCACGAGCGGACCAGGTCGGACCTCGCCGCCGGCAGCGACGGCCTGTGGGCCGACATCCTCGGCTCGCTGCGCCAGGAGACCCCGCGTGCCCAGCTGGTCCTGAACCACCTCAACCCGCTGGTCCGGCAGGCGATCACGATCACCGAGCGCGGCCTCGCCGTGACGACCGCGGAGGCCCTCTACGGTCAGGCGCTGCTGCTCAGCCGCCGCCCGCTCCGCGCGAGCGAGAGCGCCCTGCTCAACCGGGCCTTCATCGGCCTGCTCACCCACGCCATGCACCACTCCGGCACGGACGCCACCGGCACCGAGCCCCGGAAGGAGCTGTAGAGATGCTGGACACCCCCGAGGCCGTCGTCGAGGCGCTGCGCGAGAACCACGACCGGCCCCACGGCCTGCGGCGGACCGTCACCGCCGAGGAGCTCGTCGAGGCCGCCGAGGCCTTCGAGAAGCCGGACACGCTCGTGACGGCCCTCATCGAGCTGATCACGGCGTACGAGTTCACCGGCGAGTCCCGCAAGTCGCCCGTCGCGTTCGCCCGGCTGCTCAAGCTCTGGGACACCGCCCCCGAGTCCTTCAGCCAGTGGGAGGCACACCAGGTCTTCTGGATCTTCAAGTGGGTGACGACCTCCCTGCTCCAGGTGCCCGAACTGCCGCTGGCCACCGTCCGGGGCTGGATCGACCAGATGCGCGAGCGGTACGAGGAGGCCGGGCACGGCATGCAGCCGGTGGCCGCGATGCGCTACCACGTCGCGGCCCACACCGGCGAGGGCGTCGCCGACGCCTACGACCTGTGGGCCACCCGTCCCCGCACCGAGCTCAGCGACTGCGAGGCCTGCGAGACCCGGAAGTTCGCCTGGCACCAGGTGGTGGCCGGCGACGACGAAGCCGCGCTCGGCATCTGGCGGCCGGTCCTCGACGGGACCCAGGGCTGCACCGAGGAGCCGCAGGTCAGCCAGGCGCGGGCGCTGCTGCCCCTGCTGCGCCTCGGCCGCACGGACGAGGCGCGCTCGCACCACCTCGCCGGCTACCGGCGGGTGCGCGGCAACACCGGCACGCAGGAGGAGGTCGGCCTGCACCTGGAGTTCTGCGCGCTCTCCCGCAACGAGGGGCGCGGCCTGGAGATCCTCGCGGAGAACCGCCCGCTGTTCGAGGCGGCCGGAGCCCCGCTGGCCCACCTGGAGTTCCTCACCGGCGTCGAGGTGCTGCTCGCCCGGCTCGTCGGGGACGGGCACACGGACACTCCCGTGGCCGGTCCGCCGGGACGGAACTGGACGGCGGACGGGCTCCTCGCCCATGTCCGCGCCGAGGCGGACCGGCTCGCCGCGGCCTTCGACGCGCGCAACGGCACCACGGCCGTCGGCGACCGCCGTCGTGAGCGCCTCGCCCGCCGGCCGCTGCTCGACGAGCCGCTGCCGCTGGGCCTGCGGACGTCCGTCACCCCGTCCCCCGTGGCCGCGCCCGCGGCGCCCGCTCCGGCCTCCGTGACGGAGGTCCCCGAGGACTTCGTCTCCCTGGTGCGGGAGGCGCGGCGCATGGCGCGCGCGGGTCATCCCGGCGACGGGCGGCTCTGGACCCGCATCGCGGAGCGCCTCGCCGACGGCTCGGCCGCGCACGACGACCGGCTCGGCCCGGAGGACCTGCTGCGGGCGGAGCTCGCCGAGCAGCGCGCGTACACGCTCACGCGGGAGGACCGGGACGCGGAGGGCGTCGCCGAACTCGAACGGGCCGCCGCGCTCTTCGCGGACCTCGGCATGCCGTGGCAGGCGCTCTCCGCCCGGACGCGCGCCCTCGCGTGGTCGACCGCGGCCGCGGTGAAGGCGACGGAGAAGGCGCCGGGGAAGGACGACGCGACGGACCCCGCCGCGGACCACGGAGCCGGTGCCGGCGCGGGCGCGACGGCGGACGCGGGCGCTGGGGCCGGGGCCGGGGCCGGGGCGGGGAACGCGCTGCCGGACGCCGAGGCCGTGCGTTCCGGCCTCGACGAGGCCCTGCGCGAGGTGGAGCGGCTCAAGGCCGAGGCCCCTTTCACGGGCGAGGGGCTCGGGGAGGGCGAGGCGGTGGCCGGCGCCGACGCCGCGGCGGACCGTGCCCTGGAGTACCTCGCGATCCTGTACTCGGTCACCTTCGCCGCGTACCAGGACGTGATACGGCAGCTTCCGGACGTTCCCGGAGCCGCCCTGGAGCGGTTCGAGGAGTCCGCCCGCACGCTGCGCGCCGAGGCGGAGCGCCTGTCCCTTCCCCACCACGTGGCCAACGCCCGCCAGTTCCTCGCCGAGGTGGCCGGCCGGCGCGGTGACGTCACGCGCGCCGAGGCGGAGCTCCGCGCGAGCCTGCGGGACGTGGAGGCCTCGGAACAGCCCTGGCGCGGGTCCCGCCCCCGCGCCCTGCTCGCGCAGCTGCTGCTGGGCAGGCAGGAGCCGGCGGAGGCGGTGGAGCTGCTGCACCAGGCGATCGCGGACGCGGTGCGCTACGACGACGTCGAGTTCCCGCTGGCTCCGACGTACGCGCTGCTCGGCCACGCGGCCTCGCACCTCGGGGACACGACCGCTGCCGTGCGTCACCTCTCGGAGGCGGCCGCACGGTTCGACCGGGACGGGGCGCACGGCGAGGCCACCGAGGCCCGGCTCCAACTGTCCGACGTCCTCGCGCGCGGCGGGCAGCAGGCGGATGCCGTCGCCGTGCTCGAGTCGGTCCTCGCCGACGGGGCGGCCGCCTCGCTGGGCGAACGGCCGCTGGCCCAGGCGCGACTGGACCTGGCGCGCGGACTGCGGGAGCTCGAGGAGCACCTGGCGGCGGCCGAGGAGTTCCTGCGCCTCGCGGACACCGTCGCGGGGTGGGAGGACGGCGGCCGGATCCTGACCCTGGTGGCGGCGGAGGCGGCGACGACGCTGGCGCTCGCGGGCCGCTGGGAGGCGGCGGACACGGCGTACGAGCGGGCCCTCGCCGCGCACGCCGAAGCGCCGCACCCGCCCCTGGTGGCGCACATGACGCGCGAGTTCGCCCGGCTGACCATGGCGGCCAGGGGGGCCGAGGGCGTCGACGCGGCGCTCGGTCACCTGGCCCGGGGGGAGGCGCTGCTCGCCGCCGTGTCGCCGGAGGAGGCCGAGGGCTTCGCGGTCTGGTACGAGAGCGGCGAGGTGCACTACCGCAGGGCGCGCGTCCTGGCGGAGGCGGACCGCTTCCCCGAGGCCCTGGCCGAGGCGGAGGCCGCGATCGCCGCCCACGAACAGGGCGGCGAGGACGGCGAGGTGCCGCGCGCCGAGGCGGTCCGGATCGCCGCGCTGGTCGAGGGCAACGGCCTGGGCCGGCTGAACGAGGCCGTCGTCCGGCTGGCGACGGCGGCCGCGCGCTGCCGGAAGGCGGACCTCCCCGAGGCCGCCCACATCCTCGACGCCCTGCGGCAGGACTACCTGTCCCGCGCCGGGAACTGACAGCCGGACCGGCGCGCGGTCCCGACACCGCCACGCGGTCCGGACACCGGCGCACGGTCCGGACGCCGGCCGGTGTCCGGACCCGACACCGGGTCGGCCCCGACCCGGTGTCAGGCCTGGCCCGGCGCCGGGGCCGTCGGCCTCAGGCCCTGCCCGGCCCCGGGTCCGGGAGCAGCATCGCGAGGGCCACCAGGCCGAGCAGCGCGAGGTACGCGCACGCGTGGATCCGGTCCGGGATCCGGGGCGGGCGGCGGCGGAGGACGGCGATGACCGGCAGGGCTCCCAGGAGCAGCGCCCCCGCCGCGTACGGATCGACCAGGCCGACCAGGCCGGTGCCGGTCGCGGTGGCGGCCGGGAGCGGGGAGGCGGCGAGGGAGACCGTGACGGCCGGGAGCGCCACGACGAGGGTGAGCGGGTTGGCCAGCGCGGTCGCGACCCGCATGGGGTGACCGGCCCGGCGCATGGCGGGGACGGTCATCACGCTGCCTCCGACGCCGAGGAAGGCGGCGAGCGCTCCGATCGGAGCACCCGCGGCGGCCGGCAGCGGCCGCGCCGGCTCCGTGCCCGGCGCGGTCTCGGTGCGGAGGAAGCCGGGGCGGAGCAGCAGGTCGAGGGCGGTGAGGGCGATGTAGGCGACGAACGCCCAGCGGGTGAGGGCCGGCGGGGCGAAGCGGGACGCGTACGCCCCGGCGCAGGCGCCCGCCGCGAGCAGCGGCAACAGCGCACCGCTGCCGCGCAGGGCGAGGAGCACGGGCCGTGGGGTGACGGCCGTGGCGAAGGCGGCGTTCACCACCATCACCAGGGCCGAGGTGGCGGTGGCCACCGGGAGCGCCGCCGTGCCGAGGGCGGCGTCCGCCCACACCACCACCGGGACCGCCACGAAGCCGCCGCCGAACCCGAACAAGACCGTCGTCGCTCCGGTGAGGAGCCCGATCGCCACCAGTGTCACCACGTCCATGGGTCAAGATCACCAGGCGGGACGGGGTTCCCGCATGCGATGGTCGGCAGGATTCCTTCGCGTCCCGGCCAGTACGGTGGCCCGGTGAAGAACATCCCGCTGGACGACGTCGACCACCTCGACCGGGCCGTGCTGCCGATCGGCACCGACTACGCGGTCGGGCAGGTCCTGGACTGGCACGAGCACCGGCGGGCGCAGTTCCTCTACGGGGCGACCGGCGTCATGGTCGTCGAGACCGCCGACGGCACGTGGACGGTGCCGCCCGAGCGGGCGGTCCTGATCCCGGCCGCCACTCCGCACCGGGTCCGGATGCTGGGCGTGAGCACCCGCAGTCTGTACGTGGAGCCGGGCGCCGTTCCGTGGTGGCCGGCCCGCTGCACGGTCGTGGACGTGCCGCCGCTGCTGCGCGAACTGCTGCTCGCGGCGGCCGAGTTCCCGCCCGACTACGGTCCGTCGGGGCGGGAGGGCGCCGTCGCGACGCTGCTGCTGCACGAGATCGCCGCGCGCTCCCCGCTCCCCTTCCACGTCGGGATCCCCGCCTCCGGCGACCTCGCGGCGCTGTGCCGGGAGTACCTGGCCGCCCCGGACGCCGGGGTCACCAACACCGACTGGGCGGCCAGGTCCGCGATGAGCGAGCGGGCGTTCACCCGGCGCTTCCGCGCGGAGACGGGTGAGAGCCCGGCCGTCTGGCGGTCCCGCGCCCGGCTCCTCGCGGCCGTGCCCCTGCTGCGCACCGCGACGGTCAGCGAGGTCTCGGGCCGGCTCGGGTACGCCTCTCCGGCCGCGTTCACGGCCGCGTTCACGCGGGCGTTCGGCACGCCGCCGTCCCGCTTCCCGGCGGTCCGGGGCTGATCGCCGCTCCCGGGCGGATCAGAAGGCGCCGCCCCGCGCGGAGCCCGGCCGGCTCCGCCGGGACCGCTCTCACGCGCAGGGCGGTCGCCGGGGAGCCGGGTGTCGCACTCGGGGGCGTGGGCGCGGGCGCTCGGCCCTCATCCGTTCAACGGGTCACCGTCCACTTCTGGTTGGCGCCGCCCGAGCAGGTCCAGATCTGGAGCCTGGTGCCGTTGGCGGAGCTGTTGCCGGTGGCGTCCAGGCACTTGCCGGACTGCGGGTTCACCACGTCCCGGGCGGCGTTGGCGGTCCAGCGCTGGGCGCCCGTGCCGTTGCACTCCCACAGTTGGACGGGGGTGCCGTCGGCCGTGCCGGCGGAGGTGACGTCCAGGCACTTGCCGAGGGCGCGGACGGTTCCGTCGGCGGCGAGGGTCCACTGCTGGGCGGCGGTCCCGTTGCAGTCGTAGAGCTGGACGGGGGTGCCGTTCGCGGTGTTCGCTCCGGCCACGTCGACGCACTTGCCGCCGATCCCCGTGATCGGCCCCGCGGTGGTGGGCGCGTCGGCGGTGGTGACGCGGACGTGATCGACGACGAGCTGCTTGGGGAAGGTGGTGGAGCCGTCCGGGTCGCCGGGCCAGTAGCCGCCGACGGCGAGGTTGAGGATGAGGAAGAAGGGCTTGTCGAAGACCCAGGTCCGGCCGCCGAGGTCGGCGGGCGTGCGGGTCTGGTAGACCGTCCCGTCCACGGACCAGCTGATCAGGTCGGGCGACCAGTCCACGGCGAAGGTGTGGAAGGCGTCGGCGAAGGCCTGTCCGCCGGGCAGGGTGTACGCGGCGCCGATGCCTCCGGAGCCGGAGTAGCCGGGGCCGTGCAGGGTGCCGTGCACGGTGGACGGTTCGAAGCCGACGTTCTCCATGACGTCGATCTCGCCCGAGTTCGGCCAGCCGACCTGGCCGATGTCGTTGCCGAGCATCCAGAAGGCGGGCCACATGCCCTGGCCGCGCGGCACCTTCATGCGGGCTTCGACGTGCCCGTACCGCGTGGTGAACCGCCCGGCGGTGTTGAGCCGGGCGGAGGTGTACTCGCAGCGGCCGTACCAGCACTGGTAGTTGCCCGGGTTCTCCTTGCGGGCGGTGATCACCAGGTGGCCCTGTCCGTCGAGCGCGGCGTTGGCGTTGCCGGCCGTGTAGTACTGGCGCTCGTGGTTGTTGACGTTGTCGCCGGTCTCGGTCTGCCACCGGGTGCCGTCGACGGCGGCCCCGGCGGGACCGTCGAAGTCGTCGGAGAAGGTGACGGTGGCCGTCCCGGCCACGGGCCGGAGCGCTTCGCGCGGATCCGTGGCCGGGCCGAGCGCCGCGACGGCCAGGGCGAGCGCGAGGGCCGTCACGGCGGAGGACAGGGGGCGCAGTCGTGGGCGCAGTCGTGGGCGGGAGGAGGTCATGGGGGTCTCTTCCGTCGGCTGTGGGGGTGCGGCGGGAGGGGTCCACTTCGCCGCCTCCATGATTTAAGGAGTGAGAGAAGGGGGCGTCAAGACGCCTGACGCCCCTTCCGACTCCCTTCGGATCAGCGGGGGTTGCCCGCGTGGGTGAGGGACTCCCAGGCGACGAAGAGGTTGTTCGTGCCCGCGGGCCGGCTCGCCTCGGTGAGTTTCTGCGTGTTCGTCATGGCGTATCCCATGCGACCGTGCAGCGCGTTGAAGCCGACCTCGGTGACGGGCCCGAGGTGGTCCTTGAGGGTGCCGCCGCAGAGCCAGGACGGAACGGGCTCGCCGAGTTCGTACCTGGCGTGGAACCCGAGCGCGTGGCGCAGCCGGTCGGCGACCTCGGGGTAGAGGTCCTGCCCCTGGATGCGACCGGTCTCGGCGATGTGCGAGATCGCGGACAGTCCGTAGCCGGTGTGGGTGAGGTCGCGGCAGGTCTCCTGGGTGAGGCCGTCGACGAAGGTGGTCTGTCCCTGCCAGTACCGGACGATCTCGTCACGGGTGTCGAGTCCGCTGCCCGGCGCGGCCTTCGGCAGGGCGCCGTCGCCCGTGAGGTAGATGTACGCGGGGACGCGGCCGCGGAACTTGGCGACGGCCCTGTCGTAGGCGGCCCGGTCCTCCAGGAAGACGGCGATGCCGAGGGCGGCCTCCGTCATGCTGAGCTCCCAGTTGCCGTTGGACTGGGAGCCGCCCGCCACCTCGGGGAGGTAGACGGTGCGGAGCATGGTCTTGAAACGGTCGACGCGGTCCTGCGGCCAGCCGGTGTAGGTGTACCGGATGATCTCGGCGGCCCGCGGCCAGGAGGAGCCGGCCCAGCCGGCCTGGAGGGGTGCGTTGGAGTTGGTGTGATCGGTGATCACGCCGGACCAGGCGTCCATGATCTCGACGGCCTTCTCGGCGTACCGGCTGTCGCGCGTGACGTACCAGGCCAGGGAGAGGGTGTACGCGGCGAGGGCGTCCTCGCGTTCGTCGGTGCAGCCGTAGTTGGGGTTCGAGTACGAGCCGCACTCGACGACCGAACGGGGCTTCGGGATCCGGGAGAGCGAGGCGTACCTGCTCGCCGCCATCTGGTCGAAGGCGCCCTTCCAGGGTTGCGCACCGGCGAGGACCTTCTCCCGGGTGAAGTCGAGCTGTCCCCGCGAGACCAGGACGCCGGGGTGGACGAACGTGGCCGGGGCGGCTTCGGCGCGGTCCGCTCCGGGGGTGGCGACGAGTGCGGCCAGGAGGCCGGCGAGGACGAGGGGGGCGGTGAACCATCTGGTCATGCGGTTACCCCTTATTCACGTACGTGAACGAGCGACGGTTGTCGAGGGTGGAACCTAAAGGTCTGAACCAAAGGCGTCAAGAAGGCTCGTTGACGTCGGATCGACCCCGCAGGTCACTCGCGGCACCCGCCGACGAGGACGTGCCGTTCAAGTTCGTGAACGGCCCGAGCGGAGCCACGACGGCCCGTGTCGCCGGGACGGGCCCGCCTTCCGTACGATTCCCCCCGTTGCCACTCATACGTCTGAAGGAGATCCCATGGCCCAGGTCACGCTGAAGGGCAGCCCCGTGCAGGTCAACGGCGCTCTGCCGGCCCCCGGCAGCCAGGCCCCCGACTTCACGCTCGTCGCCGAGGGACTGGCGGACAAGTCGCTCAAGGACTTCGCCGGTCTGCGCAAGGTCCTCAACATCTTCCCGAGCGTCGACACGCCGACGTGCGCCTCCTCCGTCCGCGCCTTCAACGAGAAGGCCGGGCAGCTGGACAACACGGTCGTCCTCTGCATCTCCGCCGACCTGCCCTTCGCCCAGGCCCGCTTCTGCGGCGCCGAGGGCCTGGAGAACGTCAAGAACCTCTCGACGCTCCGCGGCCGCGAGTTCCACACCAACTACGGCGTGGAGATCGCGGACGGGCCGCTCGCCGGTCTGACGGCCCGCGCCGTCGTCGTCCTCGACGAGAACGACACCGTGCTGCACGCGCAGCTCGTGGGCGAGATCGCCGACGAGCCGAGCTACGACGAGGCGCTCGCCGCCCTGAAGTAGTCCCCAGCGGTCCTCGCCGAACCGGCGCGGGACGCGAAGGAGCCCTCCACCGACACCGGTCGGTGGAGGGCTCCTTCGCGTCCCGCGCCCTGTCGCCTCACCGCGCTCCGTCGCCCCATCGCGCCCAGCCTCGTCACCGCGCTCGGGCGCAGCCCGGGCAGAGCCCCCGGTAGACCACGTCCGCCTTCGACACCGCGAAGCCGAAACGTTCCGCCGGCGGCAGGACGGCGAGCGGGTCCCCCGACGGGCGGACGTCTCGGATGATCCCGCAGTCCGAGCAGACCAGGTGCTGGTGCGCGTGGTGCGCGTTCGGGTCGTAGCGCTTGGCCCGCCCGTCCATGGAGAGCTCCACGACCTCCCCGAGGGCGACCAGCTCACCGAGGGTGTTGTAGACCGTCGCCCGCGCGATCTCCGGCAGGCGCTCCACCGCGCGCGCGTGGACCTCGTCCGCCGTGAGGTGCACGTGCTCCCCGGCCAGGACCTCCGCGACGACGCGGCGCTGGGACGTCATCCGCCAGCCACGCGCGCGCAGGCGCTCCAGCAGGTCACTCATGTCTCACCTCGACGGCATAGGCAAACTTGGGGTTCTTCTTGACTTGGACAAGGTCCATCGTAGGATCGGTTTCGTAAATGGCCAAGGGACAGGAAGACTCCAGCACGGCGGGAGAAGCACACGTGACACCCGCGCCAGGCCCGTCCGCCGAAACGCACTTCCTGAGCACAGTGATCCGCCATGTCCGGAAGGATTCCCATGTCTGAGAACCACGACGCAATCGTCACCGACGCGAAGGCGGAGGGCGCAGGCGGCTGCCCCGTCGCGCACGGGCGTGCCGCCCACCCCACCCAGGGCGGCGGCAACAGCCAGTGGTGGCCGAACCGGCTGAACCTGAAGATCCTCGCCAAGAACCCCGCCGTGGCCAACCCGCTCGGTGAGGACTTCGACTACGCGCAGGCCTTCCAGGGCCTCGACCTGCCGGCCGTGAAGCAGGACATCGCCGAGATCCTGACCACCTCGCAGGACTGGTGGCCCGCCGACTTCGGCCACTACGGCCCGTTCATGGTCCGCATGGCCTGGCACAGCGCCGGCACCTACCGCATCAGCGACGGCCGGGGCGGCGCCGGCGCCGGCCAGCAGCGCTTCGCGCCGCTGAACAGCTGGCCGGACAACGGCAACCTGGACAAGGCACGCCGCCTGCTGTGGCCGGTGAAGAAGAAGTACGGCCAGAGCCTCTCCTGGGCCGACCTCATGATCCTCGCGGGCAACGTCGCCCTGGAGTCGATGGGCTTCGAGACCTTCGGCTTCGCCGGTGGCCGCGCGGACGTGTGGGAGCCCGACGAGGACGTCTACTGGGGCCCGGAGACCACCTGGCTCGGCGACGAGCGCTACACCGGCGACCGCGAGCTGGAGAACCCGCTCGGCGCGGTCCAGATGGGCCTCATCTACGTCAACCCCGAGGGTCCCAACGGCAACCCGGACCCGATCGCCGCAGCCCGCGACATCCGCGAGACCTTCCGCCGGATGGCGATGAACGACGAGGAGACCGTCGCCCTCATCGCGGGTGGCCACACCTTCGGCAAGACCCACGGCGCCGGCCCCGCGGACAACGTGGGCGCGGACCCCGAGGCCGCCTCCATCGAGGAGCAGGGCCTCGGCTGGAAGAGCACCTTCCGCTCCGGCAAGGGCCCCGACGCCATCACCAGTGGTCTGGAGGTCACCTGGACCACCACGCCCACCCAGTGGGGCAACGGGTTCTTCAAGAACCTCTTCGAGTACGACTACGAGCTCACCAAGAGCCCGGCCGGCGCCCACCAGTGGGTCGCGAAGGACGCCGAGGCGATCATCCCGGACGCGTACGACCCGGAGAAGAAGCACCTCCCGACGATGCTCACCACCGACCTGTCGCTGCGCTTCGACCCGGTCTACGAGCAGATCTCCCGGCGCTTCTACGAGAACCCGGAGGAGTTCGCGGACGCCTTCGCCCGCGCCTGGTACAAGCTCACCCACCGCGACCTCGGCCCGGTCGCGCGCTACCTCGGCCCCGAGGTCCCGTCCGAGGAGCTCCTCTGGCAGGACCCGCTGCCGGCGCGCTCGGGCGAGCTCGTCGACGCCGCGGACATCGCCTCCCTCAAGGAGAAGATCCTCGGCTCGGACCTGACGGTCACGCAGCTGGTCTCCGCCGCCTGGGCCGCCGCCTCCTCCTTCCGCGGCAGCGACAAGCGCGGTGGCGCCAACGGCGGCCGCATCCGCCTGGAGCCGCAGCGCAACTGGGAGGTCAACAACCCGGACGAGCTGGCCCAGGTGCTGCGCGTCCTGGAAGGCGTCCAGGAGTCCTTCAACTCCGCCCAGAGCGGCGGGAAGCAGGTCTCCCTCGCCGACCTCGTCGTCCTCGCGGGCGTCGCTGCGGTCGAGAAGGCGGCCGCGGACGCCGGTCACGCCGTCGAGGTGCCCTTCACCCCGGGCCGCGTGGACGCCTCCCAGGAGCAGACGGACGTCGAGTCCTTCGCCGCCCTGGAGCCCACCGCGGACGGCTTCCGCAACTACCTGGGCAAGGGCAACCGCCTGCCGGCCGAGTACCTGCTCATCGACAAGGCGAACCTGCTCACCCTGAGCGCGCCCGAGCTGACCGTCCTCGTCGGCGGTCTGCGCGCCCTGGGCGTGACCCAGCCGCAGTCCTCGCTCGGTGTCCTCACCGAGACGCCCGGCAAGCTGACGAACGACTTCTTCGTCAACCTGCTGGACCTGGGCACGGAGTGGAAGTCCACCTCCGCGGACCAGACCACCTTCGAGGGCCGCGACGCCGCCACCGGCGAGGTCAAGTGGACGGGCAGCCGCGCCGACCTGGTCTTCGGCTCCAACAGCGAGCTGCGCGCGCTGGCCGAGGTCTACGCGAGCGACGACGCGAAGGAGAAGTTCGTGAAGGACTTCGTGTCGGCGTGGGACAAGGTGATGAACCTGGACCGGTTCGACATCGCCTGATACTCGGCGCCGGTCACCGGCGCGACTCCGGGGCCGGCCCGGGTGGTTTCCACGCCATCCGGGCCGGCCTCGTTCGACACCCGTCCCGAATCGCCTTCCTGACGTGGTGTGAGACAACCGAAGGGCGTTCAGCACCGTCCTCACGAAACGAGAGGGGCACCGCGGGGAAGCCGGAGATCCGGCTTCCCCGCGGTGCCCCGACGAGATCGATCGTGAGGAAGACCGCTTTGATACGTGTCACACGCGGCATGACCACCGCCGCGGCGTTACTCGCGCTGGCCGCGGCGTCGCCCTGGCCGGCGTCCGCACAGCCGTCGCCCGGATCACCGCGGGCCGGTTCGTCGACGGCCTCCCCGGGCGACCGGCTCGGACCCCTGCCCCTCCCCGAGGGCTGGCAGGTCACCGGAGACGGCGCGGGCGGGCAGCTGGTCTGGACGTCGCCCGAGCGCGTCCCCGCGGGCGACGCCCGGATCGAGTTCCACGCCGGCGAGCGGCTCCTCGGCCGCCCGCTCCCCCGGCCGGACGGCCGCTCCTTCGCGCTTCCCCTCGGCGGCGTCCGGCTCGAAGAGGGCACGGAGCTGCGGGTGACGGCCGGCGGACGACGGCTCGACGCGGCGGGGCGCGCCGACGCCGCACGCGAACGTCCCCCCGCCCCCGCCGCCGTGCCGGAGGCACCGCTCCACGCGAACCCGGTCGACCCGGGGGTGCCGGGCCCCTACCGGACCGTCAGCGGCGAGTACGCCCTCGACTCCGTACGACTGCCGGGCCTCCCCCGGCCCGTCGAGATGCGCGCCACGGTCGTCGGCCCGGCCGGAGCACCGGGGAAGCGGCCGGTGGCCCTCTTCCTGCACGGCCGCCACGACACCTGCTACACCCCGGGGACCGAGGACCTCCGGATCACCTGGCCGTGCCCGGCGGGCACCCGGCCGATACCGAGCGAGCAGGGATACCTGCGCGCCCAGCGGCTCCTGGCCTCCCAGGGGTACGTGACGGTGTCCGTCGCCGCGAACGGCGTCAACGGGCAGGACGACGACCTCGAGGACGCCGGAGCCCAGGCCCGCTCCTCCCTGGTCCGGCTCCACCTCGCCCGCTGGGCGGACTGGTCCGCGCAGCGGGCCTCCGCCCCGGCGGCCGTCCGGAGAACCGCGCCCGCCGACCTCTCGCGGGTCCTCCTCGTGGGGCACTCCCGGGGAGGCGAGGGCGTCAACCGGGCCGCGCTCGACAGCCTGAACCCGCCGCCCGCCGCCCAGGACGGCTACCGGGGGCCCGTACGGTGGAAGATCCGCGGCAACGTCCTGATCGGGCCCACCCTGTTCGGCCAGAACCCGGCCCCGGACGTGCCCTCCACCACCATCCTGCCGGGCTGCGACGGCGACGTGTCCGACCTCCAGGGCCAGATCTACGCCGACGGCACCCGAGGCGTCAGCCGGGGCACCGCCCTGCACAGCGCGGCCTACGTGGTCGGCGCCAACCACAACTTCTTCAACTCCGAGTGGACTCCGGGGCAGGCGAAGGCGCCGGCCATCGACGACTTCTCGTCCGACGACGGGATCGACCCGGTCTGCTCCCCGGGCACGGCGACCCGTCTGACGGCGACCCAGCAGCAGGCCGTCGGCGCCACCTACATCGCCGCGTCCGCCCGGCTGTTCGTCGGGGGCGACGACGCGGTCCGGCCGCTGCTCGACGGCACCGGCCGCCGGGCGCCGTCGGCCGGACCGGCCCGGGTCCTCACCCACGCCGTCGGCGCGCACCGCACGCCCGCCTTCCTGCCGGGCCCCTCGGTCACCGTCTCCGGCGGCGGCCAGCCGTGCGCCCAGGTCGATCCCGAGGCCGCCCGCGCCTGCCTGTCGCCCGAGGAAGGATGGTCGCCGCACTTCGCGTTCTGGGAGACGTCCCCGGAGCCGGGGCGCGACGCCGTCGCGATGAAGTGGTCGGGCGCGGGAAGCCCGGTCGCCGTCCGATCGGCCCGGCCGGTCTCCCTCGCGGGCGCCGAGTCCCTGGCTCTGCGCGTGATCGTCCCGCCCAACAGCACCGGCACCGAGCTGGGCGTCACCGTGGCCGACGCCTCGGGCCGCCGCGCGACCCTGGGCCGCGTCCGCGTCGACGGACTGCCGGGCAGCCCGCGCACCGCCGCGTACTGGAGCCGCGAGCTCCGCGTGCCGCTGGCGGCCGCCGCTCGGGCGGGCCTGGACCTGAAGCGGATCGGCGCACTCGAACTGGCCCCGCGCGGCGGCGCCGGCCGCGCCTGGCTCATGGACGCCTGGGGCTGGCGCCCCGGCACCCCGGCGGCGAGCCCCGCACCGCTCACGCGCGTCGACGTCGGCCGCCTGGCGGTCGCGGAGGGCGACTCCGGGGTCCGGACCTACCGGGTGCCGGTGACGGTCTCCGGACGGGGCAGCGGTCAGGTCCGGCTGTTCGTCCCCGTCCCCGGCACCGACGAGGTCACGTCCCGCACCGTGACGGTGCGTCCGGGACGCCATGACATCGACGTGTCGGTCGAGGTGCGGGGCAACACGCGCTACGGCTACGACGTGACGCACGACGCGTTCGTCAAGGCGGTCCGCGGCGCGGTGGTCGGAGCGCACCGGGGCGGCGTGACCGCGCGGAACGACGACGCCATGCCGGCCGTGCGCCTGACGCCCGTCGCGGACGACGTGACCGAGGGCTCCGCGCTGGGCTGGCGGGTGACACTCTCCGAACCCGCCGACATCGAGATCTCGGGCGGGATCCTCCTCGAACCGGTGACCGACGGCCCGGAACTGTCCACGACGGACGTCGACCGGGCCTGGCTGGAGGCGCAGTTCGGCGAGGTGTCCCAGCCCGCCAGGCCGCTGTCCGCAACGCTGGAGGGCGGCACGCGGCTGTGGTTCTCCGTCCCCGCCGGCCGGACGACCACGGAGGTGACGGTACCCACGGCCCGGGACGGGGTGGTGGAACCGACGGAGTTCCTCCGGGGTTCGTCGTACACGTACGACGGGTCCTGGGAGCCGGTCCCGGGCCCGAAGGTCGCGGGCAGGGTGCGCGACGCGGCGTGAGCCGTCGTGAGACGACGGAAGCGGGGCGGCCGGCGGGTCCCTTCGGGGACGCCGGCCGCCCCTGCGCCACACCGTGGCATCACACTGCACCACATGGCACCGCGTGGCACCACATGGCGCCATCGACCACGACAGCCACCCTTTGACGCCACAGCCACTCCACCGAGCGCCACAAGGTTTCCGCAGGTCAAGGCCGATGCGGGCAGGAAAGGCGCCAGCCGACCTCCCGCGGCGCTTGCACATGGCGCCATAGTGGTGCCATGATGACGTCATGGACCTCACCCCGTATGTCGAGAACCTCCGCCGCGAGCTCGCGGTGGCCGCCGAGGCCGGTGGCGAGGAGGCGCGCGAGCTGGCCGAGCGGCTCACCGCTCCCCTGGAGTCGGCGGCCCGGCTGACCCTGCTCAACGCGCTCTCCGCCGCGACGGACGAGATCACCCGTGAACTCGCGCCCGGCTCGGTCGACGTACGACTCCGGGGCCTCGACCCCGACTTCGTGGTGACGCCCCCGCCCACCGGCGGCGCCCCCGCGGAGCCGGACGTCGCCGCCGAACCGCTCCCCGCCCCGGCTCCCGCCGAGGGCGACGAGGGCGGCACCGCCCGCGTCAACCTGCGCCTGCCGGCCCACCTCAAGACCCGCGCCGAGGAGGCGGCGGCACGCGAGGGCCTGTCGGTCAACGCCTGGCTCGTACGGGCCGTGTCGGCCGCCGTCGGCGGCGGCACCCGGCCGCGTACGCCGGAGAAGCCCCAGAGCGTCGGACAGAGCATCACGGGCTGGGTGCGCTAGCCGCCCCGGCCCCGCCGCTTCACCCGCACCACCTCACCCACACCACGTCCCACCTGCGGGGACGACCTGAAGACTCAAGAGGACGGGACAGCCATGCCTTCTTTCGACACCCCCGAACCGATCTCGGCAACGGCGCGCGTGGAGGCCGGTTCCATCCAGTTCATCGCGGGCGACCGCACCGACACCGTCGTCGAGGTGCGGGCGCGCAACCCGAAGAAGGACCTGGACGTGCGGACCGCGGACCAGACGGAGGTCACGTACGCGAGCGGCGCACTGACCGTCAGGACGCCGAAGTCCAACCTGTTCGGCCGCACCGGCGTCGTCGACGTCACGGTCGAGCTGCCCGCCGGCTCGCGGATCGACCTGACCGGCGCCTGGACCCAGGTGCTCGGCGAGGGCCGGCTCGGCGAGGTCCGTGTGAAGACCTCGTCCGGCGACGCCCGCTTCGACACCACCGGACCGCTGCACCTGACCGCCTCGCACGGTTCGATCACCGTGGACCGGGTCGAGGGCAAGGCCGAGATCACCACGAGCTCCGGCAGCCTGCGCGTCGGCCTCGTCGACGGCCCCGCCGTCCTGAAGAACTCGCACGGCACCACGACCATCGGCGCCGCGACCGGCGACCTGCGGGTGAACGGCGCCCACGGCGACATCGAGATCGGCCGCGCCGAGGCCTCGGTCGCCGCCACGACCGCCCACGGCACCCTGCGCGTCGGCGAGGTGGCGAGCGGCGCGGTCCAGCTGGAGACCTCCTACGGTGCCATCGAGGTCGGCATCCGCGAGGGCGTGGCCGCCTGGCTCGACGCCCACTCGACCTCCGGCCAGGTACGCAACGGGCTCACGGCGTCCGAGACCCCCGGGAAGACGGAGGACACCGTCGAGGTCCGTGCCCGCACCCGCCACGGCAACATCGACATCCGCCGGGCCAAGGCCTGAGCACCGCCTCCGCACCGTTCACACGCATCGCCCCCTTCCTTCCTCTCCCTTCCCCTTCACCCCTCGATCGGAGGGCCTCATGCCTTCTTCTGTCATGCCCATGATCAGTCAAACGAACGGTCACCCGCCGTCGGCCGCCATCACCGCCGTCGGCCTG
>NZ_JAINVG010000061.1 GCF_020400725.1 Streptomyces sp. NK15101 | reverse complement strand
CGGACACGTCCGCGGTGTTCTCGAAGACCGTGCCGGTCGGCGGGGTCGTCGTCCCCGAGGACAGGTTCCAGACCGCGTACGCGACGGCGTCCGCGTTCCGGTCCAGGGCGGTGTCGTTGATGTTCGCCGTGGTGTCGCAGGACGAGTGGTAGCAGCGGTCGAAGGCCTGGCCGGCCGTACCGCCCCACTTCTGCGCCTGTGCCGAGGTCTTGGTGTAGTCGGCGCCGGAGAACAGACCGCCGACCGGGATGCCCGCGTTCTTGAAGGGCGCGTGGTCCGAGCGGCCGTCGCCCTCGGTCTCGATCTCGGTGGGGATGCCGAGCCCGGCGTAGTAGTCCTTGAAGGTCTGCTCGATCACCGGGTCGTCGTCGTAGACGAAGTAGCCCGGGTTCGGCGAGCCGATCATGTCGAAGTTCAGATAGCCCTTGATCTTCGAACGCTCGGTGCTGGGAAGGTTGTTGACGTAGTACTTCGAGCCGACGAGCCCGAGCTCCTCGGCGCCCCACCAGCCGAAGCGCAGGTGCTTCGTCGGCTGGAGCTGGGCGCGGGAGACGGCGAGCGCGGTCTCCAGGATCGCGGCGGACCCGGAGCCGTTGTCGTTGATGCCGGGACCCGAGGTGACCGAGTCCAGGTGCGAGCCGGACATGATCACCTGGTTCGGGTCGCCGCCCGGCCAGTCGGCTATCAGGTTGTAGCCGGTGGCGCCGTTGTAGCTGAACTGCTGGAGCGTGGTGGTGTATCCGGCGGCGTCCAGCTTCGCCTTCACGAAGTCGATCGAGGCCTTGTAGCCGGTACGGCCGTGGGCGCGGTTGCCGCCGTTGGCGGTGGCGATCGACTGGAGGTCCGCCAAGTGCTGCTTGACGTTGGCCAGCGGGATGTCGGGCGCGGCGACGGCCGCGGCCGGGCTGGCGGAGGCACTGGTGCCGGTGAGTCCGGCGAGGGCGAGCGCCGCGAGCGCGGCGGCCGCGGTGGCGCGTCTGGGCACGGAGATGTTCATGTGGGGGCTCCGGATTCCGAACGGGGATGGGACGGAACGTGCGAGACGCCTCGGGCGTGGGTGCCACGAGGCGGCTGGAGCTGTGCGAGTGCATGTGCGGTGTTCGGTTGTTCTGCTGTGCGTGCTGAATGTTCAGTGAAAATTTGACTCCGCGTCAAGAGCGGAAACCGGTCAGGTGTGTTCGCTCACCGGACAGCGGCCCGGGAACGTGGTATGACGCCCCGTCACGGGACGCGGCGGATCGCGGCCGGACGGTAGAGGGCCGATGCGGGAGATCCCGGGACGGGACGGCGCGGGACGGACGTGGGGGCCGTCCGGGCACTAGGGTCGGGCTCCCCGGCCCGTCGTCCCGAAGGAGCGCACGCACATGAAGATCGCCGTACTGGGAACGGGCGAGGTCGGGCGCCGGCTCGCCACGAAGCTGGTCTCGCTGGGGCACGAGGTGGCCATGGGATCCCGCACGGCGGACAACGCCGACGCCGCCGAGTGGGCGGGGGAGCACGGCGGGACGCACGGGACCTTCGCCGACGCCGCGGGCCCCGCCGAGCTGGTCGTCAACGCGACCGGCGGACTCGTCTCCCTCGCCGTCCTGCAGGCCGCGGGCGCCGCGAACCTGCGCGGCAAGGTCCTGATCGACGTGTCCAACGCGCTCGACTTCTCGGAGGGCTTCCCGCCCAAGGTCGGTCTGCCCGACGGCAGGAGCGTCGCCGAGCAGCTCCAGAGCGCCTTCCCCGAGACGCGCGTCGTCAAGACGCTCAACACCATGACCAACACCGTCATGGTCGAGCCCGGCCGGGTCCCCGGACACCACAACGTGTTCCTCAGCGGCGACGACGAGGAAGCGAAGGCCGTGGTCGCCGAGCTGCTCGCCTCCTTCGGCTGGGCCGCCGACCGGATCATCGACCTCGGCGACCTGTCGAGCGCCCGCGCCACCGAGCAGCTGCTGCCGCTGTGGCTGCGCCTCTACGGGTTGCTGGGGACCGGCGACTTCAACTTCGGTGTGGCCGGGCCCGGGCCCGGGGCCTGAATCCTCAGGTGGTCCAGGAGGCCCTCCGGCTCCGGGTAGGGCTCCTCACGGGGGAGCAGCCGGCCGGCGGCCTCCGTGTCGCCGGCCCGGACCAGGGCGTGGACCTCGTGGGCGAGGGCGGTCACGTCGGTGACGGAGACCGTCCACTCGTCCGCGTACCGGCGGGCCGCCTCGCCCGACAGGCCGAGCTGGAGCGAGCGGTACGGGAGGGGCCGCAGGTGGAGGTCGCGCTCCGGGTCCCACTGGACCCGGGCGGGCGCCTCCCTCAGCTGCCGCTTCCAGGACTTCTGGTCGGCGTGGAAGCCGCGCTCGTAGTGGGAGAGGCAGGCGTTCCGCAGGGCCCACTCGAAGCCCTCGCGGGTGATCTCCACGGCGAGGACGGTCTCCTGGCCCTCCTTCGCCCCCCAGCCGGAGCGGTACATCATCCACAGGAACGACGGCTTGATCCACGTCATCCGGTCCCGCTTCCAGGCCTCCGGGAAACGGCCGTCGCGGGCGGCGGGCAGCCCGATCGCGGGCCGGTACGCCTGGTAGACGGTGACCGTGCGCTCGGTGCGGAGCGCGCGGATCCGGTACTTCGGTTCTTCCATGCGCCTCAGGGTGCGGGGCGACCACCGGGCGGGGCCACCGGATTTCCGCGCTCCCGGGAGCCGGAAGCTGCGACGAACGTCACGGTCTGGACCCTTTGGTGCGCACCTAATGTGGAGGGATGAACGATTCGCCCGGCAGCCCGCTGATCGAGGTCGCCGCCACGTACATGCCCCGGCTCTCGGAGTTCTCCTTCGAGCCGGGTCTCGTGGCCGCCGTCGACCAGCACGCGGCGGCCGTGTGCGACGCGCTGGTCCCTCCCCGGCGGGGCCCGGAGGGCCGGACCGTCCGCCGGGAGGAGCTGGCCGACTACGTCCTCGGGTTCACCGACCGGCTCTCCGAGGTCGACTGGACCGAGCCCGTCGGCCACGACTTCGCGACCCTCCGCCTGACGGCGGTCTGCTGGCTGATCCGGGAGCACGACCTGCTGGGCGTGTGAGCGCCGGGGCCTGTGCCGGGTCCGTGGACGGCTCGTGGGACTCCCGCGCCTGCATCGGGTCCATGGGCGGCTCCTGGGGCCCGCCCCGCTCCTCCCGTTCGCGCCGCGTCGCGCGCTCCTGTGCCGACGGCATCCCGCTCCGGGCGTCCCCGCGGCCCCGCCGGCAGGCCGGGATCCGGTCCCTCGCCCGGCCGGTCTCCTGCTCGGCGGCCGACGGCCGGCGCTCCCAGCGGTCCCGCATCGGGGTGACGAGACCGCCGCCGACGCCGACGATCACGACACCGGCGATCATGGCGAGCACGGCCGTGAGCACCGGGCCGGTGATCGCGGTCGCGATCCCCGCCTGGCCCGGCGCGGCGATGACGCCGAGGCCGACGACGAACGCCCAGGCCGCCGTGGCGAGGACCTTGCCGTAGGAGGCCTGCCCCGGCGCGCCCTCCACGATGTCCCGTACGGCGCGGGCGATGGCCATGGCGACGACGACGATGACGCAGGCGACGATCGCCCGCGGCAGCCGGGCGACGATGCCGTTGATCACGAGGCTGACCGGGTTGGGGCCGAAGACCCGAGGGCCGGCTGGAGGGCGATGAGCAGGATCGCGAGGAACCCGATGAACTCCGGTACGAACTCGGCGACGGCGGACCAGGCGTCCGTGAATCCCCTGCCGAAGTCGACCGAGAGGGCGAGGGGTTGCGACATGGCGCCATCACTCCGCTCAGGAGGGCCCCGTACCGCCGGGGCCTGGACTCCCGACCCGACTACGCGCGCGTGCCGCCCGCCCCCCGTCAGCGTCCGGGGTGGGCCGATGGGGTGGAAACCGCCGTGGCCCCGGTCTCCCCGCCGGCGTGTCCGGTCGCGGGAGCGGTCGTCGCGGGGGCGGCTTCCGTACGTGCGGCGGAGACCGCCGCCTCGACCGCGGCACGGCTCTTCCGGGCCGTCCGGAGCGCGTCCCAGGTGAGGATCGCCAGCGCCAGCCAGACGAGGGAGAAGCCGGCCCAGCGCTCCGGCGGCATCTCCTCGTGGAAGTAGACGACGCCGAGCAGGAACTGGAAGGTCGGCGCGAGGTACTGGAGCAGTCCGAGCGTGGACAGCGGTACGCGGATCGCCGCCGCCCCGAAGCAGACCAGGGGGGCCGCCGTGACGAGGCCGGTGGCGGCGAGCAGCGCCGTGTGGCCGGCGCCGTGGGTGCCGAAGGCCAGGGTGCCCTGGGCGCCGAGCCAGACGAGGTAGCCGAGGGCGGGCAGGAACTGGACGGCGGTCTCGGCGGCGAGCGACTCCAGGCCGCCGAGGTTGACCTTCTTCTTCACCAGGCCGTAGACGGCGAAGGAGAACGCGAGGGTGAGCGAGATCCACGGTGGCCGCCCGTACCCGACGGCCAGGACGAGCACGGCCGAGAAGCCGACGCCGACCGCCGCCCACTGCGCGGGGCGCAGCCGCTCCTTGAGGACGAGGACGCCGAGGGCGATGGTGACGAGCGGGTTGATGAAGTAGCCGAGGGAGGCCTCGACGACGTGGCCCGTGTTCACGGACCAGATGTAGAGGCCCCAGTTCACGGTGATGACGGCGGCGGCGACGGCGACCAGGCCGAGCTTGCGCGGGCTGCGCACGAGTTCGGCCGTCCAGCCCCAGCGGCGCAGCGCGATCAGGGCGGCGCCGACGAAGACCAGGGACCACACCATCCGGTGGGCGAGTATCTCGACGGCTCCGGCGGGCTTGAGGAGGGGCCAGAAGAGCGGGACCAGTCCCCACATGCCGTAGGCGCCGATCCCGTAGAGCAGTCCCGCTCGTCCGTCGTTCTTCTCGGTCTTCACCCTGGACCTCCCGCCCTGTGCCGCGCTGTCCTGTCGAAGGTAGCGCCGCACGGGGCGGGTTGTCATGGCCGTACCGCTATACGGTCATGACAGCGTCACGAGGCGGCGAGCGCCTCCTTGATCGAGTCGGCGATCGGGGTGGTCGGGCGGCCGGTCAGCCGGGCCAGGTCGCCGGTCCGCAGGGCGAGCGCGCCGCCCGCGACGGCCCGGTCGACGTCGACCAGGATCTCGGCGAAGGGCCGCGGGACCCCGGCGCCGGTGAGGATCTCCAGGTGGGTCGCGGCGGGGACGTCGCTGTACGCGATCTCCCGGCCGGTCTGGGCGGCGACCTCGGCCGCGTACTCGGCGAGGGACCAGGCGGTGTCGCCGCTCAGCTCGTACGCCCTGTTCAGGTGCTCCTCGGCCGGGCCGGTCAGGACGGCGGCCGCCGCGGCGGCGTAGTCGGCGCGGGAGGCGGAGGCGATCCGGCCCTCGCCGGCGCTGGCGACGACGGCGCCGTGGGTCAGGACCGGGGCGAGGTTCGCGGTGTAGTTCTCGGAGTACCAGCCGTTGCGGAGGAAGGTGTACGGCAGGCCGGACGCGAGGATCAGCTCCTCGGTCGCCTTGTGCTCGTCGGCGAGCGTGAAGTCGGCCTCCGGGCCGCCGAGGACGCCGGTGTACGCGAGCTGGGCCACGCCGGCGGCCTTCGCGGCGCTCACCACGGCGGTGTGCTGGGCCACCCGCTGTCCGACCTCGCTCCCGGAGATCAGGAGCACCCGGTCGCCGGCCTCGAAGGCGCCCGCCAGGGTCTCCGGCTCGCTGTAGTCGGCGACGCGGAGCTCGACCCCGCGCTCGGCCAGGTCGGCGGCCCTGGCCTTGTCGCGGACGACGGCGACGACGGACTCGGCGGGGACGCGGGCCAGCAGCTCGCTGATGACGAGGCGTCCCAGCTGACCGGTGGCGCCGGTGACGACGATGCTCATGGGTCTCTTCTTCCCGTGGGGTGCGGTGGACGATGCACTCACCGTACGACGTGCGCTAACCATTCGAAAGTACCCACTTTGAAGTAAGGTACTGGCATGGGAGTAAGCAAGCCGCCGAACGTGAACGAGCCGATGTGCCCCTCGCGCCTCGTCCTGGAGCACGTCACCAGCCGCTGGGGCGTCCTCGTCCTCGCGGCCCTCCTGGAGCGCTCCCACCGCTTCAGCGAGCTGCGCCGCACGATCGGCGGCGTCAGCGAGAAGATGCTGGCCCAGACCCTCCGGACCCTGGAGCGCGACGGCTTCGTCCACCGCGACGCCAAGCCCGTCATCCCGCCCCGCGTCGACTACGGCCTCACCGCCCTCGGCGAGGAGGCCGCCCGGCAGGTCTGGGGGCTGGCCCGCTGGAGCGAGCGCAGCCTCGGCGCGGTGGAGGAGGCGCGTGTGCGTTACGACACGGTGCGTGCGGTGTCCCAATGACGTTGTAGCCCGCGCGAGTTGATCTGCGGAGCCGTACGATCTGCTCACCGATCGGGGGAATCCGTGAAGACCGTGGGGGAGCTGTGGCGTACGGGGACCGAAGACTGCTGCGTGCCTGCTGTGCCGTGATGGTGGGCGGGCTGATCGCGACCGGGTGCAGCAGCGGTGGCGAGGGCGAGAAACCCGGAGGCAGGGGCGGCACGAGCGGGACGGCGGCCCCGACCAAGGCCCCGGCCGCGACGCCCACTCCCACACCGACCGCCTTCGACTTCACCCCGGACCCGAAGCGCGCGCCGAAGACCGAGGCCGAGGCCAGGCGCCTCGCCCTCGCCGTCGTCGCGGGACCCGACGCCTGGGGCCCCGAGTACGTCAAGCGCAGCCCGTACCTCAGCGACCCGGAGTACTGGCCGGTGCTCGATGAGACCTGCTCCTGGGAGACCGGCAGCCGTCCCTCGACGGTGCTCTACAGCGTCACCGCCTACAGTGAGATCCCGGCCGCCGGCGGCAAGGGCAACCTTCGGGTCGCCTCCACCGTCACCGTGCACCGCACCGCGACCGACGCCGACTGGGAGATGGCCTCCACCCTCGAAGAGGCGCTGCGCTGCCCCGACCAGCAACTGCGCGCCGGCGAGCGCATCTCCGGGCTCATCTCGGTCGGCAACTCGTTCGGCAGAGACGGCATGTACACCGCCGAGGACTCCCTCGGCGAACGCGGCTTCTACGAGCGCGACGACGTGAAGGGGAAGCAGCAGTACGGCTGGACCCAGTCCCGGATCGGCCAGGTCACCGTCGCCGTCGTGGTCAAGGGCGCCGCAGGCTACAGCGAGACGGCCACGGCCACGACCACGGGCACGATCCAGCCCCAGGCCAACGCCCTCGTCACCATGCTGCATCGCGTCCAGAAGCAGTTGGAGGTCCAGTCGTGAGCACCGCCGCCCCGCAGCCGGGACCCCGGCCCGGCGACCTCCAGCCCCTCCTTCCCTCCGACCCCTCGACGATCGCCGGCTACCGGCTCCTCGGCCGGCTGGGCGCCGGCGGCATGGGCGTCGTCTACCTCGGCCGCACCGCCGCCGGCGAGCTCGCCGCCGTCAAGGTCACCCACGCCGACCAGGCCGACCAGCCCGACTTCCGCGCCCGCTTCCGCCGCGAGGTCGAGGCCGCGCGGCGGGTCTCCAGCCCCTGGGCCGTGCCCGTCACCGGCGCCGACCCGGACGCCCCCGAACCGTGGATGGCCACCGCCTTCGTCGCGGGACCCTCCCTCGGCGAGGCCGTCGCCGCGCACGGCCCGCTGCCCGAGCGGTCCGTCCGCCTCCTCGGCTGGTCCGTCGCCCGCGCCCTCGCCGCCGTGCACGCGGCCGGGCTCGTCCACCGGGACGTCAAGCCCGGCAACGTCCTCCTCGCCGTCGACGGGCCCCGCCTCATCGACTTCGGCATCGCCCGCGCCACCGGAGAGACCGCCCTCACCGCCACCGACATGGTCGTCGGCACCCCCGGCTTCCTCGCCCCCGAACAGGCCGAGGCCCGCACCGACGCGATCGGCCCGCCCGCCGACGTCTTCGCCCTCGGCTGCCTCCTCGCGTACGCGGCGACCGGCCGCCCGCCCTTCGGCACCGGCGCCGTGGACGCCCTCATGTACCGCACCGTCCACGACGAGCCCGACCTCACCGGCGTACCCGAGGGACTGCTCGACCTCGTCCGGGCCTGCCTCGCCAAGGACCCCGCCGCCCGGCCCACGGCGGCCGAGGTCGGCGTACAGCTCGTCGAGGACACCCCGCGCGACGGCGCCGAATGGCTGCCCGCCCCCGTCGTCCGGACCATCGCCGAACGCTCCGCCCGGATGCTCGCCCTCCCCGAGATCGACACCACCGAGCCGGGCACGGCCCCCGCCCCGCCCCCCAAGACCCGGCGCGGCTTCCTGCTCGCCGCGGGTGGCGCCGTGCTCGCCGTGGGCGGCGGCGGCGCCGTCTGGGCGGCGCTCGGGGACGACCGGGACACCCGGGGCGACGGCAAGAAGACCCCGCCGCCCCGCACCAGTTGGACGATCGGAGTCCTCGCCGACCTCTCCGGCCCCGCCAAGGTGATCGGACAGGCCCAGGAGCGCGGCGCGCGGCTGGCCGTCGAACAGTTCAACGCCCGCAAGGACAAGCCCTTCACACTCGAACTGAAGGTGGTCGACGACCGGGGCGACTCGGCCCGGGCCGCCGAACGCGCCCTGGCCCTGACCACCGACCCGGGCGTGATCGCCGTCCTCGGCGCCACCACCGACGCCGTCGGCCTGGCCGTCCTCCCCGCCTTCGAGGAGGCCGGACTCCCGCTGATCACGGTCTCGGCCGGATACAACCTGCTCACCCTGCGGGCCGACGCGAGCCAGCCCAACAAGACGGTCCTGCGGGCAATTCCGAGCCACATCTTCGCCGGCTCCCACCTCGCCAACGCCACCACGCTGCTGCCGGACATCAGCCGCCCCGGCGTCCTGGAGGACCGGACCGAGGACGCGTACAGCTGGCAGGTCACCGGCGGCGTGCGCTTCGGCTTCGGACAGGCCGGGATCACCCCGCACTACCGGGTCGTCCCGGCCCGGGCCGCCACCGCGCGCGACTACCGCCGGGTCCTCGGCGAGATGGTCGACGCCGGAATCGACGCGTACGTCCACTGCGGAATCACCGAGACCGCCGTCCTCGCGGCCCGCGCCCTCAACGAACTCCGCTTCACCGGGCCTAGGTTCACCGGCCAGGCCGTCTTCGGCCCGGACTTCCTCGCGCGCGGCGGGGCGGACGCCGAGGGCTGGTTCGTGTGCGCGCCCGTCGCCGACCCCGCCACGCTCAAGTCGGCCGCCGCCTTCGCCGCCGCCCACCGCAAGCGGTACGGCACCGCTCCCGCGTACTACGCGGGCGAGTCGTACGACGTGATCGCGATGACGATCGCGCAGCTGACCGCCGACGCGAAGGCCGGCCGCAAGCCCGCCCGCAAGGGGCTGTGGGCCGCGTTGCGCAAGCAGAAGTACACCGGCGCCACGGGGTCCCTGATGTTCAACGAGACGGGTGAGCTGAGCCCCGGCGGCACGTACATCTACGCGGTTCAGAACGGGGCGTACAAGCCGATGGGCGCGGCACCCCTGGTGCCGAACAAGCCCGCGCAGAACAGGAAGAAGGCCTGAGTCCGTGCAGCCGCTCCGCAAGGCCGATCCGTCCGCGATCGCCGGCTACCGGCTCCTCGGCCGGCTGGGCGCCGGTGGTATGGGCGTCGTCTACCTCGCCCGCTCGACCGGCGGCGCGCTCGCCGCGCTCAAGCTCATCCGCGCCGAGCACGCCGCCGACCCCGGCTTCCGGGAACGTTTCCGCCGCGAGGCGCGGGCCGCCGAACGCATCGCGGGGCGCTGGGTCGTCCGCGTCCTCGGCGCCGACCCGGAGGCCCGAGAGCCCTGGCTCGCCACCGAGTACGTGCCGGGGCCCTCGCTCGCCGAGGCCGTGGGCCTGCACGGCGCCCTGCCCGAGCCGACCGTACGGGCCCTGGGCGCCCGCCTCGCGGCCGCGCTCGCCGCCGTGCACGAGGCCGGGCTCGTCCACCGGGACGTCAAGCCCGGCAACGTCCTCCTCGCCCTCGACGGGCCCCGGCTGATCGACTTCGGCATCGCCAGGACCGCCGGGGCGACCGCCCTGACCGCCACCGACGCGATGATCGGCACCCCCGGCTTCCTCGCCCCCGAACAGGCCCGGGTCACCGGCTCGGGAGAGGTCGGACCGGCCGCCGACGTCTTCTCGCTCGGCTGCGTCCTCGCGTACGCGCTCAGCGGTGAACGCCCTTTCGGTACGGGCGCGGTGGCGGCCGTCGTCTACCGGACCGTCCACGAGGAACCCGACCTCGACGAGGTGCCGGACACGATCCTGCCCCTGGTCAAGGCCTGCCTCGCGAAGGACCCGGACGACCGGCCCACGGCCGCCGAGGTGCGCGAGGCCCTGGGACGGGCGGACGGCCCGGCGGGGGACTGGCTGCCGGACGGCCTGCCCGCCCTGATCGCCCAGCGGTCCTCCAGGGTCCTCGACCTTCCGGTGCCGGAGCCCACGATGCTCGTGGACGACCAGCCCCCGCAGGGCCCTTCGCGCCGCCGGTTCCTGATCGGCGGCTCGGCGGCGGCCGTCGCGGGCGCCGGTGGCCTGACCGCCTACCTGCTGAGCCGTACGCCTTCCGGAAGCGCGGGCAGCGGCGGCAGCACGGGCGCCCGCCTCGCCACGTACACGATCGGCGTCGTCACCGACCTGAGCGGAGCCACGAAGGCCGACGGGAGGGCGCAGGAGCGCGGGGCGCGGTTTGCCGTGGAGACCCTCAACGCCCGCGCCGACCGCCCCTTCGACCTGGCCCTGAAGGTCATCGACGACGGGGGAGACCCGAAGCGCGCCAAGGCGGCCGCCCGTAGCCTGGCCGGCCTCGGGAACCTGGCCGTCGTGCTCGGTCCGACGGTCGCCGCGACCGACATCGCCACGCATGACGAACTCTTCCTCCACAAGATCCCGTTGGTGAGCGTGGTCGCGTCGGTGCCGGAGTCGGACCTCGTCGGACAGGGCGCCGCCCGGCTCTACTTCGAGGCCCGGACCTCGCCCGACGTGCTGGTCGTGGCCTTCGGCCGGTGGCTGAGCGAGCACGAGCGCCGCAGGACCGCCGTCATCGAGGACAAGGCGGCCGGACGCACGAGCTGGTTCGCCACCAAGATCTTTAAGGAGAACCCGCCTTCGGCCGACGACGGCGGAGTCACCACCGCTCACCCGCTGGAGGCGGACAGCGAGGACGTCGAGTCCGTCGTCCGGCAGGCCCTCGCGACCCGCCCCGACAGCCTGTATTACGCCGGGACTTCACCTCGCAGGGCCGCACTGTGCGCCAAGGCCCTGGCCCGGCAGGGGTACAAGGGCCCCTGCGGCAGCGCGGAGCAGGTGCTCCAGCCCGAGTTCCTGAGTCTCGCGGGTCCGGCGGCGGAGGGCTGGTACTTCGGCGCCAGCTACGTCGACCCGGAGCGCATGCCGGCCGGGAAGCAGTTCGCCGCCGCGTACCGCGCGCGGTGGAAGCTGCCCGCGACGGCACCCTTCGAGTGGTACGCGACGGAGACGTACGACACCGTCCACTGGATCGCTCAGGCGCTGCGCACGGCGGTCGCGAACAAGGCGCAGGACGTGGCCACCGCGGTCGTGAACGCCCTGCGACAGGCCCCGTACCAGGGGATCTCGAAGGCGTACCGGCCCGACCTCAGGAACAGCAAGGAGGCGGCGCTGAAGGCGGTCTTCCTCTGGCAGGTGCGCGGCGGGGTCCCCACCTACCTGGGCCCCTTCGCGACCGCCGCGAAGGAGGACTGACGAAGGGCCCGGCCCGCGGGTGCGGACCGGGCCCTCGCACGGCTGTCAGCCGACGACCGTCCAGGTGTCGCTGCCCGTGAGGAGCTGGCCCAGGTCGCCCTTGCCGTACCGCTCGACGGCCGTCTCCAGCTGCTCGGCCATCAGCGTGTCGTACACCGGCCGCTCCACCGAGCGGAAGACGCCGATCGGCGTCTGGTGGAGGGTGTCCGGGTCCGCGAGGCGCGAGAGCGCGAAGGCGGTGGTCGGAGTGGTGGCGTGGGCGTCGTGGACGAGGATCCGGGCCTCGATCGAAGGAGTGACCGTGACGACCCGGAGGTCGCCGGTGGCCGGGTCGCGGACGACGCCCTTCTCGTTCTCGGCGCCGAAGCGGATCGGCTGCCCGTGCTCCAGGCGGATCACCGCCTCCTTCGCCTGGTCCTTGTCCTTGAGGACCTCGAAGGCGCCGTCGTTGAAGATGTTGCAGTTCTGGTAGATCTCGACGAGCGCCGTGCCGTTGTGCTCGGAGGCCTGGCGGAGCACCTCGGTGAGGTGCTTGCGGTCGGAGTCGACCGTGCGGGCCACGAAGCTCGCCTCGGCGCCCAGGGCCAGCGACACCGGGTTGAAGGGGGCGTCGAGCGAGCCCATCGGGGTCGACTTGGTGATCTTGCCGACCTCGGAGGTGGGGCTGTACTGGCCCTTGGTCAGCCCGTAGATCCGGTTGTTGAAGAGCAGGATCTTCAGGTTGACGTTGCGGCGCAGGGCGTGGATCAGGTGGTTGCCGCCGATGGACAGCGCGTCGCCGTCGCCCGTGACCACCCACACCGACAGGTCGCGGCGCGAGGTGGCGAGACCGGTGGCGATGGCCGGGGCGCGGCCGTGGATGGAGTGCATCCCGTAGGTGTTCATGTAGTACGGGAAGCGGGAGGAGCAGCCGATGCCGGAGACGAAGACGATGTTCTCCTTCGCCAGTCCGAGCTCGGGCATGAAGCCCTGCACGGCGGCGAGGACCGCGTAGTCGCCGCAGCCGGGGCACCAGCGGACCTCCTGGTCCGACTTGAAGTCCTTCATGGACTGGGCGGCCTCGGCCTTCGGCACCAGTTGCAGCAGGGGCTCAGGCATCGATGACCTCCTTGAGGGCGGCGGCGAGCTGCTCGGCCTTGAACGGCATGCCGTTGACCTGGGTGTGGCTGCGGGCGTCGACGAGGTACTTCGCCCGGACGAGGGTGGCGAGCTGGCCGAGGTTCATCTCGGGGACGACGACCTTCTCGTACCGCCTCAGCACCTCGCCGAGGTTCTTCGGGAAGGGGTTGAGGTGGCGCAGATGGGCCTGGGCGATCGGGCTGCCGTCGCGCCGCAGCCGGCGGACGGCCGCCGTGATCGGCCCGTAGGTGGAGCCCCAGCCGAGGACCAGGGTGGCCGCGCCGTCCGGGTCGTCGACCTCGACGTCCGGCACCTCGATGCCGTCGATCTTGGCCTGGCGGGTGCGGACCATGAAGTCGTGGTTCGCCGGGTCGTACGAGATGTTGCCGGTGCCGTCCTGCTTCTCGATGCCGCCGATGCGGTGCTCCAGGCCGGGGGTGCCGGGCACGGCCCAGGGACGGGCCAGGGTCTCCGGGTCGCGCTTGTACGGCCAGAAGACCTCGGTGCCGTCGGCCAGCTCGTGGTTCGGGGTCGTGGCGAACTGCGTCCGCAGGTCGGGGAGCTCCTCGACGTCCGGGATCCGCCAGGGCTCGGAGCCGTTGGCCAGGTAGCCGTCGGAGAGCAGGAAGACCGGAGTGCGGTACGTGAGCGCGATCCGGGCGGCGTCGAGGGCCGCGTCGAAGCAGTCGGCGGGCGTCCTCGGGGCCACGACCGGCACCGGCGCCTCGCCGTTGCGGCCGTACATGGCCTGGAGGAGGTCGGCCTGCTCGGTCTTGGTGGGCAGACCGGTGGACGGGCCGCCGCGCTGGATGTCGACGATCAGCAGCGGCAGCTCGAGCGAGACGGCGAGGCCGATGGTCTCGGACTTCAGCGCCACACCGGGGCCGGAGGTGGTCGTGACGGCGAGGGAGCCGCCGAAGGCGGCGCCCAGGGCGGCGCCGATGCCGGCGATCTCGTCCTCGGCCTGGAAGGTGCGCACGCCGAAGTTCTTGTGCTTGCTGAGCTCGTGCAGGATGTCCGAGGCCGGGGTGATCGGGTACGAGCCGAGGTAGAGCGGCAGGTCCGCCTGGCGGCCGGCGGCGATCAGGCCGTACGAGAGGGCCAGGTTCCCCGAGATGTTCCGGTACGTGCCGGTGGGGAAGGCCCGGGTGGCGGGGGCGACCTCGTACGAGACGGCGAAGTCCTCGGTGGTCTCGCCGAAGTTCCAGCCGGCCCGGAAGGCGGCCACGTTGGCCTCGGCGATCTCCGGCTTCTTCGCGAACTTCTGGCGCAGGAAGGTCTCGGTGCCCTCGGTCGGGCGGTGGTACATCCAGGAGAGCAGCCCGAGCGCGAACATGTTCTTGCTCCGCTCGGCCTCCTTCCGGGACAGGCCGAAGTCCTTGAGCGCCTCCAGGGTCAGCGTCGTCAGCGGCACCGGGTGCACCCGGTAGCCGTCGAGCGAGCCGTCCTCCAGGGGCGAGGTCGCGTACCCGACCTTGGCCATGGCGCGCTTGGCGAACTCGTCGGTGTTGACGATGATCTCGCCGCCGCGCGGCACGTCCCCGATGTTCGCCTTGAGGGCGGCGGGGTTCATCGCGACCAGCACGTTCGGGGCGTCGCCCGGGGTCAGGATGTCGTGGTCGGCGAAGTGGAGCTGGAAGGACGAGACGCCCGGCAGGGTTCCGGCAGGCGCCCGGATCTCGGCCGGGAAGTTCGGCAGCGTGGAGAGGTCGTTCCCGAAGGACGCCGTCTCCGAGGTGAAGCGGTCACCCGTCAGCTGCATGCCGTCACCGGAGTCACCCGCGAAGCGGATGATCACCCGGTCGAGCCGGCGCACTTCCTTCTCGGTGCCGTGGTGGGGCGTCGCCGGGGCGCTGCGCTGCTCCCCGACCAGGGCCTCACCGGCCTCGCTACTGACCTGGCTGGTCACTGAACTGGACCTCCCTCGCGGCAAGGGGACTCTCCGCCGGAGGCGGGGAGAAGGCTCGGGCGCGGCCGGTGACCACCGATCGATCGTCGATCTTCCGTCGATCTTCCGCCGATCCTCGGAGATCACCTTCCGTCCCGAGGCCCACCCTACGACGGTAAGGGGGCCCTTCCCGGGACTTCTCGCATCGTGAACCTCTTTTTGAGATGCCCTCTTGTCTTGAATTGTCAGTTTCTGTCGCTGCCCGGAGGTTCCGGAAGGTCGGATTCCGCCTCATTCTTTGGACCTGGGGCCAGGGACCAGGTTATCTGACGGGGCGTCAGGTAATCAGGACTTCAGGTACGTCAACACCGCGAGTACCCGGCGGTGATCACCGTCACTCGGGGAGAGGCCCAGCTTCAGAAAGATATTGCTGATGTGCTTCTCCACCGCGCCGTCGCTGACGACCAGCGCCTTCGCGATCGCCGAGTTCGTCCGGCCCTCCGCCATCAGACCGAGGACCTCCCGCTCGCGCGGGGTCAGGTTCGCCAGCACGTCCTGCTGACGGCTCCGGCCCAGCAGCTGCTGCACGACCTCGGGGTCCAGCGCCGTACCGCCGCCGGCCACCCGGACGACGGCGTCCACGAATTCCCGGACCTCCGCGACCCGGTCCTTCAGGAGATACCCCACGCCCCGGCTGGAACCGGCCAGAAGTTCGGTGGCGTACTGCTCCTCCACGTACTGCGACAGCACCAGGACCCCCAGCCCCGGATATTCCTTGCGCAGCCGCACCGCCGCCCGCACGCCCTCGTCGGTGTGCGTCGGGGGCATCCGCACGTCCGCCACCACCACGTCCGGCAGCGCGCCCTCGTCCGCGAGTCCCGCCACCGTCTTCACCAACGCCTCGCCGTCCCCCACCCCGGCGACGACCTCGTGCCCCAGATCCGTCAGGAGCCGGGTCAGTCCCTCCCTGAGCAGGACGGAATCCTCGGCGATGACCACCCGTACCCGCCCCGTCACTTCTCGCACGCTCACGCCCTGCAGCCCCCATGCTCCGGTCATCCGATGAGACCTTCAGCATGGCATCCCCACGACCCGCGCCCGGCCCGTACGGGGGTGTCCCCGGCCCCGCCCGCGCTCCCGCCCGTGCGGGCGTCGCACCCGGCGGAGCGGTGCCCCCGCCCGTGCGTGCGCCGCGCCCTGCTGGGCGATGCCCCCGCCCCCACCCGTGTGCCCACCCGTTCCGCCCCAGCGGAACGACCGCCCACAACGGGGGCGCGAGGGGCGGGGGTGGGCACCGCCCCGGCGAAGGACCGCCCACGACGGGGGTGCGGGGTGGGCGCCGCCCCGGCGGAACGGGGGCGCGGACCCCGCCCGGGCTACGGCCGCCAGGGCAGTTCGGCCGTCACCGTCGTCGGGCCGCCGGCCGGCGAGTCCACCGCCAGCACCCCGTCCACCGCCCCCACCCGCTCCGACAGCCCCGCGAGCCCCGCGCCGGCCTCCACGCGCGCGCCGCCCTCCCCGTCGTCCCGCACCTGCAGCATCAGCCGGTCCTCCGTGCGCCACACGTCCACCCACGCCCGCCGCGCCCCCGAGTGCCGGGAGACGTTCTGGAGGAGCTCGGAGACGGTGAAGTACGCGATGCCCTCGATCGCCGGCGCAGGCCGTCCCGGCAGGTCCACGTCCACGGAGACGGGGACCGCGCACCGGGAGGCGACCGCGGACAGCGCCGCGTCGAGCCCCCGGTCGGTGAGGACCGCAGGGTGGATGCCCCGGGCGAGGTCCCGCAGCTCCTGGAGGGCGAGCTTCACCTCGCCGTGCGCCTCGTCGACGAGCACCGCCGCCGCCTGCGGGTCCCGCGCCAGCTTCTCCTTGGCGAGCCCCAGGTCCATGGCCAGCGCGGCGAGCCGGGCCTGCGCGCCGTCGTGCAGGTCGCGCTCGATGCGCCGCAGGTCGGCGGCGGCGGTGTCGACGACGACGCCCCGGTCCGACTCCAGCTCCGTGACGCGCGAGGCCAGCCGGGACGGGCCGAGGAGCCCGGAGACGAGGAGCCGGTCGACGGAGACGAGCCCGCGCAGCACCCACGGCCCGACGAGGACGAACACGAGCCCGATCAGGCTGGTCACGGCCAGTTCGAAGGGCGCGTCGAGGTAGAGGGCGTGGGTCCGGTCGCCGTACAGCTGGATCCCGTCCTGCCCCACCCACGTGGGGAAGACCCACTGCCACAGCGGATACGTGAAGAGGCTCCAGCCCCAGGCCCACAGCGTCACCGTGACCGAGAAGGAGAACACCGCCCACGGCATGTGCAGGACCGCGTACAGCAGGTGCCGCCACGACGCGCCGCTCTTCAGCATGGCCCCCATCCACGAGAACGCCCCGCCGGTCCGCCCGCGCACCGGCTCCGGCGCCGCCACGTCGAGGCCGAGCAGCCCGCGCGCCCGGGCCCGCTCGACCGCGCCGAAGCCCCGGCACATCGCGAGCGTCCCGGCCAGGACCGGCACGCCGAGGAAGGTGATGAGCAGCCCCGCGCCGGCCGAGGCGAAGGCGATGGAGAGCGCGAACCAGCAGATGCTCAGCGGCAGGCCGATCAGCACGTAGCCGAAGGCGCGCCAGGTGCGGGCCTCGAACGGCGCGCGGATCGCGGCGGGGAGCGGGTGGGAGGCCATCGCGGTGTTCCTTCTCTGCTCGGAAGCTCTGCTCGGGGGTCCTGCTCGGAGGCCCTGCCCGGCGGTCCTGCTTCGGAGGGGCGGGCGGTACGCGTTCCAGGGTTCCGTCCCGCGCCCCGCCGGACCATGAGGCGGGTGGGCGTCTGCGGGCGGGGGTTTTCCCTACCCGGGAGCTACCGGAACCCGGGCGCCGCGGGGCGGCTCACGCCCCCGGCCGGGAGCGCCACGGCAGCTCCGCCGTGACCGTCGTCGGGCCGCCCTCGGGGGAGTCGAGGACGAGCAGCCCGTCGACCGCGCCGAGCCGCTCCGCGAGCCCGGCGAGCCCCGTACCGCCGTCGAGGCGGGCCCCGCCGGTCCCGTCGTCGCGCACCTGGAGCAGCAGCCGGTCCCCGGCCCGCCAGACGTCCACGGAGGCGGACCGGGCGCGCGCGTGCTTGGAGACGTTCTGGAGCAGCTCGGACACCGTGAAGTACGCGATGCCCTCGATCGCCTCGGCCGGCCGGTCGGCCAGGTCCACGTTCACCTTCACCGGCACCGTGCAGCGCGCGGAGACGGAGGAGAGCGCGGCGCCCAGTCCCCGGTCGGTGAGGACCGCCGGGTGGATGCCCCGGGCGAGGTCCCGCAGCTCCTGGAGGGCGAGCTTCACCTCGCCGTGCGCCTCGTCGACCATCGCCGCCGCGGCCTCCGGGTCTTCGAGCAGCTTCTCCTTCGCGAGGCCGAGCCCCATCGCGAGCGCCACGAGCCGGGCCTGCGCGCCGTCGTGCAGGTCGCGCTCGATGCGCCGCAGGTCGGCGGCGGCGGTGTCGACGACGACGCCCCGGTCCGACTCCAGCTCGGCGATCCGCCGCTCCAGCTCGTCTGAGGGCGAGAGCAGCCCCCGGACCATGCCCCGGTCGCCGTGGGCCAGGCCGCGGGCCAGGAAGGGCAGGACGGGCCAGAGGACGAAGAGCGAGACCAGCGCGACGGTGAACGTCACGATCCCCCAGGGCAGCCGGATCAGCCCGTACAGCTGGGTCCGCCAGGCCACCGGGTCCTTCAGCGAGGCCCACAGCCAGCCGAAGAAGCCGCGGGGCCGGGGCAGCGGCGAGGGCTCGGCGATCTTCACGCCGAGCAGTGCGCGGGCCCGCGCCCGTTCCGACCGGCCGATGAGGCGGGCGCCGCCGAGGCCGAGGGCGAGCAGCGGCAGCCCGATCACGGTGACGGAGAGACCCACGCCGACCGCGACGGTCACGACCGCGTAGACGAAACCGGCCAGTGCCGTGAAGAGGTTGGAGAGGAGGAAGGAGATCTCCTTCCAGGTCTCCTTCCCGTAGGCGAGCCGCAGCGGCGGACGAGGGGCTTCGACGGCCCCCGAGGACTCGGCTGAATCAAGATCGGCGCTCATGGTCCCCAGCCTGCCGGTCGGGGACGGTGCGACGCCATGGGGGAGGTGGGTGAGCGGAAGGGGGGATATCCCCACTGGCGGAGGCACCCCCGAAGCCACCCGCGGGACACCGGAGAAGCTACTGACGAGGCAACCGCGAAGCTACCGGTGGGGCACCCACGAAGGCACCCGCGCCTGCTTACGGTCCCTTTAGCAGGGCCTAGACTCGCGTCCGTACAGAAGTGACTCATGAGACACCGAGACCGAGGGGCGGACGTGCGGGAACCGACCGTTGTCGCGGCCGACGCGGCGGACTACTTCCAGACGTACTCCGTCGTCGGCGTGCTCGCCGTCGTCGGCGTGCTCTTCGTGGCCGTGGCCTTCTCGGCCAACCGGCTGCTCAGGCCCGTCGTGCCGACGCCCGAGAAGCTCCTCACCTACGAGTGCGGTGTCGACCCCGTCGGGGAGGGCTGGGCCCACACCCAGGTCCGCTACTACGTGTACGCCTTCCTCTACGTCATCTTCGCCGTCGACTCGATCTTCCTCTTCCCCTGGGCGACGGTCTTCGCCGCGCCCGGATACGGCGCCACGACCCTGGTCGAGATGTTCGTCTTCCTCGGCTTCCTGGCCGTGGGGCTGCTCTACGCGTACAAGAAGGGCGTCCTGGCATGGACGTAACACCCCTGCCCGCTCCCAAGCTGGGGCCGCTCGCCCGCCTGGCCCCCGAGCCGATGAAGGTGGTCCTGAACTGGGGCCGCCGCTACAGCCTGTGGGTCTTCAACTTCGGCCTCGCCTGCTGCGCGATCGAGTTCATCGCCGCGTCCATGGCCCGGCACGACTTCATCCGGCTCGGCGTGATCCCCTTCGCGCCGGGGCCGCGCCAGGCCGACCTGATGATCGTCTCGGGCACGGTGACGGACAAGATGGCGCCTGCGGTGAAGCGCCTGTACGAGCAGATGCCGGAGCCGAAGTACGTCATCTCCTTCGGCGCCTGCTCGAACTGCGGCGGCCCGTACTGGGACTCGTACTCCGTCACCAAGGGCGTCGACCAGATCATCCCGGTGGACGTCTACGTGCCGGGCTGCCCGCCGCGCCCGGAAGCGCTGCTCCAGGGCATCCTCAAGCTCCAGGAGAAGATCGCCCGGGAGAGCCTGGCCGAGCGGTACGCGACCGCCGCCACGGTCTCCCAGCTGACGAGCCCCCTGGTCCCGCCGCCGGGAGGCGCCCGGTGAACGGCTACGACTCCCTTCCCGACGCCGTGACGGAGGTCTTCGGCGAGGAGGCGACGGCGGAGCGGGCGTACGACCTGCTGACGGTCGACGTCCCGCCGTCGGCCTGGCTCACGGCGCTCGAGACCGCCAGGGACACCCTCGGCTGCACGTACTTCGACTGGCTGAGCGCCGTGGACGAGCCGGGCACGGGCTTCCGCGTCTGCGCGCACGTGGTGGCGCTGGGGGAGGGGGCTCCGAAGCGCCTCCTGCTGCGCACGACGGTCCCGCACGAGGCCCCCGCCCTCCCCACGGCGATCGGGGTGTACGCGGGCGCGGGCTGGCACGAGCGCGAGACGCACGAGATGTTCGGCGTGACCTTCGAGGGCCACCCGCACCTCGTCCCCCTCCTCCTCCCCGAGAACTTCGAGGGCCATCCCCTGCGCAAGGACTTCGTCCTGGCGGCCCGGGTCGCCAAGGCGTGGCCGGGCGCGAAGGAGCCGGGCGAGTCGCACGACGGCGGCGGCCCCAAGCGCCGCCAGATGCTTCCTCCGGGCGTCCCGGACCCCAATGAATGGGGCCCCCTGAAGGGCCAGCTCCCGCCGGCCCCCGCCCGCCCCGCCCGCGCGGCGGCCGGCGACCGCCCGGTCCGCCGGACCCGCACGGCCACGGAGGGCTCGGCGAGCCAGGCGGAGCCCGCCGCTCCGGTCCGCCGCTCCCGCTCGGCGTCGGAGGGCTCGGCGAGCCAGGCGGCCGCGGAGCCGGGCGCTCCGGTCCGCCGTTCCCGCTCGGCGGCCGAAGGTTCCGCGAGCCAGGCGGCGGCTGCGGCGGCAGAACCGGATGCCGCGCCGGACGCCCCGGCGGCCCGCCCGCCGCGCCGCTCCCGTTCGGCCGCGGACGGCTCGGCGAGCCAGACGGCGCCGGAGACCGGCGGCCGGACGGCCCCGGACACGACCGGCCCCGCGCCCAGCGCGGCGGCCGCCGCTCCGCGTACCCGCAGCTCGGACGCCCCGTGGCACCACGCCCGCCCGGCCTTCGACGACGAGACGCAGCCCCCGGCCCCCAAGGAGCCCACGGCCGCGACCCCGGCACCCACGGCCGCGACCCCGGCAACGGAAACCCCGTCCGCGACCCCGGCAACGGAAACCCCGTCCGCGGCCCCCGCAACGGAAACCCCGACTCCCGAGCCCGAGGCCCCGGCCGCGCCGGTCGCCCCGCCCCCCGGACCGGAAGCCCCCGCTCCGGCGGCCGCCCCGGCCCCCGGGCCCGAGGCTCCCGCCGCGGAAGGCGCTCCTGCCCCGGAGCCGGAAGCCCCCGCCCCCGAACCCGAGGCCCCGGCCGCGCCAAGCACCCCGGCCTCCGAGCCCGAGGGCCAGGCCCCGGCCGCCACCCCGGCCCCCGGGCCGGAAGGCGCCCGCGCCGCCGGTGCGGACGAAGACCGCACCCACGAGCCGCCCGCCGGGCGGGACCGTGGCACCGACACCCCCAACGACCCCGCCGGAGGCGATCCCGCGTGAACGACGTACTCGACGTCGCCCTCCGGCTGATCGTCGTCTTCGTGTGCTTCCTCGTGCTGCCGCTCGTCGTCGGGCAGACCGAGCACAAGGTCATGGCCCACATGCAGGGCCGTCTCGGCCCCATGTACGCGGGCGGCTTCCACGGCTGGGCCCAGCTCGTCGCCGACGGCGTGAAGTTCGCGCAGAAGGAGGACGTGGTCCCGGAGAACGCGGACCGGCGGATCTTCCAGCTCGCGCCGGCCGTCGCCCTCCTCCCGTACCTCCTCGTCCTCCTCGCGATCCCGATCGGCCCGGGCGAGGGCGCGGTCGGCCAGGTCGTCGACGCGGGAGTCTTCTTCGTGCTCGCCGTCATGGGCGTCGGCGTCCTCGGCAGCCTGATGGCCGGCTGGGCCTCGGCGAACAAGTTCTCGCTGCTCGGCGGCCTGCGCACGGCCGCCCAGCTCCTCGCGTACGAGCTGCCGATGCTGCTCGCCGCCGCGTCCGTCGCGATGGCGGCCGGCACCGTCTCGCTCCCGGGCGTCCTGAACGCCTTCGAGTGGTGGTGGGTGCCCTGGCAGATCGTCGGCGCGCTGGTGTTCTTCACCGCCGGGCTCGCCGAGCTGCAGCGCCCGCCGTTCGACATGCCCGTCGCCGACTCGGAGATCATCTTCGGCGCGTACACCGAGTACACCGGCCTCCGCTTCGCGCTCTTCCTGCTCGCCGAGTACGCGGGCATCGTCGTCCTCTGCGGTCTCACCACCGTCCTCTTCCTCGGCGGCTGGCACGGCCCCTTCGGCGCCGACGGCCTCGGCTGGGTCTGGACCCTCCTCAAGACGGCCGTGCTCGCGTTCCTCGTGATCTGGCTGCGGGTCTCCTACCCGCGGCTCCGCGAGGACCAGCTGCAGAAGCTGGCCTGGACGACGCTCGTCCCGCTCGCCCTGGCGCAGATCGCGCTCACCGGCATCGTGAAGGTGGCGATCCAGTAATGCCCACCGCGTCTCCCGACCCCCGCCCCTCGTCGACACCCTCCGGGCGGCCCCGTTCGTTCCCCGGCTCCGGCCTCGCCAAGGGCCTCGCCGTCACGCTCCGCACGATGACGCGCAAGACCGTCACCGCGCAGTACCCGGACGTGCAGCCCGAGCTGCCGCCCCGCACCCGCGGGGTCATCGGCCTGTTCGAGGAGAACTGCACGGTCTGCATGCTCTGCGCCCGTGAGTGCCCCGACTGGTGCATCTACATCGACTCCCACAAGGAGACGGTGCCCCCCGCCGCCCCCGGCGGCCGCGAGCGCAGCCGGAACGTCCTCGACCGCTTCGCCATCGACTTCTCGCTCTGCATGTACTGCGGCATCTGCATCGAGGTCTGCCCCTTCGACGCGCTGTTCTGGTCGCCCGAGTTCGAGTACGCGGAGACCGACATCCACGAGCTCACCCACGAGCGGGACAAGCTCCGTGAGTGGATGTGGACGGTCCCCGAGCCGCCCGCGCTCGACCCGCGCGCGGAGGAGCCGAAGGAGGTCGCCGCGGCCCGCAAGGCGGCGGAGAAGGCCGCCGCCCAGGCGGCGGCCACGGAGGACCAGCAGTGAACCTCACCGCAGCAGCCGCCACCGCGGCCGAGGCCCACGGCTTCCTCTCGCCCACCGGCGTCGAGGTCGCCTTCGTCCTCGTCGGCCTCGCCACCCTCGGCGCCGCCCTCGTCACCGTCACCACCCGCCAGCTGGTGCACGCCGCCCTCTGGCTGGTCGTGGCGCTCGGCGGGCTGGCCGTCGAGTACCTGCTCCTGACCGCCGAGTTCATCGCCTGGGTCCAGGTCCTGATCTACGTCGGCTCCGTCGTCGTCCTCCTCCTCTTCGGTCTCATGCTCACCAAGGCCCCCATCGGCCGCTCCCCGGACGCCGACTCGGGCAACCGGCCGGTCGCCCTCGCCGTCGCCCTGGCCGCGGCGGCCGCCCTCGTCTGGGTCGTCGTCGACGCGTTCCGCACGACCTGGATCGATCTGGACGGGCCCGCCCAGGGCTCCACGGACGTGACCGGCCAGATCCTCTTCCGACACTGGGTGCTGCCCTTCGAGGCGCTGTCGGTGCTGCTCCTCGCCGCCCTGGTCGGCGCCATCGTCCTGTCGCGGAAGAAGAAGGAGGACGAGCGCTGATGCACCTCGCCTACCCGGCCGTCCTCGCCGCCCTCCTCTTCGCCGTCGGCCTCTACGGCGTCCTCGCCCGCCGCAACGCGATCCTGGTCCTGATGTCCGTCGAGCTCATGCTCAACGCCGTCAACCTCAACCTGGTCGCCTTCGACGTCTGGCTCCGCGACACCCTCCACGCCGGCCAGGCGCTCACCCTCTTCACCATCGCCGTCGCCGCCGCGGAGATCGGCATCGGTCTCGCCATCGTCCTGATGGTCCACCGCAACCGCGGCACCTCGGACGTCGACCGCCTGCGCGACACCAAGGAACAGCCGTCCGCCGAGGAACAGCCGTCCGCCGAGGAGAAGGCCGAGGCCGCCGCGTGACCACGACCACCCTCGCCGTCCTCGTCCCCCTCCTCCCCTTCCTCGGCTCCGCCGCCGGGCTCCTCCTCGGCCGCGCCGCGCCCGGCTTCGTCCGCCCGCTGGCCGTGCTGCCGACGCTCGCCGCCGCCGTCCTGGCCGTCCTCGTCGCCGCCCGCCAGGGCGGGGGCAAGGCGATCGACGCCGCCACCCAGCTCACCCCGACCGGCTCGGTCCCCGTCGACCTGGCCCTCCACATCGACGGCTTCGCCGCGCTCGTCGCCGTCCTCGTCGGTGTCGTCGCCACCTGTGTGCAGATCTACTCGACCGGCTACCTCCGCGAGGACCCGCGCTACCCCTCGTACGCCGCGCTCGTCTCCCTCTTCACCTCCGCGATGCTGCTCGTCGTCTACTCCGGCGACCTGATGGTGCTCCTGGTCGGCTGGGAGATCATGGGCATCTGCTCGTACTTCCTCGTCGGCCACTACTGGGAGACCCCCGAGGCGCGGTCCGCCTCCCTGAAGGCCTTCCTCGTCACCAAGCTGGGTGACGTCCCCTTCCTCATCGGTCTCTTCGCGCTCGCCGCCGACGCGGGCACGTTCCGGATCACGGGCGTCCTCGGCGCCGTCGCCGGCGGCGGCCTCGACCACCCCACCCTGATCGCGCTGCTCCTGCTCGCCGGTGTCGCCGGCAAGTCCGCGCAGTTCCCGCTCCACACCTGGCTCCCGGACGCCATGGCCGGCCCCACCCCCGTCTCCGCGCTCATCCACGCGGCGACGATGGTCGCCGCCGGCATCTACTTCACGGCCCGTCTCCTCCCGGTCTTCGCCGCCTCCGCCGCCGCGATGACCGTGCTCGCCGTGATGGCCGCGGTCACCATGGTCGGCTCGGCGCTCGCCGCGCTCGCCCAGGACGACATCAAGCGGGTCCTCGCCTACTCGACGATCGGACAGCTCGGCTACATGGCCGGGGCCCTCGCCGTCGGCGACCGCGGGGCCGCCGTCTTCCACCTCCTCTCGCACGCCGCGTTCAAGGCACTGCTGTTCCTCGCCGCCGGCGCGGTCATCCACGCCGCCGGCACGAACTCGCTCACCGCGATGTCCCGCATGAGCGGCCTCGCCAAGCGGATCCCCGACGCGTACTGGACGATGACCGTCGCCCTCCTCGCGCTCGCCGCGATCCCGCCCTTCGCCGGCTTCTTCTCCAAGGAAGCCGTCCTCGTGGCCGCCGAGCACACCGCCCTCGGCGAGCGGGACGTCGCCCCCGCCGGGGCCGGCTGGACCGTCCTCGTCGCCGGACTGCTCACGGCCCTGCTGACCGCCGCGTACGCGCTCCGGCTCTGGCTGCGGACCTTCCGCGGCCGCGGCGCCGAAGCCCCCGACCACGGCCGTCAGCCGATCGCCATGACCAGCGTCCTGTGGGTCCTCGCGATCCCCTCCCTGGGCTTCGGGCTGACCGCCGCCTACCTCGACGACTGGTTCGACGGGCACGCCCTCACCCCGACCCTGACCACCGCCGTCCTCGGCACGGGCCTCGCCGCCGCCGGAGCCGTGATCACCTACGCGGTCTGGCGCACCCTCGCGGCCCGCACCCCCGCCCCGGTCCCCGTCCCGCACGTGGCGCACCCGGACGCCGAGGCGGGTCAGGTCGAGGCAGAGGCGCTGCACCTGCCGCACCCCGCCGAGGACCCGGCCGACCCCGGCCGCGCCCTCCTGGGACCGCTGCACGGACCGGCCGCCGACGGCTTCCACCTGGACGCCGTCTACCGGACCGCCTTCGTCCGCCCCGTACTCGCCGCCGCCTCCCTGGTCCGCTTCCTGGACCGCGAGGTCGTCGACACCTACGTACGGGCCGCGGGGGACAGCGCCAAGGGCCTCGGCTGGCTCGTCCGCCGCGCCCAGACCGGCAACGTGCAGACCTACCTGAGCGCCCTGCTCGCCGGCTCCGTCGTCCTGGCGATCGTCGCCGTCGCCCTCGCCAACGCCGTCGCCGGAGCGTGATCCGTGATCGATATCAGCGAATCCGTGATGCAGTTCCTTCTCGCGTTGATCGTCGTCGGCCCGCTGGCCGGCGCCGCCGCCGCCCTCCTGCCCGCCCCGCCCGGACTGAAGGGGAAGTCACCCGACCAGGCCGTGCTCCGCCACGGCGTCACCGTCACCGGCGTCATCCTGCTGGCCGCGCTCGTCCTCGCGCTCGGCTTCGACCACGACCACCCGTCGAAGATGCAGGCCACGACGGACATCAGCTGGATCAGGGCACTCGACGTGCGCATCCACCTCGGTGTCGACGGCATCTCCCTCCCCCTCCTGGTCCTGACCGCGCTGCTGACCTTCCTCTGCGCGCTGTACAGCTACTTCAAGATGCCGGCGGGGCCCTCCCCCAAGGCCTTCGTCGCGCTCCTGCTCGTCCTGGAGTCCGGCACCCTCGCCACCTTCGCCGTCCTCGACCTCGTCCTGTTCTTCCTGGCCTTCGAGATGGTCCTCATCCCGATGTACTTCCTCATCGCCCGCTGGGGCGGCGAGGGCAGGCAGGCCGCCGCCTGGAAGTTCATCCTCTACACGCTGCTCGGCTCCGTCGTCATGCTGCTCGGCCTGCTCCTCATCGGCGTGAAGGCGGGCACGTTCGACATGGTGGCACTCGCCACCGACAACGGCCGCGGACTGACCACGTCGGTGCAGGTCATCGCCGTTCTCGCGATCGGCCTCGGGCTCGCCGTGAAGACCCCGATGTGGCCGCTGCACAGCTGGCTCCCGGACGCCCACACCGCCGCCCCGACCGTCGGCTCCGTCCTCCTCGCCGGCGTCCTGCTCAAGATGGGCACGTACGGCTTCGTCCGGATCGTCCTGCCGATCACCCCCGACGGCATGGCGACCTTCGCCCCGTACCTCGCCGCCTTCGCCGTCGCCGGGATCATCTACGGATCGCTCGCCTGCCTCGCCCTCGCGAAGCCCGGCAACAAGGGCGACCTCAAGCGCCTCATCGCGTACTCCTCCGTCGGCCACATGGGCTTCGTGCTCCTCGGCATCGCCACCATGACCCCCACCGGGGTCAACGGCGCCCTCTTCGCCAACATCGCCCACGGCCTCATCACCGGCCTGCTCTTCTTCCTGGTCGGTGCCGTCAAGGACCGGTACGGCACCGCCGACCTCGACACCCTCGCCGGCGTCACCGGAGCCGCCCTCTACGGCCGCGCCCCCCGCCTCGGCGCCCTCCTCGCCTTCGCCTCCGTCGCCTCCCTCGGCCTGCCCGGCCTCGCCGGCTTCTGGGGCGAGATGCTGGCCCTCTTCGGCGCCTTCGCCCCGGCCGAGGGCCTCAGCCGCCCCGCCTTCCTCACCTTCATGGCGATCGGCGCCTTCGGCACCCTCCTCACCGCCGCCTACCTCCTCGTGGTCGTCCGCCGCGTCTGCATGGGCGGCCCGCGGCCCGCGGGGGAGACGGCGATCGCCGACGTCCAGGGGTACGAGTTCGCCGCCTGGACCCCGCTCGTCGTCCTCACCGTCCTCGCCGGACTCTGGCCCGCCGTCCTCCTCGGCCTCACCGACCCGGCCGTCCAGAAGCTCCTCGCGGGAGGCACCCAATGACCCCAGTGACGACGCTCGCCGGCGAGTCGCTCGTCCAGTCCGTCGACTGGCTGGCGATCGCGCCCCCCACCCTCACCGCCGTGGTCGCGCTCGTCGTCCTCGTCGCCGACCTCTTCGTCCCCGACGAGCGCAAGCAGCTCCTCGGCTGGACCGCGATCGGCGGCCTCACCGCCGCCCTCGCCCTCCTCCTGCCGCTGCGGTCCGGCGACCGCGAGACCTTCTGTCTCACCGCCGCCACCCGGTCCGGGGCGTGCAGCTACACCGCCGACCACTTCACCCTCGTCATCCAGCTGCTCGTCCTCGCCGGCGCGCTGCTCACCGCGCTCCTCTCCCTGGACGCGACCCGCGAGAAGCTCCCGGCCGGCGAGTTCTGGTTCCTGCTGCTCTCCTCCGCCGCCGGCGCGGCGCTGCTGCCCGCCTCCCGCGACCTGGCGACCCTCGTGGTCGCCCTGGAGGTGGCCTCGCTGCCCGCGTTCGCGCTCGTCGGCCTCAAGCGCGGCGACCGCATGTCCGGCGAGGCCGCGCTCAAGTTCTTCCTCTCCTCCGTCACCGCCACCGCCGTCACCCTGCTGGGCGTCAGCTTCGTGTACGCGGCGACCGGCACCCTCCACCTCACGGAGGTCGCCCAGCGCCTCGACGACGTCCCCGGACAGCTCCAGACCCTCGCCGAGGCCGGCGTCGCCCTCACCCTCGTCGGCTTCGCCTTCAAGACGGCCGCCGTCCCCTTCCACTTCTGGGTGCCCGACACCTACGTCGGCGCCCCGCTGCCCATCGCCGCCTACCTCTCCGTCGTCGGCAAGGCCGTCGGCTTCACCGGCCTGATCCTGGTGACCGTCGTCGCCTTCCCGTCGTACGCGGACGTGTGGGGCCCGGCGCTCGCCGTCCTCGCCGCGCTCACCATGACCGCCGGCAACGTCGCCGCCCTCCGCCAGGTCTCCACGCGCGCGTGGAGCGCGGTGCGGCTCCTCGCCTGGTCCTCCGTCGCCCAGGCCGGCTACCTCCTGGTGCCGGTCGCGGCCGCCGCGTACTCCGGCGACGACCAGATCGGCGCCACCGTCGCGTACGCCCTCATGTACGCCGTCGTGAACCTCGGCGCCTTCGCGGTCGTCGCGCTCGTCGCCCGCGCCCACCCCGAGAACCGGATCGCGGACTACCGGGGCCTGTACGCCGCCAGCCCCGCGGCGGCCCTCGCGCTCGGGTTCTTCCTCCTGAATCTGGCCGGTTTGCCTCCGGGTATCATCGGCCTCTTCGCCAAGGTGACCGTCTTCTCGGCGGCCGTCGACGCGGGCCTCGGGTGGCTGGCCGTGATCATGGGCGTCAACGTCGTGATCGCGCTCTACTACTACCTGCGCTGGACGGCCCTGCTCTTCCGCGCGCCGGAGGGCGCCCCCGTCGCGCACAGGGCCCCCGCGCCGCTCACCCTGGCGATCGTGCTGACCGCCGCCATCGGAGTCGTGCTGTCGGGCTACCCGCAGTTCGTTCTCCGCTTCGCGGCGACGGCCCTGTTCTGACCCCACGCCCCGCCCCCCCACGCAGAGAGACCGAGGAACGACACCCCGTGCTGAACGGATTCAAGGACTTCATACTTCGCGGGAACGTCGTCTCCATGGCCATCGGCCTGGCCGTCGGCTCGGCCTTCACGGCCGTCGTCACCGGCTTCAGCAAGGCGTTCATCACCCCGCTCATCGGTCTGGCGACCGGCTCCGTCGGCGACTTCAGCGAGGCCAAGTTCACCATCGGCAAGACCGACTTCCCCTACGGTCTGGCGATCGCCGCCGCCATAGCGTTCGTCATCACCGCCGCGGTCCTCTACTTCCTCATCGTCGTCCCCATGACGAAGATCCAGGAGAAGTTCGCCAAGGAGGAGGCGAAGGACCCGAAGTCGGAGAAGCGCGACTGCCCCCGCTGCTTCACCGAGATCCCGGCGATCGCCTCCCGCTGCGCCCACTGCACCAGCGAGGTCGAGCCCGTCGCCCTCGGCCTGGAGAAGATCCCCGCCGCCCGCTAGAAACCGGCCGCTCACCCGTACGGCCCACACGGCACCCCGTGCGAGCCGGGGAACCCGAGCCTCCCGCCTGGCGTTGACCAGTACGGAAGGGTCCACTGGACATGGAGGTCCCCCGGACGAATTCCGGGAGAGGACCACCACGAGAAAAAGGGTTCCCCTGCCGCACCACCTGGAGGGCGTACCGTGCACCGCCGGCACAACGGGCTGAGGACCGCCGTCCTCCTCGGAGGGCTCTCGGCCCTCATCATCGTCATCGGCAGCTTCTTCGGGCGTACGGGGCTGATCGTCGCGCTGCTCGTGGCGCTCGGCACCAACGCGTACGCGTACTGGAACAGCGACAAGCTGGCGCTGCGGGCCATGCGCGCCCGCCCGGTGAGCGAGTTCGAGGCCCCCGCGCTCTACAAGATGGTGCGCGAGCTCTCCACGCAGGCGCGCCAGCCCATGCCCCGGCTCTACATCTCGCCGACGCAGGCGCCCAACGCCTTCGCGACCGGCCGCAACCCGCGCAACGCCGCCGTCTGCTGCACCGAGGGGATCCTCGCGATCCTCGACGAGCGCGAGCTCCGCGGGGTCATCGGACACGAGCTGAGCCACGTCTACAACCGGGACATCCTCATCTCCTCGGTCGCCGGAGCGCTCGCCTCCGTGATCATGTTCCTGGTCAACTTCGCCTGGCTGATCCCGGTCGGCCGCTCCGACGACGACGACGGCCCCGGCATCCTCGGCTACCTGCTGGTCCTCATCCTCGGTCCGATCGCCGCCTCGGTCATCCAGCTCGCCATCTCCCGCTCCCGCGAGTACGAGGCCGACGCCTCCGGCGCCCAGCTCACCGGGGACCCGCTCGCCCTCGCCGGCGCCCTCAGGAAGCTTGAGGCGGGCACCAAGCAGCTGCCGCTGCCGCCCGAGCCGAGGATCGAGACCGCGAGCCACATGATGATCGCGAACCCCTTCCGGCCCGGACAGGGCCTCTCCAAGATGTTCTCCACGCATCCGCCGATGGCCGAGCGGATCGCCCGGCTCGAACAGATGGCAGGTCGACGCCCGTGAAGACGATCCTCAACGTCATATGGCTGGTCCTGTGCGGGTTCTGGATGTTCCTGGGCTACATCGCCGCGGGCGTCCTGCTCTGCGTCACCATCATCGGCATCCCCTTCGGGCTGGCTGCTTTCCGCATCGGCCTCTACGCGCTCTGGCCCTTCGGCCACACGGTCGTCGACCGGCGCGACGCGGGCGCGCCGTCCTGCGTCGGCAACGTGCTGTGGCTGATCCTCGCGGGGTGGTGGCTCGCGCTCGGTCACATCACCACCGGGATCGCGCTGTGCATCACGATCATCGGCATCCCGCTGGGCCTCGCGAACTTCAAGATGATCCCGGTGTCGCTGTTGCCGCTGGGCAAGGAGATCGTCCCGACGGACCAGCCGTACGGCTACACGGGCCACTGACGCGCCGCGCCTCCACCGCCGGGCCGGCGGCCCCGCCCGTGTGGCCCGCGCCCGCCAGGCCGGTGCCCCCGCCCCCGCCCGCGCCCGTGTGGGCAGTCGTCCCGCTGGAGCAGGGGGATCCCCTTGCCCCAGCGGGACGACTGCCCACACGGGCGCGGGCGCCGGCCCGGCGGAGCGAGTGCCCACAACGGGGGCGCGGGCGCGGAGCGGCTGGCTGTGGCGGCGAACTTCACCCGCGCGGCGGCACCGCGCGCCCCCGGCTGATCGCCCACGCCACCACACCCGCCGCCACGACCCCCGAGCCCGCCAGGACGGAGCCGACGGGGAGGGCGAAGGCCAGGGCTCCGCAGCCGGCGAGGCCGAGCGCGGCCAGGTGGCGGTTGCGGCCGCCGAGGGTCCAGGCGGAGGCGTTCGCGATCCCGTAGTAGACGAGGACGCCGAACGACGAGAAGCCGATCGCGCCCCGCACGTCCACGGTCGCCGCCACCACGGCCACCACCGCGCCCACCGCGAGCTCCGCCCGGTGCGGCACCTGGAAGCGCGGGTGCACGGCGGCGAGGGCCGTCGGCAGGTACGCGTCGCGGGCCATCGCCAGGGTCGTACGGGACACCCCGAGGATCAGCGAGAGCAGCGAACCCAGGGCGGCGACGGCCGCGCCGACGGTGACGAGCGGCACCAGCCATCCGGCGTCCGCCGCGCGGGCCGCGTCGGCGAGGGGCGCGGGGGAGTCGGCGAGGGCGGAGGGGCCGAGGACGGTGAGGACGCCGACCGCGACGAGCGCGTAGACGGCGAGTGCGATGCCGAGGGCGAGGGGCACCGCCCGGGGGATGGTGCGGGCCGGGTCGCGGACCTCCTCGCCGAGCGTGGCGATCCGCGCGTACCCCGCGAATGCGAAGAAGAGCAAACCCGCGGCCTGGAGGACCCCGCCGGTGGTGAGCTCCCCGCCGGGGGCCGCGAGTCCCTCCCCGCCGGCTCCCAGGGACACCGTGACCACGCACGCGAGCACGGCGAGGACGAGCGCCACGATCATCCGGGTGAGGAGCGCCGACTTCTGAACTCCCCCGTAGTTGACGGCGGTCAGGGCCACGACGGCGGCGACCGCCACCGCGTGGGCGTGCTCCGGCCAGGCGTACGCCCCGACGGTGAGCGCCATCGCCGCGCACGAGGCCGTCTTGCCGGCGACGAACGCCCAGCCGGCCAGGTACCCCCAGAACGAACCGAGGCGTTCGCGACCGTACACGTACGTACCGCCGGAGGCCGGGTAGAGGGCGGCGAGCCGCGCCGAGGCCATGGCGTTGCAGTAGGCGACGACGGCGGCGAGTCCGAGCGCCCAGAGCAGCCCGGCCCCGGAGCCGGCGGCGTCCGCGGCGGGACCGAGCGCGACGAAGATCCCCGCTCCGATCATCGAACCGAGGCCGATCACGACCGCGTCGAAGAGGCCCAGGGAGCGGCGCAGTTCCGGTGTCATGCCCCGCACATTAAACGCTGAGGCCGGTCTCCCTGAGCGTGATGTTCAGCCGACCCGTCAGTCCGAGCGCCGGCTCGGCCGTCCCCGGGAACACCTTGGGGACGCCGTGGTGAACCCAGCGCGAAGCCCCGCCGAAGACGAAGAGGTCCCCGGAGAGCAGCTCGACGTCCCGATACGGCCGGCCGCGGTTCTCCTCGTTCCCGAAGCGGAACACGCACCGGTCCCCGAGGCTCAGCGACACCACCGGCGCCGGGGAGCGCTCCTCCCGGTCCTGGTGCATGCCCATCCGCGCGCCGGGCGCGTAGAAGTTCACGAGCGCGGTGTCGGGGGCGAAGCCGCCGTGGTCGCCGTACGCCTCGACGAGCGCGTCCCGGCCCAGTGCGACCAGCCAGTCCGGCAGTTCGGCCCCGACCGCGTCGAGGTAGCGGTAGGGCACCCACTGGCGGCCCAGGGCCAGCGAGCGCACCGACATCACGCCGCCGCCGGGCAGCACGGTGTGCCGGTACGGGACGGGCCCGCGCCCCCACTCCCGGCAGGCGTCCACCAGCTCCCGCTGTCGCGCGAACGGCAGCCACGCGGGCACGTGCACCGCCCCGGGCGCCACCGTGGCCCGCTCGCGGGGGAAGAGCCCCTCGCTCACACGAGGGCGCCTTCGAGCCCGAGGAGCCGTTCTTTCCGCTCAAGGCCGGCGGCGTACCCGCGCAGGCTTCCGTCGGCGCCGATCACCCGGTGACAGGGCCGCACCACGAGCAGCGGATTGCGTCCGATGGCGGTGCCCACGGCCCGTACCCCGGCGCCGGGCGAACCGACCCGCCGGGCGATCTCCCCGTACGAGACGGTGGTCCCGTACGGGATCTCCTCCAGGGCCCGCCAGACGCGCCGCTGGAACTCGGTCCCGGCGTCGTCGGCGAGCGGCAGGTCGAAGCGGTCGCGGCGGCCGGCGAAGTACTCGCCCAGCTGCCCGGCGGCCTCGACGAACGCCTCGGGTGCGGGCGTCCAGCCGTCCTCGACCCCGACGGCGCCCTTCTGCCCCGGCAGGGACAGCGAGCGCAGCACGGCCCGGCCCCCTTCGGCGAGCTGCCCGACGAGCAGCATCTCGCCCAGGGGGCCGTCCACGTACGCGTACACGGTCATGACTGGTTCCTCTCCCCGCACGGGTCTTCCGGAGACCCAGTGTGCGGGGGCCGCCCAGCCCCGGGCTGGCGGTTTTCGGACACGACCCTCATGACCCGCTACGGGGTCAGCGGTAGTTCACGAACTGGATCGCGAAGTCGAAGTCCTTGCCCTTGAGCAGCGCCTGCACGGCCTGCAGGTCGTCCCGGCTCTTCGAGCTGACCCGCAGCTCGTCGCCCTGGACCTGCGCCTTGACGCCCTTGGGGCCCTCGTCGCGGATGGTCTTCGCGACCTTCTTGGCGTTCTCCTGCGAGATGCCCTCCTGGACGGAGGCGAAGAGCTTGTACTCCTTGCCGGACAGCTGCGGCTCGCCCTCGACGTCCAGCGACTTCAGCGAGATGCCCCGCTTGATCAGCTTGGACTGGAAGATGTCGAGGATCGCCTTGACGCGCTCCTCGCCGTTCGCCTGCATCAGGATCTTCTCGCCCGACCAGGAGATCGAGGCGTTGGTCCCCTTGAAGTCGTAGCGCTGCGAGATCTCCTTCACGGCCTGGTTGAGGGCGTTGTCGACCTCCTGCCGATCGACCTTGGAGACGATGTCGAAACTGGAGTCGGCCATGACTCGTGGCTCCTTGCTCGGGTGCTGTGGGGTACCCCAGAAGCCTAGGGGGTGAGCCGCGGGCCGAACCGCTGATCAATCGGGTGGCGAAGCACCCCCGGGGATCAGGTATTGTTTACGTCGTTGCCGGGGAACACCGCAGAAAAGCGGTGAACCAAGGCAGCGAACCCATGGCGATGTGCCCGAGTGGCCAATGGGAGCGGACTGTAAATCCGTCGGCTTAGCCTACCCAGGTTCGAATCCTGGCGTCGCCACGTGAAGAAGGTCCCCGGTGCTTGCACCGGGGACCTTTCTCGTTTCTCGGCGGACCGCGGGCTCAGTTGCCGGCCACGTCCTTCACCGCGACCGAGAGCGGGACCGAGCCGGCGATCAGTTCCAGGGTCAGGCCGGCGGTCGCCGGGGTGTCGAGGAGTTCGGCGAGGACCGCGGCCACGTCGTCCCGGGGGACCGATCCGCGGCCCGTGCGGGCCTCCAGGCGGACCATGCCCGTGCCCGCGTCGTCCGTCAGGGAGCCGGGGCGCAGGATCGTCCAGTCCAGGGCCGTGCGGGAGCGGATGTCGTCGTCGGCGGCGCCCTTCGCGCGGAGGTAGGCGTCGAAGATCCCGTCGCCCGGGTGGGAGGCGTCCGCGCCCATCGAGGAGACGACGAGGTACCGCCGCACGCCCGCCCGTTCCGCCGCGTCCGCGAACAGCACCGCGGCCGCCCGGTCCACCGTGTCCTTGCGGTCGGCGCCGCTGCCCGGACCCGCACCCGCCGCGAAGACGGCCGCGTCGGCGCCCTGCAGCACCGCGGCGACCATCTCGACCGACGCCGACTCCAGGTCCAGGACGACGGGCTCGGCGCCCGCCTCCCGCAGGTCGGCGCCCTGCTCCGGTCTGCGGATGATCCCCGCGACCTCGTGCCCGGCCGCCGAGAGCAGCCTCTCCAGGCGCAGGGCGATCTGTCCGTGTCCTCCAGCGATGACGATGCGCATACTCACGACCGTACGTCGGGTCCGGCCGGAGGGCTTCCCGGCTCGGGCGGCCGCTCCGGGCGCGCCTGACGCGGCAGGTCCAGGGCCGCCGCCGAGTCGCAGTACTCCCGCACCGCGCTCGTCCGGGCCACCACCCGCCCCCGGTGCACCACGATCCGGCTGTACGCGAGGGAGAGCACGCCCGCCATGCGCTCGCCGCGCACCGCGAGCAGCTCCGCCGGGAAGCCGGCCTCCACCCGCACCTCCGGCAGGCCCATCGCCGCCCGCGGCTCCGCGCTCACCGTCCCGTAGGCCTCCTCGGGCGGCAGCCCGCCGAGCGAGGCGAGCAGGTAGGCCGACTCCAGCGGGTCCCCGCGCCCCACCGGGTTGGCCACGTCCCGCAGCGTCCCGCTGCCCGCCGCGACCCGCACCCCGGCCGCCCGCAGCAGCCGCACCGGCGCCGCCCCGCGCAGCTCCGTGCCCCCGCAGCCGCCCTGGGGCAGGCAGACCACCGTCACCCCGGCAGCCGCCAGCCGGTCCGCCGCCCGGCTCGCCGCGTCGGAGGGGAGCCGGGCGAGCCCGGCGCACGGTCCGATGGTGACCCCGGGCCGCAGGCCGCCGGCCATCGCCGCGAGCCGGGCGAGCCGGGCCGGGTCGTCCCCGTCGGTGTGCAGGTCGACCGGGACGCCGTGCTCGGCCGCGACGTCGAGGACGGCCTCCACGTATCCGGCCGGGTCCGGGTCGAGGTCCGGGCAGCCGCCGACCACCCCGGCGCCCATCTTCACCGCGTCCCGCAGCATCGCGAGGCCGTCCGCCCCCGCGACGCCCGTGAGCAGCCGGGGCACGGCGACGGCCGTCAGGTCGGCGAGGCCGCGCAGCGAGCGCCGGGCCTGCAGCACCGCTTCGAGCAGGCAGAGCCCGTGGACGTCGCCGATGCGCACGTGCGCGCGGAGCGCCGTCGCGCCGTGGCCGAGCTGGAGCAGCGCGGCCTCGGTGGCCCGTCGCTGCACCTCCTCGGGGGCGTACGAGACGGGGCCGGGGGTGTCGGCGGAGAGCGCGGTGTCGGCGTGGGCATGGGGTTCGGCGGCGGCGGGCACCAGGAGGTAGCCGTTGAGGTCGACGCGGGCGCCCACGGTGGTGAGGCTGCCCGCGGTGCCGACGGCCTCGATCCGCCCGCCGACGAGCCGTACGTCCACGATCCGTCCGTCGGCGAGCCGTGCGCGGGAGAGCAGGAGCGAGGTCGAGTCGGCGGTGGTGGCGGCCCCGTCCTCGGGCGGCTGGGGCTGCTTGCTGTCGGCTGACATCGGGCTCCTCAAGGCTCCTCAAGATCAAGATCGCGCAGCGTGGGGCCGAGCCTAGGGGCGCTCGGAGCGACCTTCGAGGAGGAGCGCAATAGTCGTACCGATGAGGCCACGAGTGGCGTACGGGACGCCTGGTGAGGGCTGTCGCGAGGGGCCGGGGAAACGGATTTGGGTGATGGGCCGCAGACCGTGTAATGTCTTCCTCGCTCGCCCCAATAGCTCAGTCGGTAGAGCGTCTCCATGGTAAGGAGAAGGTCTACGGTTCGATTCCGTATTGGGGCTCTGGTGAGAGGGATCCCGCCTTCGGGCGGGATCCGGATCATCAAAGCGGTGTAGCTCAGTCGGTAGAGCAAGCGGCTCATAATCGCTGTGTCACCGGTTCAAGTCCGGTCACCGCTACACACGGTAGCCGATTGTGGGGTCGGTCCTGCGATCGGCTACTCTTTCATGCGTTAATCCATCCTATCCGTCCGTCAAGGAGCACTCACGTGGCTGCCACCGACGTCCGCCCGAAGATCACGCTGGCCTGCGTGGAGTGCAAGGAGCGGAACTACATCACCAAGAAGAACCGGCGTAACAACCCGGACCGTCTTGAGATGAAGAAGCACTGCCCTCGCTGCAACTCGCACACCGCGCACCGCGAGACGCGCTAATCAGGCTCGTACACGAGGCCGTCCCCACCAGGGGGCGGCCTCGTGTCGTTTATCGCAACAGATCCAGCAGGAGGTATCGAGTCCATGGCGCTCGACCAGTCCTTCGTGGGCCGGACCTATCCGCCCACCGCTCCCTACGAGGTCGGCCGCGAGAAGATCCGCGAGTTCGCCGAGGCGATCGGTGACGCCAATCCCGCGTACACCGACACCGAGGCGGCCAAGGCGCTCGGACATTCCGATGTGATCGCCCCGCCCACTTTCGTGTTCGCCATCACGTTCAAGGCGGCCGGCGCCGTCATCGAGGACCCGCAGCTGGGCCTCGACTACAGCCGCGTCGTCCACGGCGACCAGAAGTTCGCCTACACCCGGCCCGTGCGCGCCGGGGACCGGCTCTCGGTCACCTCCACCATCGAGGCGATCAAGTCCCTCGCCGGCAACGACATCCTGGACATCCGCGGCGAGGTCCACGACGCCTCCGGCGAGCACGTCGTCACCGCCTGGACCAAGCTCGTCTCCCGCGCACCCGAGGGGGCCTGACCATGACCGCGAAGATCGCCTACGACGAGGTCGAGGTCGGCACCGAGCTGCCCGCGCAGACCTTCCCCGTGACCCGCGCCACGCTCGTGCAGTACGCCGGCGCCTCCGGGGACTTCAACCCGATCCACTGGAACGAGAAGTTCGCGGTCGAGGTCGGCCTCCCGGACGTCATCGCCCACGGCATGTTCACCATGGCCGAGGCGGTCCGCGTCGTCACCGACTGGGCCGGCGACCCCGCCGCCGTCGTCGAGTACGGCGTCCGCTTCACCAAGCCGGTCGTCGTCCCCAACGACGGGACCGGTGCCCTGATCGAGGTCTCCGCCAAGGTCGCAGCCAAGCTGGACGACCGGCGGGTGCGGGTCGACATCACGGCCGTGAGCGCCGGGCAGAAGGTCCTGGGCATGAGCCGGGCCGTGGTCCGCCTCGCCTGACCGTACGAGCCGCCGCACGAACGTCACGGGCCCGTCGCCGAAGCGACGGGCCCGTACCCTTGAGCCCGTGCAGCAGATCGCAGACGCCCCCCTCGCGCCCCTGACCACCTTCCGGCTCGGCGGGCCCGCCACCCGGCTCGTCACCGCCACCACCGACGAGGAGGTGGTCGAGGCGGTCCGCGCGGCCGACGCCGCCGGGACCCCGCTGCTGATCATCGGCGGCGGCTCCAACCTGGTCATCGGGGACAAGGGCTTCGACGGCACGGCGCTGCGCATCGCCACCACCGGCTTCGCCCTGGACGGCACGAGCCTGGAGCTCGCCGCCGGCGAGGTCTGGACGGACGCCGTGGCGCGGACCGTCGAGGCCGGGCTCGCCGGGATCGAGTGCCTGGCCGGCATCCCCGGCTCGGCCGGCGCGACCCCCATCCAGAACGTCGGCGCGTACGGACAGGACGTCTCCGCCACCGTCACCGAGGTCGTCGCGTACGACCGCAGGGCCGAGGAGACCGTCACCCTCACCAACGCCGAGTGCGCCTTCTCGTACCGGCACAGCCTCTTCAAGGACCAGCCCGACCGGTACGTGGTGCTGCGGGTCCGCTTCGAGCTGGAGGACGCCGGCGGGCTCTCGGCGCCGATCAAGTACGCCGAGACCGCCCGCGCCCTCGGCGTCGAGGCCGGTGACCGGGTGCCCCTCGCCGCAGCCCGCGAGACCGTCCTCGAGCTCCGCGCCGGCAAGGGCATGGTCCTGGACCCGGAGGACCACGACACCTGGTCCGCGGGCTCCTTCTTCACCAACCCGATCCTCACGGCGGGGGAGTACGAGGCCTTCCTCGCGCGCGTGGCCGGACGGCTCGGGCCGGACGTCACCCCGCCGGCCTTCCCCGCGGGCGAGGACGGCGCCGTGAAGACCTCGGCCGCCTGGCTCATCGACAGGGCCGGCTTCACCAAGGGCTACGGCACCGGCCCCGCCCGGATCTCCACCAAGCACACGCTCGCCCTCACCAACCGCGGCGAGGCGACCACCGAGGACCTCCTCGCCCTCGCGCGCGAGGTCGTCGCCGGGGTGCACGAGGCCTTCGGGATCACCCTCGTCAACGAGCCGGTGACGGTGGGCGTGGAGCTCTAGCCGCGACCCCGACGCCCCGCCGGACCGTCGCGGGGTCGTCGGGCACCACCGGCATCGCGTGCGCCACGTCCGCGCGGGCCAGGGAGCGGCCCCGGGGCGGGGTGCCGCCGACGCCCCTGCGGTACCGGCCGGTGCCCCGCCTGTCCGTCGGCTCGGGCGCACGGACGTCCGGTCGGCGCTGCTCGCGGCGAGCTCCGCCTCCATGGCCCGCAGGTCGGCGTGGACGTCCTCCAGTACGTTGTCGACGACCGCCAGGACCGCCTTGTCGACCAGGGCCCGGCAGTCCGGGACCGGGCCCGGCGGGGCCGCGCCGACCACCAGGAGCCGGCGCCTCTTCTCGGCCTCCGTCGCCGCGGGCACCGAACGGGTCAGCCGGGCGGTCACGCCCGCGTCCGCCCTGGTCCGGGCGCCGAGGCCCGAGAGCACCGAGTCCCGTCCCGCGACCGCCCCGAGCAGCGGCACGGCCGCATCGGCCCCGACGCCGACGGTGGCCGCCGCGCCCCTCCTCCCGGGCCTGCGCGCAGCGCTCCTTCGCCCGGGAGACGAGCCCGGGCCGAAGGCCGCCGGACTCGCTCGACGACTTCGCGCGCTCGCTCGCCCGCACCCTGATCCGGGGGATCAGCCGGCGAGCCAGTGGTCGATCCCCGCGAGGAGCTTCGCCCGGACGTCCTCGGGCGCCGCCGAGCCCCGCACCGACTGCCGGGCCAGCTCCGCCAGCTCCGCGTCCGTGAACCCGTGGTGCCGACGGGCGATCTCGTACTGCGCCGCGAGCCGCGAGCCGAAGAGCAGCGGGTCGTCCGCGCCGAGCGCCATCGGCACGCCGGCCTCGAAGAGGGTCCGCAGCGGCACGTCCTCGTGCTTCTCGTACACCCCGAGAGCCACGTTCGACGCCGGGCAGACCTCGCAGGTCACGCCCTTCTCGGCGAGCCTCCGCAGCAGCCTCGGGTCCTCCGCCGCCCGCACCCCGTGGCCGACCCGCGCCGCCCGCAGATCGTCCAGGCAGTCCCGTACGGACGAGGGGCCCGTCAGCTCGCCGCCGTGCGGGGCCGCGAGGAGGCCGCCGTCCCGCGCGATCGCGAAGGCCCGGTCGAAGTCCCGGGCCATGCCCCGCCGCTCGTCGTTGGAGAGCCCGAAACCGACCACGCCCCGGTCCGCGAACCGCACCGCGAGCCGGGCCAGGGTCCGCGCCTCCAGCGGGTGCTTCATCCGGTTCGCCGCGACGAGCACCCGCATCCCGAGCCCGGTCTCCCGGGAGGCCGCGTCGACCGCGTCCAGGATGATCTCCAGGGCCGGGATCAGACCGCCCAGGTGCGGGGCGTACGAGGTGGGGTCGACCTGGATCTCCAGCCAGCCGGAGCCGTCCCGCACGTCCTCCTGGGCCGCCTCGCGCACCAGCCGCTGGATGTCCTCCGGCGCGCGCAGGCAGGAGCGGGCGATGTCGTAGAGCCGCTGGAAGCGGAACCAGCCGCGTTCGTCGGTCGCCCGCAGCTTGGGAGGCGTACCGCTGCTCAGCGCCTCCGGGAGGTGCACGCCGTACTTGTCGGCCAGCTCGATGAGCGTCGTGGGCCGCATCGAACCGGTGAAGTGCAGGTGCAGATGGGCCTTGGGCAACAGGGTGAGATCGCGTACATGCTCCATTGGCCGATACTGCCGCACCCGAATGGACGAATACAGTCCGTTTCCCCGATCGGGATCCCGCTAGAACGCAAAAACGGGCCCCCGGTTCCGGAGAACCGGGGGCCCGCACCTCGAGAGGTCAGTCGCGCGCCTCGGCGAGGAGCTTCTGGATCCGGGACACGCCCTCCACCAGGTCCTCGTCGCCCAGCGCGTACGACAGGCGCAGGTAGCCCGGCGTGCCGAAGGCCTCGCCCGGGACGACCGCGACCTCGGCCTCGTCCAGGATCAGGGCGGCCAGCTCGACCGAGGACTGCGGGCGCTTGCCGCGGATCTCCTTGCCGATCAGCCCCTTCACCGACGGGTACGCGTAGAACGCTCCCTCCGGCGTCGGGCAGTACACGCCCTCGATCTCGTTCAGCATCCGCACGATCGTCTGGCGGCGGCGGTCGAAGGCGGTGCGCATCTCGGCGACCGCGTCCAGGTTGCCGGAGACGGCGGCGAGCGCGGCCACCTGCGCGACGTTGCTCACGTTGGACGTGGCGTGCGACTGCAGGTTCGTCGCGGCCTTCACGACGTCCTTCGGGCCGACGATCCACCCGACGCGCCAGCCCGTCATCGCGTACGTCTTCGCCACGCCGTTCACCACGATGCACTTGTCGCGCAGCTCGGGCACGATCGCCGGCAGCGAGGTGAACTTCGCGTCGCCGTAGACCAGGTGCTCGTAGATCTCGTCCGTCAGGACCCACAGGCCGTGCTCGACGGCCCAGCGGCCGATCGCCTCGGCGTCCGCCTCGCTGTAGACCGCGCCGGTCGGGTTCGAGGGGGAGACGAAGAGGACGACCTTGGTCTTCTCCGTGCGCGCCGCCTCCAGCTGCTCCACCGAGACCCGGTAGCCGGTGGTCTCGTCGGCCACGACCTCCACCGGGACACCGCCCGCGAGACGGATCGACTCGGGGTACGTCGTCCAGTACGGCGCCGGGACGATGACCTCGTCGCCCGGGTCGAGGATCGCGGCGAAGGCCTCGTAGATCGCCTGCTTGCCGCCGTTGGTCACCAGGACCTGGGAGGCCTCGACCTCGTAGCCGGAGTCGCGCAGCGTCTTGGCGGCGATCGCGGCCTTCAGCTCGGGCAGGCCGCCGGCCGGCGTGTAGCGGTGGTACTTGGGGTTCTTGCAGGCCTCGACGGCCGCCTCGACGATGTAGTCCGGGGTCGGGAAGTCGGGCTCACCCGCGCCGAAACCGATCACCGGGCGACCGGCGGCCTTGAGGGCCTTGGCCTTGGCGTCGACGGCGAGGGTGGCGGACTCGGAGATCGCACCGATCCGGGCGGAGACCCGACGCTCGGTGGGAGGGGTAGCAGCGCTCATACGGGCCATCGTCCCAGACCGCGTCGAGGCCCGGCACACAGGTTTCACGGACCGGACAGGAACGGTCATTCCCGGTCGTACGCGCGTCCGGCGGCAGGTCGGCGCGCTTTCTGTTCGACGTGAGGGCCCATGACCACGTATGCTCACTCCTCGTTGGCCCGCACGACCACATCTCACGATGCGGTACGTTGGGGGCACCGACAAAGGGTCGTAGCTCAATTGGTAGAGCACCGGTCTCCAAAACCGGCGGTTGGGGGTTCAAGTCCCTCCGGCCCTGCTACACACACCGCCAGGTGTTGTGCGCATGTACGTACTTCATTGCACCGCCGTGCGGCTCCACCCGGGCGCGGCACGGCCGACCCGGAATCAGGTGAGAGATCGTGACGGACGCCGTAGGCTCCATCGACATGCCTGATGCCGAAGAGACCGCAGAGTCGAAGAAGAAGTCCCGCAAGGGCGGGAAGCGCGGAAAGAAGGGCCCCCTGGGCCGTCTCGCGCTCTTCTACCGCCAGATCATCGCCGAGCTCCGCAAGGTCGTCTGGCCCACGCGCAGCCAGCTGACGACGTACACCACCGTGGTGATTGTCTTCGTCGTCATCATGATCGGCCTTGTCACCGTGATTGACTATGGCTTCCAGGAAGCAGTCAAGTACGTCTTCGGCTGACTTTTTGTTCCACCCATCTGTATCGCAGGAAGAAGCAGCCACCGTGTCTGACGCGAACCTGAACGACGCCTTCGAGTCCGAGTCCGTCGAGGACGAGCTGGACATCGTCGAGGCCGCCGACGAGGACGTCGAGGACGTCGAGGTCGACGCTGCTGAGGACGCTGCGGACGAGGACGTCGAGGCCGACGAGATCGACGAGGACGAGGCTGACGAGGACGACGCCGTCGAGGCCGAGGTCGAGGACGCCGAGGAAGAGACCGAGGAGGAGGCCGAGCCGGCCGCCCCGGTCGACCCGGTCGCCGCGCTCCGCGAGGAGCTCCGCACCCTCCCCGGCGAGTGGTACGTCATCCACACCTACGCGGGCTACGAGAAGCGCGTGAAGGCCAACCTCGAGCAGCGTGCCGTCTCGCTCAACGTCGAGGACTTCATCTACCAGGCCGAGGTCCCCGAGGAAGAGATCGTCCAGATCAAGGGCGGCGAGCGGAAGAACGTCAAGCAGAACAAGCTTCCCGGCTACGTCCTCGTCCGCATGGACCTGACGAACGAGTCCTGGGGCGTCGTCCGCAACACCCCCGGCGTCACCGGCTTCGTGGGCAACGCCTACGACCCGTACCCGCTGACCCTGGACGAGATCGTCAAGATGCTCGCCCCGGAGGCCGAGGAGAAGGCCGCCCGCGAGGCCGCCGAGGCCGAGGGCAAGCCGGCTCCGGCCCGCAAGCTGGAGGTCCAGGTCCTGGACTTCGAGGTCGGCGACTCGGTCACCGTCACCGACGGCCCGTTCGCGACCCTCCAGGCCACGATCAACGAGATCAACCCGGACTCGAAGAAGGTCAAGGGCCTCGTCGAGATCTTCGGTCGCGAGACCCCGGTCGAGCTCAGCTTCGACCAGATCCAGAAGAACTGATCTCACCGTCTTCCGAGCAGGTCAGAACGGCTCCCGTAGCCGTTCTGACCTGCTCGGTTTTTAGCCGCGCCGCTATACCCGTTATCGTTGTGCGGTATGCCTGCATCCGGATGACCGGATGGCGGGCTGAACACTCTCACTAGGACCCGGAGAGAGCAATGCCTCCCAAGAAGAAGAAGGTCACGGGGCTTATCAAGCTCCAGATCAACGCCGGTGCGGCCAACCCGGCCCCGCCGGTCGGCCCCGCGCTGGGTCAGCACGGCGTCAACATCATGGAGTTCTGCAAGGCCTACAACGCCGCGACCGAGTCGCAGCGTGGCATGGTCGTGCCGGTGGAGATCACGGTCTACGAGGACCGCACCTTCACCTTCATCACCAAGACTCCGCCGGCCGCCAAGCTGATCCTCAAGGCCGCGGGTGTGGAGAAGGGCTCCGGCGAGCCGCACAAGACCAAGGTCGCCAAGCTCACGGCCGCCCAGGTCCGCGAGATCGCCACGGTCAAGCTCCCCGACCTCAACGCCAACGACCTGGACGCCGCGTCCAAGATCATCGCTGGCACCGCCCGCTCCATGGGCATCACGGTCGAGGGCTGATCACCCCCGTTTGACCTCTGTGGTAGGGCCGGCGCGGCCCGCACCACGACTCCATACCTGCCACGCGGCGACAGCCGCATGGTGTAACTGCACAGGAGAAGCAGTGAAGCGCAGCAAGGCTCTCCGCTCCGCGGACGCCAAGGTCGACCGCGAGCGGAACTACGCCCCCCTCGAGGCCGTCCGTCTCGCCAAGGAGACCGCCACCACGAAGTTCGACGGCACCGTCGAGGTCGCCTTCCGCCTGGGCGTCGACCCGCGCAAGGCCGACCAGATGGTCCGTGGCACCGTGAACCTTCCGCACGGCACCGGTAAGACCGCCCGGGTCCTGGTCTTCGCGACCGGTGACCGTGCCGAGGCCGCGATCGCCGCGGGCGCCGACATCGTCGGCTCCGACGAGCTCATCGACGAGATCTCCAAGGGCAACCGCCTGAACGAGTTCGACGCCGTGGTGGCCACCCCGGACCTCATGGGCAAGGTCGGCCGCCTCGGCCGCGTCCTCGGCCCGCGTGGTCTCATGCCGAACCCCAAGGTCGGCACCGTCACCCCCGATGTCGCGAAGGCTGTCAACGACATCAAGGGCGGCAAGATCGAGTTCCGCGTCGACAAGCACTCGAACCTGCACTTCATCATCGGCAAGGTCTCCTTCGACGAGACGAAGCTGGTCGAGAACTACGCCGCGGCCCTGGAGGAGATCCTCCGTCTGAAGCCGTCCGCCGCGAAGGGTCGCTACATCAAGAAGGCGACCATCACCACGACGATGGGCCCCGGCATCCCGCTGGACGCCAACCGCACCCGCAACCTCCTCGTCGAGGAGGACCCGGCCGCGGTCTGAACCTCACCGGTTCGCTGAGTGGTCAGCCGGCCCCGCACCTCTCCGGAGGTGCGGGGCCGGCTTCTTGTTACGGTCCGGGGACGTACGAGTGTGATCAAGGGGTGGGGAGCAGCATGAGCAGGTCCGCGTGGAAGCGCGCCGCCGTCGTCCTGGCGGCCGTGGCCGTCGTGACGGGGCTCGCGGGGTGTCAGGAAGGCGACGGCGGTACGGAGAAGGGCGCCGCCGCCTCCGCCACGGCGCAGCCGGGCGCGCAGGCCACGCAGAGCCCGGAGGCGGCCGCGAAGGCCGTCCGGGCGGCATACGCCAAGGTCTCGGCGGCGAAGAGCGCCGAGGTCGAGATGCGCCTCAACGTGGACAGCGAGAAGGCGCCCGGCGGCAGCACGTTCACCGGCGTCCAGTCGTGGGGCCCGCAGGCGGCCGACCTGAAGATCTACGACTCGTCGTATCTGGCCGACATCCCCGGCGCCCCCGTGGAGACGCGCGTGCTCACGGTCGGCGGGGCCACCTACGTGGACCTGGGCGCGGACCTGGTCGCGCAGACGGGCGGCAAGCGCTGGCTGAAGGTGGACGCCGAGGGCGCCGCCGGGGACGAGCTGTCGCTCCAGCTGACCGGCGGCCTGGCCGCCGTGAACACGGACCTGCCCAAGGAGCTGGGCCTCCTCGCCGGGTCGTCGGCGGTCAAGCACCTCGGCCCCGGGACGCGCGGCGGCTTCAAGGGTGCGCAGGGGTACGAGGGCGAGCTCCCCGACGGCAAGTTCGTGCAGGTCTGGATCGGCGCGGACGGCTATCCGCTGCAGACCGTCGTCCACGCGGAGGCCGGCGGGGTCTCGACGTCGCTCACCACGAAGTACTCCGGCTACGGCGCCAAGGCCGCGGCCCAGGCGCCGCCCGCCGAGGACACCGTCGGCTTCCCGGACCTCCTGAAGCGCCTCGGTCAGGCCTGATTTGCACCTGGCGCGAGCCATCACGTACGCTTCCACAGAAGCCAAAGACCGCTGGTCGTTGCTGTGCCCTCACCGGGTGCGGTGGCCGAAGGATCCGCTGACGACGGACGACCCGCGCAGGTGACTGTGGAAAGTTCCCGGACCTTTACGGTTCGGTCGAGCTCAGCCCCGTGCGCCTGCGCCGGGGCGTTTTGTTTTGTTCAGCCTCCTTCTGAGCGGTCCTCATCACCCGGAAGGAGGCTGACGCACTATGCCGACGCCCAACAAGGCTGCATCGGTGGCCGAGCTCAAGGACGCGTTCCAGAGCTCCAACGCCGCCGTGCTGACCGAGTACCGGGGTCTCACCGTCGCGCAGCTCAAGACGCTGCGTCGCTCTCTCGGTGAGAACGCCCAGTACGCCGTGGTGAAGAACACGCTGACCAAGATTGCGGCCAACGAGGCCGGGATCACCGCACTGGACGAGCACTTCGCTGGTCCGACCGCGGTCGCCTTCGTCACCGGTGACCCGGTGGAGTCGGCGAAGGCCCTGCGTGACTTCGCCAAGGAGAACCCGAACCTCATCATCAAGGCCGGTGTCCTTGACGGTAAGGCTCTCTCCGCCGACGACATCAAGAAGCTTGCGGACCTCGAGTCCCGCGAGGTTCTGCTCAGCAAGCTGGCCGGTGCCTTCAAGGGCAAGCAGACTCAGGCTGCTCAGCTCTTCCAGGCGCTGCCGACGAAGCTCGTCCGCACCGTGGACGCGCTTCGCGCCAAGCAGGCCGAGCAGGGCGGTGCCGAGTAATTCGGCTCGCGCATTGATCCGCGCCGCCTAGTGCGCGGGTCGTAGCGGGCCGATACGCCCGCCTCTTTAGACACATCGGCACCTGCCGAATTAGTGGAAGGATCGCCCATCATGGCGAAGCTCTCTCAGGAAGACCTCCTCGCCCAGTTCGAGGAGATGACCCTCATCGAGCTCTCCGAGTTCGTGACGGCCTTCGAGGAGAAGTTCGACGTCAAGGCTGCCGCGGCCGTCGCCGTCGCCGCCGGCCCGGCCCAGGGTGGTGGC
>NZ_JAINVG010000060.1 GCF_020400725.1 Streptomyces sp. NK15101 | reverse complement strand
GTGGAGGACGGGCTCCTCCGCGCCCGGGTAGCGGAAGCCGACGCCGTCGAGGTCGAGGCGGCCGGGGCCGGCCGGGATCCGGACGGGGTGGGCGGGCGGGGTGACGGAGGGGCGGGTGTCGAGGACCTCGCGGACGCGCTCGGCGCCGGCTTCGGCGCGGGGCATGTGCATGAGGAGGAAGAGGACCATCATCACGGACATGGAGGTCTGGAGGAGGTAGCCGAGGAAGGCGACGAGGCCGCCCGGCTGGAGGGCCCCCGCGTCGATGCGGTGGGCGCCGACGTACACCAGGGCGACGGTCGTCAGCTGCCAGACGATCAGGACCGTGGGGAACATGAGGGCCTGGAGCCGGCCGGCCCGGAGGCCGACGGCGAGGAGTTCGTCGTTGGCGGCGGCGAAGCGCTCCCGCTCGTGCCGGTCGCGGACGAAGGCGCGGACGACCCGGACGCCGGTGATCTGTTCGCGCAGGATGCGGCCCGCGCGGTCGACGCGCTCCTGCATGCCGTGGAAGAGGGGCCGCATGCGCAGGACGACGGTGCCGACGGCGCCGGTCATCACGGGCACGAAGAGGAGCAGGACGAGGGCGAGCGGCACGTCCTGGCGCAGGGCCATGACGATTCCGCCGGCGCAGAGGAGGGGAGCGGCGACCAGCATGGTGAGGACGAGGACGGTGAACGTCTGGATCTGCTGGACGTCGTTGGTGGTCCGGGTGATGAGGGAGGCGGCGCCGAAGCGGCCGCGCTCGCGGGCGGAGAAGTCCTGGACGCGGCGGAAGACCTCGGAGCGCAGGTCGCGGGCGACGCCCATGGCGATCCTGGCGCCGGTGTAGGTGGCGGCGGCGGCCGCGGCGGCCTGGAGGAGGGTGACGGCGATCATGGCGGCGCCGCCGCGGAGCACGCGGCCGGTGTCGCCGCGCAGGACGCCGTGGTCGATGACGCCGGCGTTGAGGGTGGGCAGGGCGAGGGAGGCGAGGGTCTGGACGAGCTGGAGGGCGACGAGGAGGACGAGGAGGGGTCCGTACGGCCGGAGGCGGGGGGCGAGCAGTCGGAACAGCATGCCGAGGATCGTGATACCTCAAGTTTGGTTGAGGTCAAGTGCCGCATGTCCCGCGCCCCGCCAAGTACCGCCTCCTCCAAGCCGGTCGAGGCCGGACGCCGTCCGTTCGCCGTACGGTGAGGGCATGACGACTCCTCCCGCGCACATCGAGGTCGACGGCGTCCCGGCGGCCGATCCGCAGCTCCTCGCCACCCTCATGAGCGGTTACGGCCACTTCACGGCGATGCAGGTGCGGGACGGACGCGTGAAGGGCCTCGACCTGCACCTCGACCGCCTCGACCGCTCGACCCGCGAGCTCTTCGGCCGGAAGCTGGAGGGCAAGCGGGTGCGCGGGCTCGTCGCCGGGGCGCTCACGACCGCCGGGCGGCGGGACGCCTCGGTCCGGGTGTACGTCTATCCGGGCGTCCGCACCGTCGTGACCGTCGCCGACCCCGCCCCGGACGGGCTCGGCGCCCCGCAGCGCCTGACCTCCGTCGACTACTGGCGGCCCGCCCCGCACATCAAGCACCTGGGCGGCTTCGGCCAGCGCTTCCACGGCGAGGCGGCCCGGCGGGCCGGCTACGACGACGCCCTGCTGACCTCTCCGCACGGCGAGATCGCCGAGGGCGCGGTCACCAACATCGCCTTCTGGGACGGCACTTCGGTGGTCTGGCCGGCGGCGCCCTGCCTCAACGGCATCACCATGGCCCTCCTGGAACAGCGCCTGGAGTCGGTCCGGCGGCCCGTCACCCTGGCCGATCTGCCGGGCTTCCGGGCCGCGTTCGTGACCAACTCCCGGACCATCGCCCCCGTGACGGGGATCGACGAGCTGGCGTTCACGGTGGACGAGGAGCTGATGGGGCGGGTGTACTCGGCGTACGAGAGCGTGACGGCGGACGCCCTGTAGCAGCGGATCCACCGGGCCAACAGGGAGCATCCACACCTTTGTTCACCCGCGCCGGTACCATCGAAGGTCCGGACAGGCGAAGAAGGGGACCGGCATGGTCGCGCGGTACGTCGTCTCTCCGCACGGCGGCCGCCGCACGTACTCCGACATCACGTCCGCGCTCCACGCCGCCGCGGCACGGGGACGGCCCGCGCTGATCGAGATCCGGCCCGGCCACTACGACGAGGCGCTCACGGTCCGGGGCGAGGTGCGTCTGACGGCGGTCGAAGGGCCGGGTTCCGTCGTGGTGAGCCGGCTCCGCGGCGCGGTCCTGGACACCTTCGGAGCGGTCCACGTCCAGGGACTCGCCCTGACGGGCCGCGACGCCGACGTCGTCACCTGCCACACGGGCGCACTGACCCTCGAACACGTGGAGATCCGGGCGCCGGGCGCGGTCGCCGTGCACGCCGGACCGCACACCTCCCTCACCCTGCGGGACAGCGTGGTCCTGCACGGACGCACGGTCTTCACGGGCTCGGCCGGCCTGGTCGAGCGGTGTCGGTTCACCGACGCCGCCGACAACGCGATCGCCGTGATCGAGGGCGCCCGCGCGGCCGTCCGGGACAGCCGGATCGAAGGCAGCCGCATCCACGGCCTGCGGGTCAGCGAGGCACGCGCCGAGGTCACCGGCTGCGAGGTGACCGGCACCGGGAACGCGGCCCTCGCGGCGGACAGCCGGGCGGAGCTCGCCGTGACGGAGTGCGCGATCACCGCCGTGCAGGCGGAGGGGATCATGTTCGCCGAACAGTCCCGGGGTTCCGTGGACCGCGCGCGCGTCACCGACGCCCTGCACGGCGTGGTCACGAAGAGCGGCGCCGCTCCGGTGGTGCGCGGCAGCGTGTTCGCGGCGTGCCGCGACACCGGCATCAACGTCCAGGCCCAGGGTCTGGGCCGGTTCGAGGACTGCGAGGTCCTCGACGCGCGCAACGTCGCCGTGTTCTCCACGAGGGGCGGGGCACCCGAGGTGCGCGACTGCCGCGTCGTGCGGGGGAACGTCGGCATCGCCGTCACCGACGGGGCCAGGGGCCGCTTCACGCGCGTCCGGATCGAGGACCTGACGAACTCCGCGCTGCGGGTCCTGGACGGGTCCGCGGGCGTGTTCGAGGACGTCCGGGTGGAGCGTTGCACGCTGGGCCTGGACACGAACGGGGACGGCGGCGCGACGGCCGACCTCACCGGGGTGGTGTTCCGCGACTTCGAGACCGCCGTGACCGCCCTCGGCCGGTCCAGGGTCACGCTCAGGAACGTGACGGCCGAGCGAGGGGTCGTGGGCTTCGGAGCCGGCGAGGAGGCGTGGGTGCTCGTGCACGACAGCACGGTCACGGCGGTGAGCATCAGCGGGGCCGCCGCGTTCGGCAAGGGGCGGCTCCTCGCGCGGAACCTCACCGTGAACGGGTCCGCGGGAACCGGCCTGACCGGGAGCGAGTCCGGCTACCTGGACGTCGCGGACAGCGAGTTCACCGACTGCGCCGGCGCGGGCGCCGCCTTCGCCGACCAGAGCTCCGGCCGCCTGGTGGACTGCTCCGTGAACGGGGCGGAGGGACCCGCCGTCCTGCACAACGGCCGCGTCGAGCTCGTCTCGCTGCAGACGTCGCTGCCGGTCGTCCGCAAGGCCGTCCGCACGGTCGACCAGACCCCGACGGTCGTCAACCACATCGGTCCGGTGTTCCACGGGGACGTCCACGGCTCCCAGTTCGCCTGGAACAACGACCGCGTCACCCAGCACCAGCGAACCGAAGGAGACGATGCCTCCCCATGAGCGACCAGCAGAACACCCCGCGCGACGGCGGACCGGTCTTCAACGGTGCCGTCTCGAACGCCCAGTTCGCCTGGAACAACGAGACCGTCACCCAGAACCAGCAGAGCAACGGCACGGTCGCACCGGGGTACGAGACGCTCGCCGAGCGGGTGAACGAACTCCTCCGGGAACTCCCCCGGTACGGCCTCGCCGAGCAGGACCGCCAGGACACCCGGGAGGCGGCCGAGGAGGTCCTGGCGGAGATCACCGGGCCGGAGCCCGTCGAGCCGGGCCGGCTGCGGCGTGCCCTCACCACCCTGCGGGGCGCCCTCGCCCCCGTCGCGACGGGAGTCGCGGTCGGTGCGACGGCGGGGGCGCAGGAGTGGGCCGTGGCGGCGATCGGCGGGCTGACCGGGATCGGATGAGGCCAGGGGCCCGGCCCGCGGGACCGGCCGGAGGCGGGGGCCCGCACGGGGTGATCACCCGTTCGGCGCGGGCCGTCACCCGACGGCCCCCAAACGTTTCCGACCTGCGGAAACGCCGGAAATCCAGGCGACACACCGTCTCGGACGGAGCAATCCTGATGCCTCATCAGGAGGCGGGGCGCGCGACGTGCCTCTTATCTCGGTCACAGAAGGTCCGGCTCCGGGACGTCCCTCCCGGCAGGACCAGCCGGCATGACCGCTCGCGCGCTCCGGAGGATCCCCATGCGCACCACTGCCCGCCTGTTCACCGGTACCGCCCTGGCGGTCGCCGCGATCGGGGCGCTCGCCGCCCCCGCGGCGTACGCGGAAGAGGACAGCTGGAACTCGAACAACGAGAGCTGGAACTCGAGCGGCGGCGGCCACGAGTCGCTGGAGATCACCCCGTCGTCCGCGTCCCCGGGCGAGACCGTCACCGTGAACACGCTCGCCTGCGGCAAGCACGGGCACGGCGTCGGCGACGCGAACTCGCTCGGCGCGGGCGATTTCAAGCTGAGGCCGAGCACGCACAAGGAGGTCGTGGTCGGACAGTTCACGGTGCCGGAGCACGTCAAGGCCGGCTCCTACGGGATCAGCGTGGCCTGCGACAACGGCAAGACCGCCCGGGGCGACCTGTGGGTCAAGCACCGGAGTCCGAGCGGCCACGTCCAGACCGGTGTCGGGGGCAGCGTCGGCCCCGACACCGCCCAGGTCACGGCGGGCGCGGCGGTGCTGGCCGCGGCTGCCGTCGGCGGTGTCTGGCTCCTGCGGCGCCGGGCGAGCGGCGCGCAGGGCCGCTGAGACCACCGCCTGTCCTGCCCCCGCCGCGCGCCCGCACACGGCCCGGCGGGGGCAGGGCCACACCCCCACGAAGCGACCGAGGAAACCCAGGTGAGCAACAGGAGCAAGGGCTGGGGCATAGCCCTGGCCGCCTGCGTCGGGATCTGGCTCGTCCACAGCGGCTCGGAGAACGTCACCCCGCCCGTGCCGTCGGCCGCGCAGGCCTTCGCCGCCGGGCCGAGCGTGCACACCGACGCCGCCGCCGACCCGCTGCCGCCCTCGGCGCCGGTCCGGCTCCGGATCCCCGAGACCGACGTGGACGCCCCGATGACGCGGCTCGGCCTCACCGCGGACGGCGCGCTCGACGTGCCGCCGGCCGCGGACCGCAACCTGGCCGGCTGGTACGGGGACGGCACCACGCCCGGCGCCAAGGGCACCGCGATCGTCGCGGGCCACGTCGACAACGCCGACGGGCCCGCCGTCTTCTACACGCTGGGCGCGCTCAAGAAGGGCCACCGGATCGAGGTGGTCCGGGAGGACGGGCGGACCGCCGTCTTCACGGTCGACGCGATCGAGGTGTACGACAACGAGCACTTCCCGGACCGCAAGGTGTACGACGAGGCCGACCGGGCCGAGATCCGGGTGATCACCTGCGGCGGCGGCTTCTCGAAGAAGAACGGCTACCAGGGGAACGTGGTCGCCTTCGGCCACCTCATCGGGGTGAAGTAGGGCCTCACGCCCACTGGTCGAAGGCCAGCTTCGCGACCAGCGACAGGACCACGACGAGCAGCACCCCGCGGACGAACTCGGCGCCCTTGCTCAGCGCCATCCGGGCGCCGAGCGTCCCGCCGACGAGGTTGAAGAGGGCCATGACGCCCGCGAGCTGCCAGTACACGCTGCCCTGGTAGGCGAACATGGCGAGCGCGCCCGCGTTGGTGCAGACGTTGACGATCTTCGCGGTGGCGGAGGCGGTCACCAGGTCCAGGTGGAGCACGGCGGTCAGCGCGAGGACCAGGAAGGTGCCGGTGCCCGGGCCGAACAGGCCGTCGTAGAAGCCGATGCCGCCGCCGACGACCACGATCGCGGTCACGATCCGCGCCCGGGTCAGCGGCGCCCGCTCCTCTCCCCCGGCCCCCGCGCCGAAGGAGGGCCGCAGCATCACGAAGGCCGCGACGCCCAGCAGCACCACCATGATCACCGGGCGCAGGACCTCGCTGCTGATCCCGGCCGCGAAGAAGGCTCCGCCCATGGAGCCGGCGAGGGCCGCGAGCCCGATCCGTACCGCCGTCCACACCTGTACGGGCGCCTTGCGGAGATAGGTGACGGCGGCCCCGGTGGTGCCCACGATCGAGACGGCCTTGTTGGTGCCGAGGACGTACGCGGCCGGGACGTGCGGGAGGCCGAGCAGCAGGGCGGGCAGCTGGAGCAGCCCGCCACCGCCCACCACGGCGTCGATCCAGCCCGCCACGAGCGCGGCGAGACAGAGCAGGACAAGGGTGGTCAGTGAGATGTCGGGCATGACCGCGAGCCTAGGGAGGCGATCGTTGCCCCGTCCATCGATCGCCTGATCGTTGAGCTGCTTCAGAGCTTGCGGCCTCACAGCGGCCCCCGGGCCGGACGGAGATCAGCGTTCCGTACGGGAAACAGTCGGGATGCCGACGGGTAACACCGGCCCCGCACCCTTCCGGTATGAGTACACGGATCGTGGTGGTCGGAGGCGGAACGGCGGGCGCCCGGCTCGCCCAGCGCCTGCCCGTCACCCTCCTCGGCGAAGAGCCGCACGCCCCGTACAACAGGGTGCTGCTCGCCGACGTCCTCGCCGGACGGTACGCCCCCGAGGTGATCGCCCTGCCCGGAACCCGCGAGCCGGTACGGCTCGGGGTGCGGGCGGTGCGGATCGACCGGGCGGCGCGGACCGTCGAGTGCGCGGACGGCTCGCTCGTCGCCTACGACCGGCTCGTCCTGGCCACCGGCTCCAACCCCGTGCTTCCGCCGCTGCGCGGACTGCGCGGGGCGGCGCTCCCGGCCGGCGTCCACCCCTTCCGCACCCTCGACGACTGCCTGGAGCTGCGCGCCCTGGTGCGGCCCGGGGTACGGGCGGTGGTCATCGGCGGCGGACTCCTCGGGGTCTCCGCCGCGCGGGCCCTCGCCGAGCGGGGCGCGGACGTGGTCCTCACCCAGCAGGGCGAGCGCCTGATGGAGCGGCAGCTCGACGAGCACGCCTCGGCGCTGCTCCGGGAGCACGTCGAGGCCCTCGGGGTCGAGGTGCACACCGAGTGCCGGGTCAGCGGCCTGCGGCAGCGGGACGGAGTGGTCACGGCGGTCGAGCTCGCCGACGGCTTCGTCCTCGACGCGCAGGTCGTGGTCCTGGCGTGCGGGGTCCGGCCCCGGGTCGCGCTCGCCCGGGAGGCGGGCCTGGAGGTCGCGACGGGTGTGGTCGTCGACGACGAGCTCCGCACCTCGGACCCGTACGTCCACGCGATCGGCGACTGCGCGGAGCACGCGGGGCGCGTGTACGGCCTGGCGGGCCCGGCACTGGACCAGGCGGACGCGTTGGCGGAGGTGCTGCTCGCGGGGGCGGCCGCCGCGCCCGGGGCGTCCGCCCCCGCCCACCCCCGTGCGGGCAGTCGTCCCGCTGGGGCGGGACGGGTGGGCACACGGGACGGCGCCCCTGGCGGCGCCTCCGCCCCCCGCACCGACCCGCACCACGAGGGCGACGCCGACGGGGTGGGCGTCCAGGCGCAGGAGCCCAGGCCCGGCAAGGGGCGCCGTTCCGTTGTGCCCACCCTCCCCCAAGCTCTCGGCTCCGCTCGAGCAGGGGGGACCCCCCTCGCCCCAGCGGAACGGGTGCCCACAACGGCGGAAGCGCCGCCCACAACGGGGTACACGGGGACCCGCTCCCTCACCCGTCTCACCCTCCGCGGCCCGAAGCCCCTCGATCTCGCCGCCTTCGGCGAAGTCACCGCGCTCCCCGGTGACGACGTCGTCCAGCTCACCGATGCCACGCGCAGCGCGTACCGGAAGGTCGTCGTCCGCGGTGACCGGCTCGTCGGGGGCGTCCTCCTCGGCGACCTGGCCGCGGTCGGCGCGCTCGCAAGGGCCTGGGAGGGCGACGAAGCCCTGCCCGACGAGGCCCCCCTGCTCCACCTGCTCACCCACGACGGAGGCCCCTCATGACCACCCCCACCATCGTCCTGGTCGGCCACGGAATGGTCGGTCAGCGGTTCCTGGAGGCGCTCGCCGACCGTGGCGTCACCGAGCGGGCCAGGATCGTGGTCCTCTGCGAGGAGCCGCGCCCCGCCTACGACCGCGTCCAGCTGACCTCGTACTTCTCCGGCAAGACGCCCGACGACCTGTCCATGGTCGAGGCCGGCTTCATGGAGCGGCACGGCATCGAGCTGCACACCGACGACCCGGCCGTCGCCGTGGACCGGGAGGCCCGGACCGTCACGGCCCGTTCGGGGCGGGTCCTCGCGTACGACACGCTGGTGCTCGCCACCGGCTCGTACCCCTTCGTGCCTCCCGTCCCCGGCAAGGACGCCAAGGGCTGTTTCGTCTACCGCACGATCGAGGACCTGCTCGCGATCGAGGAGTACGCGAAGACGGCGACGACCGGCGCGGTCGTCGGCGGCGGCCTGCTCGGTCTGGAGGCGGCGGGCGCGCTGAAGGGCCTCGGCCTGGACACGCACGTCGTGGAGTTCGCGCCGCGCCTGATGCCGGTGCAGGTCGACGAGGGCGGCGGCGCGGCCCTGCTGCGGACGATCGAGAAGATGGGCCTGACCGTCCACACCGGGACGGGCACGCAGGAGGTCGTGGCGGCGGACGGCGCCGTGACGGGCATGAAGCTGTCGGACGGTTCCGAACTGGCCACGGACATGGTCGTGTTCTCGGCGGGCGTGCGGCCCCGTGACCAGCTGGCCCGCGACTGCGGCCTGACGGTCGGCGAGCGCGGCGGCATCGCGGTCGACGAGCTGTGCCGTACGTCGGACCCGGCGGTCTTCGCGATCGGCGAGTGCGCGCTGGCCTCGGACGGCCGGGTATACGGCCTGGTGGCGCCGGGCTACGAGATGGCGCAGACGGCGGCGGCGGTGATCGCCGAGGAGGAGGCCGGGGACGGCTTCACGGGCGCCGACACGTCGACGAAGCTGAAGCTGCTCGGCGTGGACGTGGCCTCGTTCGGCGACGCGCACGGGACGGCCGAGGACTGCCTCGACGTCGTGTACTCCGACTCCCGCTCGGGCGTCTACAAGAAGCTGGTGGTCTCCGGCGACGGGGTGCTGCTCGGCGGTGTCCTGGTCGGCGACGCCGAGCAGTACGGACTCCTCCGCCCGCTCACCGGCACGGTGCCGCCGGTCTCGCCCGAGCAGCTGGTGCTGCCGGCGGGCGCGGGCGCGCCGGTCGCGCTCGGTCCCTCGGCGCTGCCGGACGACGCGGTGATCTGCTCCTGCCACAACGTGACGAAGCACGCGATCGGCCAGTGCGAGTCGCTGGCCGAGGTGAAGAAGTGCACCAAGGCCGGTACGGGCTGCGGCAGTTGCGTGAAGGTGATCGAGAAGCTGCTGCCGGCGCCCGAGGACAAGGGGCTCTGCGGCTGCTTCTCGTACACCCGGAGCGAGCTCTACGAGATCGCCCGCACCCTGCGGCTGACCTCCTTCGCGGCGCTGCTCGACTCGCACGGTCGCGAGGAGGCGCGGGGCGGCGAGGGCTGCGAGGTCTGCAAGCCGACCGTCGGCTCCATCCTCGCGTCCCTCGCCCCGACGATCGGTTTGGGCGGCTACATCCTCGACGGCGAGCAGGCCTCCCTCCAGGACACCAACGACCACTTCCTCGCCAACATGCAGCGCAACGGCTCCTACTCGGTGGTGCCGCGCATCCCCGGCGGTGAGATCACCCCGGACAAGCTGATCGTGATCGGCGAGGTGGCCCGCGACTTCGGGCTCTACACGAAGATCACCGGCGGTCAGCGGATCGACCTCTTCGGCGCCCGGGTGGACCAGCTGCCCTCGATCTGGACGCGGCTCGTCGACGCGGGCTTCGAGTCGGGGCACGCGTACGGCAAGGCGCTGCGCACGGTGAAGTCCTGCGTCGGGCAGACCTGGTGCCGCTACGGCGTCCAGGACTCGGTGAAGATGGCGATCCGGCTGGAGCTGCGCTACCGGGGCCTGCGCGCCCCGCACAAGCTGAAGTCGGCGGTCTCGGGCTGCGCCCGCGAGTGCGCGGAGGCGCAGTCGAAGGACTTCGGGATCATCGCGACGGCCAACGGCTGGAACCTGTACGTCGGCGGGAACGGCGGCGCGACCCCGCGCCACGCGGACCTGCTCGCGCAGGACCTCTCGGACGCCGAACTGGTCCGCCTCATCGACCGGTTCCTGATGTTCTACATCCGGACGGCGGACCGCCTGGAGCGGACGTCGACCTGGCTGGAGCGCCTGGAGGGCGGGCTCGACCACCTCAAGGACGTGGTGGTGCACGACTCGCTCGGGCTCTGCGACGAGCTGGAGGCGCTGATGGCCGCGCACGTCGCCGACTACCGCGACGAGTGGGCCGAGACCCTGGACGACCCGGAGCGGCTGCGGCGCTTCGTCTCCTTCGTGAACGCCCCCGGGGCGCCGGACCCGTCGGTCCGGTTCGTGCCGGAGCGGGACCAGATCAAGCCGGACCTCACGATTCTCACGATCGGAACGCTGGAAGGGGCCACCTCCCGATGACGACGACACTCGAACCGGCGGGGACACTCGAACTCTCCCTGTCCCCCGACCTGTCCGACGACTCCTGGATGACGGTCTGCGAGGAGACCCGGCTGACCCCGGGCCGGGGCGTGGCGGCGCTGCTGCCGGACGGCCGGCAGGTGGCGGTCTTCCGGGACCGGTCGGGCCGGACGTACGCGATCGACAACCGCGATCCGTTCACGGGGGCGCAGGTGCTGTCCCGGGGGCTCCTCGGCTCGGCGGGCGGGCGGGCGTTCGTGGCCTCGCCGCTCCTGAAGCAGCGCTTCGACCTGGAGACGGGCCGGTGCCTGGACGACGACGAGGTGGCGGTGGCGGTGTACCCGGTGCGCGTGAACCAGCCTGTTCGATCGTAAACTTGACCGACCGTTCCAGATGGCCGTACGGTCTTCTCGTGGCCAGGACCAAGGAATTCGATCCGGAGGCCGCGCTCCAGGCAGCCCTCGAACTGTTCTGGGCGCGCGGCTACGAGGCGACGACGATGTCGGACCTCGTGGAGCACCTCGGCATCGGCCGCGCCAGCATCTACGCGACCTTCGGCAACAAGCACGAGCTGTACCTGAAGGCGATGGACCGCTACCTGGAGACCCGCGACCCGCGGATCGTCGAGGAGCTGTCCGCGCCGGGCCCGGCGCTGCCGGCCGTGCGGGCCCTCGTCCGCCGTTTCGCCGCCGAGGCGGCGGCGGACGGGGAGCGGCTGAACGGCTGTTTCGTCACCAACTCGGCGGCGGAACTGGGGCCGCACGACGCGGTGGTCGCCCGGCGGGTCGAGCTGAGCTGGGAGCAGATCGAGACGCTCCTGCACGGGGCGCTGGCCCGGGCCCGGGCCGGGGGCGAGCTCCCGGCCGACCGGGATCCGCGGGCGCTCGCCCGGATGCTGCTCGTGCTGCTGCAGGGGATCCGGGTGGTCGGCAAGGTGTCGAGCGAGCCGGGCCGGGTCACGGACGCGGCGGAGCAGGCACTGGGACTGCTGGACTGAGGAAAGGGCGCCCACGGGGGCGCCCTTTCTTCGGACCTCATATTGGAACGTACGGTCAAGTTCAGGGGGGATGGATGTCGACGACGAAGGCACGGGAGGCCCGAGAGGTACGGGAGCCGCAGGAGGCCCGAGAGGTGCGGGAGGCCCGCGGGACCGGCGCCCGTCACGGTTTCCTGCTCCTCGGCGCCGTGCAGACGACGCTCGTCTTCACGCTCGCCTCCCTCGCCGTCCCGCTCCCCCGCATCGGCGCCGAGTTCCGGCTCGACCGCGCCCAGTTGATCCTGCTGAGCGCCGCCTACGGGCTGACCTTCGCCGGACTGCTGCTCCTCGGCGGCCGGCTCGCCGACCGCTCCGGCGGGCGTCGGGCCCTCACCGCCGGTCTCCTGGTCTTCGGCGCCGCCTCCGCCCTCGCGCCGCTCGCCCCCGGGTACGGGACGCTGCTCGCCGCCCGGTTCGGGCAGGGCGTCGGCGCGGCGCTCGTCGCCCCGGCCGCGATGGCGGTGCTCCGGGCGCTGTACCCCGAACCCGTCGCGCACGGCAGGGCGATGGCCACCTGGGGCGGACTCTCCGTCCTCGGCGCGACCGCGGGGAACCTGCTCTCCGGGGTCATCGCGGCGGCCGCCTCCTGGCGCGGCACCTTCGCGGTCCCGCTCGCGGTGACGGCGACGGCGCTCTTCCTGGCCCCGAGGCTCCTGCCGGGTCCCGCCCCGGCCTCCGGCGCCCGCCGTCCCCTCGACCTGCCCGGTGCGCTGCTCGCCACCGCCGGGATCACCCTCGCCGGCTACGGACTCGTCCTCACCGAGGCCCGTCCCTGGGGCTCCGCCCCGGTCCTCCTCCCGCTGCTCGCCGGGAGCGTCCTGCTCGCCGCCTTCGGGGCCGTCGAGCGGCGGGCCGCCGACCCGCTCCTGCCCCCGGGCTTCCTGCGCGACGGCCGCCGCGCCCTGGGCCTCGCGGCGATCGGGCTCACGGCGGCCGGCACGGCCACGGTCTTCGTCCTGCTGTCCCTCGCGCTCCAGCAGCGGCGCGACTGGTCCGCGCTGCTCACCTCCGCCGCCTTCGTGCCCTTCGCGGTCGCCCTGCTCGCCTCTGGCCGGCTCGCGGGGCCGCTGATCGGGCGGTACGGCCCCTGGCGGGTGACCGCCGCCGGGCTCGGCACCGCCGCCGCCGGGCTCGGGCTGCTGGCCGCGACCGGCTTCGACACCTCCGCTCCGTACGCGTACGGGCTGCTTCCCGGCCTGCTCCTGCTGCCGGCCGGCGGCGCGCTGTCCTTCGCGGGCGCGGCGGTCCTCGCCACCGACGGAGTCCCGGCGCACCGTGCGGGCCTCGCCGGCGGCGTCCTGAACACGGCGATGGAGCTCGGTCCGACCGTGCTCTTCGCCGCCCTGCTCACCCTCGGCGGCGACGCGGTGTCGCTGGCGGCCGCGGCCGTCCTGTTCACCGTCCTCGCCGCCGCCACTCTCCTCCACCAGAAGGGCTGACCACCATGTCCGCACGCTTCACCGGCCGCACCGTCCTCGTCACCGGCGCCGGTTCCGGTCTCGGGCGCGCCATCGCGCTCGCCTTCGCCGCCGAGGGCGCGAAGGTCGTCGTCGCCGGCCGTACGGCGGAGTCCCTCGACGGGACGGTCGCCCTGATCGAGGCCGCCGGGGGCACCGCCGCCGCGGTCACCGCGGACGTGGCGAGCGCCGGGTCCACCAGGGAGCTGGTCCGGCGCGCGGTCGAGCTGTTCGGCGGCCTGGACGTCGCCGTGAACAACGCGGGGGTCTTCCGGGGCGGCGGCCACAGCGCCGCCGACCTCCCCCTGGAGGACTGGCGGACGCTGCTCGACATCAACGTCACGGGCGTGCTGCACGCCCTCCAGGCCGAGGTCGCCCACATGCGGGCGAACGGCGGCGGGGCCATCGTGAACATCGCGTCCAACCTGGGCCCGCACGTCCGGTTCCCCGGCCTCTTCGGCTACCAGGTCTCCAAGGCGGCGGTCTCCGCGATCACCAGGGCCGCGGCCCTCGACCACATCGGCGACGGGATCCGGATCAACGCCGTCAGCCCCGGCGCCGCGGAGTCCACGATGTCGCTCCAGCCCGGCGAGACGGAGGCCGAGCGTGAGGTGCGGATGAAGGAGCAGTCTCCGCTCGGCCGCATCTCGTCCGCGGCCGAGGTGGCGGCGGCGGTGCTGTACCTGGCGTCGGACGACGCGGGCTCCGCCGTCGGCACGGACCTGGTGATCGACGGCGGCGTCTCGGCCTGACCGGGGGCCGGGCTCAGCCCTGGACGGCCGCCGGGTCCATCCAGAAGACCTCCCAGTGGTGGCCGTCCAGGTCGGTGAAGGAGCGGCCGTACATGGAGCCCATGTCCAGCGGCTCCTTCGCCGGGGAGCCGCCGGCGGCGAGGGCGGCGTCGGCGAGCTCGTCGCACTTCTCGCGGCTCTCGGCGCTCAGCGTGACCAGGACCTCGGTGGTCCTGGTCGCGTCGGAGATCTCCTTGCCGGGGGCCATGAAGGACTTGAACTTGGGCTCTTCGAGGAGCATCGCGTAGATCGTGTCGCTGATCACCACGCAGGCGGACGTCTCGTCGCTGAACTGCGGGTTCGAGGCGTATCCGAGCTTCTCGAAGAAGGCCTTGCTGGCGTCGACGTCCTTGACGGGCAGGTTCACGAAGATCATCTGCGGGGCCATGGCGCTCTCTCTTCCGTCGTGCGGTGCTGTCGAGAGGTAGGACGGGCCCGCCCCCCGGAACTCATCGCTCTCCGGAGGATTCTTTTCGCTCAGGCGACGGAGCGCAGTTCGAGGGCCGCCAGCGGGACGAACCCGCCGCCCGTGCCCCCGGTGGCCGCGTCGGGCCCGGCGAGCCGGCGCAGCATGGCGAGGGCGATCCGCTCGCCCTGCGCCTTGGCCCGCTCGGCCCGGGGCCCGCTGTGGAGCCCGTCGACGCTCGCGTGCCAGAGCTGCACCCAGCGGCCGAAGTGGGCGGCGGTGAGCGGCCGGGCGCTGTGCAGGGCGGCGTGCGGGGCGAAGGCGTCGCGGCCGTGGACGGCGGTGCGGAAGAGGGCTCGCTCCCAGAAGTCGGCGATGCGCGGGAGGTGGACCTCCAGGTCGGTCCCGGCGATCTCGGTGAAGAAGGGCCCGATCAGCGGATCGGCGAAGGCGGCGCCGTAGAAGCGCCGCAGCAGCACGTCGAGGTCGCGGCGGTCGCCGATGTCGGGGGTCTCACGCATGCCCTCCAGTGTCCCCGGCGCGCCCCGCTCCCCCAAGTGCCGAAGGTCCCGCCCTTCAGGCCGTCCAGCGCCGGACGGTGTCCGTGGCGCGGTCGTACGTGAGCCAGCTGCCGTCGCCGAGGGGGCGGACGAGGCCCTCGGCCGGACCCGAGGGGTAGCGGACGCGCGCACGTCTGCGCAGGGTGCGGGCGTCGAGGAGCCAGGTGCCGTGCGCCTCGGGGTCGGAGTCGTACTCGACCTGGGTGGTGGCGAGGACGGTGTCGCCGTCGAGGAAGCCGCAGGGATAGTCCCACCGCACCTCCTCGTTCTCGGCGAGGACCGTGCCGTCGAGGGCGTGCGCCTGGAGGTCGTTGCCGTGGTGCTCGACCGTCAGGAAGCCGTCGTGGGCGGGGTGGACGTCCATCAGGATGCGGTCCAGACCGTCGTTCAGCCCGTCGTGGACGGTCAGCTCCCGGCCGTCCCGGCGCCCCCAGTACACGAGGACGCCGTCCTGCCCCATGCCGACGCACAGGCCCATGTGGACGCCGTCGGGGTGGGCGAGGTGCCACGAGCCGGAGGCCACGCTGTCCGGGAGCGGGAGCCGGGCCAGCTCGCGGCCGTCCTCGGCGTCGAGGACGACCCAGCCCTCCAGGTAGTCGTCGGGGTCGTCGCCCGCCTCCAGGACGACGTGGGCCCAGACGAACCGCCCGTCGTGGGAGATCCCGCTGGAGCCGGACTCGCTCCCCGGGCAGACCTGCCGCTCGTCGCCGCTGTGCGGGTGGCCGACCTCCTGGTCCCAGCAGGCGTGCCCGTACACCCACCGGGTCGTGCCGTCGGCGTGCACCGCCCGCACCGACCGCTGCCCCGAGAAGGCGGCGAAGGCGAGGTCCGGGGCCACCGCGTGGACCCCGCCGCCCCAGCCGGGCCACGGCAGCGGGAAGACGGCCTCCGGCGCCCGGTCCCCCGCGAGCAGCGCCTCCAGTCCGTGCACTTCGAGGTCGGCGCCGTGCAGCAGCAGGGCGCGGTGCCGGCCCGTCCCCCGTTCCTCGAAGGGGCGGCCGTAGACCAGTTCGCGTGCTCCCGGGAGCGCGACCGAATCGAGCAGGTGTGCGTCGACGTCCATGCCGCGAACCTAGCGCCCCGCACCGACAACGAACGCCCGCTTCCACTTCACTGCTTGTTGATGCACAGTCAACTCTGTACTCCTAGGTTCCGGAAGCGCGCGACCCCGTCGCCGACCGGTGTGGCGGGGCGGTTCACCACCCATCTCAGGAGTGAGACGTGGAGCGACGCAGTTTCCTGCGTGGAGCGGTCATCGGCACCTCGGCGGCCGCCTTCGGCGGCACTCTGATGCGCGGGGCGGCCTACGCCGCCCCCGCCCAGCCCGGCGCCGGCCCGTACGGGGCGCTCGGCGCGGCGGACGCGAACGGCATCCAGCTGCCGGCCGGGTTCAGCAGCCGGGTGATCGCCCGGTCCGGCCAGACCGTGGCCGGCACCTCGTACGCCTGGCACAACGCCCCCGACGGCGGCGCCTGCTTCGCCGACGGCACGGGCTGGATCTACGTCTCGAACTCGGAGATCAACCCGGGCGGCGGCGCGAGCGCGGTGCGGTTCGACTCGGCGGGCACGATCACCGGCGCGTACCGCGTCCTCTCCGGCACCCGCCAGAACTGCGCCGGCGGCAAGACCCCGTGGAACACCTGGCTGTCCTGCGAGGAGGTGTCCCTCGGCTACGTCTACGAGACGAACCCGTGGGGCGGCACCGCCACCCGCCGGGACGCGATGGGCAGGTTCAAGCACGAGGCGGCGGCGGCCGACCCGGTGCGCCGGGCGATCTACCTGACCGAGGACGAGACGGACGGCTGCTTCTACCGGTTCGTCCCCACCACCTGGGGCGACCTGTCCTCGGGCACCCTCCAGGTCCTCAAGGCCGGCACGGCCACCTCGGGCACGTTCACCTGGCAGAACGTGCCGGACCCGGACGGCGCGCCGACCACCACCCGCAACCAGGTCTCCGGCGCCAAGCGCTTCAACGGCGGCGAGGGCTGCCACTACGCGAACGACACCGTCTGGTTCACCACCAAGGGCGACAACCGGGTCTGGCAGGTCAACCTGGCCGCCGGGACGTACGAGCTGGCCTACGACGACTCGCTCGTCGTGGGCGGCGGCGCCCCGCTGACCGGCGTCGACAACATCACCGGCTCCTCCTCCGGCGACCTGTACGTGGCCGAGGACGGCGGCAACATGGAGATCTGCCTGATCACGCCGGACGACATCGTGACGCCGTTCCTGCGGATCAACGGCCAGTCCGGCTCCGAGATCACCGGACCGGCCTTCTCCCCCGACGGCACCCGCCTGTACTTCTCCAGCCAGCGCGGCACGACCGGCAGCTCCTCGGGCGGCATCACCTACGAGGTGAAGGGCCCCTTCCGCGCGTAGCGGGCCCCGCGCGCTCCGCGCGTAGCTATGACGTGACCTGCCCGTTCCGCGCGTAACCGCCCGGGTGGCAGCGCAGGTCCACCGGCCGCTGGGCGCCGCCGAGGAGGGCGGCGCCCAGCGGCGTCAGCGTGTGCAGGACCGCGTTGCCGTGGCGGAGGGTCGCGATGAGCCCGGCCTCGCGCAGCACGCCCGCGTGCTGGCTGGCCGAGGCCAGCGACACCCCGGCCCTGCGGGCCAGCTCGCTGGTCGTCCCGCCGTCCCCGATGGCGTGCAGGACGGCCGAGCGGGTCTGGCCGACCAGCTTGGCCAGCGAGGAGCCGCCCGGCGCGCGGACGGTCGGCGCCTCGCCGTGCGTCACGGGGTAGACGAGGACCGGCGGCAGCGCGGGGTCGCGCAGCACCACCGGGGTCCCCCGGCAGAAGAACGAGGGCTGGAGGAGCAGCCCGCGCCCGTCGAGGTGGACGTCCCGGTCGACCGGGTAGTCCGCCTCCAGGACGGGCGCGCGCCAGCGCAGCATCGGCGGCAGCGAGGCGAGCAGCTCCTCGGCGCCGCCGTCCAGGAGGGCCCTGCCGCGGCGGGCCCGGTCGGCCTCGACGCGGGCCCGGATGTGCGGCCAGTACGGTTCGATCGCGGCCCGGTGGTAGCTCCGCAGGGCCCCCACGAGCCGGTCGAAGGGCTCCGCGCCGCCGTCGGCGAGGGCGCGCAGCGAATGGGGCACGGTCCGGCCGCCGGAACGGTCGGCGGCGAGCAGCGAGAGTTCGCCGCGCAGCCGGCCCGGTTCGGTGGCGCGGATCGCCTGGAGGCCCTCGTCGAGCCCGTGGACGCCTTCGGCGGGCGTCAGGAAGTCGGGAAAATAGCCGCGGCTGGGAACGAGCGCGGCGAGGAGCCGGGTCTCGCCGCCGAGCCGCATCCGGGCGTCCGAGCGCCATTCCCCGTAGACGACGGAGCCGCGCCGGTCTCTTAAACGGTGAAAGCTCAGAATCGTTTCCCACAGAACGTCCGGCCGGGCGGCCGTCCGCACTCCCGCCAAGTCGTCTCCGGTGAAATGAATCCGCAGCATGAACGTCCCCACCTGTGCACTCGCAACCACCCCCGACGACGAGTATGCACAGCATCACTGCACGTTACCAGGGTGTTTCAGCCACAGTTGAAAGGCATCGCGGCAATCAGGGGGGAACCGAAAAGCTGTACGGGTCGGGCAGGAAACCTTCAGGACCGAGGTGACGTGGTGAAGACCGTGGGGGGCTTTGCCCGTCCGGCGGCGGTCGGCGAGGTTGTGGCTCACCTGCCCGGCATCGGTAAAGGGCGCGGCCTCCGGGTGGGGATCCGGGGGTCGCGCCCGCTCCGTTCTTTGCGCTGAAGAATCCGGAAGTTCAATCGCCAATAATCCAATCGGCCGTAATTGAACATTGACTCACACCAGCTCGACAAGCAGACAAACAACGGGACGGACACCTCCGCACAAAGGTGTCCGTCCCGCCTCTTTTGTGAATCCGGAGCCGCCGCCCGTCGGTGAGGGTGAGAGAGACCGACGGCGGCCCCGGTGGACTCAGCGGCTGTCGCTGCCCTTGGCCCCGGACGCGGCCCGGCCGGCCTCCAGGCGCGCCACCGGGATCCGGAAGGGCGAGCAGGAGACGTAGTCGAGGCCGACCTCGTGGAAGAAGTGCACCGACTCCGGGTCACCGCCGTGCTCGCCGCAGACACCGAGCTTGATGTCGGGGCGGGTGGCCCGGCCGGCCTGGACGGCGCTGCGCACCAGGGAGCCGACGCCGTCCTTGTCGATGGTCTCGAAGGGGCTGACGCCGAAGATGCCCTTCTCCAGGTACGCGGTGAAGAACGAGGCCTCCACGTCGTCGCGGGAGAAGCCCCAGACCGTCTGCGTCAGGTCGTTGGTGCCGAAGGAGAAGAACTCCGCGGCCTCGGCGATCTGACCGGCGGTCACGGCGGCGCGCGGCAGCTCGATCATGGTGCCGAGCGCGAGCTTCAGCTCGACGCCGGTCTGCGCCTGGACCTCGGCGATGACCTGCTCGGCCTCCTCGCGGACGATCTCCAGCTCCTGGACGGTGCCGACGAGCGGGATCATGATCTCGGCGCGCGGGTCGCCCTTGGCCTCGATGCGGTGGGCCGCGGCCTCCGCGATCGCCCGGACCTGCATGGTGAACAGGCCGGGGATGACCAGGCCGAGGCGGACGCCGCGCAGACCCAGCATCGGGTTCTGCTCGTGCAGCCGGTGCACGGCCTGGAGCAGGCGCAGGTCGTTCTCGTGCGGCTCCTTGCGGGACTCGGCGAGGGCGACGCGCACCGAGAGCTCGGTGATGTCGGGCAGGAACTCGTGCAGCGGCGGGTCGAGCAGGCGGACCGTGACGGGCAGCCCGTCCATGGCCTCGAAGAGCTCGATGAAGTCCTGCTTCTGCAGCGGGAGCAGCGCCTTCAGCGACTCCTCGCGCTCGGCGTCCGTGTCGGCGAGGATGAGCCGCTCGACGTACTGGCGGCGCTCGCCGAGGAACATGTGCTCGGTGCGGCACAGGCCGATGCCCTGGGCGCCGAAGCGGCGGGCGCGCGAGGCGTCCTCGGCGTTGTCGGCGTTGGCGCGGACGCGCAGGCGGCGGACGCGGTCGGCGTAGGCCATGATCCGGTGGACGGCGGCGACGAGCTCGTCGGCGTCGTCGGCGCCGGCGTGCATGCGGCCCTCGAAGTACTCGACGACCGGGGACGGCACGACGGGTACCTCACCGAGGTAGACCTTGCCGGTGGAGCCGTCGATGGAGACGACGTCGCCCTCCTCGACGACCTGGCCGTCGGCCGTGGTCATCCGGCGGCGCTTGGTGTCGACCTCGAGCTCCTCGGCGCCGCAGACACAGGTCTTGCCCATGCCGCGGGCGACGACGGCGGCGTGCGAGGTCTTGCCGCCGCGGGAGGTGAGGATGCCCTCGGCGGCGATCATGCCGTCCAGGTCGTCCGGGTTGGTCTCGCGGCGGATCAGGATGACCTTCTCGCCGGAGCGGGACCACTTGACGGCCGTGTACGAGTCGAAGACGGCCTTGCCGACGGCGGCGCCCGGGGAGGCGGCGATGCCGCGCCCGATCTGCTCGACCTTGGCGTTCTCGTCGAACTTGGGGAACATCAGCTGGGCGAGCTGGGCGCCGGTGACGCGCTGGAGCGCCTCGGCCTCGTCGATCAGGCCCTGGTCCACGAGCTGCGTGGCGATGCGGAAGGCGGCACCGGCGGTGCGCTTGCCGACGCGGGTCTGGAGCATCCAGAGCTGGCCGCGCTCGATGGTGAACTCGATGTCGCAGAGATCCTTGTAGTGGGTCTCCAGCGTCTCCATGATCTGCATGAGCTGGTCGTACGACTTCTTGTCGATCGACTCGAGGTCGGCCAGCGGCACGGTGTTGCGGATGCCGGCGACGACGTCCTCGCCCTGCGCGTTCTGCAGGTAGTCGCCGTAGACGCCCTGGTGGCCGGAGGCGGGGTCGCGGGTGAAGGCGACGCCGGTGCCGGAGTCCGGGCCGAGGTTGCCGAAGACCATGGAGCAGACGTTGACGGCGGTGCCGAGGTCGCCCGGGATGCGCTCCTGGCGGCGGTACAGCTTGGCGCGGTCCGTGTTCCAGGAGTTGAAGACGGCCTCGATGGCGAGGTCCATCTGCTCGCGCGGGTCCTGCGGGAAGTCGCGGCCGGTCTGGGCCTTCACGATCTTCTTGAAGTGCTTGACGACCTTCTTGAGGTCGGCGGCGTCCAGGTCGGTGTCGCTGGCGACCTTCTTCGCGGCCTTGGCCTCGTCGAGGGCCTCCTCGAAGAGCTCGCCGTCGACGCCGAGGACGGTCTTGCCGAACATCTGGATCAGGCGGCGGTACGAGTCCCACGCGAAGCGGTCGTTGTCGGCCTGGCGGGCGAGGCCGTTCACGGACTCGTCGGAGAGGCCGATGTTGAGGACGGTGTCCATCATGCCCGGCATGGAGAACTTCGCGCCCGAGCGGACGGAGACGAGCAGCGGGTCGTCGGCCTGGCCGAGCTTCTTGCCCATCTTCTGCTCGAGGGCGTCGAGGTGGGCGGTCACCTCGTCGCGGAGCTCGACCGGCTCCGAGCCGCTCTCGAGGTAGACTTTGCACGCCTCGGTGGTGATCGTGAAGCCCGGAGGCACCGGCAGGCCGAGGTTGGTCATCTCGGCGAGGTTGGCGCCCTTGCCACCGAGCAGGTCCTTCAGGTCCCTGTTGCCCTCGGTGAAGTCGTACACGAACTTCTGATCAATGTTTCCCGACACGGGTCTCGACTCCTCGACGACTCGGTTGGCTGCCCTGACGGCGAGGAACATACCCAGATCGAAGGCTTCTAGGGAGGTACGCCTGCCGGTCACGCGGTCTTAACCACCCATCCGCCACCACTTCGAAAGTTACCGATGCGAAGTATCCGGTTTCACGCCCCGAAGGCCGGTTGACCCAAATCAGGGAAAGGCCGCTCTTCTGAGCGCCCAATCGAGCATTTGCGTTCAACTCTTGAACGCAAAAGGGGTGGCACTCGGTGCCACCCCTTCAGGCTCCACAATCGCCCCCTATGTGCTCATCTGAGCGCAACACCCCTCAAGGGTGGCGAGGATCACTCCTCCGGAAGGGGCCGAATCTCAGCCGCCGGACGTGTCCAGCTCGGCGTCCTCGCTCACTCCGGCGCAGTCGTACGGGTCCTTCAGCCAGCCATCCGGCAGGACAACCCGGTTGTTTCCGGACGTACGGCCCCGGGGGCCGTCCGCACCCACCGGCCACGGCTGGTCCAGTTCGAGCTCGCTCAACTGAGCGCGCAGCTCGTCCAGGGAAGAGGTGATCGCGAGCTTCTTGCGCATCTCGGAGCCGACCGCGAAGCCCTTCAGGTACCAGGCCACGTGCTTGCGGAAGTCGATGACACCGCGTGCCTCGTCGCCGAGCCACTCGCCCAGCAGCCGCGCGTGCCGCACCATCGCGTCCGCGACCTCCCGCAGCCCCGGCTGCGCGTAGTCCCCGGTTCCCTCGAAGCCCGCCACCAGGTCCCCGAAGAGCCAGGGGCGGCCCAGGCAGCCGCGGCCCACGACGACGCCGTCGCAGCCCGTCTCGCGCATCATCCGCAGGGCGTCGTCGGCGGACCAGATGTCGCCGTTGCCGAGCACCGGGATCTCCGGCACGTGCTCCTTGAGCCGCGCGATGGCGTCCCAGTCGGCCGTGCCGCCGTAGTGCTGCGCCGCCGTCCGCCCGTGCAGGGCGATCGCCGTGACGCCCTCCTCGACCGCGATCCGGCCGGCGTCGAGGTAGGTGATGTGGTCGTCGTCGATGCCCTTCCGCATCTTCATCGTGACCGGCAGGTCGCCCGCGTTGGACACGGCCTCGTGGAGGATCGCCCGCAGCAGCGGCCGCTTGTAGGGCAGGGCCGAGCCGCCGCCCTTCCGCGTCACCTTGGGGACCGGGCAGCCGAAGTTCAGGTCGATGTGGTCGGCCAGGTCCTCGTCGACGATCATCCGCACGGCCTTGCCGACCGTCACGGGATCGACCCCGTACAGCTGGATCGAGCGCGGCTTCTCCGTCTCGTCGAAGCGGATGAGCTGCATCGTCTTCTCGTTGCGCTCGACCAGGGCGCGCGTCGTGATCATCTCGCTCACGAACAGCCCCTTGCCGCCCGAATACTCGCGGCAGAGGGTGCGGAAGGGAGCGTTGGTGATGCCGGCCATCGGGGCGAGCACCACCGGGGGCTGCACGATGTGCGGGCCGATGGCGAGAGGAGTGAACGCGGTCATTCGGCCATTGTCCCGCACTGCGGAGTTTCTTAGACAGCCATACGATCCGCACATGCCCGAGCTCACACGCGGTCGCCGTCTCGTCGTCCTCGCGATCTGCTGCATGAGCCTGCTGATCGTCAGCCTGGACAACACCGCCCTCAACGTCGCCCTGCCCGCGATGCGGCGCGATCTCGGCGCCACCGTCGCCGGCATGCAGTGGACGATCGACGCCTACACCCTGGTCCTCGCCTCCCTGCTGATGCTCGCGGGCTCCACCGCCGACCGGATCGGCCGCCGCAAGGTCTTCGTCACCGGCCTGGCCGTCTTCGCGCTCGGCTCGCTGCTCTGCTCCCTCGCGCCGAACCTGGAGGCCCTCGTCGCCTTCCGGGCGGTCCAGGCCGTGGGCGGCTCGATGCTGAACCCGGTGGCCATGTCGATCATCACCAACACGTTCACGGATCCGGCGGCACGCGCGCGTGCCATCGGGGTCTGGGGCGGGGTCGTCGGCGTCTCCATGGCCGCCGGGCCGCTGGTGGGCGGCGTGCTCGTCCAGTCGGTCGGCTGGCGGGCGATCTTCTGGGTGAACCTGCCGGTCGCCCTCGTCGCCCTCCTCCTGACCCTGCGGTACGTCCCCGAGTCCCGCGCGCCCCGGCCCCGCCGCCCCGACCCCGTCGGGCAGGTCCTGGTGACGGCGCTCCTCGGTTCGCTCACGTACGCGATCATCGAGACCGACCCGCTCTTCGCCGGGATCGCGGCCGTCGCGCTCGCCGGTCTCCTCGTCCACGAGCCCCGGCGCCGCGAGCCCCTGATCGACCTGCGGTTCTTCCGCAGCGCGCCGTTCAGCGGGGCCACCGTGATCGCGGTCTGCGCCTTCGCCTCGCTCGGCGGCTTCCTCTTCCTGAACACGCTGTACCTCCAGGACGTGCGCGGGCTCTCCCCGCTGTCCGCCGGACTCTGGATGCTGCCGATGGCCGGCATGACCTTCGTCTTCGCCCCGCTGTCGGGGCGCCTCACGGCGGCGCGCGGGCCTCGCCCCTCGCTGCTGCTGGCGGGGACGGCGATGGCGGCCGGGCCGCTGCTCTTCGCGGCCTTCGCGGCCGAGACGAGCGACGTGCTGCTCTTCACCGGATACGTGGTCTTCGGCATCGGCTTCGGCCTGGTGAACGCCCCGATCACGAACACCGCCGTCTCCGGGATGCCCCGTGCGCAGGCCGGGGTGGCGGCGGCGGTGGCCTCGACGAGCCGCCAGGTCGGGCAGACGCTGGGGGTCGCGGTGATCGGCACGGTCCTGGCCGCCGGGGTCGGCGCGACGCCGCAGGCGGACGCGTTCGTGGCGGCGGCCCGCCCCGGCTACTGGATCATCACGGGCTGCGGGCTCGCCGTCCTGGCGGTCGGGGCGCTGACCAGCGGGGAGTGGGCGCGGCGCACGGCGGAGCGGACGGCCCGGTGCCTGGCGCCGCAGGAGGAGGTCCGGCCGGAGGGCGGACCGCACGCGGAGGGCGGCCCTCAGGCCGCCGTCAGGGCGCCCTGAGCCTCCCGCTCCCGGACCACCAGGTCGAGCAGGCGGGCGATGCCGGCCTGGGTGGCGTCGTCCACGGGGACGTAGGTGACGAGGTGGGTCCCGGCGTTCGGGCCGAGCCAGAGGTTGGTGTGCTCGAAGCTGAGGAGCCCGACGCGGGCGTTGCGGATGACCTTCACGCGGCCGCCGGGGGCGACCACCTCGTGCCGGGCCCAGATCTCCCGGAACTCGGGCGAGGCCTCTTCGAGGCGCCGGACGAGCTCCTTCCAGGCGGGTTCGGCCAGGTGCTCGGCCATGGCGGCGCGGAGCTTCCCGGCGAGCATGCGCGTGACCTCGGGCAGGTCGGTGACCGAGGCCCGGAAGTCCTCGTTCGTGAAGGCCAGCCAGAGGGAGTTGCGGTCCTCCCGGGGCAGCGCGTCGAGGTCGCAGAAGAGCTGCCCGAAGGTGCGGTTGTGGGCGAGGAAGTCGTAGCGGCTGTTCTGGATGGCGGCGGGCACGGGCTCCAGCTGGTCGAGCAGCCGGCGCAGGGTGGGCGTGACGGTGGGGCAGGGCGCCTCGGGATGCGGGTCGGCGGCCCCGGCGAGGGCGAAGAGGTGGCTGCGCTCGGTCGGGTCGAGCAGCAGGGCTCCGGCGAGGGCGTCCAGGACCTGCGGGGAGACCTGGATGTCGCGGGCCTGTTCGAGCCAGGTGTACCAGGTGACGCCGACGGCGGAGAGGTGGGCGACCTCCTCGCGGCGCAGGCCGGGGGTGCGGCGGCGCCGGCCCCGGGGCAGGCCGACCTGCTCGGGGGTGATGCGCTCGCGCCGGCTGCGCAGGAAGGCGGCCAGTTCATGGCGCCGTACGTCGGTCTCGCTCGCGGGTCCGCTCATCGCCATGACGGTCATGTCTCCAGGGTGCCGGGGCGGTCAGCCGGTTTCCAGGTAGTGCTTGTACCAGGATAAAGACACTCTGGTACCAGGCTGAGCGGAGGCGGAGGCTCGGTCGCGTGACTACCTCCGCTTCCGTCCGCACCGCGGCCCCGGCCGGCCGCCAGGCGCCGCCCGCGGCGCTCGGCCCCCTCGGCCTGTTCACCGTCCTCCTCGGCGCCGCGCTCCCCCTCGTCGACTTCTTCATCGTCAACGTCGCCCTGCCGTCCATCGACCACGACCTGGCCGCGGGGCCGGCGCTCCTGGAGCTGGTCGTCGCCGGGTACGGCCTGGCGTACTCGGTGCTGCTCGTCCTCGGCGGGCGCCTCGGCGACCTCTTCGGCCGCCGGCGCCTCTTCCTCGCCGGCATGGCCGCCTTCGGAGCGACCTCGCTCGCCTGCGGGCTCGCGCCGGACTCCTGGACCCTGGTCGCGGCGCGGGTGGCGCAGGGCGCGGCGGCGGCGCTGATGCTGCCGCAGGTGCTCGCGACCATCCACTCCTCGACGGAGGGGCCGCGCCGGGCGCGGGCGCTGAGCCTGTACGGGGCGACGGCCGGTCTCGCGATGGCGGGCGGCCAGATCCTGGGCGGGGTGCTCGTGACCGCGGACATCGCGGGCTCCGGCTGGCGCGCGGTGTTCCTGGTCAACGTGCCGGTGGCGGTGGCCGGCCTGTTCCTCGCCCTCCGCACCGTGCCGGAGACCCGGTCGGACCGCCCGGCTCCGGTGGACGTGCCGGGCACGCTGCTCCTGGCGCTGGCGCTGCTCGCCCTGCTCGCGCCGCTGACGGAGGGCCGGGCGGCGGGCTGGCCGCTGTGGACCTGGGTGTCGCTCGCGCTGTTCCCGTTCGCGGCGGGGGCCTTCTGGTGGGTGGAGCGGCGGGCGGCCCGCCGGGGCGCCGTGCCGCTGGTCCCGCCGAGCCTGCTCGCCCTGGTGCCGCTGCGGCGCGGACTGTTGGTGGTGCTGCCGCTCTCGCTGGGCTTCAGCGGCTTCATGTTCGTGGTCGCGGTGGCGCTCCAGCAGGGCCTGGGGACGGGCGCGGTGGCCTCGGGCATGGCGCTCGTGCCGATGGCGCTCGCGTTCTTCGGCGCCTCGCTGGCGGGGCCGCGGCTGGTACGGCGCTGGGGCACCCGGGTCGTGCCGGTGGGGGCCGTGCTGCAGGGGCTCGGCGTGGCCGCCATCGCGTGGTCGGTGGGGCACGACTGGCAGGGGCTGTCCGTGTGGGACCTGGTGCCGGGGATGGCGGTGGCGGGTCTCGGTCAGGGGCTGCAGCTGCCGGTGCTGTTCCGGGTGGTGCTGTCCGAGGTGCCGTCGGAGCGGGCGGGCGTGGGCAGCGGGGTGATGGTGACCACGCAGCAGTCGGCGCTGACGCTGGGCGTGGCGACGCTGGGTTCGCTCTTCCTCTCGCTGGCCTCCTCGCCCGCGGAGATGGGAGCGGCGCTGAGGACGACGCTCCTGGTCCAGCTGGGTGTGGTGGCGCTGACGCTGCTGCTGGGCCTGCGCCTTCCCCGTGCGGTGAAGTGAGCGGCGGAGTGGGAGATGGAGTGACAGATATTGAAATCTGTCATCGCTCATGCCATGGTTGTTCCATGACCACGACACCGAAGACCTCCGTCCCCACCCGCCCGCTCGGCACCACCGGCCCCGCCGTCTCCGCGCTCGGCCTCGGCTGCATGGGCATGTCCGCGCTGTACGGCGAGAGCGACCGCGCCGAGTCGATCGCGACGATCCACGCCGCCCTGGACGCCGGGATCACCCTGCTCGACACGGGCGACTTCTACGGCATGGGCCACAACGAGCTGCTCATCAACGAGGCGCTGCGGACGGCGCCCGCCGCCGCCCGCGAGCAGGCGCTGACCAGCGTGAAGTTCGGCGCCCTGCGCACGGTCGAGGGCGGCTTCACCGGGTACGACGGCCGCCCGGCCGCCGTGAAGAACTTCGCGGCGTACTCGCTGCAGCGCCTCGGCACCGACCACATCGACGTCTACCGGATCGCCCGCGTCGACCCGGAGGTCCCGATCGAGGAGACCGTCGGCGCCATCGCCGAGCTGGTCGAGGCGGGGCACGTCCGGCACATCGGCCTCTCCGAGGTCGGCGCGGACACCCTCCGCCGGGCGGCGGCCGTCGCCCCGATCGCGGACCTCCAGATCGAGTACAGCCTGATCTCCCGCTCCATCGAGGAGAAGATCCTCCCGACCGCCCGCGAGCTGGGCATCGGCGTCACGGCGTACGGAGTCCTCTCCCGGGGGCTGATCAGCGGCCACTTCACCCGGGACCGGGAGCTCGGCCCCGGTGACTTCCGCGGGATGTCCCCGCGCTTCCAGGGCGAGAACCTCGGCCGGAACCTGGACCTGGTGGACCGGCTGCGCGCGGTCGCCGAGGCCAAGGGCGTCACGGTCGCGCAGATCGCGATCGCCTGGGTACTGGCCCAAGGACCTCGTCACGGCGCCGACATCGTGCCCCTGGTCGGCGCCCGCCGCCGGGACCGCCTCACGGAGGCGCTCGGCGCCCTGGACGTCACGCTCGAAGCCGCCGACCTGGCCGCGATCGAGGAGGCCGTTCCGGCGGGCGCGGCGGCCGGCGAGCGCTACCCGGCGGCCCAGATGGCCCACCTGGACAGCGAGCGCTGACGGGTAATGTCATTTCCATGGCCGCCACCGAGACCCTGACCGCAGAGCGCATCCTCGAAGCCACCGAGGAGGTGCTGCGGCGCTACGGCCCGGGGAAGGCGACCGTCGTCGACGTGGCCCGGGTCCTCGGCGTCAGCCACGGCAGCGTCTACCGCCACTTCCGCACGAAGGCGGCGCTGCGCGAGGCGGTCACCGAGCGGTGGCTGGAGCGGACGATCACGGCCCTCGGGCCGCACGTCGAGGCCGGGGGTCCGGCGGACGAGCGGCTGACCGACTGGCTCACGGCCCTGTTCTCGCTCAAGCGCAAGAAGGCGGGCGGCGATCCGGAGCTGATGGCCACCTTCCAGGTGCTGATCGGCGAGAACAGCGCGGTCGTCGACCGGCACGAGGAGCACCTGGTCGGACAGATCGCGCGCATCCTGGAGGACGGTCACCGCGAGGGCGTGTTCGCGGCCCCGGAGCGGGACTTCACGGCCACGGCGCGCGCGGTCTTCCACGCCACGGACCGCTTCCACAACCCGGCGCACGCGGCCGACTGGTCGGCTCCGGACGTCGAGGAGGCGTTCACGGCGGTCGTGTCCCTGGTGCAGCGGGCACTGCGCGCCTGAAGAACCTCCCGCCTTGAAGATCATTTGGCGTGGAGTTTCCCCTTCCCTGTCCGGTACATGACTAGCGTTCCCCCGCACCGCGACCGCGAGACCGTGAAAAACCAGGGGGAACCATGTCCACACCCGCCAAGCCGGCCCGGTCGGGCGGGGCCTCCGCGATCGGCTGGGTCCTCACCATCGGCCTCAACGTCGTCGCGCCGATCGTCACGTACGACACGCTGACGGAGGGCCACGGCTGGTCCGAGTTCTCCGCCCTGCTCCTCAGCAGCGCGTGGCCGGTCCTCGACACCGCGATCATGGCCGCCTGGCGCCGCAAGATCGACGAGTTCGCCGTGGTCACCCTGGTCTTCCTGGTGATCACGGCCGTGGTGTCGCTGGTCGGCGCCCACACCGCCCGCGCGCTCCTGGTCAAGGACTCGTCGGTCACGGGCCTGTTCGGCCTGCTCTGCCTGGGGACGCTGCTCGCCCCGCGCCCGCTGATGTTCTACTTCGGCCGCAAGTTCGCGACCGACGGCACCCCGGAGAGCACGGCCTGGTGGAACGGCATGTGGCAGTTCGAGGGCTTCCGCTCCACCATGCGCACGATGACGCTGGTGTGGGGCGTGGCGTACGTGGCGGAGGCGCTGGTCCGCATCGTCCTCGCGTACGCGCTGCCGACCAGGACCATGGTCACGCTCAGCCCGCTCATGATCTACGGCGTCCTCGGTGCCCTCGGCGCCTGGACGGCCTGGTTCGGGAAGCGCCGCGCGGCGGAGGGGGCCCGACGCCGGGCCGAGACCGAAGCGGCGGCCGCGACGGCCTGACGCCGACGGGAAAGCCCCCGGTTCCGAGAGACGGAACCGGGGGCTTCCCCGTGTGTGCGATCGGATTCAGCAGCCCAGCAGACGGCTGCCCAGGTAGCCCTGGATCTGGTCGAGGGAGACGCGCTCCTGCTTCATGGTGTCGCGCTCGCGCACGGTCACCGCGTTGTCGTCGAGGGTGTCGAAGTCGACGGTGACGCAGAACGGGGTGCCGATCTCGTCCTGACGGCGGTAGCGGCGGCCGATGGCGCCGGCGTCGTCGAACTCGATGTTCCAGTTCTGGCGCAGATCCGCCGCGAGGCCCTTGGCCTTCGGGGAGAGCTGCGCGTTGCGGGAGAGCGGGAGGACCGCGACCTTGACCGGGGCCAGGCGGTGGTCGAGGCGCAGCACCGTGCGCTTCTCCATGACGCCCTTGGCGTTCGGGGCCTCGTCCTCGATGTACGCGTCGAGCAGGAAGGCCAGCATCGCGCGGCCGACACCGGCGGCGGGCTCGATGACGTACGGCGTGTAGCGCTCGTTGGACTCCTGGTCCAGGTACGTGAGGTTGGCGCCGGAGGCCTTGGAGTGGGCGCTCAGGTCGTAGTCGGTGCGGTTGGCGACGCCCTCGAGCTCGCCCCACTCGCTGCCGCCGAACTGGAAGCGGTACTCGATGTCGGCGGTGCGCTTCGAGTAGTGGGAGAGCTTCTCCTGCGGGTGCTCGTACCAGCGCATGTTCTCCTCACGGAGACCCAGACCGGTGTACCAGTTCCAGCGCTGCTCCATCCAGTACTCCTGCCACTGCTCGTCCTCGCCCGGCTTGACGAAGAACTCCATCTCCATCTGCTCGAACTCGCGCGTGCGGAAGATGAAGTTGCCCGGAGTGATCTCGTTCCGGAAGGACTTGCCCATCTGCGCGATGCCGAACGGGGGCTTCTTGCGCGAGGTGGTCTGCACCTGGGCGAAGTTGGTGAAGATGCCCTGGGCCGTCTCGGGACGCAGGTACGCGACGGAGCCGGTGTCCTGGGTGGGGCCGAGGTGCGTGGAGAGCAGGCCGGAGAACTGCTTGGGCTCGGTGAAGGTGCCCTTGTTGCCGCAGTTCGGGCAGTTGAGGTCGGTGAGGCTCTCGGGGAGACGGCCGTGCTTCTCCTCGTACGCCTCCTCCAGGTGGTCGGCGCGGAAGCGCTTGTGGCAGGAGGTGCACTCGGTCAGCGGGTCGGTGAAGGTCGCGACGTGACCGGACGCCTCCCACACCTCGGTGGCCAGGATGACGGACGAGTCGATGCCGACGACGTCCTCGCGCGCGGTGACCATGTAACGCCACCACTGGCGCTTCAGGTTCTCCTTCAGCTCGACACCCAGCGGTCCGTAGTCCCAGGCGGCACGCTGGCCGCCGTAGATCTCGCTGCACGGGTAGACGAAGCCACGGCGCTTGCTCAGGCTGACGATGGTGTCGATCTTGTCGGCGGCCACGGTGCTCTCTTCATTACGACGACGAAGTGCGAATGCCACAGGTTACCGGCGCCCGCGGCCCCTGAATCAAATCGGTTCCGCCCCGGGCCCCGGTGGCCGGGAGCACACCGAAGGCAATTGACAACCGTTTCCAGTTTTGTTGAAAATGAGTGTCATGAACGTACGCCGTCTGATACCCACCACCGCCCTCGCCGGAGCCGTCGCGCTCGGCGTCGTCTCCCTCTCCGCCTGCTCCGGCACCTCCGACGCCGCGGACAAGGGGAGTGACGGCAAGCTGGACGTGGTCGCGTCGTTCTACCCCGTGCAGTACCTGGCCGAGCAGATAGGCGGCGGCCACGTCGCCGTGAACACGCTCACCAAGCCCGGCGTCGAACCCCACGACCTGGAGCTCAAGCCCAAGCAGATCGGCGAGCTCGGCGAGGCCGACGTCATCCTCTACCTCAAGGGCATCCAGCCCGCCGTCGACGAGGCCATCGCCCAGGCCGGCGTGAAGAACACCGTCGACGCCGGCACCCTCACCGAGCTGGAGGAGCACGGCACCGAGGTCGGCCACGACCACGGCTCCGAGGAAGGGCACGAGACCCACGAGGGCGAGGCCGGCGCCGACCCCCACATCTGGCTCGACCCCGTGAAGTACGCCGAGGTCGCCAAGGGCGTCGGCAGCGCCCTGGAGAAGGCGGACCCGGACCACGCCGCCGACTACCGGAAGAACACCGAAGCCCTGGTGAAGAAGCTCGGCGACCTGGACACCGAGTTCGAGACGGGCCTGAAGAACACCGCCACCAAGACCTTCATCACCACCCACTCCGCCTTCGGCTACCTCGCCGAGCGGTACGGCCTGGAGCAGGAGGGCATCTCCGGCCTCGACCCCGAGTCCGAGCCGAGCCCCGCCCGCATCAAGGAACTCCAGGACATCGCGGAGCACGACAAGGTCTCCACCGTCTTCTTCGAGACCCTCGCGAGCGACAAGACCGCGAAGACCCTCGCCGGCGACACCGGTCTGAAGACCGACGTGCTCGACCCGCTGGAGGGAATCACGGAGCAGTCCAAGGGCGATGACTACATCGAGGTCATGCAGTCCAACCTCGCCGCGCTGAAGAAGGCCCTCGGCGCCAAGTGACCACAGCACAGCAGGAGGCACTCGTGAGCGACGAGCCCGTCATTTCCGTCCGCGGAGCCACGGCGACCCTCGGCGCCCGCCCCGTCCTCCGGGGCGTCGACCTCACCGTCCACCGCGGCGAGGTCGTCGCCCTGCTCGGCGCCAACGGCTCCGGCAAGTCCACCGCCGTCCGCGCGGTCATCGGCCAGGTGCCGCTGACCGGCGGCACGATCGAGCTGTTCGGCACCGAGCGGAAGCGGTTCCGCGACTGGGCCCGTGTCGGCTACGTGCCGCAGCGCACCACCGCGTCCGCCGGGGTGCCGGCCACCGTCCGCGAGGTCGTCGCCTCCGGCCGCCTCGCCCGCCGCCGGTTCGGCCTGCCGACCAAGGCCGACAAGGCCGCCGTCCACCGGGCGATGGAGCTGGTCGGTCTCGCCGACCGCGCCGGGGACTCCGTCTCCGCGCTCTCCGGCGGCCAGCACCAGCGGGTCCTGATCGCCCGCGCGCTCGCCTCCGAGCCCGAACTCCTGATCATGGACGAGCCGATGGCGGGCGTCGACCTCGGCAGCCAGGAGATCCTCGCCGCGACCCTGCGCGAGCAGGTCGCCGGCGGCACCTCGGTGCTCCTCGTCCTGCACGAGCTGGGCCCCCTGGAGCCGCTGATCGACCGCGCGGTCGTCCTGCGCGACGGCTGCGTCGTCCACGACGGCCCGCCGCCCGAGGCCCTCGGCCAGCACGCGCTGCCCGGCCACGACCACGTTCATCCGCACGCGGCCGGCGAGCCGCTCCGCACGGGACTGCTGACCTGATCATGGACTTCCTCGAACCCGCCTTCATGCAGCGGGCGCTGCTCGCCGCCGTCCTCGTCGGCATCACCGCCCCCGCCGTCGGCATCTACCTCGTGCAGCGCCGCCAGGCCCTGATGGGCGACGGCATCGGCCACGTCGCCATGACCGGCGTCGGCCTCGGCTTCCTGCTCAACTCCAGCCCGGTCTGGATGGCCACCCTCGTCGCCGTCGCGGGCTCGGTCGCGATGGAACTGATCCGGGCGTACGGCAAGACCCGCGGCGACCTCGCGCTCGCGCTGCTCTTCTACGGCGGCATGGCCGGCGGCGTCCTGCTGATCAACCTCTCGCCGACCGGTTCCAACGCCAACCTCAGCTCGTACCTCTTCGGCTCGCTCTCCACCGTCTCGACGGAGGACATCACCGCGATCGGCGTCCTCGCCGCCTTCGTGGTCCTGGTCACGGTGGGCCTGCGCCGGCAGCTCTTCGCCGTCAGCCAGGACGAGGAGTTCGCCCGGGTCACCGGCCTGCCGGTCCGCGCCCTGAACCTGCTCATCGCGGTCACCGCCGCGGTGACCGTCACGGTCGCCATGCGGGTGGTCGGCCTGCTGCTCGTCAGCGCCCTCATGGTGGTGCCGGTGGCGGCCGCCCAGCAGCTGTCGAAGTCCTTCCGCGCGACCTTCGTCCTCGCGGTGGCGACCGGCGTCACGGTCACCCTGGCGGGCACCGTCACCTCGTACTACCAGGACGTGCCGCCCGGCGCGACGATCGTCCTGTACGCGATCGGGGTCTTCATCGTCCTGACCCTGCTCGCCGCTCCGCTCGCCAAGCGACGGGCCAGGGCCGCGGTCCGGGCCGCCGCGGACTGCGACACCCGCTGCGTTCCGGCCACCCGTCGGCCGACGGACGACGTGAAGGTCTGATCCGCGACTGATCCGCGGGGTACGGGGGGCTGGCAGAATGTCGGGGGCAGACAAGCATCCAAGGAGGCCCCCGTGGCGACGGCAGGACCCCCCGTACGCGGCCGCTCGACCAAGCAGCGGGCCGCCGTGTCGGCGGCACTGAACGAGGTGGACGAGTTCCGCAGCGCCCAGGAGCTGCACGACATGCTCAAGCACCGCGGCGACTCCGTCGGCCTCACCACCGTCTACCGCACGCTCCAGTCCCTCGCGGACGCGGGCGAGGTGGACGCGCTGCGCACCAGCGACGGCGAGACGGTCTACCGCCGCTGCTCGACCGGCGACCACCACCACCATCTGGTCTGCCGCCTCTGCGGCAAGGCCGTGGAGGTGGAGGGCCCGATGGTGGAGCAGTGGGCCGAGGCGATCGCGTCGGAGCACGGCTTCGTGAACGTGGCGCACACGGTCGAGATCTTCGGCACGTGCGCGGACTGCGCGGAGAAGTGACCTGATACGCGAAGGGGCCCGCACCGGATCGATCCGGTGCGGGCCCCTTCGCGTGGGGCTCAGGCCCGGACGGTGCTCCGGTCCAGGAGCGCCCGGAGCCGGTCGGCGTCGGCGGGGTCGGCGAGGCCGCGCTTGGGCAGGTAGGCGAAGCCCGTGCCCGACTGCTTGGCCGTGAGGAGCACGAACATCCGGGGCGTCTCCACGTACCGGGGCAGCATCGCCCACCGGATCACCATGTCGGTGTCCCGGGTGGTCCAGCGGCCCCCCTCCTCGTCCACGACGGCCCGGGCCTCGCCCTGGGAGCCGATCAGCCGGAAGAGGCTGTAGGCCGTCGTCCAGGGCACCAGCTCGGCGGCGCCCGCGGCCACCAGTCCGAGGACGATCATCTTGGCGGCGGCCGCCGGTTCCGGGTCGCCCGGCAGGAACAGCACGAGCCCCGCCGCAGCGAAGGCCAGCGCTCCGGCCGCCCAGGCCGCCCAGCGCAGCAGTCGCCACCAGACCGTGGCCCGCAGCCGCACCCGTACCGCTTCCTTCACCTCGGCGAACTCGGCCGAGTAGACGAGCTCCACCCCCTCCCCCACGGCCGGCTCAGGCCTTGTCGAGGACGGCGAGGTCGGCCGGGTCGACGCCTCCGAAGCGACGGTCGCGCTGGGCGTACTCGACGCAGGCGCGCCACAGGTCGCGGCGGTCGAAGTCGGGCCACAGCACGTCCTGGAAGACCATCTCGGCGTACGCGCTCTGCCAGATCAGGTAGTTGGAGGTGCGCTGCTCGCCGCTGGGCCGCAGGAACAGGTCGACGTCCGGCATGTCCGGGTAGTACAGGTACTTCTGGATGGTCTTCTCGGTGATCTTCGCCGGGTCGAGGCGGCCCGCCTTCACGTCCTCGGCCAGCGCCTGCGCCGCGTCCGTGAGCTCGGCGCGGCCGCCGTAGTTCATGCAGAAGTACAGCGTGAGCTTCGTGTTGTCCTTGGTCTGCTCCTGCGCGACCTGGAGCTCCTTGGCGACCGACTTCCACAGCTTGGGCATCCGGCCGACCCAGCGCACGCGGATGCCGAGCTCGTCGAGCTGGTCACGGGTCTTGCGGATGAAGTCGCGGTTGAAGTTCATCAGGAAGCGCACCTCCTCGGGCGAGCGCTTCCAGTTCTCGGTGGAGAAGGCGTACAGCGAGATCGCCCCCACGCCCATCTCGATCGCGCCCTGGAGCACGTCGAGCACCTGCTCGGCGCCGACCTTGTGCCCCTCGGTGCGCGGCAGGCCGCGCTCCTTGGCCCAGCGGCCGTTGCCGTCCATGACGATCGCGACGTGCTCCGGCACCAGCTCGGTCTGGAGCTTCGGCGGGCGTGCGCCGGACGGGTGCGGCTCGGGGGTCCTGTACTCCCGACGCTGGCGCCCGAGGAGTCGTGCGATGGCCATGAGTGGTCTCTCCTAGCTTTTCTCTACGTACCGCAGGGAGCGCAGGCCGCGCTCCAGGTGCCAGTGCAGATAGGCGGACACGAGTCCGCTGCCCTCCCTGACGTGACGCGGCTCGCACGCGTCCGCCGTCGCCCAGTCGCCGGTGAGCAGCGCGCTGAGCAGGCCGATGGCCTCCGCAGAGGGTACGACGCTTCCGGGCACCCGGCAGTCGCCGCATATGACCCCGCCCGCCGCGACCGAAAAGAACCGGTTCGGCCCGGGGAGTCCGCATTTCGCACAGTCCTCGAAACTGGGCGCGTAGCCGTTCACGGCGAGGGAGCGGAGCAGGAAGGCGTCCAGGATGAGGTGCGGCGCGTGCTCGCCCCGGGCGAGCGTCCGCAGGCCGCCGACGAGCAGCAGGTACTGCTGCACGGCGGGCTCGCCCTCGTGGTCGGTGAACCGCTCCGCCGTCTCCAGCATGGCCGTGCCGGCGGTGTACCGGGCGTAGTCGGTGACGATCCCGCCGCCGTACGCGGCGATGGTCTCGCTCTGCGTGCACAGCGGCAGGCCGCGCCCGACCAGCTCACTCCCCCGGGCGAAGAACTGCACGTCCACGTGCGAGAAGGGTTCGAGGCGCGCCCCGAACTTCGACTTCGTCCGGCGTACGCCGCGCGCGACGGCGCGTACGCGGCCGTGACCGCGCGTGAGGATCGTGATGATGCGGTCCGCTTCGCCCAGCTTCTGGGTGCGCAGCACGATGCCGTCGTCGCGGAACAGACTCATGCCTCCATTCTCGCGCACGCCGACGGAGCCCCGGGCCGGTACCCGGGGCTCCGTCGTGGGGGGTGCGGCTCAATAACCGCCGGCGTGGACGAGGTGCCCGTAGTAGCGCCCGGTGACGGGAGCGTTCGGGTCGCCCGCGAAGCCGTACGAGGCGGACTGGGCCGCGGCGTCGGCACGGAGCTGGGCGGCCACGGCGGCCGGGGACGGGTCCGAGCACTGCCCGGTGGCGAGGCACAGCGCGGCCGTGCCGGCCACGTGCGGGGAAGCCATGGAGGTGCCGGAGTAGACCACCGTGCCCGTGCTCCTGCGCGTGGACCGGATGCACACGCCCGGACCGGCGATGGTGTGGGCGGCGTCCGCGACGGTCACGGCGAAGTTGGAGAAGTTCGCGGCGGTGTCGTCCTGGTTCCCCGTCCGGCAGCTCGCGGCGGCGCCGCCGCCGGACTGCCCGTCGAAGTCGGCCATCGCGGTCACCGCGAGGACCTCGTCGAAGGCCGCGGGGGTGTGGTTCGCGAGGTCGTCGGTCTCGTTGCCGGCCGCGGCCACGACCGTGACTCCGGCGTCGTTCACCACACGGCAGATCGCCTGGTGCTCGGGGTCCTGGTTGGTGAACCCGCAGTTGCCGTCGTCGGTGCCCTCGCCGCCGAGGCTCATGTTCGCGACCTTGATGCCGAGCGTGGCGGCGTTCTGCGCCAGCCAGTCGAGCCCGCAGACGATGGTGGAGGTGAATCCGCCGCCGCTGGCGCCGAGCACCTTCACCGCGTACAGCCGGGCGCCGGGCACGACCCCGACGACGTCGTCGCCGTTGTCCCGGGCGGCGACCGTGCCGGCCACATGGGTGCCGTGGCCGTTGTTGTCCCGCCACGCGTTGGGCCGCGAGGTGTCCATGCAGTTGAACCCGCCGACCACGTTGAGATCGCGGTGCCGCTCGTCGATGCCGGTGTCGAGGATCGCGACCGCCGTGTCGACGGCACCCGTCCCGTTCCCGGCGAGTGCGCTGCTCGCGTCGCCCTGGATCCGGTCCACGCCGGTCGGCAGCACCTGCTGGGTGGCGTGCACGGGCCGGTCGGGGGCGACCGCCTTCACGTTCGGGTCCGCCCGCAGCGCGGCCACCTGGGACTCCGGCACCACCGCCGAGTACCCGACCAGCGCGTGCCGGTACCGGAGGCCCACCCGCACCCCGTGGTCCCGGCCGTGCGCCCGCTCGACCGAGTCGGCCCGGCCGCGTGCCGAGTCGTCGAGGACGACGATGTACCGCCCCTCCGGTTCCGCCGCCTCCGCCCCCGTGAGTCCCCCCGCGAGCAATGCCCCCGTCGCCGCGGACACCGCCGCCAGCCGGTACGCCGGTCTCGCGACCCGGCCTCGTCCCACCATGCCGAACACCTCGTCTCCTTTCGTGGTCGACGAACGCGAACTGGTTCGCGGCAACCACGTAACCGGTGCGGCGAGGCGCGTGCAGCGCGGGCGCGGCGGATGGACCAACGGCCCGCCGGACGGCGTTCACCCGAGCGGGCGCAGGAGCCGGAGGGCGGGGTCCCGGGGCGGGAAGCCCCGGGGCGGGACCCTCAGGAGACCTCGCCGCGGCTGCGGGCGTTGACGTGCGCCGTGGCCGCCCTCAGCCGCTCCGCCGAGGTGGCCTCCCGCACCCCCTCCGGCTCCACGTCCCACTCCCGCCCGCCGCCCAGCGGGCGGATCTGGACATAAGGGCCCTCGCGCCCCATGAGCCTCCCGACCCGTCCGGTGCGGATCTCGACGACGTACGACCCGATGGGCAGCGTCATGAGCGACTCTCCTCCCTCGGCAGTACGGCGGCGGCGAGGAGCCGGGCCGTTTCCACCGTGCAGCATCCCAATTCCACGAGCGGCCGCGGGGGCTCGGCGGCGAGGGTGACGACGTCGAGCCCGAGCGAGGGGAGCGTGATTCCCGCCCTCGCGAGGGCCTCGCGCAATTCCGCCACTGCCTCCTGTGCGGTTCCGAGTGCCCCCGTGGTCGTCTTCATGATGTCTTCCTTCACCAACGTATGCCTTTCCGAATCCATTTCCCGCTTCGCCTCTCCAGAGTGGGGGCAGATCCGTAGAATCGGCAGACGCGCAGGTCGTACAACTGCAGCGTAGGGTTGGGAAGTTAATCCATGGCCAGAAGCAAGCAGCAGGACGCGTGGGAGTTCTTCGGCGAGCTCCTGAAGGAACGCCGGGAGGCGGCGGGGTTCTCGCAGGGCGAACTGGGCAGACGGGTGTTCGTATCCGGGGCGTACATCGGCCTGTTCGAGCAGGGAATCCGAAAGCCTCAGCTGGATGTGGCGCGGCGAATCGACGAAGTCCTACAAACCGGCGGTATTTTCGAACGCACGTGGCGCAAGCTCATCGACAAGTCGCCGTACGCGTCTTATTTCAGCGCGGTGGCGGAGCTGGAGGGGGTGGCGACGAAGCTGTGCGAGTTCGCGCCGCTGGTGGTGCCGGGTCTGCTCCAGACGGATGCGTACGCGAGGGCGGTCACGCTGGCGGCCAACCCGTTCGCCACGGAAGAGTACGTCGAGGAGAAGGTCACCTCGCGAATCGAGCGGGCGAGAATCCTCGCGGACGCTACAAGGCCCGAGTATTGGGTGACCTTGCACGAGAACGCGATCCGCATCCCGGTCGGCGGCCCCTTGGTCATGGCCGAGCAACTGGGGCACATCGCGACGCTGATCCGGCAGCGGTGGGTGCTGGTGACCGTCGTGCCCCGCGCGGCGGGAGCACACGCCTCCATGGACGGCTCACTCCGGCTCATGGAGTTCGATGACCAGCCGCCAACGGCCTATACGGAGACCTCGTTTTCGGGAACGCTCCTGGACGATCCGGCAGTGGTGAAGCGTGCACAGCGCGCCTACGATCTGCTCAGGGTCGCCGCCTTGTCGCCGGAGGCGTCCCAGGCCCTGATCGAATCGGCGGCGGAGGACTTCAGACGATGCGCGAGTACGACCTGAGCAACGCCCGCTGGTTCAAGAGCTCCTACAGCAACGGCGAGGGCGGCAACTGCGTCGAGGTCTCGTACGACTTCACCGGGATCGTGCCGGTCCGGGACAGCAAGGTCGCCGACGGGCCCGTCCTGATCGTGCCGGCCGCCGCCTGGGCCGCCTTCGTCGCCGGCGTGGCGAGATGACGACGTCCCCCTCCCTCGTACTGCGGGGCAGCGGCTCCGCCGTGCTCCGCTTCGCGGGAGGGGCCGTCACGCTCGGGCTCCCTGACAAGGGGCACCACATACCCCTGGCGGCGATCGCGGTGGTGCACGCGCGGGGGCGGACCGTCGAGGTCGAGCTGACCGCCCCGAACGGGGCCGAGCCGGTCGTCTACCGGGTCGAGGACGTGAGCGAGGCCGCGGCGACCGCGTTCGCGGACTCCGTGAACGACGCGCTGCCGGAGGAGGAGGCGTACGACGGCGCGGAACTCGTCACGACCCGCGCGGTCGAGGCGGCCGCTCCTCGGCGGTGGCCGCTCGCGATCGGCGCCGCCGTGCCGGTGCTCGCCCTGGACGTGTTCCTCGGGGCGGCCGGCGGGGCCCGAAGCGCGGGTCTGTTCTGGCCGGCGCTCCTGGTCGTCGCCGTCGGTGTCCTCCTGGTGCACGTCATGGGCCGGGGCCTGTACCGGATGTGGCACCTGCCGAGGCACGGCATCACGGTGGTCGCGGAGTTCTCGCACCACACGAACAGGACCCGGGTCTACCGCTACACCGACACCAGGGGCGCCTCCCACACCTACGACCACAACGTGGGCGGGGCATCGGTCGAGGTGTCCTACGACCCGCGGGACCCGAAGACGGCCGTCCACCGCGAGGGCCTGTACGTGCGCTGCATGATGGCGCTGATGACCCTCGTCGGCTGCGGGGCGGCGGGCGGCGGCCTCTACGGGATCGGGTGGCTGGTCATGGACGCCCTCCGGCACTGAACCCGCGGCCCCGGAGGGCTTCTGCGGCGCGTGACCGGACCCTACGATCTCCGTCATGTCGATCACCCCGTCCACACCCGTCGTCGAGGGCGCCAGGAAGACCTCCCTCCGGCTCGACGGCGACGCCGTGCTCCTGAGCACCCCGCACGAGGAGGCGCGCATCCCGCTGGCGGCGATCGAGCGGATACGGGCCGAAGGGCGGTCGGTCACCGTCGAGCTGACGGCCCCCGCGGGGGCCACGCGCTATGCGCACCGGGTCGCCGGGGCGAGCGCGGCGGCGGCCGCCATGTTCGCCGACACCGTGAACGCCGCCCTCCCCGGGGTGGCGGGCCGGGACACCACGGCCGACGGGACCATGCTCGTCGAGACGCGCACGCTGCCGCTGAGCAGACGGACGAGGAAACTGCGGCGCATCATGTGGCTGTCGGCCGGCGCCCTCGGCCTGATCGTCGTCACGTCCGTGCTCGTCGCCGTCGCCGGGGTGCCGGCCGCCATGGCCGCCCTCATACCCGCGGGCCTCGTCCTGACGGCCGCCCTCGCCATCGGCGCGAACGCGCTGGCCAACTGGTACCGCGAGTGGCGCCTGATCCGGCACGGCATCACGGCCTTCGCCGCCGAGGTCCCGGACAGGCCGGGGATGTACCTCTACACGGACCCGGCGGGCCTGATCCGCCACGTGTTCACCTGGGCGGGCGGCATCGCCGTCAAGGTCAGCTACGACCCCGCCGACCCGGGGGATGTCGTCCTGCCGAGGACCGCCCTCTTCCGGCGCGGGGAGCTCGCGCTCGGACTGTTCTTCGCCCTCTTCGCGCTGATCGGCTTCGCCGCCCTGATCGCCCTGACCGTCGTCGCGTTCGTCGACCCCGAGGCGATCACCGGAACCGCCTAGGCCTGCTTATGGAAGTCATAAGTTCACCTTATGAGGCCATAGACCGGGGGCGGGTACTCCTCCGCGCGACGAGTTATTTAGGGTGTCCTAAGTGTCGGCGGCCTCGCCGCCACGTCGCTTGCGAAGGGAAACCCCGTCATGCCCCGCCCCCTCCGGGTCGCGATCGTCGGCGCCGGCCCCGCCGGAATCTACGCCGCCGATGCGCTGCTGAAGTCCGAGGCCGCCGCCGAGCCGGGCGTGTCGATCGACCTCTTCGAGCGGATGCCCGCGCCCTTCGGCCTGATCCGCTACGGCGTCGCCCCCGACCACCCCCGCATCAAGGGCATCATCACCGCCCTCCACCAGGTCCTCGACAAGCCGCAGGTCCGCCTCTTCGGCAACGTGAACTACGGCACCGACGTCCACCTCGACGACCTGCGCTCCTTCTACGACGCGGTGGTCTTCTCTACCGGCGCCATGTTCGACCGCGAGCTGAAGATCCCCGGCGTCGAGCTGGGCGGCTCGTACGGCGCCGCCGACTTCGCCTCCTGGTACGACGGCCACCCGGACGTGCCGCGCACCTGGCCGCTGGAGGCCGAGAAGGTCGCCGTCCTCGGTGTCGGCAACGTGGCGCTCGACATCGCCCGCATCCTCGCCAAGACGGCGGACGAGCTCCTGCCGACCGAGATCTCGGCGAACGTCTACGACGGCCTCAAGGCCAACAAGGCCGTCGAGATCCACGTCTTCGGCCGCCGCGGCCCGGCGCAGGCCAAGTTCAGCCCCATGGAGCTGCGCGAGCTCGACCACTCGCCGAACATCGAGGTCATCGTCAACCCCGAGGACATCGACTACGACGAGGGCTCGATCGCCGAGCGCCGCAAGAACAAGCAGACCGACATGGTCGCCAAGACCCTGGAGAACTGGGCGATCCGCGACGTCGGCGACCGCCCGCACAAGCTCTTCCTGCACTTCTTCGAGTCCCCCGTCGAGATCCTCGGCGAGGACGGCCGGGTCGTCGGCCTGCGCACCGAGCGCACCGAGCTCGACGGCACCGGCAACGTCAAGGGCACCGGCACCACCACGGACTGGGACGTCCAGGCCGTGTACCGCGCCGTCGGCTACCTCTCCGACGAGCTGCCCAAGATCCCCTGGGACGCCGTCTCCGGCACCATCCCGGACGAGGGCGGCCGCGTCATCGAGGAGACCGGCGCGCACATGGCCTCCACCTACTGCACCGGCTGGATCCGGCGCGGCCCCGTCGGCCTCATCGGCCACACCAAGGGCGACGCCAACGAGACCGTCGCGAACCTCCTGGACGACTTCGCGAACGGGCGCCTGCTCACGCCGGAGACCCCGGAGGAGGACGCGGTCGTGTCCTTCCTGGAGGACAAGGGCGTCACGTACACCACCTGGGAGGGCTGGTACGCCCTGGACGCCGCCGAGAAGGCCCTCGGCGAGGCACAGGGCCGTGAGCGCGTGAAGATCGTCGAGCGCGAGGACATGCTCCGCGCGTCCGGCGTCGACCTCGGCTGACGGACCCGCTCCGGTCTCCGGGCCCCCACCGGTCGCGTACCGGTGGGGGCCCGGCCCTTTCCCCGGGTCTCCGGCCGACGGGCCCGGGGGCGTACCCGCTCATATTCTGGAAGGGTCCGGAAGGGAAGTGAGCGGCGATGGCCGTCCCCCTCGAACAGGCCCCCGCCGTCGAGCGGGCGCGGTCAGCGGCGGCCCGGGAGTCCTGGGCCGAGGCGTACGCGCTGCTGCGCGAGGCCGACCGGCACCCCACGCGCGCCCTGACCGCCGAGGACCTCGACGTCCTCTCCGACGCGGCCTGGTGGTCCGGACACGTCGACGAGTCCGTCGCCGCCCGGCTGCGGACGCACGCCGCGTACGTCGCGGCCCATGACCACAGGGGCGCCGGCCTCGCCGCGTGGTGGCTCCACTACGAGTACGCGGCACTCGGGCGGCCCGCGGCCGCCGCCGGCTGGCTGCACCGCGCCCGGCACCACCTGGAGGGCCTGCCGGCCTGCCCCGAGCACTGCTTCCTCGCCTGGACGGACGCCGAGGAGGCCACCGCGCGCGGCGACCACGCGGCGGCCCTCGCGGCGACCGGCCGCATGACCCGCCTCGCCCTCCGTGCCGAAAGCCCCGACCTGCTGGCCCTCGCCCGCCAGGCCACCGCCGCGGCCCTCCTCGCCCAGGGCCGCCGCACCGAGGCCCTGGCCCACCTGGACGACGCGATGTGCGCGGTGACGGCGGGCGAACTGAGCGGCACGTTCACGGGCTTCCTGTACTGCCTGGCCATCACCCAGTGCATGGAGTCCGCGGACTTCGCCCGTGCCGTGGAATGGACGAACGCGGCGATGGAGTGGTGCGCCCCGCCGTGGACGGGCCGCCGCGACGAGGGGACGCCGCCGCTCGGTGTCACGCCCTCCGGCGACAACCCCTTCCGGGGCGTGTGCCGGGCGCACCGGGTTGAGGTGCTCGACCTCCTCGGGGCGTGGGCGCTCGCCGAGGCGGAGGCCCGGCAGGCGTGCCGGGAGGTGCCGGTGGACTGCCTGGAGGCGGCGGCCGCCGCGTACTACGCGGCCGGGGACGTCCAGCGGCGCCAGGGCCGTCTGGAGGAGGCCGCCGTCTCGTACGCGCACGCCCACGCGCTGGGCCGGATCCCGCAGCCGGGCCTCGCGCTGCTGCGCCTCGCCCAGGGCCGGGCCGAGGCCGCGGTGGCCGGCGTCGGCCTGGCGCTGGCCTGCCAGAGCGACCCCCGCCACGACCTCCTCGGCCGGGCCCGGCTGCTCGCCGCCCGTACCGAGGTGGCCCTCGCCGTCCGGGACGTGCCGGGGGCGGCGGGCGCGGCGGCGGAGCTGGAGGTACTGGCCGGGGACGTACCGCTGCTCCGGGCGATGGCCGACACGGCGCGGGGCGCGGTGGCCCTGGCGGAGGCCCGGCCGGAGCCCGCGCTGCGGCTGCTGCGCCGGGCGCTCGCCGGCTGGCTGGAGCTGCGGGTGCCGTACGAGGCGGCGCAGGTGCGGATGCTGCTCGCGGCGGCCGACCGGACGGTGGGCGACGAGGAGGCGGCCCGTCTGGAGCTGGGCGCGGCGCGGGCGGTGTTCGAACGGCTGGGGGCCGCGCCGGACACCCGGCGGGCGGCGGCACTGCTGACCCGCGGGACGCGGCGGCGGCTGCCGGGCGGGCTGACCGCGCGGGAGGCGGAGGTGCTGCGGCTCGTCGCCTCGGGCGGGACGAACAGGGACATAGCGCGGGCGCTGGTGATCAGTGAGCACACGGTGGCCCGGCACCTGAACAACATCTTCGCGAAGCTGGGGGTCGGGTCCCGGGCGGCGGCCACGGCCTACGCCTACGCCCACGACCTGACCTGACGGCCACCCCCTCACCCCCGTTGTGGGCAGTCGCTCTGCCGGGCCGACGCCCACCCCGCACCCCGTTGTGGGCAATCGTTCCGCTGGGGCGGAACGGGTGGGCACAACGGACGGCGCCCTTGCCGGCGCCCGAGGCTCCCGAGCCTGAACCCGCACCGGCAGGTACGGCGCACTCGTGGTGCGGGTCCAGGCGCGGGACGCGGAGGCGCCGCTATGGGCGCCGTCCCGTGTGCCCACCCGTCCCGCCCAGCGGGACGGGTGCCCACACGGGCGGGGGGATCGGGGCGCCGCCCCGCCGGGCGCGGTGCCCACACGGCGGGTGGGCCGGGGCGCCGCCCAGCAGGGCGCGGCGCTCGTGCGGCGGGGGTGCCGTTCCCGGGGGCGCGCGGCCGTACGGGGGCGTGGGTCGAATCGCCCATCCCGTCCCGCCCCGCCCATGGGCCGTTCCGGCGATGCGCGTCCCGGGGACGGCGGGCTACACCGGGAGCATGACCACCACGACCCACCCCCTGGACACGCTCCGCGGTGCCGTGCGCGGCACCGTCGTGACCCGTGGCGACCCGTCGTACGACGTCTCCCGCCGGGTCTACAACGCCCTGCACGACCGCCACCCGGCCGTCGTCGTGCACGCCGTGGACGCCGGCGACGTGATCGCGGCGGTGCTGTACGCCCGGGAGCACGAGCTCCCGCTGGCCGTGCGCGGCGGCTCCCACTCCGTCGCCGGCTTCGGCACCGTCGACGACGGTCTCGTCGTCGACCTGTCCCGGATGCGCGGCGTCCGGGTCGACCCGGAGGCCCGTACGGCGCGGGCCGAGGGCGGCGCCACCTGGGGCGACTTCAACCACGCGACCCACGCCTTCGGGCTCGCCACCACCGGCGGAGTGATCTCCACGACCGGCCTCGGCGGCCTGACGCTCGGCGGCGGCATGGGGCACCTGGCCCGGCGCTGCGGCCTGAGCTGCGACAACCTGATCGCGGCGGACGTGGTGACCGCCGAGGGCACGCTCGTCTCCTGCGACCGGGACCGGAACCCCGACCTGTTCTGGGCGCTGCGCGGCGGCGGCGGGAACTTCGGTGTCGTCACCTCGCTCGCGTACCGGCTGCACCCCGTCGACGTGGTCTTCGGCGGCATCACCTGCTATCCGCTCGACGGGGACGTGGCCCGCGCCTGGCGGGAGCTGAACGCCGCCGCGCCGGTCGAGCTGAACGTGATCCTCGTCCTGTCGCTGGGCCCGGAGGAGCCGTTCCTGCCGGAGCGGTGGCACGGGCGCCCGGTCTGCGTCGCGTTCACCTGCTTCAGCGGCTCGCCGGCGGAGGACGAGAAGGTCCTCGCCCGCCTGGACGGGCTGGGGCCGGTCATCGGCCGGTTCATGGACCGGATGCCGTACCCGGTGATCAACACCCTCTTCGACGAGCAGCTGCCGCCCGGGCTCTACCACTACTGGAAGGGCAACTTCAGCCGCGAACTGTCGGACGGGGCGATCGCGGCCCACATGGAGTTCGGTGCGACGATGCCGTCGATGGAGTCGGACACGGCGATCTTCCCGATCGACGGCGCCTGCCACGAGGTGGGACCGGAGGAGACCGCGTTCGCCTACCGGGACGCCGCCTTCTCGCACTCCTTCGGCGGCACGTGGGCCGACCCGGGGGACTCGGAGCGGAACATCGCCTGGACCCGCGCCTACGACAGGGCGCTGCGCCCGCACACCCAGGAGGGCGGTTACGTGAACTTCATGGACACCGACGACCAGGACCGGGTGCGGGTGAACTACCGCCAGAACTACGACCGGCTGCGTGCGGTCAAGCGCGGGTACGACCCCGACAACGTGTTCCGGCTGAACCAGAACATCGTCCCCTGAGGTCCGGGAGGCTCCGGGAAGCCCTAGGAGACGGTCCGGGCCGAGTCGAGGAGGCGGACGGTGTCCTCGGGGGCGAGCGCGAGGGCGTTGCCGACGGTCCCGAGGACCTCCGTCTCGGCGGGGGTGTACGCCCCGTCCGCGAGGGCGATCCGGGCGGCCTGGAGCAGGATCGCCTCCCGGCCGGCGGGCGCGAGGTGCGGGGTGAGCGGCTCCAGGGCCTCGTGGAGCTCGATCGACAGGAGCGCCCCCTCGGGGTTCACCTCGGGCATGAAGCGTCCGGTGTCGGCCTCCAGTGCCTCGACGAGGTCGACGAGCTGGACGGCCGTGCACTCGTCGAAGCCGGCGGACCGGACGGCGGTGACGGCCCGGTCCAGGACCTCGCGGGAGTCGGTCCCGCCGGCCGCGAGGACGGCGAGGGCGACGGTGTGCACGGCGTCCCGCAGCATCGCGGAGAAGCGGCTCGTCGTCGGGTGGTCGAGCACCTCCGTGCCGAAGTGCGTGTGACAGGCCGCGCACTCGACGACGGGGCCGGTACAGCCCCGGGGCAGGACGGGGACGCCCAGGACGGCGAACCTGCGGCGGCCGGTGCGCCGCCGGTAGTTGCGGTCGCCCCCGCACTCCTCGCAGAAGAACTCGCCGTCTCCGACGGTGTTCCAGGAGGTGCGGATTCCGCAGACGCCCACTTTCCCACCACGTGAATTCCGGGCAGACCGCACACGCACCTCCTCAACGGCCCGGCTGCACTGCCGGCGTTGGCGTGATGTTAGCCACATCCTTGATGTGACGTCAGCACCCCGTCGGGACTTCGCCGTGGAGATGGCCGAGACACGTCACCGGCCCGGAGGCCCTCAGGAAGCGCGGCGGCGGCGCTTCGCAAAGGCCAGGAAGCCGCCGCCGACGGCGACGGCGGCCACGGCTGCGCCGATCGCGCCGGGCCCGATGGCCGAACCGGTCGCCGCGAGATCACCCTCCGGGGTGGCGGACGGGGCGGGGGCGGGGGCCGTGGTGACCTCACCGGGGGTGGTGGGCGCGGCGGGGGGCGGAGGGGGCCCGGGGGGGCCCGGGGGGGAGCCGCCCCCGCTGGGCGTGGGCGCGGGGGGGGCCGGGGGGGCCGGGGCGGGGGGGGCGGGCGGCCGGGGGGGCCCGGGGGGGGCGGC
>NZ_JAINVG010000006.1 GCF_020400725.1 Streptomyces sp. NK15101 | reverse complement strand
CGGCGTCAAGCGCGGCGTCCCGGGAGCCGTGCTCCCCGAGCTGAAGCAGCGCCGGGTGGCCAAGGGCGCCGGCACCGCCGCCCTCCAGGTCGAGGAGCCGGAGCCCGGCGGCCGTTCCGACGTGGCCACCGACAACCCGGTGCCGGCCCCGCCGTTCTGGGGCACCCGCGTCGTCAAGGGCATCCCGCTGAAGGACTACGCGTCCTGGCTGGACGAGGGCGCCCTCTTCAAGGGCCAGTGGGGACTGAAGCAGAACCGGGCCGGCGACGGACCGGCGTACGAGGAGCTCGTCGAGACCGAGGGCCGGCCCCGGCTGCGCGGCTGGCTGGAGCGCCTGCACACCGAGAACCTCCTGGAGGCGGCCGTCGTGCACGGCTACTTCCCCTGCGTCTCCAAGGGCGACGACCTGATCATCCTGGACGAGGCGGGCAACGAGCGGACCCGGTTCTCCTTCCCGCGCCAGCGCCGGGGCCGCCGGCTGTGCCTGGCGGACTTCTTCCGCCCGGAGGAGTCCGGCGAGACCGACGTCGTCGGCCTCCAGGTCGTCACCGTCGGCTCGAAGATCGGCGAGGCCACGGCCAAGCTCTTCGAGTCCGACTCCTACCGCGACTACCTGGAGCTGCACGGCCTGTCCGTCCAGCTCGCCGAGGCCCTCGCCGAGTACTGGCACGCCCGCGTCCGCGCCGAGCTCGGCTTCGGCGGGGAGGACCCCGACAGCGTCGAGGACATGTTCGACCTCAAGTACCGCGGTGCGCGCTTCTCGCTGGGCTACGGCGCCTGCCCCGACCTGGAGGACCGCGCGAAGATCGCGGAACTGCTGCGGCCGGAACGGATCGGCGTCCACCTCTCCGAGGAGTTCCAGCTCCACCCCGAGCAGTCCACCGACGCCATCGTCATCCACCACCCGGAGGCGAAGTACTTCAACGCTCGGTGACCGCGCGGTGACGGCGCGACACAAATCCGCGCTTTCGCGGTGATCGCGACGTACACTTGTCGGTCCAGTGCAGGCCGGTCTTCCTCCCCGTACCGGGGAGGGGGCCGGCCTTCTCGTCCCTCCATGGAGGTGTGCCGGATGACCAGTACGGTCCCCGCGTCCCTGTTCCGCACGAACGGCAGCTCCGCCCTGCAGGCGGTCTTCCTCGACATGGACGGGACCCTCGTCGACACGGAGGGGTTCTGGTGGGACGCGGAGGTCGAGGTCTTCGCCGACCTCGGGCACCGGCTGGACGAGGCCTGGCGGGACGTCGTGGTCGGCGGCCCGATGACCCGCAGCGCGGGCTACCTCATCGAGTCCACCGGCGCCGACATCACCCTCGAAGAGCTGACCGTCCTGCTCAACGAGAAGTTCGAACAGCGCATCGAGCGGGGCGTCCCCCTCATGCCGGGGGCGGAGCGGCTGCTCGCCGAGCTGGCGCGGTACTCCATCCCGACCGCCCTGGTCTCCGCCTCGCACCGGAGGATCATCGACCGGGTCCTCGCCTCGCTCGGCCGCGACCGCTTCACGCTGACCGTCGCCGGCGACGAGGTCGTCCGCACCAAGCCGCACCCCGAGCCGTACCTGACGGCCGCGCAGGGCGTCGGTGCCGACCCCGGGCTCTGCGCCGTCATCGAGGACACCGCGACCGGTGTGGCGGCCGCCGAGGCGGCGGGCTGCCGGGTCGTCGCGGTGCCCTCCGTCGCCCCGATCTCCCCCTCCCCGGGCCGGGTCGTCGTGCGCTCCCTCGAAGAGGTCGACGTGCCGTTCCTGCGGACCTTGATCACGGGAATTTGAGCTTCGGCTGAGGGAAAACCACCGGGCTAAAGCAAGCGGGCCATTCACCGAAAAGCGTCTACGTGACCTTGGTCACCCAGAGTGCCGGACGGGGGGTGGCCCGTTCCCGTTCCGCGTCCCAAAAGCGGACGTTTCAGCGCCCCCTGTGTCCTGATTGGGTAACCGTCGTCCGCAACGTCCGGCGCATGGTTATCGAGATGGGTGCATTCATGATCACTCTGCGATTACGCCCCTGCGCGGCCCCGGTCAAGCGATACCGGCGCCGCCCATTAATCTTTCGCGAGTACTTCGCCGCATAACCGCGTGTACCGGCGCATACCCAAGTCGCCGTGAACACAGGACCGATCGCAACACCCGGCCCGATCGCTCCCGCCCCGACCGGGCGGCAGGCGGCGGAGTTCCACTGACCGCTGTACCCCAGTGCCGGATGAGGAGATCGTCCCTGATGAACCGCAAGACCCTGGTGCTGCCGGCCGTGGCCGGACTGCTCGCCCCTCTGCTCGCCGCCTGCGGCGGAGCGGAGGAGGGCAGAGCGATCGTGGTGGGCACCACGGACCAGTTCATCGTCACCGAGGACGCCCCCGCCCCGTTCGACCCGGCCTACGCCTACGACACCGGCGCCTGGAACATCCTCCGCCAGACCGTCCAGACCCTGCTGCACGTGCCCCGCGGCGGCGGCGAGCCCGTCCCCGAGGCCGCCCAGACCTGCGGCTTCTCCGACAAGGCCAGCGAGAGCTACCGCTGCACGCTCCGCCCCGGCCTCACCTTCGCCGACGGCACCCCCATCACGGCCGAGGACGTCAAGTTCTCCATCGAGCGCGTCCTGAAGATCAAGTCGGACAACGGCACGGCCGCCCTCCTCTCGAACATCGACACCATCGAGACCCAGGGCACCGACGGCGTCGTCTTCCACCTCAAGACCCCCGACGCCACCTTCCCGTACAAGCTCTCCACGCCCGTCGCCGGCATCCTCAGCAAGGACAAGTACGCCGCCGACAAGCTCCGCGACGGCTTCGACATCGACGGCTCGGGCCCGTACACCATGAAGGTCGAGCGCGAGGGCGACAAGGCCACCCGCTTCGTCTTCACCAGGAACCCCGCGTACAAGGGCGACGTCACCCTGCGCAACGACAAGGTGGAGCTGCGCCCCTACGCCGACGCCGACGCCATGGGCGCGGCCCTGGAGCGCGACGACATCGACATGATGGCCCGCTCCCTGTCGCAGAAGCAGATCAAGGACCTCACCGAGACGCCCAAGGAGAACATCCGCGTCACCGAGGTCCCCGGGCTCGAGATCCGCTACCTCGGCTTCAACACCGAGGCCCCCTCCGTCCAGGAGAAGGCCGTCCGCCAGGCCATGGCCGCCGTCGTCGACCGGGGCGCCCTCGTCAACCTCGTCTACGGCCCCACCGCCGAGCCGCTCTACTCGCTGATCCCCTCCAGCATCACCGGCCACGCCACCCCCTTCTTCGACGAGTACGGCGAGCCCGACCCCGCCCGCGCCGCCAAGCTCCTCAAGGAGGCGGGCGTCAAGACGCCGGTCAAGGTGACCCTCAACTACACCACCGACCACTACGGCGCCGAGACCGCCAAGGAGTTCGAGGCCCTCAAGAACCAGCTCGTCGCCAGCGAGCTCTTCGACGCCGAGGTCCAGGGCGCCGAGTGGTCCACCTTCCGCACGGCCCAGAAGCGCGGCGACTACGCCGTCTACGGCCTCGGCTGGTTCCCGGACTACCCGGACCCGGACAACTACATCGCGCCGTTCCTCGACAGCGACAACTTCCTCAACACCCCCTACGTGAACAAGACCGTCCGCGAGAAGCTCATCCCGCGCTCGCGTCGCCAGGCCGACCGCAACGCCGCCAGCCCCGTCTACGCGCAGATCCAGAAGATCGTCGCCAAGGACGTCCCCGTCCTGCCCCTGTGGCAGGGCAAGCAGTACGTCGCCGCCCGCGACGACCTCAACGGAGTCGAGTACGCGCTCAACACCTCCTCCGACCTGCTGCTGTGGGAACTGGGCCGCGGCACCGCCTGACCCCTTCGTTGTCCCGGCCGCGCGCCCCTGCGCGGCCGGCCTGACAAGAGATCAAGAGGCAAGTTCTGTGAAGGCACGAAACAAGTGGCTGACGGCCCCCCTCGCCGCCGGCCTGTCCGCCGCCCTCCTCGGCGGCTGCGGCACCGAGCAGGGAAGCGGCTCCGGCGGCTCCGGGGGCGGAATACGCGTCGGCATGTCCGACGAGATCCTCGCCACCGACCCGGCGGCCGGCTACGACCCCGGCTCCTGGCTGCTGTTCAACAACGTCTTCCAGTCCCTCCTCGCCTTCCCGAAGGGCGGCTCCGAGCCGGAGCCCGAGGCCGCCGACAAGTGCGCCTTCTCCGGGGGCAGCAAGGTCTACACCTGCACCCTGCGCGACGGCCTCACCTTCTCCAACGGCAACAAGCTCACCTCGGAGGACGTCAAGTTCTCCTTCGAGCGGGCCCTCAAGATCGCCGACCCCTCCGGTCCGGCGCCGCTGCTCGCCACCATCGACACCATCGAGACCCCCGACGAGCGGACCGTCGTCTTCCGTCTCAAGGTCCCGGACGCCACCTTCCCCAGCAAGATCGCATCCGGTGCCGGCTCCATCGTCGACCACCGCGACTACCCCGCCGACGCCCTCCGCACCGACGGCAAGGCCACCGGCTCCGGCCCCTACAAGCTGGACTCCCTCAGCGACACCGAGGCCGTCTTCTCCGCCAACCCCGGCTACAAGGGCAACGCCAAGCCCAAGAACGGCGCGGTCACCCTCAAGCTCTACCGCGGCGACCGCGCGGCCCTCTCCAAGGCCTTCACCGACGGCGACATAGACGTGGCCTACCGAGGCCTCTCCGCCGACGACATCGCCGCCCTCGAGAACTCCGCCACCACGGCCGACAAGGGCATCGAGGTCATCCCCGGCAGCAGCGCCGAGGTCCAGCACCTCGTCTTCAACATGAAGGACCCGGTCGTCGGCAAGCTCGCCGTCCGCAAGGCCATCGCCCACCTCGTCGACCGCGAGGCCCTCGTCGAGCACGTCTACCAGTCGACGGCCACGCCGCTCTACTCGATCGTCCCGGCCGGCATCGCCGGACACAACACCGCCTTCTTCGACACCTACGGCACCCCCGACGAGGCCAAGGCGAAGAAGGCCCTCCGCTCCGCCGGCATCACCGAGAAGGTGAAGCTCACCCTCTGGTCCACCCCCAGCCGCTACGGCCCGGCCACCGACCAGGAGCTCAAGGCCATCGCCGAACAGCTCAACGCGAGCGGCCTGTTCGACGCCGACGTGAAGTCCGTCGCCTACGACCAGTACGAGAAGGACATCGCCGCCGGAAAGTACGGCGTCTACGTCAAGGGCTGGGTCCCCGACTACCCCGACGCCGACAACTTCACCAGCCCCTTCTTCGGCGAGGGCAACGTCCTCGGCAACCACTACGAGAACGACACCATCACCGGCACCCTCCTCCCGGAGACCGCCGCCATCGCCGACCGCGCCGCCACCGCCGACGAGTTCGGCCGCCTCCAGGACCTCGTCGCCGAGGAGCTCCCGGTGCTGCCCCTGTGGCAGGGCAAGCAGTACGCCGTCGCCCGCGAGGACGTCACCGGCCTCGAATGGACCCTCGACGCCTCGACCGTCTTCCGCTTCTGGGAGATCCACAAGGGCTGACACCCCCTCCACGCACGGGGGCCCGGTGCGCACCACGCGCACCGGGCCCCCGTGGGTTCTGTCGCCCGCGCCTACTGGCCCCCGGCCCCGGGCCGCACCAGACCGCTCTCGTACGCGTACACCGCGGCCTGGACCCGGTCCCGCAGCCCCAGCTTCGTCAGCACATGGCCCACGTGCGTCTTCACCGTCGTCTCGCTGACGAACAGGTCCGCCGCGATCTCCGCGTTCGACAGGCCGCGCGCCACCAGCTTCAGCACCTCCACCTCGCGGTCGGTCAGGGTGCTCAGCGTGTCCGGAACCTGCTCCTCGCCCGTCGGAAGATGCGCCGAGTACTTGTCGAGCAGCCGGCGCGTGATCGACGGAGCCAGCATCGCCTCGCCCGCCGCCACCACGCGGATCGCCTGCACCAGCTCGTTCGCCGGAGCGTCCTTCAGGAGGAAGCCGCTCGCCCCCGCCCGCAGCGCCTCCACCACGTACTCGTCCAGATCGAAGGTCGTCAGGACCAGCACCTTCGCCGGACCGTCCCGCCCCGGGCCCGTGATGCGCCGGGTCGCCTCCACCCCGTCCATCCGCGGCATCCGGATGTCCATCAGGACCACGTCCGGCTGCAGCGCGCGCACCTGGTCCTGCGCCTGCAGACCGTCCCCGGCCTCGCCCACCACCGCGATGTCCTGCTCCGCCTCCAGGATCATCCGGAAGCCGGTCCGCAGCAGCGGCTGATCGTCGACCAACAGGACGCGGATCGTCACAAGGGCTCCTTCACGGGGCTGTGCTCAGGAAGACGGCTGGGCCGGGTCCATTCTGCCCTGCCCCGATTCACCCGACTCCGGCGGGCGCGCGGAAACGATCTTCAGGGGATAGTCCGGAGGAGTCCCCCCGAACTCCGGACAGACCGCCTGATGGTCACACCAACCGCACAGCTTCGTCGGCCGCGGCCGCCAGTCGCCCGACTCCGTGGCCAGCCGGATCGCGTCCCACAGCGCCAGCAGCTTCCGCTCCACCCGCAGCAGGTCCGCCTCCACCGGGTCGTACGTCAGCACCTCCCCGCTGCCCAGGTACACCAGCTGCAGCCGCCGCGGGATCACCTGCTTCAGCCGCCACACCACCAGGGCGTAGAAGGTCATCTGGAACAGCGCGCCGTCCCGGTACTCGGGCCGCGGCGCCTTCCCCGTCTTGTAGTCGACGATCCGCACCTCGCCCGAGGGCGCCACGTCGACCCGGTCGATCACCCCGCGCAGCCGCAGCCCCGAATCCAGCTCCGTCTCCACGAACAGCTCGCGCTCGGCCGGCTCCAGACGCGTCGGGTCCTCCAGCGTGAACCACCGCTCGACCAGTCTCTCCGCCTCGTCCAGCCAGCCCGCGAGACGCTCCCCGTCCGGATCCTCCGCGAACAGCCCGGCCAGCTCCGGCTTCGACTCGAGCAGCCGCTCCCACTGACCCGGCACCATCGACTTCGCCCGCGACGCCGTCCGCTCCGCCGCCGGATCGTCGAAGAGCCGCTCGAGCACCGCGTGCACCAGCGTGCCCCGCGTCGCCGCCGCACTCGGCTTCTCCGGCAGCCGGTCGATCACCCGGAACCGGTACAGCAGGGGACACTGCATGAAATCGCTCGCCCGCGAGGGCGACAACGACATGGGTGCCCGGGGCTCCGCCGGCACCTGCTCGCTCGTACTCATGACAAGACCCTACGACCCGCCGCCGACAGCGGGCGGAATACCATCGACCTGGGACCCCGTCGCACTGCATGATCGAACCGTGACGCACCGACGCGGGTCACACCACGCGACGAAAGGAACCCGTGAACCAGGACGAGCCCAAGCCGCAGCGGACCGAGGAACCCGGCGGCGGGATCCTCATGGGACGGCCCTTCGGCGTGCCCGTCTACGTCGCCCCCAGCTGGTTCGTCGTCGCCGCCCTCATCACCTGGGTCTTCGGCGACCAGATCGACCGCGTCCTGCCCGAGCTCGGCGCGGCCCGTTACCTCGTCTCCCTCTTCTTCGCCGTCGCCTTCTACGCCTCCGTGCTCGTCCACGAGCTCGCCCACACCATCGCCGCGCTCCGCTTCAAGCTCCCGGTGCGCCGCATCCAGCTCCAGTTCTTCGGCGGCGTCTCCGAGATCGAGAAGGAGACCGAGACCCCCGGCCGCGAATTCGTCCTCGCCTTCGTCGGCCCCCTGCTCTCCCTCGTCCTCGCCGGCGTCTTCTACCTCTCGCTGTACGCCGTCGAGCCCGGCACCGTCCCCGGCGTCCTCCTCGGCGGCCTGATGATCTCCAACCTGATCGTCGCCGCCTTCAACCTGCTCCCCGGTCTCCCCCTGGACGGCGGCCGCATGCTCCGCGCCGTCGTCTGGAAGATCACCGGCAAGCCCATGAGCGGCACCGTCGCCGCCGCCTGGGTCGGCCGCGCCCTCGCCGTCCTCGTCCTCGTCGGCCTGCCCCTGCTCACCCGCACCGGTCTCCTCGGCAACTCCACCGACGACATCAGCGGCTTCACCACCGTCACCGACGCCCTGCTCGCCGCGATCCTCGCCGCCATCATCTGGACCGGCGCCGGCAACAGCCTCCGCATGGCCCGCCTCCGCGAGCACCTCCCCGAACTCCGCGCCCGCGCCCTGACCCGCCGCGCCATCCCCGTCGAGCCCACCACGCCCCTCTCCGAGGCCCTTCGCCGCGCCAACGAGGCCGGCGCCCGCGCCCTCGTCGTCGTCGACGGCACCGGCGAACCCACCGCCATCGTCCGCGAGGCCGCCATCGCCGCCGTGCCCCAGCACCGCCGCCCCTGGGTCGCCGTCAGCACTCTCGCCCAGGACCTCACCGACGGCATGCGGGTCCCCGCCGAACTCACCGGGCAGCCCCTCCTCGACCACCTCCGCGCCAGCCCCGCCACCGAGTACCTCGTCGTGGAGGACACCGGCGAGATCTACGGGGTCCTCGCCACCACCGACGTCGAGCGGGCCTTCGTCAAGGCCATGGCACGACCCTCCGCGTAACCCCGGTACTCTGGTCACATGTCCGAACCGACCGGTGCCGCCCGCCGACGCGGGCCCTTCAAGGTCGGGGACCAGGTTCAGCTGACCGACCCCAAGGGCCGTCACTACACGTTCACGCTCGAAGAGGGAAAGAACTTCCACACCCACAAGGGTTCTTTCCCGCACGACGAACTGATCGGCGCCCCCGAGGGCAGCGTTGTCCGTACCACCGGAAACGTCGCCTACCTCGCGCTGCGCCCCCTGCTCCCCGACTACGTCCTGTCCATGCCCCGCGGCGCAGCCGTGGTCTACCCCAAGGACGCGGGGCAGATCCTGGCCTTCGCCGACATCTTCCCCGGCGCCCGCGTCGTGGAAGCCGGAGTGGGCTCGGGATCGCTGAGCAGCTTCCTCCTGCGCGCCATCGGAGACAGCGGCATGCTGCACTCCTACGAGCGCCGCGAGGACTTCGCCGAGATCGCCAAGGGCAACGTCGAGCGCTACTTCGGCGGCCCCCACCCCGCGTGGCAGCTGACCGTCGGCGACCTCCAGGACAACCTGTCCGACACCGACGTCGACCGCGTCATCCTGGACATGCTCGCTCCCTGGGAGTGCCTGGAGGCCGTCTCCAAGGCCCTCGTCCCCGGCGGCATCCTCTGCTGCTACGTGGCGACCACCACCCAGCTGGCCCGCACCGTGGAGTCCATCCGCGAGTTCGGCTGCTACGCCGAGCCGCAGCCCTGGGAGTCCATGATCCGCAACTGGCACGTCGAGGGCCTCGCCGTCCGCCCCGATCACCGCATGATCGGCCACACCGGCTTCCTCGTCACCGCCCGCCGCCTCGCGGACGGGGTCGAGCCCCCGATGCGCCGCCGCCGCCCCGCCAAGGGCGCCTACGGCGAGGACTACGAGGGCCCCAACAAGGGCTGACGTTCCGACATCCAGACCGCGCCGCCGCCAAGTTCCCCGCCCACGCGGGAGAACTCGGCGGCGGCGTCCTCATGTTCGCCATGTTCGCCGCCGGCGAGGACCGGCCGCGATCGACGGCCACCCCAGCTGTTCCGTCCCCCTGTGACGTGTGGCACGATGCCGGGAACCCCGCCGCACCACCCCACAGGAGACGTCGCGCGTGCAGCCCTCCGCCGCCCCGGACCTCGCGGACCTCGCCCACACCCACGCCCGGCCGACCCACTGGCTGGCCACCGCCACCGCGACCGCCGCGGTCGTCGCCCTCGCCGGACTGCTCCAGCCCGGCCCCGCCGGAGCCGGCACCGCCCCGGCCGCCGCTCCGCGTCCGGCACCCGCCCCCGACGCCGCCGGAGCCTCTTACCCCCTGGAGTGCGGCGGAGGCCCCCACACGGTCGCGAAGCGGGTCTCCGGAGACCTCGACGGCGACGGGAACCCCGAGACCGTCGCGGTCGTGCACTGCGAAGCCGGTTCCGGCACCCCGCCGAGCGGCGTCTACGTCCTCACCCGCGGCAAGGAGAAGGGCACCCCCGCGCGCGTGGTGGCCACGCTCGTCGCCCCCGAGCAGCACCAGAACGTCACCGAGCTCGCCGTACGCGACGGAGCCGTGCGCGCCACCCTGCTCGGCTACTCGTCCCCCGACGTGCCCAGCTGCTGCCCCGACGAGAAGGAGCAGGTCAGCTGGCGCTGGCAGGGCGGCGCCTTCGTACGCGGCGGCCAGGCCGACGCGCTCGGCGTCTGAGCCGTCACTCGGCGTCGGGGCCGTACACCTCGACCTTGTCCGAGACCCGGCGCACATGGATGCAGTCGCCCGGGCACTCCTTCGCGGAGTCCACCACGTCCTGGAGCAGCGGCAGCGGCACCGGCGTGGTGGCCCCCGCGTCCTGGAGCAGCTCGTCGTCGGAGCTCTTCACATAGGCGAGCCCGTCGATGTCCAGCTCGAAGACCTCGGGGGCGTACTGCGCGCAGATCCCGTCCCCCGTGCACAGGTCCTGGTCGATCCAGACCTCCAGCGCCTCCTCAGCGCCCGTCTCCGGGGCCTCGTGCTGCACGGTCATATCTCCTGCCGTTTCTGCTTCGCGCGATAAGTCGGGCCACCCCTGACGGGTGTTGACCGATGACGACGATACAACCGCCCGCTTTCAGACCGCGAAGGGTGGGTATTCCCCTGGCGAGAGGGGAAGCGCAAGGGTGAAGATCGGACACACCCCGGAGTCTTTTTGATCTAGGGGTTTCAATCACCACCCACGCAGGTAGGGTCAGGAAGCGTCCAGCTCCCCTTGGAGGAGGTGAGGACCGTGGCAGCCCACGACGACGACATCAACCGCGGCATCCGGCCGGGGCGGGGGTCTGAAGACCCCGCCGGTCAGGTTGCCTATCTCGAGCAGGAAATCGCCGTCCTGCGCCGCAAGCTCGCCGACTCTCCGCGTCACACGAGGATTCTCGAGGAGCGGATCGTCGAGCTGCAGAGCAACCTGGCCGGCGTGTCCGCGCAGAACGAACGACTCGCGAACACGCTCCGTGAGGCCCGCGACCAGATCGTGGCCCTCAAGGAGGAGGTCGACCGGCTCGCACAGCCGCCGGCCGGCTTCGGTGTCTTCCTGCAGGCCAATGAGGACGGCACGTGCGACATCTTCACCGGGGGCCGCAAGCTCCGGGTGAACGTCAGCCCGAGCATCGAGCTCGAAGAGCTCAAGCGCGGCCAGGAAGTCATGCTCAACGAAGCGCTCAACGTGGTCGAGGCCATGGAGTTCGAGCGCGCCGGGGACATCGTCACCCTCAAGGAGATCCTCGAGGACGGCGAGCGCGCCCTGGTGGTGGGGCACACCGACGAGGAGAGGGTGGTGAGGCTCGCCGAGCCTCTGCTGGACGTCACCATCCGCGCCGGCGACGCCCTGCTGCTCGACCCCAGGTCCGGCTACGTCTACGAGGTGGTCCCCAAGAGCGAGGTCGAAGAGCTCGTTCTGGAAGAGGTCCCGGACGTCGACTACGACAAGATCGGCGGTCTGGGCAACCAGATCGAGCTGATCCGCGACGCGGTCGAGCTCCCGTACCTCTACCCGGACCTCTTCAAGGAGCACGAACTGCGGCCGCCCAAGGGCATCCTGCTCTACGGCCCGCCCGGCTGCGGCAAGACGCTGATCGCGAAGGCCGTGGCCAACTCGCTGGCCAAGAAGGTCGCCGAGGTGACCGGCCAGCCCGCGGGGAAGTCCTACTTCCTCAACATCAAGGGCCCCGAGCTCCTCAACAAGTACGTCGGAGAGACCGAGCGGCACATCCGCCTCGTCTTCCAGCGTGCCCGGGAGAAGGCGAGCGAGGGCACCCCCGTCATCGTCTTCTTCGACGAGATGGAATCCCTCTTCCGCACCCGCGGCTCCGGTGTCAGCTCGGACGTGGAGAACACCATCGTCCCGCAGCTGCTCGCCGAGATCGACGGCGTGGAGGGCCTGGAGAACGTCATCGTCATCGGCGCCTCCAACCGCGAGGACATGATCGACCCCGCGATCCTGCGGCCCGGCCGGCTCGACGTCAAGATCAAGATCGAGCGTCCGGACGCGGAGGCCGCGAAGGACATCTTCGCGAAGTACCTCACGGCCAACCTGCCGCTCCACGCGGACGACATCTCCGAGCACAGCGGCTCGAAGGCCGCCGCCGCCCACGGAATGATCCAGTCCGTCGTCGAGCAGATGTACGCGGAATCCGAGGAGAACCGCTTCCTCGAAGTCACGTACGCCAATGGCGACAAGGAAGTCCTGTACTTCAAGGACTTCAACTCCGGCGCGATGATCCAGAACATCGTCGACCGGGCCAAGAAGATGGCCATCAAGGCCTTCCTCGACCACAACCAGAAGGGCATCCGGGTCTCCCACCTCCTCCAGGCGTGCGTGGACGAGTTCAAGGAGAACGAGGACCTGCCCAACACGACCAACCCCGACGACTGGGCCCGGATCTCCGGAAAGAAGGGCGAGCGGATCGTGTTCATCCGCACACTCGTCACCGGAAAGCAGGGCGCGGACACCGGACGCTCCATCGACACGGTGGCCAATACCGGCCAGTACCTGTAGAACGCCCACCGGCTGCGGATGTCCGGAAACCGGGCATCCGCAGCCGACGCATTCCATCCGGTATTTCTCCCGACGACACAGGGAAATACCGCAACCGATCTCCCCACCAGCGCGGAGCCGTTCTAGGCTCATCGGTACCGCCGAGTCGCGCACCGTGAGCGCCGCCGGGCAAGGAGGGCCGCATGACCGTACGGCGAGTAATGGGCATCGAGACGGAGTACGGGATCTCCGTCCCGGGACACCCGAACGCCAATGCCATGCTCACCTCGTCCCAGATCGTCAACGCCTACGCGGCGGCGATGCACCGGGCGCGCCGCGCCCGCTGGGACTTCGAGGAGGAGAACCCGCTGCGGGACGCCCGCGGCTTCGACCTCGCCCGCGAGGCCGCCGACTCCAGCCAGCTCACCGACGAGGACATCGGCCTGGCCAACGTGATCCTCACCAACGGGGCCCGCCTCTACGTGGACCACGCCCACCCCGAGTACAGCGCGCCCGAGGTCACCAACCCGCGCGACGCCGTCCTCTGGGACAAGGCCGGCGAGCGGATCATGGCCGAGGCGGCCGAGCGCGCCGCCCAGCTCCCCGGCGCCCAGCCCATCCACCTCTACAAGAACAACACCGACAACAAGGGCGCGTCCTACGGCACGCACGAGAACTACCTGATGAAGCGGGAGACCCCCTTCTCGGACATCGTGCGCCACCTCACCCCCTTCTTCGTCTCCCGCCAGGTCATCACCGGCGCGGGACGGGTCGGCATCGGCCAGGACGGGCGGGAGAACGGCTTCCAGCTCAGCCAGCGCGCCGACTACTTCGAGGTGGAGGTGGGCCTGGAGACCACCCTCAAGCGGCCCATCATCAACACCCGGGACGAGCCGCACGCCGACGCCGAGAAGTACCGCCGCCTGCACGTGATCATCGGCGACGCGAACCTCTCGGAGATCTCCACCTACCTCAAGCTCGGCACCACCTCCCTGGTCCTCTCGATGATCGAGGACGGCTTCATCACGGTAGACCTCGCCGTCGACCAGCCGGTCCGCACCCTGCACCACGTCTCGCACGACCCGTCGCTCCAGTACCTGGTCACGCTCCGCAGCGGCCGGACACTGACCGCGGTCCAGCTCCAGATGGAGTACTTCGAGCTGGCCAGGAAGTACGTGGAGGAGCGGTACGGCTCCGACGCGGACGAGCAGACCATGGACGTCCTCGCGCGCTGGGAGGACACCCTGGGGCGCCTGGAGACCGATCCGATGAGCCTCGCCGGCGAGCTGGACTGGGTCGCCAAGCGGGAGGTCATGGAGGGCTACCGGCGCCGTGACGGCCTGGACTGGGACGCGGCCCGGCTGCACCTGGTGGACCTCCAGTACGCGGACGTACGCCCCGACAAGGGCCTCTACAACCGTCTGGTGGCCCGCGGGCGCATGAAGCGGCTGCTCGACGAGGGCGAGGTGGAGCGGGCCGAGACGGCGCCTCCGGAGGACACCAGGGCCTATTTCCGGGGCCGCTGCCTGGAGCAGTACGCCGACGACGTCGCCGCGGCCTCCTGGGACTCGGTGATCTTCGATCTGCCGGGCCGGGACTCCCTCCAGCGCGTCCCGACCCTGGAGCCGCTGCGCGGCACCAAGGCCCACGTGAAGTCACTGCTGGACCGCTGCCGGACCGCGGAGGAACTCGTCCGCGTGCTGTCCGGCGGCTGAACCGGGGGCCCGGTACGGGCCTGAAATGCCCCGGCACTGGGAATCATGGAATCAGTGCCCGGGCGTTGTGGAAACTGCAGGGCCGAAATCAGACCCGACCTATAGGGTCTGATCTTGTACGGACTCAACCGAGCGGGCCGATTCGAGCGGGGTGAGGGATATGGCGACCAAGGACACCGGCGGCGGACAGCAGAAGGCGACGCGATCCACGGAGGAGGTCGAGGAGACCACCACCGAGGCGAGCTCCGACCTCAAGGAACGCCAGGAGAAGCTGAGCGACGACGTGGACTCCGTCCTGGACGAGATCGACGACGTCCTGGAGGAGAACGCGGAGGACTTCGTGCGTTCCTTCGTGCAGAAGGGCGGCGAGTAGCCGCCCCACGCGCCTGTCGTCCTCCGTCCCCGGAGCCCCGGTGAAAGCCGCGGGTCCGGGGACGGATGACAAGCGGTGGCACGGGTAAGGTCCGTGCACAGCATCCAAGATCAGCCGGCGCTTCCCACGGCCGGCCGACTGTCCCACCGGAAGGAATCGCGTGGAAGCCAACCCTCGAAGCACCGGGCGTCTGCCGGCGGCCTTCCTGACGCCGGGCTCGTCCTCGTTCATGGACTTCCTGGCCGATCACTCGCCGGAGCTGCTCCCGGGGAACCGGAAGCTGCCCGAGGGGATCGTCGAGGCGCCGCACGGCACCACCATCGTGGCCGCGACGTTCCCGGGGGGCGTCGTGCTCGCCGGTGACCGCCGGGCCACCATGGGGAACATGATCGCGCAGCGGGACATCGAGAAGGTGTTCCCGGCCGACGAGTACTCGGCCGTCGGCATCGCCGGCACCGCCGGCCTCGCCGTGGAGATGGTCAAGCTGTTCCAGCTGGAGCTGGAGCACTTCGAGAAGGTGGAGGGCGCGACGCTCTCCCTGGAGGGCAAGGCGAACCGTCTCTCCACCATGATCCGGGGGAACCTGGGCATGGCCATGCAGGGGCTCGCCGTCGTGCCGCTCTTCGCGGGCTGGGACGAGGGCAAGGAGAAGGGCCGGATCTTCTCGTACGACGTGACCGGCGGCCGCTCCGAGGAGCACGGCTTCGCCGCCACGGGCTCCGGCTCGATCTTCGCGCGCGGTTCGATGAAGAAGCTGTACCGCGCCGACCTGACCGAGGAACAGGCCACCACGCTGGTGGTGCAGGCGCTGTACGACGCGGCGGACGACGACTCGGCGACCGGCGGTCCCGACATGGCCCGCCGGATCTTCCCGATCGTCACCGTCATCACCGACGAGGGCTTCCGCAGGCTCAGCGAGGCGGAGTCCTCCGAGCTGGCCCGGTCGATCACCGAGCGGCGTCTGGAGCAGCCCGACGGGCCGCGCGCCGCCCTGCTCTGACCGTTCCTCGCCCGTAGAAGCCCTTCAGACCGGAAGAAAGGGACGGTAGCCGGTGTCCACGCCGTTCTATGTCTCACCCCAGCAGGCCATGGCCGACCGGGCCGAGTACGCCCGCAAGGGCATCGCCCGCGGCCGCAGCCTGGTCGTCCTCCAGTACACCGACGGCATCGTCTTCGTCGGTGAGAACCCGTCCCGTGCCCTGCACAAGTTCAGCGAGATCTACGACCGGATCGGCTTCGCGGCCGCCGGCAAGTACAACGAGTACGAGAACCTCCGCATCGGCGGTGTGCGCTACGCCGACCTGCGGGGCTACACCTACGACCGGGACGACGTCACCGCGCGGGGCCTGGCCAACGTCTACGCCCAGACCCTGGGCACGATCTTCTCCAGCGCGGGGGAGAAGCCGTACGAGGTGGAGCTGGTCGTCGCCGAGGTCGGCTCGGAGCCGGAGGGCGACCAGATCTACCGGCTGCCGCACGACGGCTCGATCGTGGACGAGCACGGCTCGGTCGCGGTCGGCGGGAACGCGGAACAGATCAGCTCCTTCCTGGACCAGCGGCACCGGGACGGCATGACGCTGGCCGAGGCGCTGAAGCTGGCCGTGCAGGCCCTGTCGCGGGACACCAACGGCACCGAGCGGGAGATCCCCGCGGAGCGCCTGGAGGTGGCGGTGCTCGACCGCACGCGTCCGCAGCAGCGCAAGTTCAAGCGGATCGTCGGCCGTCAGCTGTCGCGCCTCCTGGAGGCGGACAACGCGGCGGCGGCGAGGACGGACGAGCCCTCGGACGAGGCGCCCGAGGAGTAGTCGGCTCCGCCCGGAGGAGGGGCCCCGGTCCGTGCGGACCGGGGCCCCTCCGGCGTTTTCGGGCTCAGAGGGCCGGTGCGGGGCCGGTGGAGCCGCGCCGGACGAGGACCACGGGCAAGGTGACCGGGGGCGCCGGTTCGCCCGCGAGGACGGCGAGGAGCGCCTCCATGCCCCGCCGGCCGAACTCCTCGGCGGGCAGCCGGACCGTGGTGAGCTCGGGCTCCAGCACGGTCGCCAGGGCCATGTCGTCGAAGCCGGTGACCGAGAGGTCCTCGGGGACCCGCAGGCCGAGCCGGCGCGCGGCCTTGCAGACGCCGGCCGCGAGGATGTCGTCGTCACAGATCACCGCCGTGGGCCGGGCGCCGGGAGCGGCGAGGGCCGTACCGGCGGCCTCCCGGGCGTCCGCGGTGTTCAGCGGCGATCGCACGGTGCGCACGTCCGCGCCGCGCAGGGCGTGGGAGAGCGCCTCGGCCCGCACGTCGAAGGTCCAGGACGGGGCCGCGGACGCGAGGTGGAGGAAGCGGCGGTGGCCGAGGGCGAGCAGGTGGTCGGTCACCCGGCGCATGCCGTCGGCGACGTCGAGGTTCACATGGGCGGCGGCGCCCGAGCCGGCCGGGTCGCTGTCGAGCATGACGAGCGGGAGGTCGGTGCCCCGGAACGCCTCCAGCGCGTCGGTCGCCATCGAGGAGGCGATGACGCCGTCGAGGGCGGACTGCGCCGAGGCGAAGGGGTCGCGGGCGGGTCCCAGGCCGTCGGGGGAGGGGTAGAGCACGACGCCGAAACCGTGCTCCGCGGCGGCTGCGGCCGCGCCCGTGTAGACGTGGGCGAAGAACTCGTTGGTGAGGGCCGGCACGACCAGCAGGGCCGTGCGGGTGCGCCCGAGCCGGAGGTTGCGGGCGGCCAGGTTGGGACGGTAGCCGAGCCCGGCCGCGGCCTCCCGCACGGCCCCGGCGGTGCGCTCGGAGACCCGTCCGCGCCACTTGTCGCCGAGGACCAGGGAGACGGTGGCCTGGGAGACCCCCGCGACCCGCGCCACGTCCCGGCTGGTGGGGCGGGGGCCGCCGATCGGTTCCGGGGTCTGCACACAAGCCTCCGCGTCGGACGGTTCCGGAGCGCGGGGTGGACCCGCGTCACGCCGACATGGTACGTATGACGCAGGACGTTATACGTAAAACCTCGGCAGGATCCCGAGGTGACGGGAGAGTGACATGGCCACCGAGGCCCCCGCGCACGGCGGCTATCTCGACATACTCCGGGCGCCGCACGCCGCCCGGCTCCTCGCCGGAACCCTCGTCGGGCGCCTGCCCAACGGAACCGGCCCCATCGCCATGACCCTGTTCGTCCGGGACCAGGGCGGCAGCTACACCCTGGCGGGCGGACTGATCGCGGCGTACGGCGTCTCCAACGCCGTCGGACAGCCGCTCCTCGGCCGCGCCGTCGACCTCAAGGGCCAGCCCCGCGTCCAGCTGCCCGCCGCCGTCCTCTCGGCGCTCGGCATGGCCCTGTTCGCCCTCACCGGCATCGGCCACCTCGCCCTCGCCTACGCCGCCGTCGTGGTCGCCGGGCTCTTCACCCCGCCCCTCGAAGGCGGCCTGCGCGCCCTCTGGCCGAGCGTCCTCGGCCGCGAGGACCGGGTCCACCGGGCGTACGCCCTGGACGCCGTCGCCCAGGAGGTCATGTTCACCGTGGGCCCGCTCCTGGTGACGCTCCTGGTCGCCCTGCGGTCGCCCGCCGCGGCCCTCCTCGTCATCAACGTCCTGGGCGTTCTCGGCGCCCTCGCCGTCGTCCTCTCCGAACCCTCCCGCGCCTGGCGCTCCGCCCCCCGCGAGGCCCACTGGCTGGGCGCCCTGCGCTCGCCCGGGCTCCTCGCCCTCCTCGGCTCGTTCTTCTTCGTCGGCCTCGCCCTCGGCTCCATCACGGTCGCCGCCGTGGCCTACGCCGACGACCGGGGCACGCCGTCCGTGTACGGCTGGCTGATGGCCGCCCTGGGCCTCGGCGCGCTGACCGGCGGCGTCCTCTACGGCGCCCGGCGGTGGTCCGGCGCGCCCGAGCGGCGGCTGCGGGTCCTCGTGGCCCTCCTCGCGGTCTGCTACCTGCCGCTCGTGCTCACCCCGGGTCCCGTCGCCATGACCGGTCTCTCGGTGCTCTCCGGGGTCTTCCTCGCCCCCGTCCTCGCCTGCGCCTTCATCGTGGTCGACCGGCACGCCCCGAGCGGCACCGTCACCGAGGCCTTCTCCTGGCTCGTCACCACCTTCGGCGTCGGCGCGGCCCTGGGCTCCGCCGTCGCGGGACCGGCGGTCGAACTGGCCGGAACGGCGGCAGGGTTCGCCGTGGCCGGCGCGGGCGGCCTCGTCGCGCTGCTCGTCCTGCTGGCCACCGGCCGTGTCCTGGCCGCCCCCGACACGCCCGGCGGCGCCGGTGCCGGCGCGCGACACGCCGACGGAGGGGCGGTCCCCACCGCCGTACACCCCGAAAAGAACACGCACTGATCGGAAAATGATCGAAACGGGGACGTCCAACCCGGTTTCAGCGCACGCCGTCAGGCGTAATGTTCAGACATGGACCGCCGCATTTTCGGGCTGGAGAACGAGTACGGCGTCACGTGCACGTTCAGGGGACAGCGCCGACTGTCTCCTGACGAAGTGGCGCGCTACCTCTTCCGCCGTGTCGTGTCATGGGGCCGCAGCAGCAATGTCTTCCTGCGGAACGGCGCCCGCCTGTACCTGGACGTGGGTTCGCATCCGGAATACGCCACACCGGAATGCGACAACGTGACCGAACTGGTCACCCACGACAAGGCGGGCGAGCGCATTCTCGAAGGCCTGCTCGTCGACGCCGAACGCCGCCTGCACGAGGAGGGAATCGCGGGCGACGTCTACCTCTTCAAGAACAACACCGACTCGGCCGGAAACTCCTACGGCTGCCACGAGAACTATCTCGTCGCCCGGCACGGAGAGTTCTCCCGGCTCGCGGACATCCTCATTCCCTTCCTCGTGACGCGGCAGCTCATCTGCGGCGCGGGAAAGGTCCTCCAGACCCCGCGCGGCGCGGTCTACTGCGTCTCCCAGCGCGCCGAGCACATCTGGGAGGGCGTCAGTTCCGCCACCACCCGCTCGCGCCCCATCATCAACACCCGGGACGAGCCGCACGCCGACGCCGAGCGCTACCGCCGGCTGCACGTCATCGTGGGCGACTCCAACATGTCCGAGACGACCATGCTGCTCAAGGTCGGCGCCACCGACCTGGTGCTCCGCATGATCGAGGCGGGCACGGTGATGCGCGACCTGACCCTGGAGAACCCCATCCGGGCCATCCGCGAGGTCAGCCACGACATCACCGGCCAGCGCAAGGTCCGCCTCGCCAGCGGCCGCGAGGCCTCCGCCCTGGAGGTCCAGCGCGAGTACTACGAGAAGGCCGTGGACTTCGTCGACCGCCGGGGCATCCGCACCGGCACGGTCGCCCAGGTCCTGGAGCTGTGGGGCCGTACGCTCGACGCGATCGAGAGCGAGCAGCTCGACCGGATCGAGACCGAGATCGACTGGGTCATGAAGTACAAGCTCATCGAGCGGTACCGGGCCAAGCACAACATGACCATGTCGAACCCGAGGGTCGCGCAGATAGACCTCGCCTACCACGACATCCACCGTCGTCGCGGGCTGTACTACCTGCTGCAGAAGAACGGGCAGGCGGCCCGCATCTGCAACGACCTGAAGATCTTCGAGGGCAAGTCGGTGCCCCCGCAGACCACTCGGGCCCGGCTGCGCGGCGACTTCATCCGCCGCGCGCAGGAGCAGCGGCGGGACTTCACCGTCGACTGGGTCCACCTCAAGCTCAACGACCAGGCACAGCGCACGGTGTTGTGCAAGGACCCGTTCCGCTCCGTCGACGACCGGGTGGAAAAGCTGATCGCCGGAATGTAGGCAGGTCGTATGACCGGTCGGGCCCCGCACGTTCGGCGTGCGGGGCCCTCGACGTGACAGGAGGAACGCCTAGAGTGTCGGCACCACTACTGTGCCGTCTGAGATCTGAGGAACACGTGCGCCGACTTGCCGGCCTTCTCGTCGTCCCGCTGCTGCTGCTCTCCACAGCGGCCTGCGGCAGCGACGACAAGGGCTCCGATTCCGCCTCGATGAAGAACGGACTGCCCGCCATCACCGCGGGTGAGAAGTTCGGGGAGAAGCCGACCCTCGCCAAGGGCGAGGGCGACCCGCCCAAGGAACTGAAGGTCAACGTCATCAGCGAGGGCAAGGGCGCGGTGACGAAGAAGGGCGACGCGCTCCAGGTGAACTACCTGGGCCAGGCCTGGGACTCCGACAAGCCCTTCGACAACAGTTTCGACCGCGGTCAGCCCTTCGACCTCACGCTGGGCGCCGGCCAGGTCATCAAGGGCTGGGACCAGGGCCTGGAGGGCCAGAAGGTCGGCAGCCGCATCGAGATCGGCATCCCGCCGGAGCTCGGTTACGGCGCGCAGGGCCAGGGCGACATCAAGCCCAACGCCACCCTCGTCTTCGTCGTGGACATCCTGAAGGCCGTGACGATCCCGAAGTCCGCCACGGGCACCGAGGTCGCCCAGGACAACAAGGACCTGCCGAAGGTCGGTACGAACACCGACGGCAAGCAGCCCTCGCTGACCGTCCCGAAGACCGACCCGCCGACCAAGCTCGTCTCGAACTACGTGCTCGAGTCCAAGGGCGAGGCCGTCAAGGCCACCGACACGGTCGTCGTGAACTACGTCGCCGCCCTGTGGAAGGACGGCAAGGTCTTCGACTCGACCTACACCACCGGCAAGCCCGCGAACTTCCCGCTCGCGAACCTGACGCTGAAGGGCCTCAAGGACGGTCTCGTCGGCAAGAAGATCGGCAGCCGCGTCCTGATCGTCGCCCCGCCGTCGGAGGCGTTCGGCAACGAGGAGAAGCAGGGCATCCCGAAGAACTCCACGCTGGTCTTCGCCGTGGACATCCTGACGAAGATGTAAGACTGTCCCGTTCGCGCGGATCGTCTTCGCGCAGTTCATCGGTTTGAGGAGCAGTTCAGTGAGCATCGAGAAGCCCGAGATCGACTTCCCGGGTGGCGAGCCGCCGAAGGACCTGGAGATCAAGGACATCTGGGAGGGTGACGGCGAGGTCGCCAAGGCCGGCCACTTCGCGAAGGTCCACTACGTGGGTGTGGCCTTCTCCACCGGCGAGGAGTTCGACGCCTCCTGGAACCGCGGCACCCCGCTCGAGTTCAAGCTCGGCGCCGGCCAGGTCATCCAGGGCTGGGACACGGGCATCCAGGGCATGAAGGTCGGCGGCCGCCGCCAGCTGACCATCCCCGCCCACCTCGCCTACGGCGACCGCGGCGCCGGCAGCGCGATCGCCCCGGGCGAGACGCTGATCTTCGTCTGCGACCTCGTGGCCGTGAAGTAGCGCCGACCCGCTTCAGGTCGTCCAGGGGCCCCCGCCGTCCGCGGCGGGGGCCCTCGGCTTTTGTCCCGACACCCCGGGGCGGTACGGTCGGACGTCCGAGAAGTGGAACCGGCGGAAGAGGGTGCAGGGCGTCGATGGCGATTGCCAAGTCCGAGCGGTTGATGAATCTCGCGCTGTGTCTGCTCGGGACGCGCCGCCCGCTGAGCAAGCGGGAGCTCCGCGGCTCCATCGAGGCCTACCTCGAAGCGAGCGGCGACGAGGCCTTCAACCGCATGTTCGAGCGGGACAAGGACGACCTCCGTGAGCTCGGCCTGGTCATCGAGACCGTCGAGAACCTGGAGGGCGAGACCGGCTACCTCGCCCGCCGCGACTCCAACCGGCTGCCGCCGATCACCCTGGACGCCGAGGAGGCCGCCGCGCTCGGTCTCGCCGCCAAGGTGTGGCAGCAGGCCCGCCTCGCCGGAGCCGCCAGCGGCGCCCTCCAGAAGCTCCGCGCCGCCGGCATGCCCGAGGCCGAGGACTCGTACGAGACCCAGCCCAGCGCCCTGGAGCCGCGCATCCCGGTCCACGAGGCCGCCTTCGAGCCGCTCATGCTGGCCTGCCGCGACCGCCGGCCCGTCGTCTTCGACTACCGCAAGGCCAACGCCGCCCGTCCCGAGACCCGCCACGTCGAGCCCTGGACCCTGGAGTGCTGGCGCGGCCACTGGTACCTGGCCGGCTGGGACCGCGACCGCGGCGCCGAGCGCGTCTTCCGGCTGTCCCGCATCACCGGCAAGGTCCGCTCCCGCGCCGGCGCCTTCACCGCGCCCGTCCCCGACGTCGTGACCGTCCGGGAGACCGTCGAGAGCTGGGCCGGCGAGACCGCCACCCGCTCCGCCCGGATCCGGCTCCGGGCCGGCTGCGGCTACCCGCTGCGGGCCCGCGCCCAGGCCGTGACCGAGGGCGACGACGGCTGGGACGAGCTGGAGATCCCGTACGGGCACGGGCTCGACGCCTGGCTCGTCGAGTTCGGCCCCGACGTCGTCGTACTGGAGCCCGCCGATCTGCGGGCCGATGTGGTGGAGCGGCTGCGCGCCGTGGCCAAGGGCTGAGGGGAAGACGTACCGCATGGCTGCCAACGCGATCGACCAGACGAGGCGGATGCTCTCCCTCGTCACCTACCTCCGCGAGCGCCCCGGCGCCCACGTCGCCGACGTGGCGCGCGCCTTCGGGATCACCGAGGACGAGCTGATCTCCGACCTGGACGTGCTGCCCATGTGCGGCACCAGCTTCCGGGGCGGCGACCTCCTGGACATCGACACCGACGGCGACCGGATCTGGTGGCACAACCCCGACGACGTCGCGGCGCCGCTGCGGCTCGCCGCCGACGAGGCCACCGCGCTGCTCGTCGCCGCCCGGGCCGTCGCCACCCTGCCGGGGCTCCGCGAGGGGGACCGGGACGCCCTCCTGCGCGCCACCGCCAAGCTGGAGGCGGCGGCCGGCGAGGCCGCCGGGGCCAGCGCCCGGCTCTCGGTGACCTTCGAGTCCGAGGGCGGGGTCTTCGCCGAGGTCGACCGGGCCATCTCGGAGCGCAGGCGGCTGTGGGTGCGCTACTACTCGCCCGCGCGCGACGAGCTCACCGAGCGCGAGGTCGACCCGATCCGGCTCTTCGCCGTCGGCCACACCTACATGGAGGCGTGGTGCCGGCTCTCCGAGGCGCGCCGCACCTTCCGGCTCGACCGGGTCGTGGAGATCCGGATCCTCGACGAGCACGCGGCGCCGCCGGAGCTGGAGCTGCGCGACCTCTCCGAGGGCCTGGTGCACCCGTCCGCCGACGACCCGGAGGTCGTGGTCGAGGTGGGTCCCGGTGGGCGCTGGGTCGCCGAGTACTACCCCCACGACCGGGCCGAGGAGCTGCCGGACGGCGGGCTGCGGATCACGCTGCGGACGCCGGACCCGGCCTCGCTGCGCAGGCTGGCACTGCGGCTCGGCAGCGACGGGCGGATCGTCGCACCGGCGGAGCTGGCCGACAGCGCGAGGACGGCGGCGGCCGCCGCGCTCGCCGCGTACGAAGGCGTGTGAGCCCGCTGCGTACGGGGAGAGTGCGGGCCCGCCGCGTACGGGAAGGGTGGGGGCCCGCCGCGTACGGGGAGGGTGCGAGGCCGCCGTGGGAGAGGGCGTGCGAGCTCGCCGGCCGCGGGGGCGCCCGCGAGGGCGTGTGACGTTCCCCGTCCCCAGGACGCTGATACTGACGTGATGCCAGAGTCGAGAGAGATGAGGGAGATGTCCGTGATGCACGGTTTTGCGGCGTCCATGGCCCCGGTCCTCTTCAAGGCCGCCTGCCCCGACTGCCGCTCGCGCTTCGAACTCTCCGCGAGCGCCCTGCGCCTCGCCATCGGTGCGAGCCGCCGCACCACCTTCTACTCCTTCACCTGCCCCGAGTGCGGCAGCTCCGTCCGCAAGCCCGCGGGCGAGCGCATCGTCGAGCTCCTCACCGGCGGCGGCGTCCGCACCCTGCGCCTCCACACCACCGTCTGAACGACCCGCGCCCGCCCAAGGTCTAGGCTCAGCACATGTTCTGGCCCATGCTCGCCATCGCCCTCGGCTTCCTCGGCATCGCCGTCCTCGGCGTCCTCGCCGTCAAGGTGTTCCTGGAGGTCCAGCGCCTCGGCCGTCAAGTGGCCCACACCACACAGCGGATCCAGCAGGCCGCCGAAGAGCTCGAGACGGCCGCCGTCGGCCTCGCCCGAACCGGCGAGACACTCCGCTGAGCCGGTGCCGTACGCTGCGTGATGCGGCGCCGGTCGGAGCCGGTGCGACGCAATCGGGAGTACGCATGGGCATTGCCCCGCGTTTACTCCTGCGGGTTACGATCGCAGGCAGCGCGGTGGCCGGACGCATGTCCGACCGGCCGGGCACGCACTCCATGTCGCCTCGGTGAAGAAGGTAAAAGCTATGGGTAGGCTCGGCCCCACCGAGATCATCCTCATTCTCGTCGTCATCATTCTCCTGTTCGGCGCCAAGAAGCTCCCCGACATGGCGCGCTCGCTGGGCAAGTCGGCCCGCATCCTCAAGAGCGAGGCCAAGGCGATGAAGTCGGACGACCAGCAGAGCGCCCCCGCCGACCCGCCGCACGCCGGCACGCAGGAGCCCGCCCCGCGCACCATCCAGGCCGCTCCCGGTGACGTGACCAGCGCGCGTCCCGTGACCGAGCCCTCGGACACCACCAAGCGCTGACCCGGTCCGCCGCGGCCGCCGCACCGGGCGGCGGCCTGCCGCACGAGATGAGGACGTGGGTTGCCCAAGTCTGCCCGCAAGCAGGAGAAGGATCCCGAGGGCCGGATGCCCCTCGTGGAGCACCTGCGCGAACTCCGCAACCGACTGGCGAAGGGACTCATCGCCATCACGGCGGTGACGATCGTCGCCCTCGTGTACAGCGAGGAGCTGCTGCAGTTCCTGTCGAGGTCGGTGCCCAAATGCCCAGAGGGCGTCACCAGTGACGGCGGCAACTGCGCGGTCGTCACCTTCAACACGCTGATCGCCCCCTTCAGCACGACGATCCAGGTGTCCCTGACGGCGGGCCTCGTCCTCGCCAGCCCCGTCTGGCTCTACCAGCTGTGGGCCTTCGTCGCGCCCGGGCTGCACAAGAACGAGAAGAAGTACACGTACGCCTTCGTCGGCGCGGCCGTGCCGCTCTTCGGCGCCGGCGCCTACCTGGCGTACCTCATCCTCCCCGTCAGCGTGAAGGTCCTCATCAGCCTCACGCCCAGCGGCTCCGCGAACCTCCTGGCGCTGAACGACGTCCTCGACTTCACCCTGCGCATGGTGCTCGTCTTCGGCCTGGCCTTCGAGCTCCCGCTCGTCCTGGTGATGCTCAACCTGACCGGAGTCCTCACGGGCCGCCGCATGGCCGGCTGGTGGCGCGGCGTGATCATGGGCGTCTTCGTCTTCGGCGCCGTGATCACCCCGACCACCGACCCCGTCGGCATGCTCGCCCTCGCCGGGCCCATCACCGTCCTGTACTTCGGGGCCGTCGGCTTCTCCCTCCTCAACGACCGGCGGCGGCGGCGCACCGACCCGGACGCCGAGCTCGACGACGACGAGGCCTCCTCGCTCGACCTCACCCCCGAGGCCGTCGGGGCCGTCGAGCCCGTGAGCGCGGCCCGCGCCCTGCCCGAGCAGGCCACCGGGGAGCACGGCGGCGCGGGCGTGCACCGGCTCAACGGCTACGACGACATCACCTGATCCCTCGGGGTCCCCCCGAGTCCGTCCGGGGGACCCCGAGGACGGGCCACCTGGCCCTTTTCGCCGCTCCCACCGCAGGCCGCGGCCACGGCGCCCGGCCGCCCGGCCCGCCGCGCAGGTCCTCGGGGAGGCCGGACCCCCCCGTCCGCACCGTCATCGGAGCCGCTCCGGCACCCCGGAGCCGAGCCCTCCGCATCCCCTCGATAAAGATCGCGTCACTGTCACAGGTGGCGGGTAGGCTCGACAACAAGATGACAGAGGACCTCACACCAGCCGAGGCGTACGCGGCCGCCCTCGCCCGCAACGCCGAGCAGCGCACCGCACTGGCACCCTTCCGCGAGCTGTACGACTTCGGTCTGGACCCCTTCCAGATCGAAGCGTGCCAGGCCCTCGAGGCGGGGAAGGGCGTGCTCGTCGCCGCGCCCACGGGCTCCGGCAAGACCATCGTGGGCGAGTTCGCCGTCCACCTCGCCCTCGCCCAGGGCCGCAAGTGCTTCTACACGACCCCCATCAAGGCGCTGTCGAACCAGAAGTACGCCGACCTCGTCAAGCGGTACGGCCCCGAGAAGGTCGGCCTGCTCACCGGCGACAACAGCGTGAACGGCGACGCCCCGATCGTCGTCATGACCACCGAAGTCCTCCGCAACATGCTCTACGCGGGCTCCCAGGCCCTCTCCGGCCTCGGGTACGTCGTGATGGACGAGGTCCACTACCTCTCCGACCGCTTCCGCGGCGCCGTCTGGGAGGAAGTGATCATCCACCTCCCCGAGTCCGTCACCCTCGTCTCGCTCTCCGCGACCGTGTCCAACGCCGAGGAGTTCGGCGACTGGCTCGACACCGTCCGCGGCGACACCGAGGTCATCGTCTCGGAGAGCCGTCCCGTGCCCCTGTGGCAGCACGTCCTCGCCGGACGCCGGATGTACGACCTCTTCGAGGAGGAGACCGACCACGGCGGCCGCGGCGCCTCCCGGCGGGAGGTCAACCCCGACCTCCTCCGCCTCGCCCGCACCGAGAACACGCGCACGTACAACCCGCGCGACCGGCGGCGCGGCAAGATGGTCCGCGAGGCCGACCGCGAGCGCGAGCGCCGCCAGCGCTCCCGGATCTGGACCCCCGGCCGCCCCGAGGTCATCGAGCGCCTCGACGCCGAAGGCCTCCTGCCCGCGATCACCTTCATCTTCAGCCGCGCCGGCTGCGAGGCCGCCGTCCAGCAGTGCCTCTACGCCGGGCTCCGGCTGAACGACGACGAGGCGCGGCTGCGCGTCCGCGAGATCGTCGAGGCGCGCACGGCCGCCATCCCCAGCGAGGACCTGCACGTCCTCGGCTACTACGAGTGGCTCGAAGCCCTGGAGCGGGGCATCGCCGCCCACCACGCCGGCATGCTCCCGACCTTCAAGGAGGTCGTCGAGGAGCTCTTCGTCCGCGGCCTCGTCAAGGCCGTCTTCGCCACCGAGACCCTCGCCCTCGGCATCAACATGCCCGCGCGCACCGTCATCCTCGAGAAGCTCGTCAAGTGGAACGGCGAGCAGCACGCGGACATCACCCCCGGCGAGTACACCCAGCTCACCGGCCGCGCAGGCCGCCGCGGCATCGACGTCGAGGGCCACGCCGTCGTGCTCTGGCAGCGCGGACTCGACCCCGACCACCTCGCCGGACTCGCCGGCACGCGCACGTACCCCCTGCGCTCCAGCTTCAAGCCCTCGTACAACATGGCGGTCAACCTCGTCGACCAGTTCGGCCGGCACCGCTCGCGCGAGCTCCTGGAGACGTCCTTCGCCCAGTTCCAGGCCGACCGCTCCGTCGTGGGCATCTCGCGCCAGGTCCAGAAGAACGAGGAGGGGCTCCAGGGCTACCGCGAGGGCATGACCTGCCACCTGGGGGACTTCGAGGAGTACGCGCGGCTCCGCCGCGACCTCAAGGACCGCGAGACCGAGCTGGCCCGGCAGGGCGCCGCCCAGCGCCGGGCCCAGGCCGCCAGCTCCCTGGAGAAGCTCAAGCCCGGAGACGTCATCCACGTCCCCACCGGCAAGTTCGCGGGCCTCGCGCTCGTCCTCGACCCCGGCATCCCGGCCGGCCGCACCAACGGTCACCGGGGCTTCGAGCACCACGACGGGCCGCGGCCCCTCGTCCTCACCGCCGAGCGGCAGGTCAAGAGGCTCGCCTCCATCGACTTCCCGGTGCCGGTCGAGGCGCTGGAGCGCATGAGGATCCCCAAGTCCTTCAACCCGCGCTCCCCGCAGTCCCGCCGCGACCTCGCCTCCGCCCTGCGGACCAAGGCCGGGCACATCAACCCCGAGCGCCACCACCGGCAGCGGTCCGCGGCCGCCGACGACCGCGAGATCACCCGGCTGCGCACCGCCATCCGCGCGCACCCCTGCCACGGCTGCGACGAGCGCGAGGACCACGCCCGCTGGGCCGAGCGCTACCACCGTCTCCAGCGCGACACCCGGCAGCTGGAGCGGCGCATCGAGGGGCGCACCAACACCATCGCCCGCACCTTCGACCGGATCGTCGCGCTCCTCACCGAGCTCGACTACCTGCGCGGCGACGAGGTCACGGACAACGGCAAGCGGCTCGCCCGGCTCTACGGCGAGCTCGACCTGCTGGCGAGCGAGTGCCTCCGCGAGCGCGTCTGGGAGGGCCTCAAACCGGCCGAACTCGCCGCCTGCGTCTCGGCGCTGGTCTTCGAGGCGCGGCAGGCCGACGACGCCGTCGCACCCAAGCTGCCCACGGGCAACGCGAAGGCGGCGCTCGGCGAGATGGTCCGGATCTGGGGCCGGCTGGACGCCCTCGAAGAGGAGTTCAAGATCAACCAGGCGGAGGGGGTCGGCCAGCGCGAGCCCGACCTCGGCTTCGCCTGGGCCGCCTACCAGTGGGCCTCCGAGAAGAGCCTCGACGAGGTGCTCCGCGAGGCGGAGATGCCCGCGGGCGACTTCGTCCGCTGGTGCAAGCAGGTGATCGACGTCCTCGGACAGATCGCCGCGGCGGCGCCCAAGGAGAACAGCACGGTCGCCAAGAACGCCCGCAAGGCCGTGGACGCGCTGCTGCGCGGGGTCGTCGCCTACAGCTCGGTGGGCTGACGGTTCTTCCTTCCTCCCTTCAAGGCGAGTGCCCGCGGCGATCACGCCACGGGCACTCGCCCGTCTCCGGACGTCCGGCCCGGGTTGTCCACAGGTGGCCGTCCACAGGGGTGGCGCATGCGGGGCCCTTCCGCTTGCATGGACTCGCAGGCAGGGAAGGTCAGTCGGGGAGGGGACGCACATGGCCACGCAAGCCGGTCATCCGCATGCCGGGACACGGGACGAAGGGCGGCCGATGGGGGAAGGGGCAGAGGCGGGGGACGCGGCACCGGCGGGCCCGGTAGCGGCTCCGGTTGTCGCCGAGGGGCCGCGAGGCGTGCCCTTCCTGGGGAACCTGCCCGCCTTCGGCAAGAACCCCCTTGCCTTCTTCGAGGAGCTCCGGAGGCGCGGCGACTTCGTCCGCTGGCGCTTCGGCGGCAAGCCCTCGCTCTTCGTCGCGCACCCCGACGCGGTCGGCGAACTCCTCACCGAGGTCGAGCGCACCTTCGACCAGCCCGACCTCGGCATCGCCTTCCGTACGCTCCTCGGAAACGGCGTCATCGTCTCCAAGGGCGCGGACTGGCGGCGCAAGCGGTCCCTGGTCCAGCCCTCCGTCCGCCCGAAGCAGGTCCGCTCCTACGCGGCGACCATGGCCGAATGCGCCGTCGCCCTCGCCGACCGGTGGAGCGACGGACAGCGGGTCGACGTCAAGAAGGAGATGGCCGCCCTCACCCAGCTCGTCGCCGTCCGCACCATCTTCGGCGTCGACACGGCAGCCGACGCCGAGGCCATCGGCCGGGCCATGGACATCGCGCAGAAGGAGATCGGGGCCGAGTTCAGCGGCATCGGAGCGATACTGCCCGACTGGGTCCCCACCCCTGGACGCGCCCGGATCAAGCGAGCCACCGCCGTCATCGACGCGGAGGTCTCCCGCGTCGTGTCCCAGCACCGCGACGGCGGGACCGAGCGCCCCGATCTGCTCAGCCGTCTGCTCGCCGCCCGGGACGAGACCGGCGCGTCCCTCTCCGACCAGGAGATCCGGGACGAGACCGTCACCCTCTACATCGGCGGTCACGAGACCACGAGTTCCACCCTCGTCTGGGCCTGGTACCTGCTCTCCCGCAACCCCCGGGTCCGCGAGGCCCTCACGGAGGAACTCGACCGGGTCCTCGCCGACCGCGAACCGGGCTACGAGGACTACGCCTCCCTGACGTACACCCAGGCGGTCATCAAGGAGACCCTCCGGCTGTACCCCACGATCTGGCTGATCACCGGCCTGGCCAAGGAGGGCGCCACCCTCGGCGGCATGCCCGTGCCCGTCGGGACCCGCGTCTGGTCCAGCCAGTGGGCGACCCACCGCGACCCCCGCTGGTACGGCGACGCCGAGGCCTTCCGCCCCGAGCGGTGGACCGGAGGGGACGGTGAGGCCGCCGAGGAGATACCCGAGTACGCCTGGTTCCCCTTCGGCGGCGGTCCCCGCGTCTGCCTCGGCACCCGCTTCGCCCTTGTCGAAGCGGTCCTCGTCCTCGCGGTCCTGGCACGCCGCTACCACCTGGACGTCAGCGCGGACGAGATCCTCCCGGTCCCGAGCCTCACCCTCCAGCCGGACCGCGACGTCCTGGCCACGGTCCACGCCCGGAACTGAGCCCGGCGGGCCGGTCCCCGGGCGGGCCGGTCCCCGGTGGGCCTTTCCGGGCACGCCCTCGGGCCGTAGGCCTCGGCGACGTGCGGCTATGGTCGCGGAATGGCTCAAGACCACGAGAAGTTCGACACCGCCATGGCCACCTGGCAGGAATGGCAGGAGGCCCCCTGGGGCCGCCTCCGCTACACCCTCGCCGAGGCGAACCTCATGCGTCACCTCGACGACGGGGCCGGGGGCGAGCCGCTGCGGATCCTCGATCTGGCGGGCGGCGACGGCGGTGACGCGATGCGGCTCGCGGCACGGGGGCACCACGTCACCGTCGTCGACCTCTCGCCCGCCATGCTGGCCGCCGCCGGGGCGCGCGCCGCGGAGAGGGGACTGTCGGAGCGGGCGACCTGTGTCCGGGCCGATGTGCGCGCACTTCCGGCGGACCTCGCCGCGGGCGGCTTCGACGTGGTGCTGTGCCACAACCTCCTGCAGTACGTGGACGACGTGCCCGCCACCCTCGCCACGGCGCTCGGCCCGCTGAAGGAGGGAGGACTGTTCTCGGTGATGGCGATCAACCGGCACTCGGCGCCGCTGAACATCGCCGTCCGGGAGCTGGACCCCGCCGCCGCCCTGGCCGCACTCGACGGCGACCGGCTCCGGAACGAGATGTTCGACTCCGAGCTGACGCTCCACACGGCGGAGGAGATCATCCCGGTCCTGGGGGACCTCGGCTGCCGAGAGGTGCGGCACTACGGCATCCGCAGCTTCTGCGACTACCTCACCGACGACGCGCGCAAGTACGACCCGGCGTACTACGCCGACCTCGAACGCCTGGAACTCGCCACGACGGCACGAGCCCCGTACACGCACACGGCCCGCCTCTTCCAGCTCACGGCCCGGAAGGGACGAGCTTCCTGACGGTCCGTTCCCTGACGGACCGCCTCCTGACGGGGCGCCGCCTCCGGCGCGTCAGGGCCCGGAGGCGAGGGCCCTGGCCAGGTCCCGCAGGTCCTCGGCGCGCAGGACCCGGCCGGCGGAACCGGGGAGGGGGACGTGGAGGAGGGAGGTCCAGCGGGCGGGGACGGCACCCGGGCCGTACACCGAGCCCGCGAGGGTGCCCGTCAGGGCGGCCACCCCCGTTGTGGGCGGTCGTTCCGCCGGGGCGGCGCCCACCCGCGCCCCGTTGTGGGCAGTCGTTCCGCTCGAGCAGGGGGACCCCCTCGCCCCTGCGGGACGATTGCCCACACGGCGGGTGGGCCGGGGCACCGACCAGCAGGGCGCGGCGCCCACACGGGCGGGGGCGCGGGTCCGCATCAGCGAACCGTTCCCGGCGGCGCGTCCGTTGACCTGGAAGTGCCGTGCGGCGGCGACGTCCCAGGTGTCGCCGCCCGCCAGGACCTGCTCGGTCTGGAGGCCGATGTCCTTGGGGTCGGCCGCCGCCCAGCGCATCGCCGACGGCGGAACCCGGCACGGCGCCCACGGCGCGGTCGATGTCCGGCATCCGGTCAGGGCAGGGCGCGTGGTGGCCGCGCGGTCCACCCGGGGGTGGACCCCGGCCGTCACGCCGGTGCGAGCACCGGCTCTCGCTTCCTCCCGGCCGTCCGGAGCGCGCGGACGATCAGGAACAGGGGGAGGCCGACGGGGGAGAGGAGGACGGTCAGGAGGAGCAGGGGAGCCATCACGAGCGGGGGGACCGAGAGGCGGCGGGCCTCGCGGTACATCCACTGGCCGAGGAGGAGGTCCCAGGCGATGACTTGGGCCCAGAGGGCTCCGGCGCCGTTCGCGAGGGCGGTGAGGTCGCGGAAGGTGTCGATGTCGGGGCTGCTGACCGCGGCCCACAGTTCGGGCAGGACGGGGGCGGCGAACACCGCCCAGAGGACCAGGAGGGGCAGGACGGTCAGCGGCGAGGCCGCGAGCCGTTCGGTACCCCGCCAGCGCGGCGCGAAGATCATGAGCAGCCAGACCGGCGCCGCGAGGAAGAACGTCAGCTCGAAGAGGAAGCCGGTCATGCCATGACCTCCTCGGCGCGGGCGGGGGAGGTGGCGGTGGTGCGGAGGGACAGCGCCGCGGCCGCTCCGCCGAGCAGCACGATGGCCCCCGCGCCGGCGAGCGTCGCGCCGTCCGGTGCCAACAGCGCCTGACCGCGCAGCGCCTGCCAGGTCAGCAGGACGAAGGTCGCCGCGTACGCCGCCGAGGCCGTGAGCGTGAGGCGCAGCCGCACCTCCTCGTCGGCCAGTCGCGCGAGGCCGGGGAAACGGTCGGAGCGCGCGGCGAGGGCGGCCAGGACGATCAGCAGCAGGGGGAGCAGCTGGAGCGCGTGCATCCCGAAGAAGTGGGGCACCCGCAGGTCGCCGCCGGTGGTCGCCCAGCCGGTCAGCGGCATCGACGGCCCGCCGTCGGGGACCCCGACGCTGTGGGCGCCGGAGATCGGTACGTCGTCGACCGCGAGCTGCTCCGGAGTGGGCCGGACCATCAGGAAACCGACGGCGGCGCCCGCCAGGGCGATCAGGGAAGAGAGCCGCACGGCCCAGGCCATGGCCCGGTCGAGGATCCGGGCGCGCAGCAGGAGTACCGCGATGACCAGGGCGGCCAGCCACAGCACGGCGACGGTGGCGCCCATGAGCGAGAAGACGGCGCTGTCGAAGGGGGTGGCGTGGTTGAAGTGGCTCCGGGTGCCGCGGATCACCTGGAGGGTGATGAGCACCATCTCGATGGCGCTGGTGACGCTGAGCACCGTCCCGGCCCACCAGCCGACCCGCCGGCCACGGGGGAGCAGCGAGAGCATCCAGGCCAGGGAGAGGCCGTAGGCGATGAACGAGACCGAGAACTTGAAGGGCTTGGTCCAGATGGGGACGCCGACCAGTATCCGGTCGTCGACGACGATGCCGACGGCGGAGACGAGGGCGAGGACGCCCATCGCGGCGACGAACCAGAGCAGGGGGCGGTGCAGCCGGAGAGGCGGGGTGACGTGGGCGTGTGGGCTCGACGAAGACATACGGATCCCCCCGTGGGAATGTATGGATAGTGGCACTCGCCGCTATCTGATAGCGCCACTATCTATGATGGAGGTGTCGGTCGGCAAGGCCGGAGAGAGACCGGAAAGGTGAACACGCGGTGCGCATCGGAGAGTTGAGTCGAAGGACCGGAGTGTCCGTGCCGACGATCAAGTTCTACGTACGGGAGGGGCTGCTGCCGGCCGGAGAGCTGACGAGCCCGAACCAGGCCTCGTACGGAGAGGCGCACGTGCGGCGGCTACGCCTGATCCGGGCGCTCCTCGACGTGGGCGGCCTGTCGGTGGCGGCGATCCGCGGGGTGGTCGTGGCGGTCGACGACCCGGAGAGGTCGGTGCACCGGGTGCTGGGCGCGGCGACCGGCCCGATGGTGCCGCGCTACGACCGTGAGCCCGGCGAGGGTGTCGAGGAGGCGCGGAAGACGGTCACGGAGCTGATCGCGGCGCGGGGCTGGCACACCAACACCTCCAGCCCGGCGGCGGAGGCCCTCGCGGTGGCCCTCGCGGCGCTCGACGAAGTCGGGCACGGGCGGTTCGCCGAAGTCCTGGACGCCTACGCGGACGCGGCGGAGCGGGTGGCGCGGGCCGACCTGGACTACGTGGCGCACCACGTGGCGCGGGAAGAGCTGGTCGAGAGCGCGGTCGTCGGCACGGTCCTCGGCGACGCGATCTTCTCCGCCCTGCGCCGCCTGGCCCACATGGACGCCTCGGAGCGCACTTTCGGGCGGGCCGCGCAGGCGGGGGAGCGGGACGGCGAAGGGGGCCCGGGGCTTCCGTAGCCCCGGGCCCCCTTCCCGGCTCTCCTGCCGGCCTCGGCGCTGCTCGCCTCGGCTCTCTGCGCGCGTCGGTTTTCTGCCCGCGTCAGTTCTGTCCGCGTCAGCCCTGCTCGCGTCAGCCCTGCCCGCGGAAGCTTTCTGCGCGCGGCGGTTTTCTGCTCGTGTCAGCTCTCCTGCTCGCGTTCCACCTGCTCGTTCCACTCGCGCTTGATCGCGCGCCACGCCTCGTCCGACTTGCCCAGGCGCCAGTAGCCCGAGATCGACAGGCGCTCCCGCGCCACGCCCCGGTCGAGCCGCAGGTGTCGGCGCAGCTCCTTCACGAAGCCCGCCTCGCCGTGGACGAAGGCGTGCACGTCGCCCGCCGGGAAGTCCAGCGACGTGACCGCCCCGACCAGCGCCTCGCCCACCGGGCGGTCGCCCCGGTGCAGCCACGTGACGTCGATGCCCGTACCCGAGGCCAGCTTCTGCTCCTCGGCCGCGTCCGCGACCTCGATCAGGACGTGCGCCCGCGCGCCCTCGGGCAGCTGCTCCAGGGCCGCCGCGATCGCCGGGAGCGCGCTCTCGTCGCCCGCGAGCAGGTGCCAGTCCGCCGCAGGGTCCGGCGCGTAGCCGCCGCCGGGGCCGAGGAAGCGCACCGTCTCGCCCGCCTGGGCGCGCGCCGCCCAGGGACCCGCCAGGCCCTCGTCGCCGTGGACCACGAAGTCGATGGTCAGCTCGCGGTGGACCGGGTCCCACGCCCGCACCGTGTACGTCCGCGTCGTCGGCCACTGCTCCCGGGGGAACTCCGCCCGGATCCGCTCCATGTCGAACGGCTCCGGGTAGGCGACCCCCTCCGGAGCGAACAGCAGCTTCACGTAGTGGTCGGTGTAGGTGTCCGCCGTGAAGTCCTCGAGCCCGGGTCCGCCCAGCACGACCCGCACCATGTGCGGGGTGATCCGCTCGGTGTGCACCACACGCGCTTCGGTGGCCTTCGGTGCCTTGCGGGTCTGCTGCTCTGCCACGAGGGGCTCTCCTGACTCTGCGAACTTAGGTATGCCTAAGCTAGCATCCCGCGGCGGGAAAGGCCCGGGCGGCTACGGACCGCCCTGGATTCCGTGCACTCCGTGGCCTTCCCTCTTCAGCGCTCCAGGACCGGCAGCAGGCGCCCCACCGCGCCGCCCAGGTTCCACCGCTTCACCAGTGCCTCCAGGGCGGCCGGGTCGCGGGGAGCGGTCGGCAGGGCCGGGTCGAACTCCGGGAGCGGCACGTCGGCGGCGACCCGCACCACCGTCGGCGCCACGTCCAGGTACGCGGCCGCCTCCACGATCCCGCGCCGCTTCGCCGGCGTCAGCTTCGACGTCCGGTCCTCCGCCGCCGCCCGGACGCCGGCCAGGTCCCCGTACTCCGTGATCAGCTGCGCCGCCGTCTTCTCGCCGATGCCCTTCACCCCGGGCAGTCCGTCGCTCGTGTCCCCGCGCAGCGCCGCGAAGTCCGCGTACTGATCGGGCCGCACCCCGTACTTCGCGCGGATCAGCTCCGCGTCCACCAGGTCGCAGTCGCCGACGCCCTTGCGGGGGTACAGCACGCGGACGCCCCGGGTGTCGTCCACCAGCTGGAAGAGGTCGCGGTCGCCGGTGACGATGTCCACCGGTCCGTCGGCGCGGCCCGCCAGCGTCCCGATCACGTCGTCCGCCTCGTACCCGGCCGCCCCGACCCGCGCGATGCCGAGCGCCGCCAGGACCTCCTCGATCACCGGCACCTGCGGGGACAGCGTGTCCGGGACCTCCTCCACGTCCGGGCCCGTCGCCGTCTCCTCGGCCACCCGGTGCGCCTTGTACGAGGGGATCAGGTCCACCCGCCACTGCGGCCGCCAGTCCTCGTCCCAGCAGGCGACCAGATCGTCGGGGCGGTGGTCCTGGACGAGCCGGGTGATGAAGTCGAGCAGCCCGCGCACGGCGTTCACCGGGGTGCCGTCCGGCGCCCGGACGGAGTCCGGCACGCCGAAGTACGCGCGGAAGTAGAGGCTGGCGGTGTCGAGGAGCATCAGGCGTCGCGTCACACCCCCGATCATGCCGCACCCCACCGACAGGCCCCTCCCGCCGGGGTCCGCTCCCGCCCGCGGCCCCTCCGGACGGGCAGGGCGCCGCCCCGCCCGTCCACCCCCGGAACGCTCGCGTGACCCCCGTCACCTTTGCGTTTGCACCCTGTGAAGCAGGGCATGCGCGAGCCCGGAGCGGAACCCGGTACGGAATTCAACGAAAAGGATCCCCGTACGCGACGGGCCCGCGGGCCGATCCCGCCCGCTCCACGGCCCAGCCGCGCGGGGGTGGTGGGGCCGTTCTTCGTTCCTACCCGTGAGGTGTATGTGTCCAGGCTCCAGGCCGATCATCTGTACAAGGTGTTCGGCAGACGACCCGACGAAGCCGTCCGCAGGCTCGCCGACGGCGCCGACCGCGAGGAGCTGCGCGCCGAGGGGACGACCGCCGCCGTCGTCGACGCCGGCTTCACCGTCGAACCCGGTCAGATCTTCGTCGTGATGGGCCTGTCCGGCTCCGGGAAGTCGACCCTCCTCCGCATGCTCAACGGCCTGCTCGAACCCACCGCGGGCCGGGTCCTCTACGACGGTCACGACCTCACCGCGCTCTCCCCCCGCGAGCTGCGCGAGGTCCGCTCCAGCAAGATCAGCATGGTCTTCCAGCACTTCGCACTGTTCCCGCACCGAAACGTCCTGGAGAACGCCGCCTACGGCTTGGAGGTCCAGGGCGTGCCCCGCGCCGAGCGCGAGACCCGCGCCGCCGAGGCCCTCGAACTGTGCGGCCTCGCCGGCTGGGAGAAGTCCTGGCCCGACGAGCTCTCCGGCGGCATGCAGCAGCGCGTCGGCCTGGCCCGTGCCCTCGCCACCGACGCCGACCTGCTCCTGATGGACGAGTCCTTCAGCGCGCTCGACCCGCTGATCCGCCGCGACATGCAGGACCAGCTCCTCGTGCTCCAGCAGCGCCTGAAGAAGACCATCGTCTTCATCACCCACGACCTCAACGAGGCCATGCGCCTCGGCGACCGGATCGCCGTCATGCGCAACGGCAGGATCGTCCAGCTCGGCACGGCCGAGGACATCCTCGTCCGCCCCGCCGACGACTACGTGGCCTCCTTCATCCAGGACGTCGACCGCTCCCGGGTGCTCACCGCCGCGTCCGTCATGACGGACGCCGCCGCTCCGGCCGACTGCCCCGACGACTGCACCTGCCGGCCCGTCGGACCCGACACCCTCGTCGCCGACCTGTGCGCCGTCGCCGCCCTGGCCCCGCACCCGGTGGCCGTCGAGGACACCGACGGCTCCGTCCTCGGAGTCGTACCGACCGAACGTCTCCTCGCCGTCATGGGCGGTGTCGCCGCGACGAACGTCCCGTCCGCCGAGGCCCAGGAGGTGACCGCCGGTGCCTAGGCTTCCCCTCGGCCGGTGGGTCGACAGCTCCGTCGACTGGCTCCAGGCCCAGTTCTCCTGGCTCTTCGACGCCGTCAGCGCCGGCGTCACCGGCCTCTACGACGGCATCGACGCCGTCCTGTCCGCGCCCCAGCCACTGCTCTTCGCCGGCATCCTCGCCGTCGCCGCCTGGTGGCTGCGCGGCCTCGCCGCCGGAGCGCTCGCCTTCGCCGGCTTCGCGCTCGTCGACTCGGTCCAGTTGTGGGACGAGGCCATGGCGACGCTCTCCCTCGTCCTCGTCGCCACCCTCGTCACCCTGGTGATCGCCGTCCCGCTCGGCATCCGGGCGGCCCGCTCGAAGACCGTCAGCGCCGTCCTGCGGCCCGTCCTCGACTTCATGCAGACCATGCCGGCGATGGTCTACCTCATCCCCGGCATCATCTTCTTCGGCGTCGGCGTGGTCCCGGGCATCATCGCCACCATCGTCTTCGCGCTGCCCCCGGGCGTGCGCATGACCGAGCTCGGCATCCGCCAGGTCGACGGCGAACTCGTCGAGGCCGCCGAGGCGTTCGGCACCACCCCGCGCAACACGCTGCTGCGCGTGCAGCTGCCGCTCGCCCTGCCGACCATCATGGCCGGCGTCAACCAGGTCATCATGCTCGGCCTCTCCATGGTCGTCATCGCCGGCATGGTCGGCGGCGGCGGACTCGGCGGCGCCGTCTACCGCGCCATCGGCAACGTCGACATCGGCCTCGGCTTCGAGGCCGGCGTCTCCATCGTCGTCCTCGCCATGTACCTGGACCGGATGACCGGCGCGCTCGGCCGCCAGGTCTCCCCGCTGGGCCGCCGCGCCGCCGCCAAGGCCCGCGCCGCGCTGGGCGCCAAGCGGTCCGGAGCCAAGCTCTGGGCCCACCGCCCGCAGCCCGTCACCGCCCTCGTCGGCGTCGTCGTCCTCGCCCTCGCCGCCGGCGGCATGGGCTTCCTCGGCGGCTCCGGCGGCGCGACCTCCGCCGCCGCCTCGGGTCCGGACGGCGGCCACGGCAAGAAGGTCAGCATCGGCTACATCCCCTGGGACGAGGGCATCGCCTCCACGTACCTCTGGAAGGAGCTCCTGGAGCGCCGCGGCTACGAGGTCGAGACCAAGCAGCTGGAGGCCGGCGCCCTCTACACCGGCCTCGCGGGCGGGCAGCTCGACTTCCAGACCGACGCCTGGCTCCCCGTCACCCACGCCCAGTACTGGGAGAAGTACCGGAACAAGCTGGAGGACCTCGGCTCCTGGTACGGCCCCACCTCCCTGGAGCTCTCCGTCCCCTCGTACGTGAAGGGCGTCGACTCCCTCGCCGACCTCAAGGGCAAGGCCGGGCGGTTCAAGGGCCGGATCGTCGGCATCGAGCCCAGCGCCGGAATGATGGGCATCCTCAAGGACAAGGTCCTGAAGGACTACGGCCTGGAGGGCGAGTACGAGGTCGTCGACGGCTCCACGCCCGGCATGCTCGCCGAGCTGAAGCGCGCGTACGACCGCAAGGAACCCGTCGTCGTCACCCTCTGGTCGCCGCACTGGGCCTACTCCGCCCACGACCTGAAGAAGCTCGACGACCCCAAGGGCTCCTGGGGCAAGGGCGACGGCGTCCACACCCTCGCCCGCAAGGGGTTCGCCGCGGAGAACCCCGAGGTCGGCGCCTGGCTGAAGAACTTCTCGCTGACCGAGAAGCAGCTGACGGATCTCGAGGCCGTCATCCAGGAGACCGGCAAGGGCAAGGAGCAGCAGGCCGTCCGCACCTGGCTGGACCGGAACCCCGGCCTCGCGGAGAAGCTCGCCCCGCAGTAGGGGGCCTTCGTTCACTGGCCGAAAAGGGGTGGTCGCCGAGCGTGTTCGGCGGCCGCCCCTTTTTCGGCACGACGCGAAACCCCGCCCCAAAGCTGCGTAAGGTTCAGGTAACCGACCGGTACGAGCAGAGGGAGGGAGCCGACGTGGACGAGAAGGAAGCACCCCGCGTGGGCGCGGCCGTCAAGAGGCGCCGCAGAGCGCTCCAGCTGACCCTGGCCGTCGTCGCCTCCCGCAGCGGCCTGTCCGTGCCCTTCCTCAGCCAGGTCGAGAACGACCGCGCCCGCCCCAGCCGCCGGTCCCTCGAACTCGTCGCCGAGGCCCTGGAGACCACGGCCGGCGAGCTCCTCGCCGCCGCCGAGGCCTCCCGCACCGTCGACGTCGTACGGTCCGGGGACCACTCGCCCGGGCTGCCTCCGGGCGTCCGTGCGCTGGTCCGCGGCCGCCACCAGCTGCACGCCCTGGAGTTCACCGGCGAGCAGGACGCGGGCCGCGAGTTCCAGCACCGGAACGACGAACTCCTCTACGTGGCCGACGGCGCCGCCGAGGTCGAGGCCGAGGGCCGGGCCCACCGGCTCGGCCGCGGCGACACCCTCTACCTCTCCGGCGGCGTGCGGCACCGCTGGCGCGCCACCGAGCCCGGCACCCGCCTCCTCGTCGTCGCCGTCGGCGACCACGTCGAGGCCGAGGTGGAGTGAGGATCCCGTCCTGATGAGAGTCGTCTCCCTGGTGCCGTCCCTCACCGAGGCCGTCGCCGTCACCGCCCCCGGCGTCCTCGTCGGCGCGACCGACTGGTGCAGCCACCCCGCCGACCTCGACGTCGTCCGCATCGGCGGCACGAAGAACCCCGACGTCGCGGCGATCACCGCGCTCCGGCCCGACCTCGTCATCGCCAACGAGGAGGAGAACCGCGCCCCCGACCTCGCCGCCCTGCGGGCCGCCGGACTCGACGTCCTGGTCACCGAGATCCGCACCCTCGACCAGGCGCTGCGGGAACTGGAACGGGTCCTGGCCGCCTGCGGCGCGCCCCGGCCGCGCTGGCTCGACGAGGCGGAAGCCGCCTGGGAGTCCGTCGCGCGACTCGGGCAGAGGGCCGCGGGGGAGTCCGTCGCACCGCCCGGACAGGAGGCCGCCGGGAAGTCCGGCGCACCGCTCGGGCCGGTCACCGCCGTCGTGCCGATCTGGCGGCGACCCTGGATGGTGGTCGGCCGCGACACCTTCGCGGGCGACCTGCTCGCCCGCCTCGGCGTCCGGAACCTGTACGCCGATCACCCCGAGCGCTATCCACGCGTCCCGCTCGACGAACTCCGCGCCTCCGCCCCCGATCTCGTCGTCCTGCCCGACGAGCCCTACCGCTTCACGCGCGACGACGGCCCCGAGGCCTTCCCCGGGACCCCCGCCGCCCTCGTCGACGGGCGCATGCTCACCTGGTACGGGCCGTCACTGGCCGAGGCTCCGCGGGCACTGGCCCGGGCCCTGCGAGCAGCGCGCCGCTGAACAACCCGCGCAGGGTGTGGAAACCGGCCAGCAGCCAGGCCGCCACGAGGAACGCGTACAGCCCGATCGCCAGCCACCGGAACGCGGCCAGACCGGTGTGCCGGGCCAGGCCCTCGGCACCGGTCACGCAGGTCCCGACCGGGAAGGTGAACGCCCAGAAGGTCATCGCGAAGCCCATGCCCCGCCGCCGTGCCCGCAGCACCATCGCCCCGGCGAGCGCCAGCCACAGCAGCGCGAAGCCCGTCACGGGGACCCCGTAGAGGACGGCGAAGACGGCGAAGCCGTGGGCGTACGGGGCGGGCAGCACGCCCGCGGCCGTGTCGGCGAACTTGTTCGCGGCGGTCGTCGACTGGCCCAGCGGACCGAGGACCAGGAAGAGGGTGGGAGTGAGCGCGAGCGGCAGCGGGCCGCCGGTGACGAGCCGTCCGAAGACCAGCGGCAGCATGACCAGGGTGGCCAACAGGCTGACGCCGAACAGTGCGTGACACCCGATCAGCAGGGTCTGCCGACCCTCCCCGGCGGGCAGATGGGGCAAGAGCAGCGGGCCGAGCGCGGCGGACACCATGGGGGCGACCACCGGCAGCAGCCACACCGGCGACGCGCTCTCGATCCGGTGGTGCACCACCATGAGGTACGGGACGCCCACCGCGGCCACCAGGCCGATCGAGGTGCCGGCGGTGAACAGGACGGCGTCGACGGCGACGGCCGCCGGAAGCCCGATCCAGTCCCGGCCCACGATCACCGCCCCGCCCCCGACCGCGAGCAGCGCCATCGACAGACAGCCGTAGAACGGCGCCATCGCCGGGTCCATCAGATGGGCGCGGGCCCGGTCCCGGTGGCGGGCCCAGTGCGCGGCGCGGGCGGTGACCAGGACGAGCAGCATCGCGAGCGACAGGGCCCAGACCGCGGCGCAGGCCGTGCGGAGACCGGGGACGTCCAGCGGGAGGGCGGCGCCCGCGTTGGCGACGATGGCCGTGCCCATCACGGAGGCGTACCAGTTGGGTCCGAGGTGACGGACGGAACGGGTCGCCCGGGCGCCGGGGGTGGTGGCGCTAAGGGCGGGAAGGGGAGGTGCGAGGCTTGCCATGTCCCGATCGTTTCGCGCCGAAACGGCCCCCACCAGGGACGTTGTGACTATGAGGCCATAAGCTGACTTTATGAGCAGTGAGCCGGGCCGGACACCGACCCCCTTCCTCCACCGGGGCCTCTCCCACCGGGTCCCGGACCTCGGCGCGCTCGAACTCCTCCTCGCCGTCGCCCGGCACGGGAGCCTCGGCGCCGCCGCCCGCGAGGTCGGGATCACCCAGCCCGCCGCCAGCAGCCGCGTCCGCTCGATGGAGCGGCAGCTCGGCGTGGCCCTGCTCGACCGCTCGCCCCGCGGTTCCCGGCTCACCGACGCCGGCGCCCTCGTCACCGACTGGGCGCGGCGCATCGTGGAGGCCGCCGAGGCCTTCGACGCGGGCGCACAGGCGCTGCGCGGCCGGCGGGACTCGCGGCTGCGGGTGGCCGCGTCCATGACGATCGCCGAATACCTGCTGCCGGGCTGGCTGATCGCGCTGCGCGCCGAACGCCCCGACACCGCCGTGTCGCTCCAGGCCGGGAACTCGGCTGCCGTCGCGGAACGCCTCCTCGCGGGCGAGGCGGACGTCGGCTTCGTCGAGGGGCTCGCCGTGCCGGACGGCCTCGACGGCGTCGTCGTCTCCCACGACCGGCTCGCGCTCGTCGCCGCGCCCTCCCACCCGTGGGCCAGGCGCCGCAGCCCCCTCGACCCGGCGGAGCTGGCCACGACCCCACTGGTCCTGAGGGAACGCGGCTCGGGCACCCGGCAGGTCCTCGACGCGGCGCTCTCCGCGCACGGCGGGCTCGCGCAGCCGCTCCTCGAACTCGCCTCCACGACCGCGGTGAAGGCCGCGGCGGTGAGCGGGGCGGGGCCCGCGGTGCTCAGCGAACTCGCGATCACGGAGGAGCTGGCGTCGCGGCGCCTCGTCGCCATCCCGGTGGAGGGGGTGCTGCTCCGCCGCGACCTGCGGGCGGTGTGGCCGACGGGCCACCGCCCCACGGGCCCGGCGCGGGACCTGCTGTCGCTGACGCGCGGGTAGAAACGTCTCGCCGGCGACCGGCGCTCCGGGGAGCTTCGCCATTACACGGTCGGCGGCCGGCGCTCAAGAGTCGGTCCGCGTCAAATATCTTCGGGTTTTCGGGCTCGCTCCCGCGCGTAACGTTCGCTTAACCCTGCAAGCGACTTTGCTGAGTTATCGTCTCCTTGACTGGTCGTTGACCAATCGTTGGTGATCCCTAGACCTGGCGAATCGCCCCGGGGGAGGCATATGCACCGAGCAATGACGGTCTGGACGGGGCTTTCGACCCTCGCCCTCGTCCTCGTCGCCCTCCAGCTCATCACCACCACCTCCTTCGCAGTCGCACACACGAGCCGGCACGCCGTGGCCGAGGCGCCGCTCGGAACGAAGTCCTCCGGGGCGGCCTCCTACGACGAGGCCGTCACCTGTCACGACGCCGAGCCGCCGGGAGACCCGATCGGCCCCCCGCGCACCCGCGACCGCCACCGCACCGCCGGCAAGCCGGCCGCGTCCGAACGTCCTTCGCCGCTGCGCCCCGCCCCGGCCACACCCCGGCCGACCACGCGCGGTGCCGCGGATCCCTCCTCGGCGAAACCGCCCGGCCTCCACTCCACGGCTGCACTCCAGGTGTTCCGCTGCTGATCGTCGGAGCGGCCCTCACCACCCCGCACACCTGCCCCTGCACACCCGACGCGTCACCACGACGCGCCAGGAGGAGCCACCACACCATGCAACCCCTCATCGACAACGCGCGTACCTTCGGACAGCGCCCTGAGGAGTTCGCCCGACTGGCCGAAGGCCAGTCCCCCGAGGTCCTGTTCATCACCTGCGCCGACTCCCGGGTCGTCCCCGCCCTGATCACCGGAGCCCGGCCCGGCCAGCTCTTCGAGCTGCGCACGGCGGGCAACATCGTCCCGCCGTACGGCTCCGGCACCCCGACCGGCGAGGCCGCCACCATCGAGTACGCCGTGGAGGTCCTCGGCATCCAGCACATCGTGGTCTGCGGCCACTCGCACTGCGGCGCCGTGGGTGCCGTGGTGCGCGGCGACGACCTGGACACCGTCCCCGCGGTGCGCGACTGGCTCGCGCACGCCGCGGAGGAGCCCCGGTGCGCCGACCCGGCCGACCCGACGGTCGCCGAAGCCGTGCAGCACCACGTCCTGACGCAGCTGCTGCGGCTGCGTTCCTACCCCTGTGTCGACAAGGGCCTCGCGTCCGGGCGGCTCAGCCTGCACGGCTGGTACTACGAGGTCCACACCGGGGCCGTACGCGAGCACCGCGCGGACACCGACGCCTTCGAAGCGCTGTGAGGAAGGCCGAGATGACGAACTTCCCTTACTTACGCCAGGACTTCGCCGCCTCGCTCGTCGTGTTCCTCGTCGCCCTTCCCCTGTGCGTCGGCGTCGCCGTCGCCTCGGGCGTCCCGGCCGAGCTCGGACTCGTCACCGGCATCGTGGGCGGCATCGTCACCGGTCTCATGCGGGGCAGCAGCCTGCAGGTGTCCGGACCGGCGGCGGGGCTGACCGTGCTGGTCTTCGAGGCCGTCACCGAGTTCGGGCTCGCCACGCTCGGTGTGATCGTCCTCGCCGCCGGGGTCCTCCAGCTGGCCATGGGCGCCCTGAGGCTGGGGCGCTGGTTCCGGGCGATCTCCGTCGCCGTCGTCGAGGGCATGCTGGCCGGCATCGGTCTGGTGATCATCGCCGGTCAGCTGTACGCGGCGGCCGGCCTGAAGGCTCCCGCCTCCGGCGTCGACAAGATCCTGGGGCTGCCCGAGGCCGTCTTCGGCGCCTTCGGCAGCAGCACGGCGCCGGCCTCGCTCGCGGTCGGCGCGGGCACCATAGCCGTGATGGTGGGGTGGAAGCACCTGCCGGAGAAGGCGCGGACCGTGCCGGGCGCGCTCGCCGCGGTGATCCTGGCGACGGCGGTCACCCTGGCGTTCGGCCTGCCGGTGGCCACCGTCGAGGTGAACGGCCTGATCGGTTCCGTCCAGCTGCCGGGCGCCGACGCCTTCGGCGAGCTGGCCGATCCGGCCGTCCTGGGCACGGTCCTCGCCTTCACCCTGATCGCCTCCGCCGAAAGCCTGTTCAGCGCCGCCGCGGTGGACCGGCTGCACGACGGTCCACGCACCCAGTACGACAAGGAGCTCATGGCGCAGGGCGCGGGCAACACGGTCTGCGGTGTGCTCGGGGCCCTGCCGATGACCGCGGTCATCGTCCGCAGTTCCGCCAACGTGGCGGCGGGCGCGAAGACCAGGGCGTCCCGCGTCCTGCACGGCGTCTGGCTGCTGCTGTTCGCGGCGCTGCTGCCGGGGACACTGGCGCTGATCCCGCTGCCGGCGCTCGCCGGCATACTGATCCACGCGGGCTGGAAGCTGATCCCGTTCCGCGGGGTCGCGACGCTGTGGCGGGGGCACCGGGGCGAGGCGCTGATCCTGGTGGCGACGGCCGTCGCGATCGTCACCGTGAACATGTTCGAAGGCGTGCTGATCGGGCTGGCCCTGTCCGTGGCCAAGACCGCCTGGGAGACCTCGCACGTCAGACTGGAGGTCATCGACAAGGGCGCGGGTCCGCTCCAGGCGCATCTGTCGGGCAACGCCACCTTCCTGCGGCTGCCGAAGATACTCGACAGCCTGGAGGCGCTGCCCCAGGACCGACCGATCGTGGTCGACGTCTCCGGTCTGCACCACCTCGACCATGCCTGCCGCACGGCCCTGGAAACGTGGGCCGAACGGCACAGTGCGGCCGGTACGGAACCCGTGAGGGTCACCGAGCCGGTGAAGGTCGCGTCCCCCGAGCCGGCCTGACGCCACCTCCGCTCCCGCCGTCCGTTGTGGGCAGTCGTTCGGCTGGGCGGTGCCCACCTCCGCTCCCGCCTCCGTTGTGGGCATGCGTTCCGCTGGGGCAAGGGGGTCCCCCCCTGCTCGAGCGGAGCCGAGAGCTCGGGGGAGGGCGGGCGCAACGGAACGGCGCCCTTGCCGGCGCCCGAGGCTCACGCGCCTGAACCCGCACCGGGCCGTGCGCCGCACTCGTGGTGCGGGTCCAGGCGCGGAACGCGGAGGCGCCGCTGAAGGGCGCCGTCCCGTGTGCCCACCCGTCCCGCCCCGCGGGACGACTGCCCACACGGGCGGGGGCACCGCCCCGCCAGGCGCGAGCCCGCACGGGCGGGGCACCGGCCCGGCGGGCGCGGCCACACGGCGGGTGGGCGAGGGGCACCGCCCCACCGGACGCGGGCCGCACGGGCGGAAGCGCGGGGCGTGACTCGGACCCGTCAGAGGTCCGTCGCGCGGAACGTCACCCGGCCCGACACCGCCGTCAGGCGGACCGGGACGTCCGCGAGTTCCGTCGACGGGGTCGTCAGGGGGTCCGCCGCCAGGGCCGTCAGGTCGGCGCGGTGGCCGACGGCCAGGCGCCCCGCCTCGTGCTCCTCGCCCGCCGCGTACGCCGGCGCCGTCGTCATGCCCCGCAGCGCCTCCAGCGGCGTGAGCGCCTGCTCCGGTCCGTGCGGCGCCTGGCCGAGGTCGCGGCTCGGGCGCCGGTGCCGGGCCCCGGCCATCACGCCAAGCGGCGGGAACGGCGCGATCGGCCAGTCCGAGCCGAGGACCACGGTCGCCCCCGAGTCCGACAGGTCGCGGCAGCGCCACGCGCGCGCGGCGCGCTCCTCGCCGAGCCGCCGCGACCAGTTGTCGGTGTGGTCGGCGCGGGTGAAGTCGCAGCAGTGCGTGGGCTGCATCGACGCCAGGACGCCCAGCTCCGCGAAGCGGCGCAGCGTGTCGTCCGGCACCGTCTCGATGTGCTCGACCCGGTGCCGTATCCCGCCGTCCCCGTCCGCCCGCGCCTTCTCGACGGAGTCCAGGACGTGCCGTACGGCCGCGTCGCCGATGGCGTGCGTCGCGGTGGCCACGCCCGCCCGGTGCAGCTCCCCGATGATCCGGGTGTACGCCTCGGGGTCCGGCCAGAACGCGTGCGTGGACTCGCCGTGGCAGTCCGGCCGTTCCAGCCACGCCGTGCCGTTGTCGATCGTGCCGTCCATGAAGAGCTTCACGCCGGCGACCCGCCACAGCTCCCCGCCCGTGCCCTGCTGCTCGATCAGCGCGCGTACGCCGTCGGCGTCGGTACCCGGCTGGCACCAGGGCGCGACCCGGAGCCGCAGCGGCAGCTCGCCGGCCGCGTCGAGCTCCCCGTACAGCGCGAGGCTGTCGCCGTTGGCGTCCATGGCGTGACCGCCGGTGAGGCCCGCCGCCGCCATGGACCGCAGCGCCGCCGCGAGCCGCTGCCGGCTCTCCTCGCGCGTCGGCCGGGGGGCGACCCGCTCGACCAGTTCGCAGGCGGCGTCCTCCTGCAGCAGTCCGGTCGGGCGTCCATCGGCGTCGCAGACGACCTCGGCGGAGGCCTGGTCGAAGGTGCGGGGGCCGTCGACTCCGGCGAGTTCGAGGGCCCGGCGGCTGGCCAGGGCCGAGTGCGCGTCGAAGAGCAGCAGGAAGGCCGGCACCCCGTCGAGCACCGCGTCGAAGGGGGCGGTGCCGACGGGCCGGTCGCCGAAGACGTTCGGGTCCAGACCCCAGCCGAAGAGCCACCGCCCGCGGTCGAGGGACCGCACCTCGCGCGCCAGCGCCTCCCGTACGTCGTCGAGGTCGGCGCAGTACGACAGGTCGAGGCCGTGGGTGAGTTCGGCGCCGGAGACGGGGTGCAGGTGGCCGTCGACGAAGCCGGGGGTGACGACGGCCCCCTTGAGGTCGACGACGGTCGTCGCCGGACCGGCCGAGGCCCGGATCTCGCGGTCGTCGCCCAGGGCGGAGATCCGGCCGTCGTCGGAGACGGCGAGCGCGGTCTCCGGCAGGAACGCCCCCGTGCCGGGGTCGAGCAGACGGGCGGAATGCAGGACGAGTCGGGTGCGCACGATGGCTCCAGGAAGGGTGCGGGAGGCGGTCGGGGTGGGTGGGGGGCGGGGGGTCGGAGGGCGGGGGGTGAGGCCGGTGGTGGCGTGGGGCGGTGGCGTCGGGACCGTGGGCGGAGCGACGGTCGCCGGCGCGACCCGGTACCGCCCGCTCGCGGGGCGGTCGGCGTTGGTCGTCGATGGTGCTCGTCGGCGCGGGCGGCCCGGTACCGCTCGTAGGCGGGGGCACCCCGGCGTTGGCCGTCGGTGCCGCTCGCCCGTGGGGACGGCCCGGTACCGCTTGCCCATGGAGACGGCCCGGTGCCGTTCGCCGACCGCGGCGCGGTCGGCGAACGGCCGCAGGTGTCGCCTCCCGGTGGGCCCGCGGGCGCCCCGCTCCCCTCGCCCGGCAGTGAGCTCCCGCGCGTCAGCGTGGCTCGGTCGGCTCGGCCGACTCGGTGGCCTCGGCTGCCTCCGCGCGCTCGGCCCCCTCCTCGCCCGGTGGCGGTACGTCGGTCAAGGCGCCGTACGGCAGGCCCAGTTCCCGTTCCGCCGTCGTCACCGCCATCCGCGTCACCGCCTCCGGGCGGTTGCTGCGGTCGGTGTTGGCGTGGGCGCCGAGGCCGTCGAGGACCACCAGGATCTGGATGGCCGCCGCGCGCGGGTCGTCCGTCCGGAACTCGCCGCGCTCGACGCCCTCCCGGATGAGTCCTTCGAGGCGGTCGTCGGAGGCGAGCTCCTGCTCGGCGACCCGGTCGCGGAGCACGGGCCGGTAGCGGCTGAGGTGGCGGGCGTTGATCCAGAGACGGCTGATGTCGTCGTACGCCTCTCCGGCCGAGAGGGCGAAGTAGCGCACGAGGTACTGCGTGGGCGTCCCGTCGGGGCGGTCGGCGGGCAGCAGGGCGTCGAGCTCGCCGGTGGAGGCGACGCTGAACGCCTCGGCCACCAGGTCCTCCGCCGAGGGGAAGTAGTGGCTGATCAGCCCGGGTCGCACGGCGAGCTCGTCGGCGACGCGCCGGAGCGTGACGCACTCCAGGCCCTCGGTGAGGGCGACGCGGGCCGCGGTCTCCACGATCTCCGCCCTACGGGCCTCGGGAGTTTTCCGAATTCTCTTGCGCTGGACGCTTGACGGCATACCGGCGATGCTATTGAGTGTGCGACCAATAAGCAACCAGGTGGGCTACACGCATCCGGAGGGCCGCATGGCTTCCACGATTCCCGACCCCGGCGCCGCCCGCGCCGAGGTCACCCCGCCGGCCGCCGACCGGCCCGGCCGCATCGAAGCCCACGGCATCGATCACATCCCCGACGGCGAGCGCCACGGACACCCGCGCGAGCTCTTCTCCGTGTGGGCCGCGGCGAACGTCAACTACCTCAGCCTCGTCATCGGAGGCGCCCTCGTCCTGATGGGCCTGAGCCTCTGGCAGGCCGTCGGCGTGATCGTCGTGGGCAACCTCTTCTGGGTGCTGACCGGGCTCCTGGCCACCTCGGGACCGGCCGCGGGCGCGCCGAGCGAGGTGATCACCCGCGCCCTGTACGGAGTCATCGGCAACCGGGTGAACAACGCCGTCGGCGGCTGGCTCGTCTCCGTCTGCTACTTCGCGCTCAACCTCGCGGCCGCCGCGACCGCCGCCTTCGCGCTCGTCGAGAAGACCGGCGTCACCGCGAACGTCCCCGTCAAGGTGGCGGTGATCGTCGTCATCGCCGCGCTCACCCTCGCGATCAGCGTCTACGGCCACGCCCTGATCATCAAGCTGTACCTGCCCATCACCCTGGCCCTGGCGGGTGCCTTCACCGTCGTCGCCCTCGCGGTCCTCCGCCACGCCGACTTCTCGTACGCGCCCGCCGAGCCGGCGGCCGGCGCCGGCCTCTGGGCCCTGCTCGTCGCGGGCGTCACGATGATCGCCTCGGGCCCGCTCTCGTACACGACGAGCGCCGACTTCTCGCGCTACCTGCCGCGTACGTCCTCGCCGGCGGCGATCGCCGGGTGGACCGCCCTCGGCGCCTTCGTCCCCAGCGTCGTGGTCAGTTCGCTGGGCGCGTTCGCCGCCACGGCCGTCGACATGACCGACCCCCAGAACGCGCTGCAGGAGATCCTGCCGGGCTGGTTCGTGCCCGTCTTCCTGCTCGCCCTGATCCTCGGCACGATCTCCATCAACGCCCTGACCGCGTACAGTGCCGGACTCGCCCTCCAGGCCGTCGGCCTGCGCATCCGGCGTACCGTCAGCGTCCTCTTCGACGGAGCCGTCGCGGTCGCCCTCACCCTCTACGGCCTGCTGGTCTCCAACTTCCTGGACACCGTCAGCAACGCCCTCCAGGTGATCGTCGTCCTGATCGGCCCCCTCATGGCCGTGTACGCCACCGACATCCTGCTGCGCCGCAACCGCTACGACGGCCGCGCGCTCTCGGACGAGACCCCCGGCAGCCCCTTCTGGTTCACCGGCGGCGTCAACTGGGCGGGCGCCCTCTCCCTGATCGTGGGCGTGGCCTCGGCCGCCCTCTGCGTCAACACGCTCTACACCGGGCCGGTCGCCACGGCGCTCGGCGGGGTCGACCTCTCCATGCCGGTCGGCATGACCGTCGCCGCGGGCCTGTACGTGCTCCTCGGCCGCCGCGCGGTCACGGCGACGAGCGACTGAGCCGCGGGGCGGCGGTCACCCGTCGCCCCCTCGCCCCCGAGCCGCGGGGCGGCCGGAGCCCACCCCGGCCGCTCCGCACCCCTTCCGGCGGGGCTACCGGCCCGCCGCCGCCTCCACCAGGCCGCGCATGACGCGCAGGTCCTCGCCCATCTCCGGGTGCCACTGCACCCCGAGCGCCCAGGCCGGCGCGGCCAGTTCCACGGCCTCCACCGTGCCGTCCTCCGCGTGCGCCGAGGCCGCGAGCCCCGTGCCGAGGCGGTCGACGGCCTGGTGGTGGTAGGTCGGGACCTCGGTGAGTCCGGGCACCAGCGAGGCGTACCGCGTGCCCGGCACCGGCTTCACCGCGTGCCGGCCGATCACGCCGACCGCCTCCACGTGCCCGTCCAGGTGCTGGACCAGCGTGCCGCCGAGCGCCACGTTCAGGAGCTGCATGCCCCGGCAGATGCCGAGCAGCGGGGTGCCGGAGGCCAGGGCCGCGTCGATCAGGGCCAGTTCCCAGGTGTCCCGGGCGCGGGCCGGCGGACCGGTGCGGGGGTCGGGCTCGGCCCCGTACCGCACGGGTTCGACGTCCGCCCCGCCCGCGACGACGAGCCCGTCGAGCCGGGCCACGACCGCCGCCGCGTCCTCGGGGCCGCCCGGCGGCAGCATGGCCGCGAGCCCGCCGCTCTCCCGTACGAGACGCGGGTACTGCGCCGGGAGCAGCGCGGCGGTCATGTCCCACACGCCCCAGCGCGCCTGGTCCAGGTAGGTGGTCACGCCGATGAGCGGCTTGGTCACGGAACTTCCTCCAGAGGTGCGGAGCATCGGCGGATCAGTCGCGTTCGAGTTCGGCCTCGGCCGCGGCGAGCGCCGCGAACTCCTCCTCGGGCGCACTGGCCACCAGATGGTGCCGACTGTAGAACGCGAAGTAGGCGAGGGCGATCACGTACACCCCGAGCGCCATGAACGCCGCCGTCCGGTCCACCAGGAAGGTCGCGACCAGCGCCGAGAGGGCCAGGACGAAGGCCACCGACGAGGTCACGATCCCGCCGGGCGTGCGGTACGGCCGGTGCAGTCCCGGCTCGCGGCGGCGCAGCACGATGTGGGAGAGCGCCATCAGGGCGTACGAGATGGTGGCGCCGAAGACCGCGATGTTCAGCATCCGCGCCCCGTTCCCGGTGCCGGCGGCGAGGGCGAAGCCGATGGCGCCCGGGATGAGCAGGCCCAGGTAGGGCGACTTGCGGCGGCTGGTCAGGGAGAGGAACCGGGGCAGGTAGCCGGCCCGGGAGAGGGCGAACAGCTGGCGCGAACCGGCGTAGATGAGGGAGAAGAAGGAGGCGACCAGGCCCGCGAGGCCCGCGTAGTTCACGAAGCGGCTGAGCGCCGTCGGCTCCCCGTCGCCCTGGAGCGCCACGACCAGGGGGTTGCCGGCCTCCTGGACGGCGGCCGCGCCGCGCGCCCCGGTGGTGGCGAAGAAGGTCATGACGGCGAGCAGCACCAGGATCCCCATCGAGATCGCGAGCGCCCTCGGCATCGACCGCACCGGGTCCTTGGCCTCCTCGGCGGCGAGCGGCACGCCCTCGACGCCGAGGAAGAACCACATGCCGAAGGGGAACGCGGCCCAGATCCCGAGCAGTCCGAAGGGCAGCCAGGAGTTCGACCCGAAGGCCGCGCCGTCGACCGGGATGTCGTCCAGGCCGTCCACGTGGAAGTCGGTGAACGCGCCGAGCGCGAAGACGACCAGGGCGGCGACCGCGATCGCCGTCACGATCAGGCTGAAGCGCAGCGCCTCGCCCACGCCCCACAGGTGGATGCCGATGAAGAGCGCGAAGCAGACCAGGTAGACCGGCCAGCCGGACTCCAGGCCGAAGAGCCCGAGGGACTCGACGTAGTCGCCGATGAAGATGGAGATCGCGGCGGGGGCGAGGATGTACTCGATGAGGATCGCGGTGCCGGTGAGGAAGCCGCCCCAGGTGCCGAGCGCCCGGCGGGCGAAGCCGTAGCCGCCCCCGGCGGTGGGCAGGATGGCGGAGAGCTCGGCGAGCGCGAAGACCAGACAGGCGTACATCGCGCCCATCAGGACGGTGGCGACGGCGAGCCCGCCGAAGCCGCCCTTCGACAGGCCGATGTTCCAGCCGGAGAAGTCCCCGGACACGACGTACGCCACGCCGAGGCCGGTCAGCAGCAGCCAGCCGGCGCTGCCGCGGCGCAGGGCTCGGCGTTCGAGATAGTCGTCCTTCGTCGGCGTGGTGTCTTCCAGCGTCATGGCAGCGTCAGCTCCCCGCAACGGGCCCAATGGATTGGTGCCATACCTTTGCGGTGGCCGACGGGGGAGCGCAAGCCCCGTGCGTTACTTTCGGGTTACGCGCTCGGGGGCCCGCTCCGGCGCCGGCCGGCGCGCCCGCTCACGTCAGGAAGCCCCGCAGCAGGGCCGCCGTGCCCGAGCAGTGCTCCCGCATCACCTCGCGCGCCGCGTCCGCGTCCCCGTCGAGCACGGCCTCCACCAGGGCGGTGTGCTGGTGCTGGGAGTGCTCCAGATTGCGTACGAGCAGGGGGATGCAGTCCAGGAGGTCGTTCACCGTCGCCCGGACGGCGGCGTACTGGGCCGTCAGCGTCGGCGAGCCGGAGAGCTCCGCGAGCGTGAGGTGGAGCAGGGTGTCCTGGCGGCGGTAGTCGGCCAGCGGGGCGTCATGGGTCGCCGCGAGGGCCGTCCGCAGCCGCTCGGCGCCCGCCGCGTCGAGGCCGTGGGCCGCGCAGAGGCCGGCGGCCCCCACCTCCAGGACCTCGCGGAAGCGCAGGGTGTCCTCCATGTCGACCGTGGCGATCCGGCGGCGCAGCTCGTCCTCGTCGGCCGTCTGGACCCGGGGCAGCACGAACGTCCCGCCGTACCGGCCGCGCCGGCTCTCCACGAGCCCCTGCTCCTGGAGGACCTTCAGGACCTCGCGCAGGGTGACCCGGCTGATCCCCATCCGGTCGGCGAGCTCCCGCTCGGCGGGCAGCCGCTCCCCGCCGGGCACCAGGCCGAGCCGTACCACCTGGAGGATCTGCTCCAGGGCCTCCTCGAACCCGTTGCCCGCCCGCACCGGCCGCAGCACGGGCGTCAGCCGGTCCGCCGATTCACTCGTACTGGCCACGTTCTCGTTTTCCTCTCTCCAGCACTTCCCAAGCAATGGTCTTCCGCAATACCTTATGGCTCCCGGCAGGCCGAAGGAGGAGCAATCCCGTGGCAGACCGCACACCCCCGCTCACCGTCGAGGAGCTGCGCGCCCTCGTCGAGAGCGGCGAGATCGACACCGTCGTCCTGGCCTTCCCCGACATGCAGGGAAGACTCCAGGGCAAGCGGTTCGCCGCACGGTTCTTCCTGGACGAGGTCCTCGGCCACGGCACCGAGGGCTGCAACTACCTCCTCGCCGTCGACACCGAGATGAACACCGTCGACGGCTACGAGATGTCCTCCTGGGACCGCGGCTACGGCGACTTCGCCATGCACCCCGACCTCACCACCCTCCGCCGCCTCCCCTGGAACGACGCCACCGCCATGGTGACGGCCGACCTCGCCTGGGCCGACGGCACCCCCGTCGTCGCCGCGCCCCGCCAGATCCTCCGCCGCCAGCTGGAGCGCCTCGCGGAGCTCGGCCTCACCGCCCACGTCGGCACCGAGCTCGAGTTCATCGTCTTCAAGGACAGCTACGAGCAGGCCTGGGACGCGAACTACCGCGGCCTCACCCCCGCCAACCAGTACAACATCGACTACTCCGTCCTCGGCACCGGACGCATCGAACCGCTCCTGCGCCGCATCCGCAACGAGATGGCCGGCGCCGGTCTCACCGTCGAGTCCGCCAAGGGCGAGTGCAACCCCGGCCAGCACGAGATCGCCTTCAAGTACGACGAGGCCCTCGTCACCTGCGACCAGCACGCCGTCTACAAGACGGGCGCCAAGGAGATCGCCGCCCAGGAGGGCTACTCGCTCACCTTCATGGCGAAGTACAACGAGCGCGAGGGCAACTCCTGCCACATCCACCTCTCCCTCCAGAACGCCGACGGAGAGAACGTGATGGCCGGCGACGACGAGCACCACATGTCCGAGACCATGCGCCACTTCCTCGCCGGACAGCTCGCCGCCCTCCGCGACTTCTCCCTCCTCTACGCCCCGAACATCAACTCCTACAAGCGGTTCCAGCCCGGCTCCTTCGCCCCCACCGCCGTCGCCTGGGGCCACGACAACCGCACCTGTTCGCTCCGGGTCGTCGGCCACGGCCGCTCCACCCGCTTCGAGAACCGCCTCCCCGGCGGCGACGTCAACCCCTACCTCGCCGTCGCCGGCCTGGTCGCCGCCGGTCTGTACGGCATCGAGCAGCGCCTCGAACTGCCCCCGCCCTGCACCGGGAACGCGTACGCCGCCGAGTACGCGCACGTCCCCACCACCCTGCGCGAGGCCGCCGAACTCTGGGAGACCAGCGAGATCGCCAAGGCCGCCTTCGGCCCCGAGGTCGTCGCCCACTACCGCAACATGGCCCGCGTCGAACTCGACGCCTTCGACGCCGCGGTGACCGACTGGGAGCTGCGCCGCTCCTTCGAACGCCACTGAAACGCCTCTGCGTCACCTCTGAGAGGAATGAGTTGCTCCAGGTACTGAACCCGGCGACCGAGGAACTCGTCGCCACCGTCCCCGCCGCCACCCCCGCCGACGTCGACGCCGCCGTCGCCCGCGCCGCCGCCGCCCAGCGCGGCTGGGCCGCCGCCGCGCCCGCCGACCGGGCCCGGCTGCTCCGCCGCTTCGCCGCCGTCGTCGACGACCACGCCGAGGAACTGGCCCGCCTGGAGGTCACCGAGGCGGGCCACACCATCGGCAACGCCCGCTGGGAGGCCGGCAACGTCCGCGACCTGCTCGACTTCGCCGCCGGGGGAGTGGAGCGCCTCAACGGCCGCCAGATCCCGGTGGCCGGCGGCCTCGACGTCACGATCCTCGAACCGCTCGGGATCGTCGGCGTCATCGCCCCCTGGAACTTCCCCATGCCGATCGCCGCCTGGGCCACCGCACCCGCCCTCGCCGCCGGCAACGCCGTCCTCCTCAAGCCGGCCGAGACCACCCCGCTCACCGCCCTCCGCCTCGCCGAACTCGCCCTCGAAGCGGGCCTCCCCGAAGGCCTCTTCCAGGTCCTGCCCGGCACCGGCCCCGTCGCCGGGAACGCCCTCGTCGAGCACCCCGGCATCGCCAAGATCGTCTTCACCGGCTCCACCCGGGTCGGAAAGTCGATCATGGCGAAGTGCGCCGACCAGGTGAAGCGCGTCACCCTTGAACTCGGCGGCAAGAGCCCCAACATCGTCTTCGCCGACGCGGACCTGGAGGCCGCGGCCGCGGCGGCTCCGATGTCCTTCCTCGACAACAGCGGCCAGGACTGCTGCGCCCGCACCCGCATCCTCGTCCAGCGGAGCGCGTACGACCGCTTCCTGGGGCTCCTCGCCCCCGCCATCGAGGAGATCGTCGTCGGCGACCCCGCCGACGAGCGCACCCAGATGGGCCCGCTCATCTCCCGCGCCCAGCTCGACCGCGTCCGCTCCTACGTGGGCGACGACCTCGAAGGCATCCGGGGGAAGGCACCCGAGGGACCCGGCTTCTGGTTCCCGCCGACCGTCCTCACCGGCGTCGCCGAGAACGCCCCCTGCGCCGTCGAGGAGATCTTCGGACCCGTCGCCGTCGTCCTCCCCTTCGAGGACGAGGCCGACGCGATCCGCCTCGCCAACGCCACCGAGTACGGCCTCTCCGGCTCGATCTGGACCCGGGACGTCGGCCGCGCCCTGCGCGCCTCCCGCGCCGTGCGGGCCGGCAACCTCTCCGTCAACTCCCACTCCAGCGTCCGCTACTGGACCCCGTTCGGCGGCTACCAGCAGTCCGGCCTCGGCCGCGAACTCGGCCCCGACGCCCTGACCGCCTTCACCGAAACCAAGAACGTCTTCATCAGCACGGAGGCCTGAGCACCCATGAGCAGCACCGAAGAGAACATCTGCCGCCGCCTGGTCGGCCGTACCGCCGTCATCACCGGAGCCGGCAGCGGCATCGGCCTCGCCACCGCCCGCCGCCTCGCCTCCGAAGGCGCCAACGTCGTCTGCGGCGACATCGACGAGACCGCCGGCAAGGCCGCCGCGGAGGAGGTCGGCGGCACCTTCGTGCAGGTCGACGTCACCGACCCGGAAGAGGTCGAGAACCTCTTCAAGGTCGCCTTCGACACCTACGGCTCCGTCGACATCGCCTTCAACAACGCCGGCATCTCGCCCCCCGACGACGACTCCATCCTGGAGACCGGCCTGGAGGCCTGGAAGCGCGTCCAGGACGTCAACCTCACCTCCGTCTACCTCTGCTGCAAGGCCGCCCTGCCCTACATGCGCCGCCAGGGCAAGGGCTCCATCATCAACACCGCCTCCTTCGTCGCCGTCATGGGCGCCGCCACCAGCCAGATCTCGTACACCGCCTCCAAGGGCGGCGTCCTCGCCATGTCCCGCGAGCTGGGCGTCCAGTTCGCCCGCGAGGGCATCCGCGTCAACGCCCTCTGCCCGGGGCCGGTCAACACCCCGCTCCTCCAGGAGCTCTTCGCCAAGGACCCCGAGCGGGCCGCGCGCCGCCTCGTGCACATCCCCGTCGGCCGCTTCGCCGAGGCCGAGGAGATCGCCGCCGCCGTCGCCTTCCTCGCGAGCGACGACTCCTCCTTCGTCAACGCCAGCGACTTCCTCGTCGACGGAGGCATCTCGGGCGCCTACGTGACCCCGCTCTAGCCCCAGGCCCTCGCCGCCGCCATCCCCTCCCCACCCCCACCCGACAGCCGGGCGTCGCAAGGCGCCCGGCTGTCCGCGTACACCCAGGAGAGCGTTCATGAACGGCAAGCTCCGCACCTCCGCCACGGCGGCCGCCCTCGCCCTCGCCGCCGCCGGCCTCCTCCCCGCGGCGAACGCCGGCGCCAGGCCCGCCGGATGCCCCACCCTGAAGATCTCCGACGGCTGGTACGGCGACAACAAGGCCCGCATCGACGCCTTCATCGCCGAGCACTGCGAGGACAGGGACGGCCGGAAGCCGGTCGCGGTCCTCGACTGGGACAACACCGTCGTCAAGAACGACGTCGGCGACGCCACCTTCTACTGGCTCCTGCGCAACGACCGCGTCCGGCCCCCCGAGGGCGGCGACTGGTCCACCACCAGCCGCCACCTCACCCCCGAGGCCGCGACCGCCCTCGGCCGGGCCTGCCCCACCGGCGTGCGCACCCTCCCCACGGCCACCGACACCCGCTGCGCCGACGAGCTCCTCTCCGTCTACGGCTCGGGCACCACCACCGGCGGGAAGACCGCCTTCGCCGGCTACGACCACCGCCGCACGGAGCCCCAGTACGCCTGGCTCGCCCAGCTCCTGCACGGCTGGACCACCCGCCAGGCCGCCTCCTTCGCGGCCGCCGCCCGCGCCGAGAACCTCGCCGCCCCGCAGGGCGCCACCCAGCGGGTCGGCACCGCACAGGTCACCGCCTGGGTCCGGTACTACGACCAGCAGCGGGACCTGATCCGCGCCCTCCAGGACGCCGGCTTCGACGTCCGGATCGTCTCCGCCTCACCCGAACCCGTCGTCGACGTCTGGGCGAAGGACGTCGGCGTCGACCCCGCCCACGTCCTAGGCATCCGCAACACCACCGACCACGGCCGCCTCACCACCCACCTCAAGGGCTGCGGCACCGTCCGGGACGGCGAGGACACGATGATCACCTACATCGACGGCAAGCGCTGCTGGATCAACCAGGAGGTCTTCGGCGTCCGCGGCCCCGCCGCCGAGCGCGTCCAGCCCGCCGACCGCCGCCAGGCCTTCGCCGCCGGCGACTCCGACACCGACGTCTCCTTCCTGCGGGACGCCACCGGGCTGCGCCTGGTCCTCAACCGCAACAAGAACGAGCTCATGTGCCGGGCGTACGAGAACGGCGACGGCCGCTGGCTCGTCAACCCCATGTTCATCGAACCGAAGAAGCGGAAGCCGGCGCCGTACCCGTGCGCCACCACCGGCTACACCGCCGCCGACGGCACCCTCCAGCCCGTCCGCCGCCCGGACGGCACCGTCATCCCGGACCAGACCGACTCCGTGCACTAGCCGCTAGAGGAAGGTCATCCCCTCGCCCCGGTACGTGGGCACGGTCGACGTGACGCGATCGCCCTCCACCAGGTGCAGGCTCTCGAACCGCTCGCACAGCTCCCCGGCCTTCGCGTGCCGGAACCAGACCTTGTCGCCGATCCGCAGATCGTCGGCGGGGGAGCCGAGCAGCGGGGTCTGCACCTCGCCGGGACCCTCCTGCGGGTCGTACCGGAGCCCCTCGGGCAGGTACGGGACGGGCAGCCGGTCCGGGCCCGCGGCACCCGACGCCGGGTAGCCGCCGCCGAGCACCGTCACCACGCCCACGCCCGGGCGGCGGACCACCGGCTGCGCGAAGAGCGCGGCCGGACGCCCGCTGAAGGACGTGTAGTTGTCGAAGAGACGCGGCACGAACAGCCCCGAACCCGCCGCGATCTCCGTCACCGCGTCCTCGGCCGCCGTGTGCTGCACGCTCCCGGTGCCGCCGCCGTTCACGAACTCCAGGTCCGGCGCCACCGCCCGCACGGCCCGCACCACGGCCGCCCTGCGCTCCGCCAGCTCCTTGCGGGCGGCGGACTGCATCAGCCGGATCGCCCGCGAGCGCAGCGGCCGGCCCGCGACCGCGTCCCCGACACCGGCGACGTGCCCCTCGTACGCCATGATCCCGACCAGCCGGAAGCCCGGCCGCCGCACCACGGAACGGGCCAGCTCGGCGAGCTGGGCGGGCTCCCGCAGCGGCGAGCGCCGGGCCCCGACCCGTATCCGCCCGCCGAGCAGGTGCAGCGCCGTGTCGAGCTCCAGACAGACCCGCACCTCCTCCGTCCCGCCCCCGCGAGCCGCGTCGATCAGATCGAGCTGCGCCACGTCGTCCACCATCACGGTCACGGCGGCGGCGAGCTTCGGATCCCGCGCGAGCTCCCCGAACCCCGAGCGGTCGGCCGAGGGGTACGCCAGCAGGACGTCCTCGAACCCGGCGCGCGCCAGCCACAACGACTCGTCGAGCGTGAACGACATGATCCCGGCGAACCCGTCGCGCGACAGCACCCGCTCCAGCAGCGCCCGGCACCGCACCGACTTGCTCGCCACCCGGATCGGCTTGCCCCCGGCCCGGCGCACCAGGTCCGCCGCGTTGGCGTCGAAGGCCTCCAGGTCGACGATCGCCACGGGCGCGTCGAGGTGGGCGGTGGCCCGGTCGTAACGGGCCCGGTCGGCGGCACGGGGAGTCATGGCCCGAGCTTGCCAGACAGGTTTACGGGTGGGTAGCCCCTGAGTTCCCGTGCGCGGGGGAACAGCCCGTAGAGTGACGGGCATTGTCGACACGAGCAGGGGGACGGGGATGACCGGCGAGCACCGCCCCACGACCTCCCGCATCACGGACGCCCTGCTCCCGGCGCCGGACGCCACGGACCTCCCGGCGGTCGAGACCACGACCCGCCTCCGCCCGATCCCCACGACGGACCGACCCTCCGGCCCGCCGGCACCGACGACCGTTCCGTCCCGTCCGGCGGCACCGGCGCAGGCGGCTGCTCCGTCCCGTCCGGGGACATCGGCATCGACGGCCGTTCCGTCCCGTCCGGGGGCACCGGCGCAGGCGACCGCTTCCTCCCACCCGGCGGCACCGGCACCGACGGTCGCTCCGCCCGCCCCGGCCCACCGGCCGGTGCACGCCCCGGCAACGTCCGCACCGGCCGCCGTCCCGCCCCGACCCGCAGGGCCGCCCGTGGGCGGCGCGGCGCTGCCCACGTCCGCCGCCCCGTACCGCGGTCCCGGCCCGCTCCCGCCCGAGGTGCCCGTCGAGATCACCACGCGGCTGCGGCCCGTGCGGGAGCGGCGCCCCGGGCGGACCCTCGCGGTCGCCGTCTGCGCCGTGCTCGGGTTCGGGCTCATCGGCGGGGCCCTCGCCGGCGTGTGGCTGGCCGCGGCCGAGCCCGGGAAACCCGCCGAGCCCGTCGGGTACACCGAGGCGAAGGACCTCTGGCACAACGCCCCCGTCGACACCCTCTTCCCCCGCACCCTCGCGGGCCCCGGCGCCGGTCCCGGCGGCGCCGACCGCACCTGGACCCGGATCGTCGTCGCCCCCGACGTCCCCTGCACCCCCGCCGTCCTCGCCAGGGCCCTCCGCGCCACCGTCGAACCGCTCGGCTGCGAGCGCGTCCTGCGCGCCACGTACACCGACGCCACCGCCAGCAGCGTGATCACCGTCGGCCTCGTCTTCACCCGTGCCGACGCCGCCACCCAGCGCACCCTCGGCCAGGACCTCACCGCCCGGCTCGGCGCGGACGTCCCTCCGGCCCTCGCCGGACCCGGCACCGTCGCCGCCCGCTTCGGCGCCCCGCAGCGCGCCGCCTGGTGGCTGAACGCCCCCGCAGACCTCCCCGTCGTCGTCACCGCCGTCTCCGGCTTCGCCGACGGCCGGGCCGTCGACGGCGGCCCCGTCCCCGCCGACCGGGCCATGACCGCGAACCGCACCGACGCCACCGCCCAGTCCGGTCTCGGCCACGAGGCCAAGGGCATCACCGAACGCCTCGTACGACTGCTGCGCACGGCCGCCACCACGGCCGCCAAGGAGAACGCCCGGTGACCCGACCCACCCGCCACCGGACCCGCGGCGGCGCGGTCGCCCTGCTCGCCGCCGCGTTCACCGTCCTGCCCGCCACCACCGCCCCCGCGCACGCCGACACCATCCGGGCCCGCCAGTGGGGCCTCGAAGCCCTCCACACCACGGAGGCCTGGCGCACCACCAAGGGCCACGGCGTCACCGTCGCCGTCCTCGACACCGGCGTCGACGCCGGCCACCCGGACCTCGCGGGTTCGGTCCTCGCCGGACGCGACCTCATCGGCTTCGGGGCGTCGAAGGGAGACCGCGCCTGGGCCCGGCACGGCACCGCCATGGCCGGGATCATCGCCGGACACGGCCACGGCCCCGGCGCCCAGGACGGCGTCCTCGGCGTCGCCCCCGACGTCCGGATCCTGCCCGTGCGGGTCATCCTGGAGTCCACCGACAAGGCCCGCGACAAGGCCCGCAAGACCCGGGGCACGGCCCTCGCCGAAGGCATCCGCTGGGCAGCCGACCACGGTGCCGACGTCATCAACCTCTCCCTCGGCGACGACTCCAAGTCCGCCCACCCCGACGCGGGCGAGGACGCCGCCGTCCAGTACGCCCTCGCCAAGGGCGTCTCCGTCGTCGCCTCCGCAGGCAACGGCGGCGAGAAGGGCGACCACATCTCGTACCCCGCGGCCTACCCCGGCGTCATCGCCGTCGCCGCCGTGGACCGCTACGGCACCCACGCCTCCTTCTCCACCCGCCGCTGGTACGCCACCGTCAGCGCCCCCGGCGACGACATCGTCATCGCCGACCCCGACCGCCGCTACTACGAGGGCTGGGGCACCAGCGCCGCCGCCGCGTTCGTCTCCGGGGCCGTCGCCCTCGTCCGCTCCGCGCACCCCGACCTCACCCCCGCCCAGATCAAGCGGCTGCTCATCGACACCGCACGCAACCGGCCGAAGGGCGGACGCAGCGACGCCAAGGGGTACGGGACGGTCGACCCGGCCGCCGCGATCGCCGCCGGCCGCCGGATCGAGGCCGGCGACCCCAAGAACACCGCCACCGGCTACCAGGGCCGCCACTTCGGACCCGGCCCCCTCCCCGCCGCCGAGGAGAGCCGCCCCCTCGGTCTGCTCGCCCCCGTCGCCGGCGGACTCGGCGCCCTGCTCCTCCTCACCGCCGTGATGCTCCGGCGCGCCCACCGGACCTCCTAGCAGGGGGTCCGGACCCGGCGGTTAGGCTCGGGGCGTGGCGCTCAAGAACATCCCGGACCCCGGTTTCTCCGAAGACGACGGCACCGCCGACCCGCGGCTCGCCGCGGCCCTCGCGGCCTGGGCGGAGGACAGAACCGCCCACGGCCCGGTCCTCGAAGCCCTGAAGGGGGCCCGGCTGCTCGTCCCCGTGGTCGCCGTCCTCGGCGAGGTCGAGGTCGACCCCGAGACGGGACTGAAGCAGGAGAAGACGAGCGACATGGCCGTCCCCACCCTGACGGCCGGCGACCGGCGGGCCCTGCCGGCCTTCACCTCGATCGCCTCGCTCGCCCTCTGGGACCCGCAGGCCCGGCCCGTCGCCGTCCCCGTCCACCAGGCGATCGCGGCCCTCGTCCACGAGAAGGCCGACACCCTGGTCCTGGACCTGGCCGGCCCCGTGCCGTACCAGGTGACCGGCTCCGCGCTGCTCGCCCTCGCCGAGGGCCGCTCCAGCGCCGACCCGCTCGACGACCCGGCCGTACGGGAAGCCGTGCGGGCCGTCGTGGCCGCCGAGCCGGCGGTGCTCCGCGCCCACCTGGGTCCCGGCACCGCCGACGGCACGGTCGCCCTGGTCCTCGCCGCGGACGCCTCCCCGGCGGAGGCGGCCCAGCGCGTGGCCCGCGCCCTGGCCGCCGACGAAACACTGAGGGCCCGCCTGGTGCGGGGCCTCGACCTGGCACTCCTGCCGGCCTCGGCCACGCCTCCCGGCGAGCCCTTCTACGTGAAGCGGTAAACGATCTTCCAGCCGTGCACCGGCCCGGTGACCGCTGTCCTCCGGGGGGCGACCCCCGTATCCCCGGAGACGATCAGGTCCTAGCCGTACACCGGCCCGGTGACCGCTGTCCTCCGGGGGGCGACCCCCGTACCCCCGGAGACGATCAGGTCCTAGCCGTACACCGGCCCCGTGACCGCTGTCTCCCGGGGGCGACCCCCGTACCCCCGGAGACGGTCAGGTCCTAGCCGTACACCGGCCCCGTGTACTTCTCGCCCGGTCCCTGGCCCGGCTCGTCGGGGATCAGGGAGGCCTCGCGGAAGGCGAGCTGGAGGGACTTCAGGCCGTCCCGCAGGGGAGCCGCGTGGAAGGAGGAGACCTCCGTCGCGCCGGCGTCCAGGAGGCCCGCGAGCGCGTGGATCAGCTTGCGCGCCTCGTCGAGGTCCTTGTGCTCCTCGCCCTCCTCGGTGAGCCCGAGCTTCACCGCGGCGGCGCTCATCAGGTTGACGGCGACCGTCACGATCACCTCGACCGCCGGGACCTCCGCGATGTCGCGGGTCATGGATTCGAAGTCGGGGGAGTCGGTGGACTCGTTCTGGGGCGTCTCGCTCATGCCCACACGATAAGCGGACGTACGGTTCGCGCCGACCGCCGGGTCCTGCTAACCTTGTGTAACGACCGGCTGGACATCTCTGTGTCCGGCCCACAAGTGGAGGCTCCGTACTCCCACCTGACCACCCTCGCGGGTGGCGGGTCACCGGTCAGGTGGCGCCCATCGTTCCGTACGGACGATGGAGCCGCCCGATGTGCGCCCCGCGGTTCACCGTGGTGGTGCTCCGGTTTTCCGTGGAGCCCCGCCTGTGTACCGTCCGGGGCATTTTTCATGTGCCGGCCCGGTTGGTCTCAACTGTTTCACGTGACGTGTCCGTCCGCCAAGGCGGTCGCGTGGTGCTACCGAGGAGGATCCATCAGCGCCGAGCCCCGCATCAACGAGCGGATTCGCGTTCCCGAGGTGCGTCTTGTCGGCCCCAGCGGCGAGCAGGTGGGCATCGTCCCCCTTGCCAAGGCCCTGGAGCTCGCTCAGGAGTACGACCTCGACCTGGTCGAGGTCGCGGCGAACGCCCGCCCGCCCGTGTGCAAGCTCATGGACTACGGGAAGTTCAAGTACGAGTCGGCCATGAAGGCCCGTGAGGCGCGCAAGAACCAGGCGCACACGGTCATCAAGGAGATGAAGCTCCGGCCGAAGATCGACCCGCACGACTATGACACCAAGAAGGGTCACGTCGTCCGGTTCCTCAAGCAGGGCGACAAGGTCAAGATCACGATCATGTTCCGTGGTCGTGAGCAGTCCCGCCCGGAGCTCGGTTACCGACTTCTGCAGCGCCTCGCCGAGGACGTCCAGGAGCTTGGGTTCATCGAGTCCAACCCGAAGCAGGACGGCCGGAACATGATCATGGTTCTCGGTCCGCACAAGAAGAAGACCGAGGCCATGGCCGAGGCCCGCGAGGCCCAGGCCGCGCGCAAGGCGGAGCGTCAGGGCGGTTCGTCCGAGGCCCCCGCCGCCGCTGCCGAGGAGACCTCGACGGAGACCCCGGCCGAGAACGCCGAGGCGTGATCCATGGGGGCTGCCTCCCGGCAGCCCCCGGATTCCGTCCGGTCCCACCCAATCGAAGAATGACGCTCCCCGCCGACCGGTGCCCGCACCGGGGGGAGCGCCACTGACGAGGAGAGAACGGCGCTATGCCGAAGAACAAGACGCACTCCGGTGCCAAGAAGCGCTTCAAGGTCACCGGCTCCGGCAAGATCCTGCGGGAGCGCGCCGGCAAGCGCCACCTGCTCGAGCACAAGTCGTCCAAGCTGACGCGTCGCCTCACCGGCAACGCCGAGATGGCCCCGGGTGACTCCGCCAAGATCAAGAAGATGCTGGGCATCTGATCTGATCTCCCGCCCTCGGCGACGAGGGCATCCGGCACAGACCGGGACCCATCCGTTTTTCGGGTCGTGTGAGGACCACCACGACCCCGCTACAAGGAGTTAAGAAGTGGCACGCGTCAAGCGGGCAGTCAACGCCCACAAGAAGCGCCGGGCGATCCTCGAGCAGGCCTCCGGCTACCGCGGTCAGCGTTCGCGCCTGTACCGCAAGGCCAAGGAGCAGGTCACCCACTCGCTGGTCTACAACTACAACGACCGCAAGAAGCGCAAGGGCGACTTCCGTCAGCTGTGGATCCAGCGCATCAACGCCGCTGCCCGCCTGAACGGCATGACGTACAACCGCCTCATCCAGGGTCTGAAGGCCGCCAACATCGAGGTGGACCGCAAGATCCTCGCCGAGCTGGCCGTCAACGACTCCAACGCGTTCGCCGCGCTGGTCGAGGTCGCGCAGAAGGCCCTCCCGGCCGACGTCAACGCCCCGAAGGCCGCCGCCTGATCTTCCAGGCCGCAGTACTTCCGCCCGGACCCGCAGGTGCGCTCGCGCCTGCGGGTCCGGGTGCGTCGGCCCCCGAGAACCCGTAGTCCCGGCGCCAGGGCCATCGGCCCCGGCCGCACCCCGGCCCCGAAGAGAGAACCGCCGCACCCCATGGTCACCCCCGAGCTGATCTCCCCGCGTTCCCCGCGCGTCGTCGCCGCCCGGCGGCTCGCCAAGCGCAACTTCCGGGGCAAGGACCGCCTCTTCATCGCCGAGGGCCCGCAGGCCGTCCGCGAGGCCGTGGAGCACCGCGGACCCGGCGGAGAGCCCACCCTCGTCGAGCTGTTCACCACCGTCGAGGCCGCCGAGCGCTACGACGCCATCGTCGACGCCGCCCGCGCCGCCGGCGCCCGCGTCCACTTCGCCTCCGACGCCGTCCTCGCCGAGGTCTCCCAGACCGTCACCCCGCAGGGCCTCGTCGGCGTCTGCCGGTTCCTCGACTCGCCCTTCGAGGAGATCGTCGCGGCCCGGCCCAAGCTGGTCGCCGTCCTCGCGCACGTCCGCGACCCCGGGAACGCCGGCACCGTGCTGCGCTGCGCCGACGCGGCCGGCGCCGACGCCGTCGTCCTCACCGACGCCTCCGTCGACCTCTACAACCCCAAGTCCGTCCGCGCCTCCGTCGGTTCCCTCTTCCACCTGCCGGTGGCCGTCGGCGTCCCCGTCGAGCAGGCCGTCGCAGGCCTCAAGAGCGCGGGCGTGCGGATCCTCGCCGCGGACGGCGCCGGACAGGACGACCTCGACGACGAGCTGGACGCCGGCACCATGGGCGGGCCCACCGCCTGGATCTTCGGCAACGAGGCCTGGGGGCTGCCCGAGGAGACCCGGGCGCTCGCCGACGCCGTCGTCCGCGTCCCGATCCACGGCAAGGCCGAGAGCCTCAACCTCGCCACCGCCGCCGCGGTCTGCCTGTACGCCTCCGCCCGTGCCCAGCGCCCCCGAACCTCCGCCTGAGGGGTCCATTCCGCCCTTCCCGCCCAGTAGAGTGACGCTCTCGGGGGCCCACTGCGCTACACGGAGGGGTGGGGTACGGGGATGACGGTCGGCACGGACAGTTCCGCACAGGCACGGAGCACCGTGCCGCACGCCCCGGAACCGCCCGAACCGGGGCCCGCACCGGACGCCCACGGGTCGTCCGGAACCGCGCCCCGCGCCCCGGAGCCGCCCCGCGCCGAGCCGCCGGGCGCCGTGGCGGCGGCCGGTTTCGCCGGGATCGACCCCGACGACCTGCCCGACGGTCTCGTCATCGCCGACGAGACCGGCCGCGTCGTCTGCTTCAACGCCGCCGCCGGCCGCATCACCGCCGTCCCCGGCGACCGGGCCCTCGGTCTCCCCCTCGACGAGGCGCTGCCCCTGGAGGACCTCAAGGGGCGCCGCTGGTGGGCGCTGACCGATCCGTACGGCGGACTCTCCATCCGCCGCGGCCAGCCCGAGCGCAACCTGCTGCTCCCCGGCGGCCGCGAGGTCCTCGTCTCCGCCCGCTACGTCCGCGAGCACCCCACCGGCCCCGTCCGCCGCGTCGTGGTCTGTCTGCGCGGCACCGAGGCGCGCCGCCGCACCGAGCGCAGCCACGCCGAACTCATCGCCACCGTCGCCCACGAACTGCGCTCGCCGCTGACCTCCGTGAAGGGCTTCACCGCCACCCTCCTCGACAAGTGGGAACGGTTCAACGACGAGCAGAAGCGGCTCATGCTGGAGACGGTCGACGCCGACGCGGGCCGCATCAAGCGGCTCATCGCCGAACTCCTCGACATCTCCCGGATCGACTCCGGCCGCCTCGAAGTCCGCCGCCAGCCCGTCGACATCGCCGCCGCCGTCGGCCGGCACATCCAGGTGCACACCACCGCGGGCCAGCCCCCCGACCGTTTCTTCGTACGGATCAGGCCGGAGCTGCCCGCGCTCTGGGCCGACCCCGACAAGATCGACCAGATCCTCGGCAACCTCCTCGAAAATGCGGTGCGCCACGGCGAGGGAACCGTCACCATCGAGGTGGCACCCACCACGCTGGGCGACGACGGAGAAGAGGGGACGGAGGTCACCGTGAACGACGAGGGACCCGGCATCCCCGAAGCGTCGATGAGCCGCGTCTTCACCCGCTTCTGGCGGGGCAGCAAGCGCGGCGGCACCGGCCTCGGCCTCTACATCGTCAAGGGCCTCGTCGAGGCCCACGGCGGCACCATCACCGTCGGACGGGGCCCCCGTGGCGGGGCCGAGTTCCGATTTATCCTGCCCGTCGGCACCCCGGCCCACCTCCTCTGACGTCTCAGCAGTCGAGACCGTACGAGATCAGGAGCCGTCCGGCCTGCCCACGGGCTCATCCGCGTCCCCGCGCCCCGTTAGACTCGTCCTTTGGCACGTTTGCGCCCTTGACGTCGAGCGGGGCCGCCCAGCCAGCCAACGGAAGCACGGGAAGAGATGTCCGCACCCAATAAGTCGTACGACCCGGTTGAGGTCGAGGCGCTGAAACCGGAAGAGATCGAGCGCATGCGGGACGAGGCGCTCGCCGCCTTCGCCGCCGCGGGCGACCTCGACGCGCTCGCGCACGCGAAGACCGCGCACACCGGCGGCACCTCGCCGCTGGCGCTCGCCAACCGGGAGATCGGCGCCCTGCCGCCGCAGGCCAAGGCCGCCGCCGGAAAGCTCGTGGGCCAGGCCCGTGGCGTCGTCTCCAAGGCGCTCGCCGCCCGCCAGGCCGAGCTGGAGGCCGAGCGCGACGCCCGCGTCCTCGTGGAGGAGGCCGTCGACGTCACCCTGCCGTACGACCGCGTCCCGGCCGGCGCCCGGCACCCGCTGACCACGCTCATGGAGCGCGTCTCCGACGTGTTCGTCTCCATGGGGTACGAGGTCGCCGAGGGCCCCGAGGTCGAGGCGGAGTGGTTCAACTTCGACGCCCTCAACTTCGTCCCGGACCACCCGGCCCGGCAGATGCAGGACACCTTCTTCGTCCAGGGCCCCGAGGGCACCACGGGCGACGAGTCCGGCGTCGTGCTCCGTACGCACACCTCGCCGGTCCAGGCCCGCACCCTCATCGACCGGGAGCCCCCGGTCTACGTGGTGTGCCCCGGCCGCGTCTACCGCACCGACGAGCTCGACGCCACGCACACCCCGGTCTTCCACCAGATCGAGCTGCTCGCCGTCGACGAGGGCCTGACCATGGCCGACCTCAAGGGCACCCTCGACCACATGGTCCAGGCGCTCTTCGGCCCGGACATGAAGACCCGGCTGCGGCCGAACTTCTTCCCCTTCACCGAGCCGTCCGCCGAGATGGACATGCTCTGCTACGTCTGCCGCGGCGAGTCCGTCGGCAACCCGGACCGTCCCTGCCGCACCTGCGGCAGCGAGGGCTGGATCGAGCTCGGCGGCTGCGGCATGGTCAACCCGAAGGTGCTCGTCGCCGCCGGTGTGGACCCCGAGAAGTACAGCGGATTCGCCTTCGGGTTCGGCATCGAGCGGATGCTGATGTTCCGCCACAACGTGGAAGACATGCGAGACATGGTCGAGGGTGACGTCCGGTTCACCCGGCCGTTCGGGATGGAGATCTGATGCGGGTCCCGCTTTCTTGGCTGCGGGAGTACGTCGACCTGCCGGCGACGGTGACCGGCCGCGACGTCCAGGCCAAGCTCATTTCGGCAGGCCTCGAGGTCGAGACCGTCGAGCAGCTCGGCGCCGGCCTGACCGGCCCGCTGGTGGTCGGCAAGGTCCTCACCATCGAGGAGCTGACGGAGTTCAAGAAGCCCATCCGCTTCTGCACCGTCGACGTCGGCCAGGCCAACGGCACCGGCGAGCCCCAGGAGATCATCTGCGGCGCCCGGAACTTCGCCGAGGGCGACAAGGTCGTCGTGGCGCTGCCCGGCGCCGTGCTCCCCGGTGACTTCCGGATCGCCGAGCGCAAGACGTACGGCCGCGTCTCCCGGGGCATGATCTGCTCCGGCGACGAGCTCGGCATGGGCGACGACGGCACGCACGGCATCATCGTGCTGCCGCCGGAGCACGAGGTCGGCACCGACGCCACGGTCCTCCTGGAGCTGTTCGACGAGGTCCTCGACATCGCCGTCACCCCGGACCGCGGCTACTGCCTCTCGATCCGCGGCGTCGCCCGCGAGACGGCCACCGCCTACGGCCTGCCGCTGCGCGACCCGGCGCTCCTCGACGTGCCCGCGCCCAACTCGTACGGCTACCCGGTCCAGATCGCCGACCCGATCGGCTGCGACCGCTTCACGGCCCGCACGGTCGTCGGTCTCGACCCCGAGGCCCGCAGCCCGATCTGGCTGCAGCGCCGCCTGCAGAAGGTCGGCATGCGCCCGATCTCGCTCGCCGTCGACATCACCAACTACGTGATGATGGAACTCGGCCAGCCGCTGCACGCCTACGACCGCAGCCGGATCGAAGGCCCCATCGGGGTCCGCCGCGCCGCCGCCGGCGAGAAGTTCACCACCCTCGACGGCACCGCGCGCGTCCTCGACTCCGGGGACCTGGTCATCACCGACGACCGCGGGCCGATCGGCCTCGCCGGTGTCATGGGCGGTGCCAACACCGAGATCGCCGACCCGGTCACCGACCCGGAGACCGGCATCGTCACCGGCACCACCGAGGTCGTCATCGAGGCCGCGCACTTCGACGCGATCTCGATCGCGCGCACGGCCCGCCGCCACAAGCTGGCCTCCGAGGCGTCCAAGCGCTTCGAGCGGGGCGTCGACCCGCAGGCCGCCGCCGCGGCGGCGCAGCGCACGGTCGACCTGCTCGTGCTCCTCGCGGGCGGCACCGCCGAGGCCGGCGTCACCGAGATCGCCGCTCCCTCCGCGCCGCACACCATCACCATGCCGGCGAACCACCCGGACAAGGTCGCGGGCGTCGACTACGGCCGCGAGATCGTCGTCCGCCGCCTCCAGGAGGTCGGCTGCGACGTCTACGGCCAGGACGAGCTCGTCGTCACCGTCCCGTCGTGGCGTCCCGACCTCTACGTGCCGAACGACCTGGCCGAAGAGGTCATCCGCCTGGAGGGCTACGAGAACCTGCCCTCCACGCTGCCGAAGCCCCCGGCCGGCCGCGGGCTCACCGAGCGCCAGCGCACCCACCGCCGGGTGGGCCGCGCCCTGGCCGGCGCCGGCTACGTCGAGGCGCTGAACTACCCGTTCATCGGCGAGCAGGCCCTCGACCAGCTCGGTCTCGACGCGGACGACGCCCGTCGCCGCCTCGTGAAGCTGGTCAACCCGCTCTCGGACGAGGAGCCCGCGCTCCGGACGACGCTGCTCCCGGGTCTGCTCGGCGCGCTCCGCCGCAACGACAGCCGCGGCAGCCACGACCTGGCGCTCTTCGAGACCGGTCTGGTCTTCCGTCCCACCGAGGGCCAGCCGGGCGTCGCCGTCCGGCTGCCCGTCGACCGCCGCCCCTCCGACGAGCAGATCGCCTCGGTCAACGCCGCGCTGCCCGAGCAGCCGCGCCGCGCCGCCGTCGTCCTCGCCGGTGCGCGCGAGCAGGCCGGCTGGTGGGGCAAGGGCCGTCCGTCCGACTGGGCGGACGCGATCGAGGCCGGCCGGACCGTGGCCGCCGAGGCGGGTGTCGAGCTGATCATCAGTGCCGACCAGCACGCGCCCTGGCACCCTGGCCGCTGCGCCGCGTTCCACGTCGAGGTGGACGGCGAGAAGGTCCTCGTCGGCCACGCCGGCGAGCTCCACCCGCGCGTGGTGAAGGCGTTCGGCCTCCCGGCCCGCGCCTGCGCGATGGAGATCGACCTGGACCTCCTGGAGCAGGCGAACCGGGGCCCCGCGAAGGCCCCCCGGATCTCCTCCTTCCCGGTCGCCACCCAGGACGTCGCCCTGGTCGTCGCCGCGGACGTCCCGGCCGCCGAGGTCGAGGCCGCCCTCACCGAGGGCGCGGGTGAACTCCTGGAGTCCATCCGGCTGTTCGACGTCTACACCGGCGACCAGCTCGGCGCGGGCAGCAAGTCCCTGGCGTACGCGCTGAAGTTCCGCGCCTCGGACCGCACCCTGACGGTCGACGAGGCCAGCGCGGCCCGCGACGCCGCGGTGGCCCTGGCCGCCGAGCGCACGGGCGCCGTCCTGCGCGGCGCCTGATCACGCACACCCCAGGAGGGGGCCGGTCCGGACCACACCGGGCCGGCCCCCTCGTGCGTGGGGCCGTGCCGGACTCCGGCCTCCGCCCCGGCCGGGCGTCCCGTGGTCCCGCCTGACAAGACCGCGGCCGTGAGGTGCAATGGTCGTGGGAGGCGCCATGGACGTGGCCGCGGAACTCGAACGCGCCCGGGACGCCTTCGCCCGCCAGGCGTGGTCGGAGGCCTATGCCGGGTTCTCGGACGCCGACGACGAACAGCCGCTGGGGCCCGACGACCTCGTGCGGCTCGCCACCGTCGCCCATCTGGTCGGACACGACGCGGAGTGCGCCGCGGCGACCGAGCGGGCGCATCAGGCGTACCTGAGCGTCGGCCGGACGGCGCCGGCGGTGCGGTGCGCCTTCTGGCTGGCCGTGCCGCTGCTCCTGCGCGGTGAGACGGCCCGGGGCGGCGGCTGGCTCGCCCGGGCGCGACGGCTCCTCGACGACGGCGGGATCGATTGCGTGGAACAGGGCTATCTGCTGTTCCCGGAAGGGATGCGGCTCGTCCACAAGGACCCCGCCACGGCGCTCGCCACGTTCGGCGAGGCAGCCGCGACGGGGGAACGCTTCGGTGACCCGGACCTGGTGGCCCTGGCCCGGCACGGCCAGGGCCGCGCCCTGATCGCCGGCGGCGACCCCTCGGCCGGGGTGGTGCTGCTCGACGAGACCATGGTCGCGGTCACGTCCGGCGAGCTGTCGCCCCTGGTGACCGGGATGATCTACTGCAGCACGATCGAGGCCTGCCAGGAGATCTTCGACCTGCGCCGCGCGCAGGAGTGGACGGCGGCGTTGTCCGACTGGTGCGCGACCCAGCCGGACCTCGTGCCCTACCGCGGTCAGTGCCTGGTCCACCGCTCCCAGGTCCTCCAGACGCGCGGGGCGTGGCCGGACGCGCTGGAGGAGGCGCGGCGGGCCTGCGAACGGCTCTCCGAGCCGCCGAACCGGCCGGCGCTCGGCATGGCCCTCTACCAGCAGGCAGAGCTGGACCGGATGCGCGGCGCGTTCGCCCGCGCGGAGGAGGGCTACCGGCAGGCCGGCGAGTGCGGTCACCGGACACAGCCCGGACTCGCCCAGCTGTGGATGGCCCAGGGCCGGGTCGACGAGGCCGTCGCGGCGATCCGGGGCGCGGCGGACGAGAAGCGGGACCGGCTGGGCCGGGCGAGGGTGCTGACCGCGTACGTGGAGATCGTGCTGGCCGTCGGCGACGTGCCCGGGGCGCGGGCCGCCTCGGAGGAGCTGTCGCGGATCGCCGACGAGGTCGGCGCCCCGCTGCTGCGCGCCGTCTCCGCCCACGCGCGCGGGGCGGTGCTCCTGGCCGAGGACGACGCCGCGGCCGCGCTCGACGTCCTGCTGGAGGCCTGCCGCACCTGGGGCGAGCTGGAGGCCCCGTACGACCGCGCCCGTTCCGTCGTGCTGCTCGCCCTCGTACGGCGGCGGCTGGGCGACGTGGGCACGGCCCGGCTGGAACTGGACGTGGCGCGTCAGGTGTTCCGGCGGCTCGGCGCCGCCCCCGACCTCGCCCGGCTCGACGCGCCGGCCCACGACCGGCCACGGGCCGGCGGCGGCCTCAGTCCTCGGGAGACCGAGGTCCTGCGCCTCGTCGCCACCGGCCGGACGAATCACGCCATCGCCGAGGAACTGGTCCTCAGCGAGAAGACGGTGGCCCGCCACCTGAGCAACATCTTCGCCAAACTCGGCCTCACCTCCAGATCCGGGGCCACGGCCTACGCCTACGAGCACGACCTGGTGGGCCGGGGCAGGTAGCGCGGCAGGGCCCTCCGGTAGCGCCGGTACTCGGCGCCGAACGCCTCGTCGAGCGCGCGCTCCTCGCGCAGCACCTCCCGGTGCATCCACGCGGCGACCGGGAGGTACGAGGCGAGCACCCAGCCCCAGCCGCCGGCCACCGCCGCGCCGAGGTGCAGCAGCGCCCAACCGGCGTACATGGGGTTCCGCGCGGCGGCGTACGGCCCCGTCACCACGAGCAGGCCCGGATCGGCGAGGGCGGTGGTACGGGCGGCCCGCACCGCACGCGCGATGCGCCACGCGCCCGCGGCGCACAGCGGCAGGCCCACGAGGCCGTGCGCGTACCCCGGTCCCGGCAGCGGCCACGGGCGGGTGCGCTGGAGCGCCGCGCCGACGGCGAGGCCCAGCAGATGCGCCTCGGGCACCGGCACGTTGGACAGAAACACCCATCGCCGGCGCGCCGCGGGATTGGGGTGTTCTCCCGAAGAGGTCACGGCTCCCACCTCCCTAGTGTCGATGACACGGAACGAACGAGGAGGCCGGCGATGAACCCCACCGACAGGACGGAACACATCGAGACGGTCGTCATCGGAGCCGGGCAGGCGGGCCTCGCCACCGGATACCACCTCGCCCGGTACGGTCGGCCGTTCGTGGTCCTCGACGGCAACGCCCGCGTCGGCGACAACTGGCGGTGCCACTGGGACTCCCTGCGGCTCTTCAGCCCGGCGCGGGTCGCCTCGCTGCCCGGGATGCGTTTTCCCGCGCCGCCGATGTCCTTCCCCACCAAGGACGAGATGGCCGACTACCTGGAGGCGTACGCCGAGACCTTCCACCTGCCCGTACGCGCGGGCGAGCGCGTCACCCGGGTGGGCCGGGAGGACGGCGGGTACGCCGTGACGACGCGTACGACGACCTATCTGTGCGACCACGTCGTCGTCGCCTCGGGCACGTTCGGCCGGACTCCGTACGTCCCCGGCTTCGCGGGCGGGCTCGACCCGCGCATCATGCAGCTGCACTCCAGCGCCTACAAGAACCCGGCACAGCTGCGGCCCGGCGGCGTGCTGGTGGTCGGCGCCTCGCACTCCGGCGGGGACATCGCGTACGAGGCGGGCTCGGCCGGCCATCCGACCGTGCTCAGCGGCACGATCCACGGGGAGATCCCGTTCGACATCGAGGGCGGGCCGGCGCACGCGATCTTCCCGGTGCTGTGGTTCCTGGCGCAGCACGTGCTGACCCTGCGCACGCCCGTCGGCCGCAGGATGCGTCCAGGCGTCCGCGCCCACGGCGGGCCGCTGATCCGCGTCAAGCGGGCGGACCTCACCCGTGTCGGCGTCGAGCCGGCGCCCGAGCGGACCATCGGCGTCAGCGACGGCCTGCCGGTCCTCGACGGCGGACGCGTCCTCGACGTCGCGAACGTCGTCTGGTGCACCGGCTTCCGGCAGGACTTCTCCTGGATCGACCTCCCGGTCACCGGCGAGGACGGCTGGCCGCTGGAACGGCGCGGCGTGGTGGCCTCGTCGCCGGGGCTGTACTTCGTCGGCCTGGCCTTCCAGTACGCCTTCGCGTCGATGCTCATCGGCGGCGCGGGCCGGGACGCGGAGCACGTGGTGGACCACCTCGTGAAGAACCTCGCCGGAGACACCGCCGGCCGTCGCCGGGCCCGGGCGAAGGTCCCCGCCTAGCACGCCGAGGGCGGCCATCGTGGACGCGACGGCACGGCGGGTGCGCCGGCACCTCGCCCGCGCCCGGCGGAACGAGACCGAGGGCCGGTACGCGCAGGCCGAGGGCGACCTGCGCGCGGCCCTCCGGCAGGCCCGCGCCGCGCCCGGCTCCGGCTCCGTCTCCGCCGAGGCGGCCGAGGCGGCGTCGGCCCTGGGCATCCTGCTCGAAGCACTGGGCCGGCCCGCCGAGGCGGAGGAGATCCTGCTCTTCGCGGTGCGTCTCCACGAGCGGGTCCACGGCCCCGATGATTCCCGGCTGGCTCCGTCGTTGAACGCCCTGGGCGCCGTCCGGCAGCGGCGCGGCGACCTCGCCGGAGCGGAACGGCTCTACGCGCGGGTGGTGGGCATCACGACCCGCGCGGCGGCCCGCTCCGCACGGCGGACGCCCCCGCCCGACGGCCCGACGTGCCCGCGCGCCCGTACGGGATTCCCGTGTCTGTGCGGGTGGCGCGACGGTGGCGCGGTCCGGCGCGGTCCTGGCGCTCACTCCTTCGGGTGAGATCCCCCGGGGGCGTTCCGTGGCGGACCGCGGCATCGGCAGAATCGACGCGGCCGCAGGGGCGGACCTGTGTGCCGCAGCGCTTCCGGGCGCTGTCGGGGCTCGGGAAGGGCCGTGCATGATCCGTACCAGGTCGTTGCTCGCCGATGGCTCCCGGCTCCGCCGGCTGGCCCCGCTCGCTCTTCCCACCGCGTGGGGCGCCGTGGCGGTGGCGTGGAAGTACGGCTGTCCGCTGGCCCGGCAGCCCGGGCTGCCCATGCGGATCGCCACCAGCGTCGTCTTCCTCACCGTCGGTCTCGGCATGGTGCTGGGCGTCCGGCACGGGCTCGCGCGGGAACTCGCCCGCGTCCGGGCCGTGGCGGCCGCCACCCAGCGGGTCCTGCTGCGCCCCCTGCCGGCCCGTCTCGACGGCCTCGCACTGGCCGCCGGGCAGCTCTCCTCCTGCCGGGGCGCGTCCGTCGGCGGGGACCTGTACGAGGCGGTGGCCACCCCCTACGGCGTGCGGATCGTCATCGGGGACGTCCGGGGCCACGGGCTCCCCGCGCTCGGCGCGGTGGTCGCGGTGCTCGGCAGCTTCCGCGAGGCGGCGCACGACGAGCCCGAAATCGCCGGGGTGCTGCGGCGTCTGGAGCGGACCCTGGAGCGCCATCTGCGGGAGCGGGCGCGGGAGGAGCATCCGGCGAGGGCCGGGGCGGATCCCGAGCATCCGGTGGCGGAGGAGTTCGTCACCCTGCTGCTCGTGGAGGTCCGTCCCGACGGACGGCTCGCCGTCCTCAACTGCGGTCACCCCGGCCCGTACCGCCTCGGGCAGCGGGTGGAGCGGCTCGCGGTCGGGGACCCGCTGCCCCCGCTCGGGGTGCTGCCGCTGCCCGCCGTGCTCGTGCCGTACACGGCGGCCGGGCTGCGGCCCGGCGAGACGCTGGTCCTGCACACCGACGGCGCGGAGGAGGCCCGTGACCAGCGGGGCCGGTTCTTCGCGCTCGACGCCGCGCTGGCCGGGGTGCCCGGCGAGGCGCCCGCCGCCCTGGTCCGGCGGGTCCACGCGGAGCTGCTGCACCACACGGGTGGCCGGCTCGCCGACGACATCGCGCTGCTCGTCGTGCGCAACGACCGTGTCCGGGTGCCGGCGCAGCCCGCCGAACCCGGGCTGCGCCGACCCCGGCCCGCCTCCTCCTCCCACCGCTGAGCGGAGGAGGTCGGGGTCGGCGCCGCCCGCCCCGCCACGGAGTGTCGGGCAGATCAGCGGGGCGGGCGGCGCGGACCGGGCGGCCGCACTGTACGAGGGGGAGCCGGCGGCCCGGTCGTCGCCTTGCGGCGAGAAGCACAGTCAACCGGGACCGGGACGGGCGTGGCAGAGTACGCGGACCGGGAGAACGGGTACTTCGTTCACACCCCGTGTGAAATCACCGGTACGGGGGGCTTCCGTTCGGTTCGCCCCGCATGAATTCGGCCACCGCTACGCTGAGTTCACCGAGCGGAGCGGCCATGCGAGCGACCGGAGCGGCCATGCAGCCCAACACCTTGCTCGACGCCCTGCTCGACGAAGCGGGCGTCTCGAACGCCGGCCTGGCCGCGCACGTGAACCGGGCGGGGCGGGCCCGGGGCCTCGCCCTGCGGTACGAACACACCGCCGTGGCCCGCTGGTTGAAGGGGCAGCGGCCGCGCGGCCAGGTGCCGGACCTGATCTGCGAGGTGCTCGCCGCCCGGCTGCACCGGCAGGTCACCCTGGACGACATCGGCCTCGGGGTGCCGGGCGGCCCGCCGCCGGCCGGCGGTTCGCCGTTGTCCGGCTTCGTGGAGCGGGCGGCCGCGCTGTGGCGCTCCGACGAGCAGCAGCGGCCGCACATCGTGGCCGCCCCGGCCGTCACCGGCACGCAGGCGGTGATGCCGGTGTGGGAGTGGGAGAACCCGCCGGAGGACGTGGACGTCTCGCGTACGGGCCGGACGGCGGTCTCGGCGGCCGACATCGCCGTCCTGAGCGCCGCCCGGTCGCACTACGAGCAGATGTACCGAAGGGCGGGCGGCATCGCGACCCGGGCGCGGATCGTCGGCTTCCTCAACGCCGAGGCCGCGCCGCTGCTCCGGGGGGCGTACAGCGACGCGCTGGGGCGCCAGTTGCACCGGGCCGCCGGCGGGCTCGTCGCGGTGGCCGGAATCTGTGCGTACGACGCGGACGCGCACGGCCTCGCCCAGCGCTACTTCCACCAGGCGCTGCGGCTCGCGAAGGCGAGCGGGGACCGGGGCCTCGGCGCGTACGTGATCGCCCTCCTCGTCAATCAGTCGCTGTTCACCGGGGAGTACCGGCAGGCCGTGGCGTTCGCGGAGGCGGCGCTGCGGGCGGCGGGGCGGCAGATCACCCCGGCGCTCGCCGCCGACCTGACGGCGATGCAGGCGAAGGCGTACGCGCATCTGGGCGACCGGGCCGCGGCGCTGGCCTGCATCCGGCGGGCCGAGGCGGCGGCGGAGCGGATCAGCCCGGGGGAGGAGCCGGTCGAGACCGGCTACGTCCAGCCGGGGTTCGTCAACGTCCAGGTGGCGGAGGCCCTGCTCGGTCTGGGCGAGCTCGAGGCCGCCCACGGGCACGCGTCGGCGGCGGTCGGCGTGCCCTCGCACGACCGGGGCCGGGTGCACCGGCTCGCCATGTTGTGCCAGATCGAGCTCCGGCAGGGGGAGGCCGAGGAGGCGGCGCGCACGGCGGTGGAGATGACGGAGCGGGCGCGGGGGATGGAGTCGCGGCGGCTGCGGGACCGGCTGACGCAGGTGCGGGAGCATCTCCTCACGAGCGACTGCGGGGAGGCCCGGGAGGCCGCCGCCCTCATCGAAGGGGCGCTGCGCGTTCCCCTCTGAGCCGCCAACTGCTGCGATATTGCCACCAAACAAGCACCGACCGATCGGAAGGTGGCAAGAACGTGCAGTGGACGAAACTCAGCGAACGCTCGGTCTATGAGAATCGCTGGTTCCGAGTGAACCTCGCGGACGTCGAACTCCCCGACGGCCGCCACCTCGACCACTATCTGATCCGGCTCCGCCCGGTCGCCGTCGCGACGGCCGTCAACGAGGCCGACGAAGTCCTGATGCTCTGGCGCCACCGCTTCATCACCGACAGCTGGGGCTGGGAACTGGCCGCCGGCGTCGTCGAGGACGGCGAGGACCCGGAGTCCGCCGCCGCACGCGAGATGGAGGAGGAGACCGGCTGGCGGCCGGGGCCGCTGCGCCATCTCCTCACCGTCGAACCCTCGAACGGCCTCACCGACGCCCGCCACCACCTCTACTGGGCGGAACGGGCCACCTACACCGGACCGCCCGAGGACGCCTTCGAGTCCTCGCGGAGGGCCTGGATACCGCTGAAGGAGATCCCCGAGATGATCGCCCGGGGCGAGGTCCCGGCCGCCAACATGGCCGCCGGACTGCTGATGCTCCACCATCTGCGCCTCGGCTGAGACGCGGAGCACGATGTGCCGGACGGCCCGTACCTGTGCGGGTGTACGGGCCGTCCGGCCGGAGCGACGGCGTCAGGGGTCGGACGCCGGACTCCGGGTCTGGGGGCGCTCCTTTTCCAGGAGCACGGGGCCTCAGGAGTACGGGTAGAAGCCCGAGCCCGTCTTCCGGCCCAGCCGGCCGGCGTCCACCATGCGCTGGAGCAGCGGGGGAGCGGCGTACAGCGGCTCCTTGAACTCGGAGTACATCGAGTCGGCGATCGACGCGATCGTGTCCAGGCCGATCAGGTCGGAGAGCTTCAGCGGGCCCATCGGGTGGGCGCAGCCGAACTCCATGCCGTTGTCGATGTCCTCGCGGCTCGCGATGCCCGACTCGAACATCCGGATCGCCGAGAGCAGGTACGGCACGAGCAGCGCGTTCACCACGAAGCCGGAGCGGTCCTGGGCGCGGATCGCGTGCTTGCCGAGCACCTTCTCCGCGAAGGCCTGGGCCCGGCTGATCGTGCCCTCGGAGGTGGTGAGGGCCGGGATCAGCTCGACGAGCTTCTGCACGGGGGCCGGGTTGAAGAAGTGGATGCCGATGACCTGGTCGGGGCGGGAGGTCGCCACGGCCAGCTTCACCAGCGGGATGGAGGAGGTGTTCGAGGCCAGGATGGCGTCCGGCCGGGTGATCACCTGGTCGAGGACCTGGAAGATCTCGGTCTTGACCTGCTCGTTCTCCACGACCGCCTCGATGACGAGGTCGCGGTCGGCGAACTCGCCCAGGTCGGTGGTGAAGCTGAGGCGGGCGAGCGTCGCGTCCCGCTCCTCCTCGCTGATCTTGCCGCGTTCGGCGGCCTTCGCCAGCGAGTTGTAGAGCCGTGTGCGGCCGATCTCCAGCGCCTCGCCGGTGGTCTCGGCGACCTTCACCTCGAGCCCGCTCCGGGCACACACCTCTGCGATGCCCGCGCCCATCTGGCCGCAGCCCACCACTCCGACGCGCTCAATGTCGGCCATGGAGTCCGTCACCTCGTGCCTTTCGCTCTTCTCCGGCGGCGGGGGCCCGTGTGATTCCGGGTGCGTCCGCCTCTACCCCCACGACGTTACCGCTCATTAACCGATGATCGATCGTCCGCAGTGGGCATGCTGTCCCGGAGGGTGTGACGTATCCGACAGAGGAGGGGGACAAGTGCGGCCTTTCGGCAGAAGAGGGTTCGTGACCGGTGCCACCGGAGCGGTGCTCGCCGTGACCGGAACGACAGGAGCGGTCCTCCCGACGACGGGCACGGGGGGTTCCGCGCTTCCCGTGACGGACTCGGAGGCGACGACGGCGGCCGACGTCGCTCCCGCGGCGCGCGGGAAGCCGCACCGCGGGCGGGAGTTCCGCGGCATGTGGCTGGCGACGGTCGCCAACCGCGACTGGCCCTCCCGCGCCGGGCTGACCGCCGGACAGCAGCGCGCCGAACTCCTCCGCCACCTGGACACGGCGGCCGAGCGCCGGCTCAACACGGTGGTCCTGCAGGTCCGGCCGACCGCCGACGCGCTGTGGCCCTCGCCGTACGAGCCGTGGGCGCAGTACCTGACCGGCACGCAGGGCCGGGACCCCGGCTGGGACCCGCTGGGCACGGCCGTCGACGAGGCCCACGCCCGGGGGCTCGAACTGCACGCCTGGTTCAACCCGTACCGCGTGGCGAACCACACGGACCCGAGCCGGCTCGTCGCCGGCCATCCGGCCCGGCTCCACCCGGAGTGGGTGCTGCCCTACGGCGGGAAGCTCTACTACAACCCGGGGCTGCCCGAGGTCCGGGGCTTCGTCCAGGACGCGATGCTCGACGCGCTGCGCCGCTACGACATCGACGCCGTGCACTGGGACGACTACTTCTATCCGTACCCGGTGGCCGGACAGGTCTTCGCCGACGACGAGGCGTACGCGCGGTACGGCGGGGACTTCCCCGACAAGGCGTCCTGGCGGCGAAACAACACCGACCTGCTGGTCTCGGAGATGTCCGCCCGGATCAAGGAGATCGACAGGCACACGGCCTTCGGCATCAGCCCCTTCGGGGTCTGGCGGAACATCGCCACCGACCCGGAGGGCTCGGACACCCGCGCCGGCGTCCAGACGTACGACGACCTGTACGCCGACACCCGGAAGTGGATCCGCGAGGGCTGGATCGACTACGTGCTGCCGCAGCTCTACTGGAACATAGGGCTGCCCGCCGCCGACTACGCCAAGCTGCTGCCCTGGTGGGACGCGGTGGTCCGGGGCACGGGAGTCGGCCTCTACATCGGCGAGGCGCTCTACAAGGCGGGCGATCCGGCCCAGCCCGCGGCCTGGCAGGACCCGGGGGAGCTCTCACGCCACCTGGAGCTGGCCGGCACGTACCCCTCGGTCGGCGGCCACTGCTACTTCTCCGCGAAGGAGGTCTCGGCGGACCCCATCGGGGCGATGACCACCGTGGTGGCCGATCATTACCCGACCAGGGTCCGCCCGCCGAAATAGGGACTCAGCCGGTCCCCGCCTCCGGACGGTGGCGTACGACGGTGTCGGGCCCCGGCGACATCAGCGCCTCGTGACCGTCGTCGTCGAACCTCACGCGGTACGGGGGGGTGCCGTTCTCCCCCAGTACCTGCAGGACCTGGGCCGTGCGGTCGTGGTGACCCACGGTCCGGCCGTGTACCAGCAGCTTGTCGCCCACGCTCGCCTGCATCGGGCTGACCTCCTCGCGACCGGGCCGGTCCTGCCCCGTACTGCGCAGGGCCTCTGTCTGCCATTGTGACCCGCTCCGCCCGGATTCGTCGCGTCAGCTCTTCGCCCGCTGGGTGACCGCGATGCAGACCAGGACCGCCACCGCGGCGACCGGGGCGGCCAGCGGCAGGCTCTCGCCGAGCAGGAAGACCGACCAGAACAGGGTGAGGAGCGGCTGGGCCAGCTGGAGCTGGCTGGCCTTGGGGATGCCGATCGCGGCCATGCCGCGGTACCAGACGTACAGGCCGAAGAAGGTGGAGCCGGCGGCGACCCAGACGAGGCCGATGACGCCGTGCGCGTTCAGGTGGACCGGCTCGATCGACAGCGTGACGGCCGAGGCGACGGCCATCAGCGGCAGGCAGAGGACCAGGGCCCAGCCGATGACCTGCCAGCCCGGCATGAGCGCGGCGAGCCGGCCGCCTTCGGTGTAGCCGGCCGCGCACACGAGCAGCGCCCCGAAGAGGTACAGGTCCCCCGTGGAGAACGAGCCGCCGCTCTGCTGGAGCGTGAAGCCCAGCACCACCACGGCGCCCGAGACGGCCGCGATCCAGAAGGTGCGGGACGGCCGGCGCCCGGTCCGCACGGCGGCGAGGGTCGCGGTGGTGAGCGGCAGGAGGCCCACGACCACGGCGGCGTGCGAGGTGGTGGAGGTCTGCAGGGCCAGCGTGGTCAGGAGCGGGAAGCCGATGACGACACCGCAGGCGACCACCGCGAGGCCCGCCCAGTGGCGCCGCGCGGGCAGCGGCACCCGGCCCGCGAGGAGGAAGGCCCCGGCGACGAGCGCGGCGAGGGTGGAGCGCACGGCCACCAGCGACCAGGGGCCGAAGCTCTCCAGGCCCCAGACGGTCGACGGGAAGGTGAGGGAGAAGGAGATCACGCCGAGCCCGGCGAGCAGCGTGCCACGGGACCGGGGGTCGGCGGCGGCGCGGGCCTCGGCGGCGGACCCGGTGCGGGCGCCGGCGGAGCGGGCGGACCCGGTGCGGGTGGCGTCGGCGCCGGTGGGCCCGGTCCCGGAGGCGGTGCCGGCGGACTCGCTCCGGAGGGATCCGGTGGCGGTGACCGCTATCGTGGTCGGGGCGGTAGCGCTATCCTGTGTTCTCATGCATGAGCGTAGCAGTGTGGCCGAACTGGCGAAATCCCTGAGGATGGAACTGGACCGCTACTCTCCCGGTGGGAAACTGCCATCGAGTCGAGCGCTGGTCGAGCGTTACCGCGTCTCCCCGGTCACCGTCACACGGGCCCTCGCCCAGCTCGCCGCAGAGGGGCTCGTCGTCACCCGCCCCGGCGCCGGCGCCTTCCGCGCCGAACCGCGCACCCCCACCCCCGTCGTCGGCGACACCTCCTGGCAGGAGGTCGCCCTCAGCGCCGACAGCGCCACCGAACTCGTCCCCCGGGCCGTCGACGCCTCCGGCGTCCTCGTCACCCTCTCCGCGCCCCCGCCCGGCGTGATCGAGTTCAACGGCGGCTACCTCCACCCCTCCCTCCAGCCCGAGAGCGCCCTCGCCGCCGCCCTCGCCCGGGCCGGCCGCCGTCCCGGCGCCTGGGGCAGGCCGCCCACCGACGGCCTGCCCGAACTGCGCGAATGGTTCGCCCGCGAGATCGGCGGCAGCGTCACCGCGGCCGAGGTCCTCGTCACCGCCGGCGGCCAGTCCGCGATCAGCACCGCCCTGCGCGCCCTCGCCCCGCCCGGCACCCCCGTCCTCGTCGAGTCGCCCACCTACCCGGGCATGCTCGCCGTCGCCCGCGCGGCCGGGCTCCGCCCCGTCCCCGTGCCCACCGACACCGACGGGGTGCGTCCCGAACTCCTCGAAGCGGCCTTCCGCGCCACCGGCGCCCGCGTCTTCGTCTGCCAGCCGCTCTTCCAGAACCCGACCGGGACCACGCTGCGACCCGAACGCCGCCGGGAGGTCGTCCGCATCGCCCGTGCCGCCGGGGCCTTCGTCGTCGAGGACGACTTCGCCCGCCGCCTCGTCCACGAGGACGCGGCACCGCTCCCCGCGCCGCTCGCCGCGGAGGACCCCGACGGCGTCGTCGTCCACGTCCGCTCGCTCACCAAGATCACCTCGGCGAGCCTCCGCGTCGGCGCCCTCGCCGCCCGCGGGCCCGTCCTGGAACGGCTGCGCGCCATCCAGGTCGTCGACAGCTTCTTCGTCCCCCGGCCCCTCCAGGAGGCCGCGCTCGAACTCGTCGGCTCCCCGGCCTGGCCCCGCCACCTCCGCGCCGTCGCCCAGGAACTCAGGAGCCGCCGCGAGGTCATGACCGGCGCCCTCGCCCTCCACCTCCCCGAACTCGCCCTCCCGTACGTCCCCTCCGGCGGCTACCAGCTCTGGCTCCGCCTCCCCGACAGCCTCCCCGAGGCCTCCCTCCTCGCCGCCGGCCTGCGCGCCGGGGTCACCGCGGCCCCCGGTCGCCCCTACTTCTGCGCCGAACCCCCCGCCGGCCACATCCGGCTGAGTTTCGCGGGTGTCGCGGGCCCCACGGAGATCGTCGAGGGCGTGCGCCGCCTGCGGACGGCGGTGGACGAGCTCACCGGCTGACCCCGGGGGCGGGCCGCGCCGGACGCCGGCGCGGCCCGCCGCCGTCCTCGGCCCGGGGCAAATTCGCCTGACAATCTCCCGCACCCCCTGGAAGCCTTCGCCCATGAGCGACAGCACCATCCCCGACACCCCCGTCAGCCCCGTCATGCACGGGTCGTACGAGATCTCAGCCGACCCCGCCCGGATCGACGCGGCCCGCGTCCACCACTGGCTCTCCAACGACGCCTACTGGGCGCTCGGCCGACCTCGGGAGAAGCAGGACAGCGCCATCGCGGGCTCGCTGAACTTCGGCGCCTACCACCGGGAGACCGGCGAGATGAGCGCCTACGCCCGCGTCGTCACCGACTACGCCACCTTCGCCTGGCTCTGCGACGTCTACGTCGACCACCCGGCCCGTGGCACCGGCCTCGGCACCGCACTCGTCACCGCCGTCCGCGACCACCTCGCCCCGTACGGACTGCGCCGCATCCTGCTCGCCACCGCCGACGCCCACGGCGTGTACGAGAAGGTGGGTTTCACGCCACTGCGGAATCCGGACAAGTGGATGGCTCTCGGGCAGCAGTGAGCCCGGCCCCCTCCCGTCCCCGCGAACGACCCCTTGACCAGCGGGACCACCGGCCTCACGATCGCGGCCATGAGTCTTCGGGTGACGCTCGTCACGGCGGCACGCAGCTCCTCCCTGCTCGCCGAACGCTTCGACGACGACCGGCCGCTCGACGAGGCCGGCTGGTACGAGGTGCAGCAGGCCGCGCCCGCGCTCATCCCGCTCGGCGCGGCCGAACTGCGCTACTGCTCCCCGACCCCGCGCAGCCGTGCCACCGGCACCGCCCTCGGCTACGCGCCCCTCGCCCAGCCCGCGCTCCGGGACTGCGACATGGGCCGCTGGCGCGGTCTGACCCTCGCCGAGGTCGCCGCCCTCGAACCGGCCGCCGTCGACGCCTGGCTCACCGACGCCCGCACGGCCCCGCACGGCGGCGAACCCCTCCTCGCCTTCATCACCCGCATAGGGAACTGGCTCGACACCCGCCCCGCCGAGGACGGCTCCATCGTCGCCGTCGCCGAACCCTCCGTCGTCCGGGCCGCCCTCGTGTACGCCCTCAAGGCCCCGCCCGCCACGTACTGGAACGTGGACGTCCGTCCCCTCTCCACCGTCACCCTCACCGGCCGCCCCGGCCTCTGGCACCTCCACCTCGCCACCGCCCCGTGTTAGGGCCTGATCCGAACGACAGGCCCTGACCGCGAGAACCGGCGGCCCCGACCGGCTAGCCTGAGAGCACGATGAACCGTTTGAGCACGTCATGGGGCGCCTTCACGCTGACCCGCTTCCCCGAGGACCCGCGCGACCAGCTGCGCGCCTGGGACGCGTCCGACGAATACCTCCTCGGGCACCTCGCCGAGGCCGGGACCGACCTCTCCGGCACCGTCGCCGTCCTCGGCGACCGCTGGGGAGCCCTCGTCACCGCACTGCAGGCCGCGGGACCCCGCGAACTCGTCCAGATCACCGACTCCTACCTCGGCGGACAGGCGACCCGGGCCAACCTCGCGCGCGCCGGAGCCGCCCCGGACGCCGTCCGGCTGCTCACCACCCAGGACCCGCCGCCCGAGCGGATCGACGTGCTCCTCGTCCGGGTCCCCAAGAGCCTCGCGCTCCTGGAGGACCAGCTGCACCGGCTCGCACCCGCCGTGCACGAGGACACCGTGATCGTCGGCACCGGCATGGTCAAGGACATCCACACCTCCACGCTCAGGCTCTTCGAGCGGATCCTCGGTCCCACCCGCACCTCCCTCGCGGTGAAGAAGGCCCGGCTGATCCACACCACCCCCGACCCGGCCGCCACGCCGGGGCCGAACCCCTGGCCGTACCGCTACGACCTCCCGGCCGACACCCCCGCGCCCGGCCTCCCCGGACTGACCGTCACCAACCATGCCGGGGTCTTCTGCGCCGACCGCCTCGACATCGGCACCCGCTTCTTCCTCGCGAACCTGCCGGGCGGGCTCGGCCGGGCCCGGGTCGCCGACCTCGGCTGCGGCAACGGCGTGGTCGGCCTCGCCGTCGCCCTCCACGAACCCGAGGCGGAACTGGTCTTCACCGACGAGTCGTACCAGGCCGTCGCCTCGGCCGAGGAGAACTTCCGCACCCACGTGGGCCCGGACCGAAAGGCCGAGTTCCTCGTCGGCGACGGGCTCACCGACCTGCCCCCCGGCTCGGTGGACCTCGTCCTCAACAACCCGCCCTTCCACAGCCACCAGGCCACCACCGACCGCACCGCCCGCCGGATGTTCGCGGACGCGCGGCGCGCGCTGCGGCCCGGCGGCGAACTGTGGGTCATCGGCAACCGGCACCTCGGCTACCACGTCACGCTCCGCCGGATCTTCGGCAACAGCGAACTCGTCGCCGGTGACCGGAAGTTCGTGGTCCTGCGCGCGGTGCGCACCTCCTAGTTCATCTGGTCCAGTTCCGTGAGCACAGGACGAGCCGGTATCCGTCGGGGTCCGCGACGGTGACGCCGTGCTCGTCCCAGTACGGGTTGTGCGCGGGCACCCGCGTCCCGCCGACGGCGAGCAGCCGCTCCACCTGCTCCTCCTCGACGGGCGCGCCGAGGTAGACGACGAACAGGTCCTCGACGGTCGGGGCGGGGTCCACCGGGTGCTCGGGATCACGGGTCAGCTCGAAGTGCCAGCTCCCGTCCGGAGGTCCGACCATGAGCAGGTCGTGCTGCCCGGACACCCGCTCGGTGCTCCGCCACTGCACCTCGAGGCCGAGCCCGTCGACGTAGAACCGCTCGGCGGCGGCGAGATCCCGCGAAGGGCGGGCGACCCGAACCCGGGTCTGCGCATCGATGATCATGCCTCCAGGCTAGGGCGCCCCGGCCGCGGTGGCACTCGGGGATTCCCCTCTCCCGTCACGGACTTGACCCTGACGCGCGGGTCAGGGTTCACGGTCCCGCCGCCCTGCCCGCCCCGGTCCTACGCCAGGGCGACCAGCTCCCGCTGCTCCGCGCTCCACAGGTCCTCGTCCGCGTCCGGGAGCAGCAGGACCCGCTCCGGGCGCAGCGCGTCGATCGCGCCCTCGTCGTGCGTGACCATCACGATCGCGCCCGGACAGGTGCCCACCTCCGCCAGGACCTCGTCGCGCGACGCCGGGGCCAGGTCGTTGGCGGGCTCGTCCAGGAGCGCACGTCGGCGCCGGAGCAGGGTCGTCTTGCCGGCGCCGTTGCGGCCGACGAGACCGATCCGGTCGCCGGGGGCGACGTGGAAGGAGACGCCGGACAGCAGGAACCGGGCGCCGAGGCGCACGTCGGCACCACGAATGGTGATCATGGGGTAACGCTCCGAAGAAAGTGAGGGCGCGCGGGTGGCGTGAGTGCGGGTCCTCAGCCAGGAGATTCGGGGCGTGGAGATGCCGTCGAGGCTGACGAGCCGTGCCGCCGGGCGCACCGGATCTCCTCCCGGCCGTCCCTCCGGGCGCACCCCATGCCTCACTCAGCTGTCGGGAAAGACCAGGTCGAGCGCGCGCACCCGGTGCTCCCCGCTGGTCAGGGAGAGGACGACGATGCGGTCCCGGCGGAGGGTGGCGCCGACCGCCGAGACCGGCCGGCCGGCGGCGAACCCGACCGCGCCGACGGCCCCGTCGACCAGCGCGGGCCGGGACGCGTCCGCGCCCCGCGCGAAGTCCGCGGCCGTCTTGGCGACCGCGGCGAACCCGTGCACCGGGCCGCCCTCGGAGTACGCCACGACGTCCGGGTCGAGGACGGCCGCCAGCGCGCGGGCGTCACGCGCGCGTGCGGCCGCCAGGAAGCGGTCCACCACCGCGCGCTGCCGTCCCCGCTCGCCCTCGGTGCGGGCCGCCCCGCCGCCCCGGAGCCGCTCCCGCGCCCGCCGGGCCAGCCGCACCGCCGCGTCCGGGGAGCCGCCGATGATCCGCGCGGTCTCGCACGAGGGCAGCCCGAACGCGTCGTGCAGGACATAGGCGAGCCGCTCGTCACCCCCGAGCCTCTCCAGCATCACGAGCAACGCCAGCCACAGGGAGTCGACGTCGCGGCGCGGGTCCGCACCGCTCCCGGTGCCTGCCTCCCCGGCCCGTGGCGTCTCCCCGGCCCGCGGCGCCTCCCCGGCCCGTGGCGTCTCCCCGGCCCGCGGCGCCTCCCCGGCCCGCGGCGCCGGCCCGCCCTCGTCGGGCCCTCCGCGCCGCCGTCCCTCCGCTCCCCGCGCCTGGAGCCCCCGCACGCACGCCTGGCCCACGGCCGCCGTCAGCCAGGCGCGTACCGTCGCACCGTCGTCCCGCCCGAGCTCCGCCCGCGCCGCCGCGAGCGCGGCCTCGGCCTGAGCCGGGGAGCCCGTGATCCGCAGCGCGACGGCCCGCAGCTGCTCCTCGTGGGCGTCGAACCGCCCGGCCAGGGCGGTCAGAAACGTGTCGTCGTGCATGGCGCCTCACTCCTCGTCGGTTCCGTCACCGCGTTGACGCGAGGACCCGCCGGGATGTGACAGCGACCGCCCCAGGAGCGCGGGATCAGCGCCGTACGAGCTCCCGGGCCACGCTCCGCCTTGCCGGGGCCAGTTCCGCGTCGACCTCCGCGGCCCGCGCCGCGTCCAGGACGAGGACGGCGGGGACCGGGACGCCCCGCGTCAGCCGCAGGCGCCGCAGATGGGTGGGCGGGTGCGTCGAGTCCACCTGGTGGCCTCGCCGCTCCGCGACCCGGCGCAGCCGCTCGCACTCGCGCTCCGGAACCGACGCGGCGTGCGCGGCCAGACGCTCCCACAGGCCCTCGGACGGATCCTCCCGGCGGGCCGCGCCACCGATCCGGGTCCGTGCCGCCACGGACTCGCGGCGCAGCTCGCCGCCGACGCTCCCGCCGATGAGGAGCCGGTCCATCAGCCCGGCCGCCGCCTCCGTGCCCCCGGCGCGCGCGGCGGTCGAGTCGGCGAGGTACTCGGCGCGCTGCGACTGGCGCAGGGTCAGGTGCTCCAGGAGGGCGAGGACGCCGTCGACGAGCAGCCGGGGCAGGGCGGTCGCCAGGTTCACGAGGTCGTCGGCCAGGCCCTGGGCGGACACCGGGGCCAGCGTGTAGCGCCAGGTGCCGAGCGACTGGAACGCGCCGCCGACGAGCAGGGAGCGGCGGGTGTCCCCGTGGGCGTAGTGCCCGAACTCATGGCCCAGGAGCGCGATCCGCTCCTGCGGGGACAGGATCTCCCACAGGCCGAGGCCGATGTGGAGCACGCGCTGCTGCCGGATGCCGTACGTGGTGACCGACGCGTTCACGTCGGCGTCGACCACCACGGCCCGTACGCCCGTGGTGCCGGCGGTTCCGGCGACCTCGTCGAGCAGGGCGAAGAGCCGGGGCGCGTCCGCCCGGCGCAGGAGCACCCGGTGGCTCCCGTCCTTCGGGAGGCGGCCGAACCGGGGCCGGAGCACGACGGCGAGGCCGAGCAGGAGGGCCCCGACCAGGGGCAGGGCGCCCCTGCCCGCGACGACCAGCCAGAGGCCGCCGGCGAGCAGGGCCAGGGTCACGCCGTGGATCGTCACCGCGAGGGCCGTGGCGAGCAGGCCGGCCGTCCCGGGCCGGGGCCGGGCCTCCGCGCGGTCCGCCGCCCCGCCGGGCGCGGTCCCGGCGGCCGACTCCGACAGCTCGGCGAGGAGCTGCTCCCCGTACTGCTGCGCGAGGCGCTGCCGAAGGCGCTCGATCCGTCCCGGCGTCTCCTCGTCCCGCACCTCGGGGTCCACGTTCCACTCGCACCCGGCGCACCAGGTGACGTACCGTCCCCCCGCGGCCACGGGCTCCCCGCACTCGGGGCAGTCTCTTCCCGCCGTCCGGACCGCGTCCGCCGTCTCCGTCATCCCGCACTCCCCACCCCGGCGTGCCGCACGCGGTACGCCCTGTTCCGTTCCGCGCAGACAGTAGCGGGCCCCGGCGACCCCCCCCGCGAACCGCTTCGACCAGCGGAAAGGCCGGTCCGACACAAAGGTGTCGAACCGGCCTTCCGTGGCGGTGGTGCCGCGCGTCAGTCCGTGCCGAACTCCATCGCGGCCCGGTCCAGCATCTCCTCCTCGCCGGAGACCTCGCCGCGGGAGGCGATGGCCTCGGCGCCGCCCTCGGGCATCTGCGGCATGGTGCCGATCAGCCCGGTCGCGGCCGCCTGGGCGGCACCGATGGCGGGGCTGCCGGTGCCGATCAGGCCGAGACCGGCGTACTGCTCCAGCTTGGCGCGGGAGTCGGCGATGTCGAGGTTGCGCATGGTGAGCTGGCCGATCCGGTCCACCGGGCCGAAGGCCGAGTCCTCGGTGCGCTCCATGGACAGCTTGTCCGGGTGGTAGCTGAACGCCGGGCCCGTGGTGTCGAGGATCGAGTAGTCCTCGCCGCGCCGCAGCCGCAGCGTCACCTCGCCGGTGACGGCGGCGCCGACCCAGCGCTGGAGGGACTCGCGGACCATGAGGGCCTGCGGGTCCAGCCACCGGCCCTCGTACATGAGCCGGCCGAGGCGGCGGCCCTCGTTGTGGTACTGGGCGAGGGTGTCCTCGTTGTGGATCGCGTTGACCAGGCGCTCGTACGCGGCGTGCAGCAGGGCCATGCCGGGGGCCTCGTAGATGCCGCGGCTCTTGGCCTCGATGATCCGGTTCTCGATCTGGTCGGACATGCCCATGCCGTGGCGGCCGCCGATGGCGTTCGCCTCCATCACCAGGTCGACGGCGGAGGGGAACTCCTTGCCGTTGATGCTCACCGGGCGGCCCTGCTCGAAGCCGATCGTGACGTCCTCGGTGGCGATCTCGACCGAGGGGTCCCAGAACTTCACGCCCATGATCGGGTCGACGGTCTCGACGCCCGTGTCCAGGTGCTCCAGGGTCTTGGCCTCGTGGGTGGCGCCCCAGATGTTGGCGTCGGTGGAGTACGCCTTCTCGGTGCTGTCCCGGTAGGGGAGGTCGTGGGCGAGCAGCCACTCCGACATCTCCTTGCGGCCGCCGAGCTCGGTCACGAAGTCCGCGTCCAGCCAGGGCTTGTAGATCCGCAGGTGAGGGTTGGCGAGCAGGCCGTAGCGGTAGAACCGCTCGATGTCGTTGCCCTTGAAGGTCGAGCCGTCGCCCCAGATCTGGACGTCGTCCTCGAGCATCGCCCGGACCAGCAGGGTGCCGGTGACGGCGCGGCCGAGCGGGGTGGTGTTGAAGTAGGCGCGGCCGCCCGAGCGGATGTGGAACGCGCCGCAGGTGAGTGCGGCAAGGCCTTCCTCGACCAGCGCGGCGCGGCAGTCGACCAGGCGCGCGATCTCGGCACCGTAGGTCTTCGCGCGGCCGGGCACCGAGGCGATGTCGGGCTCGTCGTACTGGCCGATGTCGGCGGTGTAGGTGCACGGGATGGCGCCCTTGTCGCGCATCCATGCGACGGCGACGGACGTGTCGAGGCCGCCGGAGAAGGCGATGCCGACGCGCTCGCCGGCGGGCAGGGAGGTGAGGACCTTGGACATGGGAAGAGTATGCATCATCGCGCATGGTCATGCAAAGGGGCGGCTCGCAGGGGCCTGAGCGCCTGCCGGTGGAAAGCCCGCGCGCCCGTCGGCGGAAGGCCCGCGCGCCCGTCGGCGGAAGGCCCGCCCTGCGGCGAGACCCGCGCATCCTCCGGCGCGGACCCGGCGCTGACCTGGCGCGGACCTAGTGCGGACCGCCCCGGAACAGCGCGCTGCCGGAATGGCGCGACCGGTCTGCGCGCTCGTGGGCCACGTCGGAGCGGTCGGCGGGGGCCGAGCGCCGGGCGAGGGCGCGGAGGGTCGCCAGGCCGGCCAGGACCTCGTCGCGGCGGGCCGCGGACTTCATCCAGGCCGGGAGCCGCGCGAACATCGCCAGTGTCGGGGAGGCGTGGCGGTGGCGCAGCCGTGCGCCCACGTACGCGGCGAGCGCGTCGACGTGCTCCTCGTCGTAGGCCCAGAGGACGCGTCCCGCGCAGCGGGTCTGCAGCCAGAGCGGCCGCCGGAAGAAGGGGTCCTCCGTGCCGCCGGGCGTCACGCCGATCAGGGCGGTGCCCCGCCGCTCGGCCGTCCACTCGGCGACCGCCCCGCAGCTTCCGCAGGTGAGCCGGCGGGGTTCGAAGAGCAGGTGTCGCGGCTCCGGGAGGCCGGGCCGGAGCGTGACGAGCGCGCGGCCCCCGCACCCGGGGCAGACGACGAGCACCCGCCGGGTGAAGTGGGCGAGCCAGGTGCCGTGGTCGTGGTGGCGGACCGGTCCGGGGCGCGCGGGCTCGGTGCTCATGGGAACACCCTGGCAGGCCGTGCGGGGACGGGCCACCGTATAAGGGCCGGGGGTGCGACGCCGGCCCCGCCTGCCCGGTGATCGTTGCATAAAAGTTCGTCGGTACGTATAGTCATGCCATCCATGAGGAGGGTTTCGATGACGGTACGAGTAGCAGTGGCGGGTGCGAGCGGATACGCGGGCGGAGAGCTCCTGCGTCTCCTCCTCGCCCACCCCCACGTGGAGATCGGGACACTGACCGGCCACTCCAACGCCGGCCAGCGACTCGGGGCCCTCCAGCCCCACCTGCTCCCGCTCGCCGACCGCGTCCTCGCGCCCACCACCGCCGAGGAGCTCGCCGGACACGACGTGGTCTTCCTCGCGCTGCCGCACGGCCAGTCCGCCGCCGTCGCCGAGCAGCTCGGGCCCGACGTGCTCGTCGTCGACATGGGTGCCGACTTCCGCCTCAAGGAGCCGGCCGACTGGGAGACCTACTACGGCTCCCCGCACGCCGGCACCTGGCCCTACGGCCTCCCCGAACTGCCGGGCGCCCGCGCCGCGCTGGAGGGGTCCAAGCGCGTCGCGGTCCCCGGCTGCTACCCGACGGCCGTCTCGCTCGCGCTCTTCCCGGCGTACGCGGCCGGTCTCGCCGAGCCCGAGGCGGTGATCGTCGCCGCCTCCGGCACCTCCGGCGCCGGCAAGGCCCTCAAGCCGCACCTGCTCGGCAGCGAGGTCATGGGCAACATGTCCCCGTACGGCGTCGGAGGCGGCCACCGCCACACGCCCGAGATGATCCAGAACCTCAGCGGGCCGGCGGGGGAGCGGGTCACCGTCTCCTTCACGCCCACCCTGGCGCCGATGCCCCGCGGCATCCTCGCCACCTGCACGGCCACCGCGAAGCCCGGCGTCACCGCCGAGTCCGTCCGGGCCGCCTACGAGAAGGCCTACGCGGACGAGCCCTTCGTCCACCTGCTCCCCGAGGGGCAGTGGCCGGCGACGTCGTCCGTCTACGGTTCCAACGCCGTTCAGGTGCAGGTCGCGTACGACGCGAACGCGAACCGGATCATCGCGATCAGCGCCATCGACAACCTCACCAAGGGCACCGCCGGCGGCGCGGTGCAGAGCATGAACATCGCCCTCGGTCTTCCCGAGGACACCGGACTTTCCACGATTGGAGTCGCTCCATGAGCGTCACCGCAGCGAAGGGATTCACGGCGGCGGGCATCGCCGCCGGGATCAAGCAGAACGGCAACCCGGACCTGGCCCTCGTGGTCAACACCGGGCCCCGCCGCGCCGCCGCGGGAGTCTTCACCTCCAACCGCGTCAAGGCCGCCCCCGTCGTCTGGTCCCAGCAGGTCCTCGCCGACGGCGAGCTGACCGCCGTCGTCCTCAACTCCGGCGGCGCCAACGCCTGCACCGGCCCCAAGGGCTTCCAGGACACCCACGCCACCGCCGAGAAGGTCGCCGAGGTCCTGAGCGCGCGGGGTGCGGAGGTGGGCGCCGGCGAGGTCGCCGTCGCCTCCACCGGCCTCATCGGCGTCCTGCTCCCCATGGACAAGCTGCTCCCCGGCGTCGAGACGGCCGCGGCCGAACTCTCCGAGTACGGCGGCGAGAAGGCCGCCATCGCCATCAAGACCACCGACACCGTCCACAAGACCTCCGTGGTGACGAAGGACGGCTGGACGGTCGGCGGCATGGCCAAGGGCGCGGGCATGCTCGCGCCGGGCCTCGCCACCATGCTCGTCGTCCTCACCACCGACGCCGACGTCGACGCCAAGGGCCTCGACGCCGCCCTGCGGACCGCCACCCGGCTCACCTTCGACCGGGTCGACTCCGACGGCTGCATGTCCACCAACGACACCGTCCTCCTCCTCGCCTCCGGCGCCGCCGGCGTCACCCCCGCGCAGGACGAGTTCGCCGAAGCCGTACGGACCGTCTGCGACGACCTCGCCCGCCAGCTCATCGGCGACGCCGAGGGCGCCAGCAAGGACATCCGCATCGAGGTGATCAACGCCGCGACCGAGGACGACGCCGTCGAGGTGGGCCGCTCCATCGCCCGCAACAACCTCCTCAAGTGCGCCATCCACGGCGAGGACCCCAACTGGGGCCGGGTGCTCTCCGCCATCGGCACCACGCGGGCCGCCTTCGAGCCCGACCGGCTCAACGTCGCCATCAACGGCGTCTGGGTCTGCAAGAACGGCTCCGTCGGCGAGGACCGCGACCTGGTCGACATGCGCTACCGGGAGGTCACCATCACCGCCGACCTCGCCGCCGGCACGGAGTCCGCCGTCATCTGGGCGAACGACCTCACCGCCGACTACGTCCACGAGAACAGCGCGTACTCGTCATGAGCAACACCGCGCGGAAGCACACCGCCCTCCCGAAGGCCCAGACCTTGATCGAGGCCCTGCCCTGGCTCACCCGCCACCACGGCAAGACCGTCGTCATCAAGTTCGGCGGCAACGCCATGATCGACGACGACCTCAAGGCCGCGTTCGCCCAGGACGTCGTCTTCCTGAGGCACGCCGGCCTCAAGCCGGTCGTCGTGCACGGCGGCGGCCCCCAGATCAACCGCGCCCTCGACCAGGCGGGCCTGGTCAGCGAGTTCAAGGCCGGCCTCCGGGTCACCACGCCCGAGGCCATGGACGTCGTACGGATGGTCCTCGCCGGCCAGGTCCAGCGCGAGCTCGTCGGGCTGCTCAACCAGCACGGCCCCTTCGCCGTCGGCATGACCGGCGAGGACGCCCACACCATCACCGCCACCAAGCACGAGCCGGTCATCGAGGGCGAGCGCGTCGACATCGGCCGGGTCGGCGAGATCACCGCCATCGAGACCGGAGCCATCGAGGCGCTCCTGGAGGACGGCCGGATCCCGGTCATCTCCTCCATCGCCCGCTCCCAGGACGACGGACATGTCTACAACGTCAATGCTGATACGGCGGCTGCGGCACTCGCTGCGGCGCTGGGTGCCGAGACCCTGATGGTCCTGACCGACGTCGAAGGCCTCTACGAGGACTGGCCGAACAGCGACGAGGTCATCAGCAGGCTGACCGCGAGCCAGCTGGAGAAGCTCCTGCCCGACCTCTCCAGCGGCATGGTCCCCAAGATGGAGGGCTGCCTGCACGCCGTACGGAACGGGGTCACCACGGCCCGCGTCATCGACGGCCGGGTCCAGCACTCGATCCTGCTGGAGATCTTCACCGACGAGGGCATCGGCACGATGGTCGTCCCCGACGGCAGGGGCGCTCAGAACGATCAGGGGGAGAAATGACCGGCAACACCGAGCTGACCCAGCGGTGGCAGGGCTCGCTCATGAACAACTACGGCACCCCCCGGCTGCCGCTCGTCCGCGGTGAGGGCGCCAGGGTCTGGGACGCCGACGGCAAGGAGTACCTGGACTTCGTCGGCGGCATCGCCGTCAACGCCCTCGGCCACGCCCACCCGGCGGTCGTCGAGGCCGTGTCGAAGCAGATCGCGTCCCTCGGCCACGTCTCCAACCTCTTCGTCGCCGAGCCGCCCGTCGCCCTCGCCGAGCGGCTCCTGGGCCTCTTCGGCCGGCCCGGCAAGGTCTTCTTCTGCAACTCGGGCGCCGAGGCCAACGAGGCCGCCTTCAAGATCGGCCGGCTCACCGGCCGCTCCCACATGGTCGCCACCGACGGCGGCTTCCACGGCCGGACCATGGGCTCCCTGGCGCTCACCGGCCAGCCCGGCAAGCAGACCCCGTTCCTGCCGCTCCCCGGCGACGTCACCCATGTCCCGTACGGGGACGTGGAGGCGCTGCGGGCCGCGGTCACCGAGGAGACCGCCTTCGTCATCATCGAGCCCGTCCAGGGCGAGAACGGCGTCGTCGTCCCGCCGGCGGGCTACCTCGAGGCCGCCCGGGAGATCACCCGCGCCACCGGCACCCTCCTCGTCCTCGACGAGGTGCAGACCGGCATCGGCCGGTGCGGCCACTGGTTCGAGCACCAGGCCCACGAGGGCGTCGAGCCCGACGTCGTGACGCTCGCCAAGGGCCTCGGCGGCGGCCTGCCCCTCGGCGCGACGGTCGCCTTCGGCGAGGCCGCGGAGCTCTTCGCGCCCGGCCACCACGGCACCACCTTCGGCGGCAACCCGGTCGCCTGCGCCGCCGGACTCGCCGTCCTGGACACCCTCGGCGCCGACGCGGCCCTCGACCACGTGAAGTCGGTGGGGGAGCGGCTGCGCCAGGGAATCGAGGGTCTGGGCCATCCGCTGGTCTCCCACGTCCGTGGTGCGGGCCTCCTGCTGGGTATCGTGCTCACCGGGCCCCTCGCACCCCAGGTGCAGCAGGCGGCCCAGGACGCCGGCCTCCTGGTGAACGCGCCCGCTCCCGACGTCGTACGGATCATGCCTCCGCTGGTCCTCACCGACGCCGAGGCGGACGCCTTCCTCCAGGCCCTGCCCGGGGTCCTGGACGAGGCGAACGGGCAAGGACGAACCGGAGAATGAGACGACGATGACCGACGCGCAGGAGAACGAGCACGGCGGGCCGTCCGTTCCGCAGACCCGCACCGCACGCCACCGCAGGATCGTCGACATCCTCAACCGGCAACCGGTGCGCTCGCAGAGCCAGCTCGCCAAGCTCCTCGCGGACGACGGACTGAGCGTCACCCAGGCGACGCTCAGCCGCGACCTCGACGAGCTCGGCGCGGTGAAGATCCGCAACACGGGCGGCGAGCTGATCTACGCGGTGCCCAGCGAGGGCGGCTTCCGCACCCCGCAGGCGCCGCTCGGCGAGTCCGCCAAGGAGGAGCGCATGCGCCGCCTCTCCGGCGAACTGCTGATCTCCGCCGAGGCCTCCGCCAACCTGGTGGTGCTGCGGACCCCGCCGGGCGCCGCACAGTTCCTCGCGTCGGCCATCGACCAGGCCGAACTCCACGCCATCCTCGGCACCATCGCGGGTGACGACACCCTGCTGCTCATCAGCCGCGACCCGGTCGGCGGCCAGGCGCTCGCCGACCACCTGCTGAAGCTGGCGCAGAAGTAGGGGACCCGGCTCAGTAGCGCGTGATCGCCGTCGGACCGCCCCGCGTTCCGACGGCGATGTGCGGCCGGCGCGCGGGATCCGCCCAGGCGAGGACCGCGCGCATCGCGTCGGCCGGCACGGAGACGCAACCGGCCGTCGCCCCGCGCCCGTTGACGTGCAGGAAGATCCCGGCCCCGCGCCCCCGCACCGGGCGTTCGTAGTTGAAGCCGATGACGAGCGCGTACGCGTACTGCGTGCCGTACGCGACGAGGTGCTCGGCCTCGTCGGCCCGGCAGTCGCGGGGCAGCCCCTCGACCCAGCGGTTGTACGCGCGGGAGGCGTTGTCCTGGCACCACCAGGAGCGTCCGGTGACCCGGGCGTACGGGAAACGGGTCCCGGCGGGCCGCGCCCGCACCCCGAAGGCGTACGGCAGCCGGTAGAGCCCGGTGGGCGTGGTGTTCGTGCCCTGTCGGCGCGAGGCGCCCTCGGCGAGTCCCCTCGCCCCGAACCGGGCGGGCGCGGACCCCGCCGCCACCCATCGCCCTCCGCGCCGGTCCCACCAGGTCAGCGTCCCCGTCGTGGCGCCCGTGCCCGGGGCCTCGGCGGTGATCAGCTGGGAGCCCCCGCCGGTGTCGGCCATCCGCTCGGGCAGCGGTACGGGCACGGGCGCGCTGCCCAGGGAGGAGAGCAGGACGGCGCCGAGGACGAGAAGGGTGCGCATGCCGCGACGCTAGGGCCGCTCGGGGGTCCCCGCCCGTCGTGGGGGGCTATTCGGCGGGCAGCGGCATCGGCGGCAGCGGGAGCGGCAGCCCGGGCAGCCCGTCGAGGCTGCTGCCGATGTGGTCCTTCCGCTCGCAGTACGCGTTGAACTCCTCGTCCGTCTTCCGGTTGAAGTACTCGGCGTGCAGCGACCGGTCCTCCCGGTACTCCATCAGCGGGACGGCGAACCCGCAGGCGTCGCTGACCCGTCGGGCGTGCACGAGGATGATCGCCCGCGCGCTGCCCTGTCCCTCGACGGCCTCGGCCGGGAACCGTGCGAACAGCTCACCCCAGCGCGGATCGTCCCGCAGCACGACCTCCCCGGTGCCGTGCACCCGCACGACGGTCGGCGGCCCGGAGAACGCGGTCCACATCAGCGTGATCCGGCCGTTCCCCGGCTCCCGCAGATGTGCGATCGTCTCGGCGCCGCTGCCGCCGAAGTCGACGTAGGCGAGGGTCAGCTCGTCGAGCACGACGAGCGTGCCCTTGCGGCCCTTGGGGGAGAGGTTGACGTGACCGTCGCCGGTGAGGGGAGCGGTGGCGGTGAAGAACACCGGCTGCTCCTCGATGAAGGCCCGAAGCCGCCCGTCGATGTGTTCATACGTTTTTCCCATGGCCCGATTCTCCCTCTCGCGAGCGGCCGAGGCGCGGGTGTCCCGCCGACCGGGAGGAGGCGGGCCGACGCCCGGTCAGTTCCTCAGCAGCGCACGGGAGTCGGCGCGCAGTTTCGGCTCGGTGTCGTCGATCAGCGACCAGGCGATCTCCCGGAGATCCGGGCCGCCGTGTGCGGTCAGCAACCGGTACGCCCCCACGCGCACGTGCCTGGGGTGCTCCGTCCCGAGCCGTGTCCGCAGTTCGGCCACGGGCAGCCGGTCCGCCCACGGCGCGAGGGCGGCGACCGCCTCCCGTACGACCCTGGGCGAGGGGTCGTCGAGCAGGGGCACCAGGCGTGCGACCTCCGACGCCTCCAGCACGCGCAGCCCGGCCACGGTGTGGGCGCGCACACCGGGGTGGGGGTGGCCGGTGAGGCCCCACAGCGCGGTGGCGTCGTCGCGATCGCCGCACTCGGCGAGCCCGAGGGGCGCGGCCGGGGGCACCGACTCGCCCGCGCACAGGGCCCGATAGAGCGGGGCGGCCTCGACGCCGTACTGCCGCAGCACGTACCGCGCGCAGGCCCGCACCAAGGACGAACGGTCCGTCAGGAACGCCTCGGCCTCCTCGGGGCGTCCGGCCCGGCGCAGCGCCGTCACGCCCGCCGCGCGCACCCGGGAGTGCCGGGAGCGGAGCAGGGGGAGAAGCACCTCGTCCCCCGCCTCCGGGCCCGTCCCGGCGACCGCGCCGTCCGCGCAGATGTCCTGGATCACCACGTCCGGGTCGGTGGCGGCGGCGTTCGCGAACCGCTCGGGGGAGAGGTGCCGTCGCTCGACGGCGATCCGGTGCGCCAGGCGCCGGGTCGCACGGTCGTCGCGGACGAGGACGGCGTCGAGGACGGGCGCCGGGACCTGCCGGAGTCCGGCTTCGAGGAGGGTCAGGGCGGCCTCGCCGTACCGGCGCGCGGCGACCCGCAGGACGACCGGCGACAGGACGGCGACCGCGTCGGGGCCGGCGGCGGGAAGCGCGGTCCGCAGCACCTCCCGGGCCACGTCGCGCACCGCCTCCGCCCAGTCCGCGCAACGGATCGCCACGAGGGGCAGCAACGGTCGCAGGGCCGGCCCGGGAAGGAGGGCCGCCCGTCGCAGGGCCGCCTCGCGTATCCGGCCGTCGGGGTGACAGAGCGCGAGGGCGAGTTCGGTCTCGTCCGGTTCGCGGCGCACGAGGTTCAGGGTGGGCAGCGGGCCGTCCCACGACCGGTGGAAGCGGCGGCCGGTCGCCCACGCGTGGTCCGGCAGCGCGGAGGGACGGGTGCGGGCGAGCTCTCGGACGGCCAGGTCGAGGCCCGTCCAGGCGGCGGCGTCCGAGGTGTCGATCGCCGAGGCGAGGGGCACTCCCCGGGCCAGTCGGATGGCTCCTGCGGTGTGGGTGTCGTCCATGGGCGGAGCGTAGGAGGAGGGTGTCCCGGGATGCCTCCGGATTTCGCCGCCCGGCGGACCCCCACGGATCGTGATTGACAAAACATACGGCTCTCCGCATAGTTATGCCTATCAGTATCGACCCCGCGCCATCCGCCCACGTTCGATCGAGGAGCAGCAGTGAGCAGCAACAACGGTGACGTCCGGCTCTGGGGCGGACGGTTCGCCGACGGCCCCGCCGAGGCCCTGGCGAAGCTCTCCGCTTCGGTCCACTTCGACTGGCGGCTCGCGCCGTACGACATCGCCGGTTCCCGGGCCCACGCGCGCGTGCTGCACAAGGCCGGCCTGCTCACCGAGGACGAGCTGACCCGCATGCTCGCCGGACTCGACCAGCTGGAGGCGGACGTCGCCGACGGCTCCTTCGTCGGCACCATCGCCGACGAGGACGTCCACACCGCCCTGGAGCGGGGCCTCCTGGAGCGCCTCGGCGCCGAGCTCGGCGGCAAACTGCGCGCCGGCCGGTCCCGGAACGACCAGGTCGCCACCCTCTTCCGCATGTACCTGCGCGACCACGCCCGGATCATCGGCGGCCTCGTCGCCGACCTCCAGGACGCCCTCGTCGGCCTCGCCGAGGCGCACCCGGACGTCGCCATGCCCGGCCGCACGCACCTCCAGCACGCCCAGCCGGTGCTCTTCGCCCACCACGTCCTCGCCCACGCCCAGTCCCTCTCCCGGGACGCCGAGCGGCTGCGGCAGTGGGACACCCGGACGGCGGTCTCCCCTTACGGCTCCGGCGCCCTCGCCGGCTCCTCCCTCGGGCTCGACCCGGAGGCGGTCGCGAAGGACCTCGGCTTCGAGCGGGGCTCGGTCGGCAACTCGATCGACGGCACGGCCTCCCGCGACTTCGTCGCCGAGTTCGCCTTCATCACGGCGATGATCGGCGTCAACCTCTCGCGGATCGCCGAAGAGGTCATCATCTGGAACACGAAGGAGTTCTCCTTCGTGACCCTGCACGACGCCTTCTCCACCGGCTCGTCGATCATGCCGCAGAAGAAGAACCCGGACATCGCCGAGCTGGCGCGCGGCAAGTCCGGCCGCCTCATCGGCAACCTCTCCGGCCTGATGGCCACCCTCAAGGCCCTCCCGCTCGCCTACAACCGGGACCTCCAGGAGGACAAGGAGCCGGTCTTCGACTCCTGCGACCAGCTGGAGGTCCTGCTCCCGGCCTTCACCGGCATGATGGCGACGCTCACGGTCAACCGCGACCGCATGGAGGAACTGGCCCCGGCCGGCTTCTCCCTCGCCACCGACATCGCCGAGTGGCTGGTCAAGCAGGGCGTGCCGTTCCGGGTGGCGCACGAGGTGGCCGGCGAGTGCGTCAAGGTCGCCGAGTCCGAGGGCAAGGAGCTGGACGAGCTCACGGACGAGCAGTTCGCCAAGATCTCCGAGCACCTCACCCCCGAGGTCCGCACCGTCCTCAACGTCCCCGGCGCCCTCGCCTCCCGCGACGGCCGCGGCGGCACCGCCCCCTCGGCCGTCGCCACCCAGCTGGTCGAGGTCAAGGCGGACCTGGTCATCCAGCACGCCTGGGCCGAGGCCAAGAAGTAGCCCTCGGCACGTCACAGCGCCGCCGCCCACTCCGCGAGCGCGTCGAAGTCCGGCCGGGTCAGCCCGATCCGTTCGTCGACGCGCAGCAACAGGGCGGCGGCGAGGTGGTTCCGCTCCACGTACTCGTGGTCGTACGAGGTGATGTCGTCGTCGATCCAGGCGAAGGGCCGCCCCGCCGCGTACTCCAGGATGTACTGCGTCTTCCAGAAGGTCCCGCGAGGGGCCTTTCCGTGCATCCGGGGCCAGTCGACGAACGGCAGCTCCGGCAGCCCGAGCCGGGGCCCGATCCAGTCGTTCGCCTCGCCTTTCCAGGTCGTGGCCCACACCAGCTCGTACGCCTCCGCCAGCGCGAGCAGCTCGTCCCCGTGATCCGGGTTGAGCCACACCCGCAGCGGTTTCGCCCCAGTCCAGCCCGTGGGGCTCATCCGATGGGTCCCGTACCCCGCCGGGCGCCGCTCGGGCTTCGCCGCATAGGGATTCAGCGGCCCGTCGACATCGATCAGCAGCAGCGGCTTCGTCACGATCACAGCATTCCGTTCCCGCCTCGGCGAGGCTTCGAAATATCGAATGAGACGTTGGTGTCTCACGCGGTGTATGGTTGTCTCATGTCAGTCGATCGCACCCAGGTGCTCCGTGCCGCCGCCGCCCTGCTCACCCGCAAGGCGACCGCCACCATGGACGAGGTCGCGCGGGCCGCCGGAATCGGGCGGGCCACGCTGCACCGGCACTTCGCCGGGCGGGACGCCCTGGTGCGGGCGCTCGAGGAGCTCGGACTCCAGGAGCTGGAGGCGGCCCACGACCGGGCCCGCACCGGCGAAGGGCCCGCCGACGAGGCCGTACGGCGGCTCGTCGCCGAGGTCGAGCCCGTCGCACCCCTGCTGTCGTTCCTCGTCACCGAGAACCAGCTCTTCGAGGGCGACCAGCAGAACGAGGGCTGGGCACGCCTCGACGCCCGCGTCTCCGCGCTCTTCCGGCGCGGACAGGAGCAGGGCGTCTTCCGCATCGACCTGACCCCCGCCTGGCTCACCGAGGCCTTCTACGGGCTCATCGGTTCCGGCGCCTGGGCCGTGCAGGACGGCCGGGTCGCCGCCAAGGACTTCCAGTACATGATCGTCGAGCTGCTGCTCGGCGGAGCGCGCAGGAGCGTGGAGAAGTGATCACCGGCACCGTCAGGACCGAGAGCCATACCGAGGGCGTGCACCGCCCCGGCCGGTGGCTCGCCCTCTCCGTGCTCGTCCTGGCCGTCCTCCTCGTGGCGGTCGACGCCACGGTGCTCGGCCTCGCCACCCCCTTCCTCTCCGAGGACCTCAAGCCCTCCGGCACCCAGCTGCTCTGGATCGGCGACGTCTACTCCTTCGTCATCGCCGGACTCCTGGTCTCCATGGGCAGCCTCGGCGACCGCATCGGCCGCAAGAAGCTGCTGCTGGCCGGCGCCACCGCCTTCGGCGCCCTCTCGGTCCTGAACGCCTACGCGACCAGCCCCGAGACGATGATCGTCGCCCGTGCCCTCCTCGGCATCGCCGGCGCGACCCTCATGCCGTCGACCCTCGCGCTCATCCGCAACCTCTTCCACGACCCGCGCGAGCGCAGCCTCGCCATCGGCATCTGGGGTGCCATGGCCTCGGCCGGCGCCGCCGTCGGGCCGGTCGTCGGCGGGTTCCTCCTGGGGCACTTCTGGTGGGGCTCGGTCTTCCTCATCAACCTGCCCGTCATGGCCGTCCTCGTCCTCGTCGGCATCAAGCTGATCCCCGAGTCGAAGAACCCGGACCACGGCCCCTGGGACCTCCCCAGCGTCGGCCTCTCCCTCGTCGGCGTCATCGGAGTCGTCTACGCCGTCAAGGAACTGGCCTCCCACGGCCTCTCCCTCGACGCCGGCATCGCCGCCCTCACCGGCGCCGCCGCCCTGACCTGGTTCGTCCGCAGGCAGCTGACCCTGCCCGCGCCGCTCCTGGACATGCGGCTCTTCCGTCACCGAGGCTTCTCGGGCGCCGTCCTCGCCGACCTGCTGACCATCCTCGGCCTCTCCGGCCTGGTGTTCTTCCTGTCCCAGTTCTTCCAGCTGGTCCAGGACCGCCGGCCCCTGGAGGCCGGACTCGCCGAACTGCCGGCCGCGATCGGCGCCGTGACCGCCGGTCTGGTCGCCGGCGTCGTGGCCCGCCGCTTCTCCGTACGGTCCGTGGTGGCCGGCGGTCTCGCGGCGGTCGGCCTCTCCCTCGCCGTCCTGACCACCCTCGACCAGCACACCGGCTACCCGCTGCTCGGCGCGAGCCTCCTCGTCGTCGGCGTGGGCGCGGGCTTCTCCTTCACCGTGACCGCGGACGTGATCCTCTCCAGCGTCCCGAAGGAACGGGCCGGTTCCGCCTCCGCGGTCTCCGAGACCGCGTACGAACTGGGCGCCGCGCTCGGCATCGCCATCCTCGGCTCGATCGTGACCGGCGTCTACCGGGGCTTCGCGACCCCGGCCGGCGTCCCCTCGGCCGCCGCGTCGGCCGCCCACGAGTCGCTCGGCGGCGCGGTCGAGGCCTCCGGCGGCCTCGCCCCCGAGACGGCGGCCGCCCTGGTCTCCTCCGCCCAGGAGGCCTTCGTCGACGGCCTGCGGATCGCGGCCGGCGTCGGCGCGGCGGTCCTCCTGGCGACGGCGGTCGCGGCCTGGTTCCTGCTCAAGGGCCAGAAGCTGGAGGACGGCGTCGAGCACTGACCCTCCCTCAGGGAGGGCCGGGCACACCGGGATTGACAGGGTGAACAGGCGCGCGACACCATCCCCGCGATGGAGATCAACGACCTGACACCGGCCGAACGCCGCATCTGGGAGGCGTTCCCGCGCGACGAGGGCGTCGACTTCCGCGAACACCCCGACGAGGACCCCGGGACCGGAACGTCCTGGGGTCCCGAGCGCACCGTGCGCGCCGAGGTCCTGCGCGCCCTGCTCCTCGACGGACCGGCCCGGAACGGCGCGACCCCCGGCCTGAAGGTCACCGGCGCCCGCGTCACCGGCGTGCTCCGGCTCAAGTACGGGGACGTCGACCACCCGGTGCGCCTGCGCGCCTGCCACTTCGACGAGCGCCCCGACTTCTACGCGGCCCGGCTGCGGACGCTCGTCCTGACCGACTCCGTCCTCCCCGGCGTGGAGGCGTCGAACCTCCGCGTCGACGTGTCGCTGCGGCTGTCCTGCTGCCGGATCACCGGCCCGCTCCAGCTGTCCGGTGCCCAGGTCGCGAACGGGGTCTTCCTCAACGACGCCGTCCTCGGCACCCCCGAACCCCTCGACCCCGACGACCCGGACGTGCCGGTCCTGCTGCTCAACCACGCCACCGTCGGCACCGACGTCCGGGCCAAGCGGCTGGTCGCCCACGGCCGCGTCCTGCTGAACGCCACCACCGTCGGCGGACAGGTGATCCTCGACGACGCCGAGCTGCGCTGCCCCGACGGCACAGCCCTGCACGCCGAGACCGTGTCCGTCGGCACCGACCTGCGCGCCGTGCGGCTGCGCGCCACCGGCCGGGTCAACCTCACCGGCGCGCGCATCCCCGGCCAGCTCAACCTCGCCCACGCCCGGCTCGCCAACCCCGGCGGCACCGCCCTGCGCGCCAGCAGCTGCACCGTGGGCGAGATATGGCTGCGGGACTGCCCCCCGGTCGAGGGCTCGGTCAACCTCCGCCGCACCCAGTGCGACCTGCTCTTCGTGGCCCCCGAGGTCTGGCCCGACCAGGTCCGCGTCGACGGCCTGACGTACCGCGCCCTCGGCCCCCACCTCCCGGCGCAGGAGCGCCTACCCGCCCTGGAGCGCGACGCGCGCGGCTACGCGCCCTTCGCGTACGAACAGCTCGCCGCGGCCTACCGCACGGCCGGCGACGAGGCGGCCGTACGCACCGTCCAGCTGGCCAAACTCCGCCGCCACCGGCGCACCCTGCCCCGGTACGCGCGCGCCTGGGGCCTGCTCCAGGACGGGACCGTCGGCTACGGCTTCCGGCCCATGCGCGCGGCCGGCTGGCTCCTGGCGCTGCTGCTGACCGGCTCCCTCGCCTTCGCGTTCCACCACCCCCGACCCCTCAAGCCGGGCGAGGCGCCGGACTTCAACCCGGTCTTCTACACCCTCGACCTGCTGCTGCCGATCATCGACTTCGGCCAGGAGGCGGCCTTCGCGCCGAGCGGGGCCCGGCAGTGGCTCTCGTACCTGCTGATCGTCACCGGCTGGACCCTGGCGACCACCATCGCGGCGGGCATCACCCGCGCCCTCAGCCGCCAGTAGCGGCCGCCGGGCAGACGGAAGGGCCGGACCCCACGCGGGGATCCGGCCCTTGCCGCAACGCCGTACGGAGGATCAGGCCGCTTCCTTCGCCTTCGTGGCGTACATGTCCACGTACTCCTGCCCGGACAGCCGCATCACCTCGGCCATCACCGAGTCCGTCACCGCCCGCAGGACGTACCGGTCGCGGTCCATCCCGTCGTACCGCGAGAACTCCATCGCCTCGCCGAAGCGGACCGTCACCCGGCCCGGGCGCGGGAAGCCCGCCCCGCCCGGCTGGATCTTGTCGGTGCCGATCATCGCGAACGGCACCACCGGCGCCCCCGTCATCAGGGTCAGCCGCGCGATGCCCGTACGGCCCCGGTACAGCCGGCCGTCGGGGGAGCGGGTGCCCTCCGGGTAGATCGAGAAGATCCTGCCCTCCTCCAGCACCCGACGGCCCGTCATCAGCGCCGCCACACCGCCGCGGCCGCCGTCCCGGTCCACCGGGATCATGCCGACGCTGGTGAAGAACCAGGCCATCGCCCGGCCCTTGAGGCCCTTGCCCGTGACGTACTCGTCCTTGCCGATGAAGTGGACCGGGCGGTCCAGGCAGATCGGCATGATCATCGAGTCGATGAAGGTCAGGTGGTTGCCCGCGAGGATCACGGGACCGGTCCCGGGGATGTTCTCGGCGCCCTCCACGCGGGGGCGGAACATCAGGCGCATGACCGGCCCGAGCACTGCCTTGATGATCGCGAGACGGGACAACGGTTCCTCCGGTGGGAAGCGGGTCGGTCGAGTTGTCGATACGACGGTTGCAGCTGGCGACGATACTCGCGGGTCACCCTCACGCGCACATCGGGTTCATCGAGTGGATACACAGTGTTGACGCGTGTTTCCGCCATGTTCCGCCGAGGTCTGCCGCCCGTAGGGCCCCGCTGCCTAGCGTCGGGGGCAACAGTTGGCAGGTGCGGGACATCACACCGCGGCTCACACAGGAGGATCCCTCATGACCCAGGGCGAACGCCGGACCCCGGCGCGGCGGACGGTTCTCGGAGCGGCGGGCGCCACCGTGCTCGGCGCCTCCACGGCCCTCGCGGCCGGCGCCGGCACCGCGCGGGCCGCCGGCCCGGACCGCACGCCCGGCCGCGGCCTCGGCTTCCGCTCCCTCCCCGTCCCCACCGTCATCGGCCACCGCGGCGCCAGCGGCTACCGGCCCGAGCACACCCTCGGCTCCTACCGGCACGCCCTCGACCTCGGCGCCCACGTCGTCGAGCAGGACCTCGTCCCCACCCGGGACGGGCACCTGGTCTGCCGCCACGAGAACGACATCACCGGCACCACGGACGTCGCCGACCACCCCGAGTTCGCCTCCCGGAAGACCACCAAGACAGTCGACGGCACCGCGCTCACCGGCTGGTTCACCGAGGACTTCACGCTCGCCGAGCTCAAGACGCTGCGGGCCAAGGAGCGCATCCCCGGCACCCGCCAGGAGAACACCCTCTACGACGGCCGCTGGACGGTCCCCACCTTCGAGGAGGTGCTGCGCTGGGCCGAGGAGGAGGGCCGCCGCCGGGGCCGCGAGATCTGGCTCCACGTCGAGACCAAGCACCCCAGCTACTTCCGCTCCCTCGGCCTCGGCCTGGAGGAGCCGCTCGCCAAGCTCCTGCGCCGGTACGGACGCCACCGCGCGAACTCCCCGGTCTTCCTCCAGTCCTTCGAGCCCAGCAGCATCCAGCGCCTGGCGAAGCTGGTGGACGCGCCGGGCGTCGTCCTGCTCTCCGGCGCGGGCAGCCGCCCCTGGGACTTCGTGGAGGCCGGGGACCCGCGCACGGTCGCCGACCTGGTCACGCCCGAGGGCCTCGCCTGGATCGCCTCGTACGCGCGGGGCATCGGCCCCACGCTCGACCTGGTCATCCCGAAGGACGCGAGCGGCCGGCTCGGCACCCCGACCACCCTGGTCCGCGACGCGCACGCCGAGGGGCTGATCCTCCACCCGTACACGCACCGCAACGAGAACGCCTTCCTGCCCGCGGACTTCCGCAGGGGCACCGACCCGACGGCGTACGGCGACGCCTTCGGGGCGCTCAAGCGGTACCTGGAGACGGGCATCGACGGCATCTTCTCCGACAACCCGGACACCGCCCTGCTCGCTGCCGCGGACCTCACCGGCCGCGACTGACCCGACGAGGGGCGCACGGCAGGACCGCCGGGCCGTGCGCCCCCCTCCCGGGTGGTTTACGCCCCGCGCCGCAACCACGGCCGCGCACCCCGGCATCGTGCCGGACATGACGACCCCCGAGCCCACCGCCGCGCCCGGGACCCTGGACGTCCAGGGCCCCGATACCGTCCCCGCGCCCGAGGCCCTGGACGGCCAGGACCGGGCCGCCGTTCCCGCCCCCGGCCTCCTCGCCGCCCTCGCCCCCCTCCTCTCCGCCGAGTCCGACGCCGAGGCACCGGCCGCCGGCGTCGATCCGGGCGACCTCGAACAGGCCGTCTGGCTCCGTCTCCTGGAACGGCTCCGGCAGACCGGCGCCGCCCCCGAACGGCCCGCCGAATGGCTGCGCCGCGCCGTCCGCGCGGAGGCGCGCCGCGCCCGCAGGACCCACGACCGGGAACGCCCCTACCGGGACGAACCCGTCCACGAGCCGGGCGGCGCCGAGCCCCACGGCTCCCCGGAGCACTCCCTGCTGGTCGCCGAGGGCCGCCGCACCCTGCGCGCCGCCGTCACCAGGACGCCCGGCCGCTGCCCGAAGGTGCTCACCGCGATGCTCGACCCGGAAGACCCCACCTACCGCGAAATCGCAGGAGAGTTGGGTATCTCACAGGGCAGTCTGGGGCCGATGCGTTCCCGCTGCCTGGGATGCCTGCGCAGAATGCTGGCTGCAGAGGTTCCCGCCCCCGCTCGGCGGGGAAGGGTGCGGTAAACCGATGATCGACAGATGAGCGGGAGGCGTGCACACATGGGCCTGAGTGTGACCATCTCAGCAGCGGACGCGCAGGACGCGGAGCACATCCTGAAGCTGCAGTACCTCTGCTACCAGAGCGAGGCGGAGCTCTACGGGGACTGGTCCATCGAGCCGCTCACCCAGTCGCTCGACGCCCTGCGCGCCGAACTGGCCGAGGGCCACGGGCTCGTGGCCCGGCTCGGCGACGAGGTCGTCGCCTCCGTGCGGGCCCGTCTCGACGAGGACGGCACGGTGCGGATCGCCAAGCTGATCGTCCACCCGCGCATGCAGCGGCACGGCCTCGGCAGCCGCCTCCTCGACGGCATCGAGCGCCACTTCGCGGACGCCACCGCCGGGGCGCCGGCGTCCGCCAAGCGCTTCCGGCTCTTCACCGGCCACCGCAGCGAGGGCAATCTGCGTCTCTACCGCAGCAAGGGGTACGAGCAGGTCGCCACCCGCGAGCTCGGCCCGAAGCTCACGCTGGTGACCCTGGAGAAGGCCGCCTAGGCGGCCTTCGACCTCCGCAGCCACCAGATGCCGGTCAGCGGCAGCAGCACCGGAATGAAGACGTAGCCGTAGCCGAAGTCGGACCAGACCGTGGCGTCCGGGAAGGCGGACGGCTCCACCAGCGTCCAGGTCCCCACGATCAGCACGCCCGCGAGCTCGGCGGCGCAGCACACCAGCGCCGCCCTGCGGGCCTTCTCCCCGCCGCGTACCAGCGTGTACGTGATGAAGACGTAGACGACCGCCGCCACCGCCGACAGGCCGTACGCCAGCGGCGCGCGGTCGAACTCGGTGGCGATCTGGTAGATCGAGCGGGAGACCGCGCCGACCGACATCACGCCGTACAGCCAGACGAGCAGCATGCCCGGGCCGGTGACGAGACGGGTCTTCGCGCCCGCCGTCCCCTCCTGCGTCTCGGTCATGGTCAGCCCACCGTCCAGATGTCGTAGAGACGCACTTCGAGCACGGCCAGGACGACCGCGCCGGCCGCCACCGTCGCCGAGCCCCACCGGCTGCGCTCCGCGAGCGACATGAAGCCGGCGACAGGCACCGCGCACAGCGCGCCGAGCAGATAGGCGACGAAGATCGTCGTGCCCTCCTCGGCCTTCTCGCCGCGCGCCAGCTGCACGATGCCGACGATCAGCTGGACCAGGACCAGGAAGGTCACCACGGCCATGCCGATGAAGTGCCAGTCCTTGGTCGGCTGATCCCGGGAGGCGGCGAAGCCGCACCAGGCGGCGAGGGCGAGCGCGGCCACGGAGACCGCGACCGTCAGGGCGTCAAGCATGCGCCCGAGGGTATTACGGCCCGAACGCCCCGGTGCGCCCGCCCCCGGGGTCCCGGTGCGCCCGCCCCGGGGCCCGGCGGGGCCGCCCGCCACGTGGCCTTGGCCACATCCCGTACCCGCAGCGGTCCCCGCCGCGCTCGGGCCGGGGGCGGTTCCCGCCAGGCCACGCCCGGGAAGGCGCACCGCCGGCCGCGCCGGGCGCGTCCGCCTGGCGTCTCAGTGATGTCCGCTATTCGGACAGCTCGCTTCCCTTCGCAGCTGCGCATGTTTTACTTGCAGCCATGACCACGACGAGCAGCCGCACCCTTGCGACCGAGGCGAACACGACGCCCGGTGCTCGTTGTACGTGTCGAATGTGCGCCATCTGAGGGCCCCCGCCTGAGCCTCGCGCCCCGAAGCGAGACCCCGACGGCCGAGCCGATCCGCCCGCCACCCGGCGCCGGACCGTGCCCGCCCCGCGCACCGCTGTCCACCGGCCACCAGCCGCCCGGAACAGCCTCCCGTGCGCCTGACTGTCCGAAGACGAATGCCCCGTGCACGACGGACCCCGCGTCGCGCACTCGACAGTGACGGAAACCCCTGTGATCACCACTTCGGGCCTGACCAAGGTCTACGAGTCGCGCGGCCGGCAGGTCACCGCTCTGGACGGCGTCGACCTCCACGTCCGCGAGGGCGAGGTCTTCGGCGTCATCGGCCAGAGCGGCGCCGGCAAGTCCTCGCTCATCCGCTGCGTCAACCTCCTGGAGCGCCCCACCTCCGGCACCGTGACCGTCGACGGCGTCGACCTCACCGCGCTGGCCGGAAAGAGCCGCCGCGCCGGCAAGGACCTGCGCCGGGCGCGCAGCAGCATCGGCATGGTCTTCCAGCACTTCAACCTGCTGTCCTCCCGCACGGTCAAGGACAACATCGAGCTCCCCCTGGAGATCCTCGGCGTCTCCGGCGCGGAGCGCTCCCGCCGGGCCCTGGAACTCCTCGACCTGGTCGGCCTCGCCGACAAGGCGAAGTCCTACCCCGGCCAGCTCTCCGGCGGCCAGAAGCAGCGCGTCGGCATCGCCCGCGCCCTCGCCGGCAACCCCAAGGTCCTCCTCTCCGACGAGGCCACCAGCGCCCTCGACCCGGAGACCACCCGCTCCATCCTCCAGCTCCTGCGCGACCTCAACCGGCAGCTCGGCCTCACCGTCCTGCTCATCACGCACGAGATGGACGTCGTCAAGACGATCTGCGACTCCGCCGCCCTGATGCAGCGCGGCCGCGTCGTCGAGTCCGGCACCGTCGGCGAACTGCTCGCCACCCCCGGCTCCCAGCTGGCGGCCGAACTGTTCCCGGTCAGCGGCGCCCCCACGGGCCCCGACCGCACCGTCGTCGACGTCACCTTCCACGGCGAGGCCGCCACCCAGCCGGTCATCTCGCAGCTCTCCCGCACGTACAACATCGACATCTCGATCCTCGGGGCGGCGATGGACAGCGTCGGCGGGAAGCAGGTCGGCCGGATGCGGATCGAGCTCCCCGGACGGTACGAGGACAACGTCGTCCCGGTCGGCTTCCTGCGCGAGCAGGGCCTCCAGGTCGAACTCGTGGAAGACGACGCACAGCCGGCCGCCGCGCCCGTGCTGGTGAAGGAAGGTGCCAAGTGACCTGGTCGGAGATGCAGCCCCTCCTGGAGCAGGGCACCGTCGACACGCTCTACATGGTCCTGTGGGCCACCGTCGTCACCATCGTCGGCGGTCTGCCGCTCGGCATCCTCCTGGTCCTCACGGACAAGGGCGGACTGCTGCAGAACCGGCCGGTCAACAAGGTCGTCGGTGCGATCGTGAACGTCGGGCGTTCGCTGCCGTTCATCATCCTGCTGATCGCCCTGATCCCCTTCACGACCTTCGTCGTCGGCACCTTCATCGGCCCGACCGCGATGATCGTGCCGCTCGCGATCGGCGCCATCCCCTTCTTCGCGCGCCTCGTCGAGACGGCGATCCGCGAGGTCGACCACGGACTCGTCGAGGCCGTCCAGGCCATGGGCGGCGGCATCCCCACCATCGTCCGCAAGGTGCTGCTCCCGCAGGCCCTGCCCTCGCTGGTCTCGGCCGTCACCACCACCGTGATCGTGCTCATCGGGTACTCCGCGATGGCCGGCGCGGTCGGCGGCGAGGGCCTCGGCTCCAAGGCCGTCACCTACGGATACCAGCGCTTCGACACCACCTTCATGCTGGTCACCGTCGTCGTCCTGGTCCTCATCGTGACCGTCGTCCAGCTCATCGGCGACGGGGTCGTCCGACTCCTCGCCCGCCGGGGCCGCACCGCGTAACGGCCCCCGCCACCCCAGGCTTCGATTTTCGAAGAACAGCCCGGACTTGTTGTCCAGGCATTCACCGCTCCACCGGAAAGAGGCACTCTTCGTGCGTAAGAACATCAAGCTCACCGCCGGTATCGCCGCCACCGCCGCCCTCGCCCTCGGCCTCACCGCCTGCGGCACCTCCTCGGACCCGTCCTCCGCCAAGGACTCGGCCGGCGCCGCCGACAAGCCCCTCGTCGTCGCCGCGTCCCCGACGCCGCACGCCGACATCCTGAACTTCGTCAAGGACAACCTGGCCGAGAAGGCCGGCCTGAAGCTGGAGGTGAAGGAGTTCACGGACTACGTCCTGCCGAACACCGCCACCGAGTCCGGCCAGGTCGACGCCAACTTCTTCCAGCACAAGCCGTACCTCGACGACTTCAACAAGAAGAACAACACCCACATCGTCCCGGTGGTGAACGTCCACCTGGAGCCGCTCGGCCTCTACTCCAAGAAGGTCAAGTCGGTGAAGGACATCAAGGCCGGCCAGACCGTCGCCGTCCCCAACGACACCACCAACGAGGGCCGTGCGCTCCACCTCCTCGCCGACAACGGCCTCATCACCCTCAAGTCCGGTGTCGGCACCGACGCCAAGCTCTCCGACATCACCGACAAGAAGGGCCTGGAGTTCAAGGAGCTGGAGGCCGCCACCGTGCCCCGCGCCCTGAACGACGTGGACGCCGCCGTCATCAACGGCAACTACGCCATCGAGGCCGAGCTCTCCCCGGCGAAGGACGCCCTCGTCCTGGAGAAGGCGGAGGGCAACCCGTACGCCAACTTCCTCGCCGTCAAGGAGGGCGACGAGAAGGACGCCCGCGTGCAGAAGCTCGCCGAGCTCCTCAACTCGCCCGAGGTGAAGAAGTACATCGAGGACACCTACAAGGGCTCGGTCGTCCCGGCCTTCGGCGCCGCCGGGTAAGGCAGCACGACGGAAAGACGTCCGAGGGGCCGTCAGACCGGCTCCCCCGTACAGTCCTTGAGCAGAAGGCCCCCGCATCCCGTCCGGTGCGCGGGGCCTTCGCCGCACCCACCCCACACATCCCCGGCACACCCGACCCGGCCATGCGCACCGGCGGCCGCATGCTGCATGCTGTGCGTTCACGGTCGATTCGGACGGTCCACGGCATGGAGCTGCGCATGACTACCACCTTCCCGGACATCTCCATCAACACGGACCGGCTGGTGCTGCGCGCGCTCGAGGAGACGGACGCCCCCGCCCTCGCCGAGATGATGAACGACGAGATGGTCGCCGCCTGGACCGCCGTGCCCCAGCCCTACACCGAAGCCGCCGCACACCGCTGGATCACCGAGTACGCCCCCACCGAACGCACCGCCGGCCGGGGCCTCGACCTCGCCGTCACCGAGTTCCTGACCCAGCGTCTGGTCGGCATCGTCCAGCTGGGCAACACCGACTGGCGGGTGCGCTCCACCGAGATGTCGTACATCATCGCCCCCTGGGCCCGCGGCGAGGGCTACGCCTCCGAAGCCGCGCTCGCCACCGCCCAGTGGCTCTTCGGCGACCAGAAGTTCGAACGCCTGGAGCTGCGCACCGCCGCGGACAACACGGCCTCCCAGCAGGTCGCCCAGAAGATCGGCTGCATCAGCGAAGGCGTCCTGCGCAACGCCTGCATAGCCCGCACCCGCACCGAGGACGGCAGCTGGACCGAACTGCGCACCGACTTCATCGTCTGGGGCCTCCTCCCCGAGGACCTCGACGGCGTAGCCGACCAGATGGCCGAGGCCGGCTACTCCTCGTACACCGACTGGAGCTGAGCCCCGGGAACGATCCCGGGGTACGCTCGGCACGCCCCCGACCTGCGACGACACAGGGAGACAGACGACGATGGCCGACCGCGTCACGGTGATCGGCTGGGACGGCTCGCCCCTCACCGCGGCGGCCCGGTCCGCGCTCTCCGCCGCCACCCTGGTGGCCGGCGCCGGCCACCACCTGACGCTGCCCGAGGTGCCCCCGGGCGCCGAACGCATCCGCCTCGGCAGTGTCGACCTCGCCGCCCGCCGCATCGCCGGCCACCGCGGCACCGCCGTCGTCCTCGCCGACGGAGACCCCGGCTTCTTCGGCGTCGTCCGCACCCTGCGCGCCCCCCAGTACGGCCTGGAGGTCGAGGTCGTCCCCGCCGTCTCCTCCGTCGCCGCCGCCTTCGCGCGGGCCGGCATGCCCTGGGAGGACGCCCGGATCGTCGTCGCCCACCAGCGCACCCTGCGCCGCGCCGTCAACGTCTGCCGCGCCCACCCCAAGGTCGCCGTCCTCACCTCACCGGGCGCGGGACCGGCCGAACTCGCCCTCCTCCTCGAAGGCGTCCACCGCACCTTCGTCGTCTGCGAGGAACTCGGCACCGACCGCGAACAGGTCTCCGTCCTCACCTCCGACAAGGCCGCCGACCACACCTGGCGCGACCCGAACGTCGTCCTCGTCATCGGCGGAGCGCTCGGCGGCGCCCCCACCGCCCCCTGGCTGATGGGCCGGGACCCGGCCGCGCGCACGGTACGCGGCTGGGGACTGCCCACGGAGGAGTACGACTCCGAGGGCGAAGGCCCCGGAACCGGACCGGCACGCACCGGCGCGGGCACGGACCCCGCCCTCCGAGCCGCCCAACTGGCCCGCCTCGGGCCCCGCACCGGCGACCTCGTCTGGGACATCGGCTGCGCGGGCGGCGCCTTCTCCGTCGAGGCCGCCCGCTTCGGCGCCGCCGTCATCGCCGTGGACGCCGACCCGGACGCCTGCGCCCGCACCGAACGGGCCGCCCGCCGCCACGGGGTCCTCCTCCAGACCGTCCCCGGCCGAGCCCCGCACGTCCTGGAGAGCCTGCCCGAACCCGACGTCGTACGGATCGCGGCCGGCGGCGTCCCCGTCGTCACCGCCTGCACCGACCGGCGCCCGGAGCGCATCGTGGTCCACGCCTCCACCCGCGACGAGGCCGAGGCGATCGGCGCCGCCCTCGCCGACGGCGGCTACGCCGTCGAGAGCGTCCTCCTCCAGACCGTCGGACTCGATCCGGACGACTGGTCGGAACGCGAGCGTTCGGTCGTGTTCCTGCTGTCCGGACGCAGGGCGAACTCCTCCTAGGTCCTGTCGAGGCCCCCACCCGTGACCAGGCCGCCCTGCCGGGGCAGGGTAGGCTGGCCGATTGTTGTACCGCACCGGGACGTTCGGCGCTCTGTTCGCCAATGTCCCGAATTGGTGGCCGTTTTGTGCCACTGATGTGGTACTCGACAAGGGGGGACCGCGCGACGTGGCGCAGTCCACAGCGCACCGTGGCAGATCTCCCTGCCACGATGGCCGAAGGCCGCGACAATGTGTGGGTGTCCGCGCGTGTTTCGTGCCGCGCGGCGCGCGCGCTCGTTCTTGTCGACGGGCGCAGGTCTGAAGGAGCACAAGCGATGGGCGAGGGGTACGCATGACGGACACCGGCCAGGTCCCGGGCGAGGGGCTGCCGGAGAACGCAGGCATGGTCGAGCAGCCGGGCATCCCCGCTCCGGACGCGTACACCTTCCTGGACCCCTCCGGCCACACCACCGAGGACGACGACCTGCTCCTGATGCCGGGCGCCCAGGGCGCCTGGAGCGAGCACCCGCCGGGCGTCGTGCCCGCGCCGCCGGTCGCCGTACCGGCCCCGCCGGCGCCCCCGGTCGTCCCGAACCAGGGCGTGCCGCACGCGGCCGTCCCGGAGGCGCAGGTCCCGATGGGCGACCCGCTCACCGACCCGCTGCCGGACCCGCTCACGGGTCCGCTCCCCGACGGGGTGGCCCTCGCCGACGTGCTGACCGCCCCGCAGGGCCAGACCCCGCCGCAGGGCGTGCCGCTCGGCACCCCGGCGCACGGCGTCCCCGTGGCCACCGAGCACGGCTACGAGCCCGGCATCCTCGACACCGGCGCCCACGAGGCGGCCGGCCGCGACACCGGCTCCGTCGACCTCGGCGGCGTCCGCACGCCCCCGCCGGCCACGGCCCCGACCCCGCCGCCGGCCCGCCGCCCCCTGCACATGGGCCCGCCGGTGCCCGACACCTCCGGCGGCGTCGTGCTCTCCCTCGCCGACCGCGGCCCGGCGGCCGCGCCCGCGCCGGCCCCGCAGCCCGCGCCGGCCCCCGAGCCGGTCGTGGCCACGGCCCCCGCCCCGATGCCGGCGCGGAACCCGGGCCCGCCGACCACCGGCCCCGAGTACTTCGAGATCGCGCAGGACCAGCAGCTCGCCCCGCAGGGCGCCGAGCCGTGGGTCGCTCAGCCGCAGGAGGCGGCCGCGCCGCAGGCCCCCGCAGAAACGGTCGTCCCGCCGGCGGCCCAGTTCGTCCAGGTCGAGGGCTCCGTCCCGACGACCCCGCACCTGGCCCCCAGCCCGGCCGCCGAGGCGCCCCAGGCCGCCGAGCCGACACCGGTCGCGGAGCAGGCTCCGGTAGCGGACCAGGCGCCGGCCGAGGAGCCGTCGCTGCCGGCCGAGCCCGTGGCGGAGACGCCCGTGGAGCCCGTGGCGGAGGCCCCGGCCGAGGCCGTCGAGCCCGCGGCGGCCATCGAGGCCGTCGTGGAGCAGCCCGTCGCGGAGCCCGTGGACGCCCGGGGGACCGTGCCCGCTCCCCGCGAGGGCGAGCCCGCCGCCGAACCGGCGCAGGTCGTCGAGCAGCAGGTGGTCGAACCCGTGGCGGAGGCCCCGGCCGAGCCCGCGCCCGAGGCCGTGCAGCCCGCGGAGGAGCCCGCCCTGGCCCAGCCGACCGAGCCCCAGGTCGTCGAAGCCGCGCCCGAGACCGCCCCCGAGGCCGTCGAGCCGGTCGCGGAGGCCGTCGTGGAGCAGCCCGTCGCGGAGCAGTCCGTCGAGCAGCCCGCCGCCGTCGAGGCCGTGGCGGAGGCCCCGGTCGACGCGCCCGCCGAGGTCCGGACGGAGGCGGTGGCCGAGGAGACCCCCGTCCTCGCGGAGGAGCCGGTCCGGCAGCCCGAGCCGACCCCCGAGGCCATGGCGGTCCCCGAGGCCGAGGCCCCGGCGGACGGACAGCCGGAGCCCCGGGCCCAGGCCGACGCGCCGACGCCCGACTCCCCGGCGTCCGAGGCGCCGGCGTCCGCATCCCCGGCCGAGGAGCAGGCGGAGACCCGCCCCGACTCCTCGACGCCCGAATCCCCGGCCGAGGCCGGGGAGCAGGCGGAGACGCGCCCCGCCTCCCCGGCCCCGGGCTACGACGACGCCGAGCGCGAGGCGGTCCTCCGCGTGATGCGCGAGCGCCGCGACATCCGCAACGGCTTCCGCAGCGACCCCATCCCGCACGAGGTGCTCCTGCGCGTCCTCGAAGCGGCCCACACCGCGCCCAGCGTGGGCCACTCCCAGCCCTGGGACTTCGTCGTCATCCGCTCCGCCGAGACCCGGCAGACGATGCACGAGCTGGCCCAGCGCCAGCGCGAGGCCTACGCCAAGTCGCTGCCGAAGGCCCGGGCGAAGCAGTTCAAGGAACTGAAGATCGAGGCCATCCTCGACACCCCGGTGAACATCGTCGTGACCGCCGACCCCACCCGGGGCGGCCGCCACACGCTGGGCCGCTACACGCAGCCGCAGATGGCCCCGTACTCCTCGGCGCTCGCCGTCGAGAACCTCTGGCTCGCGGCCCGTGCCGAGGGCCTCGGCGTCGGCTGGGTCAGCTTCTTCGACGAGCGCGAGATGGTCCGTGCGCTCGGCCTTCCCGAGCACCTCGAAGTGGTCGCGTACCTCTGCGTGGGCTACGTCGACGAGTTCCCCGAGGAGCCCGAGCTGATGCAGGCGGGCTGGTCCAAGCGCCGCCCGCTGGCCTGGGTCGTCCACGAGGAGACGTACGGCCGCCGTGCGCTGCCCGGCGAGGAGCCGCACGACCTGCTCCAGGAGACCGTCGCGAACATCCGCCCGCTGGACGCCAAGGCGCTCGGCGAGGCGTGGGAGCGGCAGAAGCGCATGACCAAGCCGGCGGGCGCCCTGGGCATGCTGGAGATCATCTCCGCACAGCTCTCGGGCCTCTCCCGCGTCTGCCCGCCCCCGATCCCGGAGCCGGCCGCCGTGGCGATCTTCGCCGGCGACCACGGTGTCCACGCCCAGGGCGTCACCCCGTGGCCGCAGGAGGTCACCGGCCAGATGGTGGCCAACTTCCTCGGCGGGGGAGCGGTCTGCAACGCCTTCGCGAACCAGGTGGGCGCCGAGGTCTGCGTCATCGACGTGGGCGTGAAGTCGGAACTCCCCGCCACCCCCGGCCTCCTGCCCCGCAAGGTCCGCCCGGGCACCGGCGACTTCACCACGGGCCTCGCCATGACCCGCGAAGAAGTACTGGCCGCGATCGAAGTGGGCATCGAAACGGCCCGCGACCTGGTGGCGGCGGGCAACAAGGCACTGCTCACGGGCGAGATGGGCATCGCGAACACCACCGCGTCCGCCGCGCTGATCTCGGTCTACACGGGCGTGGACGCGGCCGAGGTCACGGGCCGGGGCACCGGCATCAACGACGAGACGCACGCCCGCAAGGTGGACGTGGTCCGGCGCGCCCTCGACCTGCACAAGCCCGACCCGGCGGACCCGATCGGCGTCCTGTCGGCGGTCGGCGGCCTGGAGCACGCGGCCCTCGTGGGTCTGATCCTGGGCGCGGCCTCGCTCCGCACCCCGGTCATCCTGGACGGCGTCTCCACGGGCGCGGCGGCCCTCGTGGCCCGCGCCATCGCCCCCGAGTCCCTCGCGGCGTGCATCGCGGGCCACCGCAGCGCCGAGCCGGGCCACGTGGCGGCCCTGAACAAGCTGGGCCTGCGCCCGCTGGTCGACCTGGACCTCCGCCTCGGCGAGGGCACGGGCGCCCTGCTGGCCCTGCCCCTGGTCCAGAGCGCGGCCCGCGCGATGCACGAGGTGGCCACGTTCGACTCGGCGGGAGTCACCGAGAAGTAGCACCACCGCGCGTCCCCCGCCCGCACACGGGAGCGGGGGACGCGCGGGAACCGGGTCCGGGACGTGAAGCGTGAGGTGCGGCGCGTACGCGCCACGAGCGCCGACGCCCCGAAGTCGCCGTGAACCACGCGGTCCCGGACCCGGTTCCGGAGCGCCCCCACGCACCCGCCCACCGGCCGGGGGACATCCGTCACACCCAGCAATCCCCAGGTCACCGCTATCGTGACCGTGCAGAGCCGCTCCACCGCCGCAGCGGCACCCTCGCCCGCACCGCACGCTCTCCGAGGAGCCGCTCACCCATGGCAGAGAACACCGAGCACCCCGCCTACCCCGTGGGGCTCCGCCTCGCCGGCCGCCGCGTCGTCGTCCTCGGCGGCGGCCAGGTGGCCCAGCGCCGACTTCCGGCCCTCATCGCCGCGGGTGCCGACATCACCCTGATCTCCCCGTCCGCGACCCCGTCCGTGGACGCGATGGCGGAGACGGGCGAGATCACCTGGATCAAGCGCCGGTACGAGGACGGGGACCTGGCCGACGCCTGGTACGCCCTGGTGGCGACCACGGACCCGGCCGCGAACGCCGCCGCCTCGGCCGAGGCCGAGCGGACCAGGACCTGGTGCGTGCGCGCGGACGACGCCGAGGCGGCGACGGCCTGGACCCCGGCGACCGGCAGGGACGCGGGCGTCACGGTGGCGGTGCTCACCGGCCACGACCCCCGCCGCTCCGCCGCCGTGCGCGACGCGATCGTCGAGGGCCTCCGCGACGGCTCGATCGCCGCGCCCGCGCACCGCTCCCGCACCCCCTTCGTCGCCCTGGTGGGCGGCGGCCCCGGCGACCCGGACCTCATCACCGTCCGGGGCCGCAGGCTGCTCGCGGAGGCGGACGTGGTCATCGCGGACCGGCTCGGCCCCCGCGACCTCCTGGACGAGCTCCCGCCGCACGTCGAGGTGATCGACGCGGCGAAGATCCCGTACGGCCGCTTCATGGCCCAGGAGGCCATCAACAACGCGCTCATCGAGCACGCCAAGCAGGGCAAGTCCGTGGTCCGTCTGAAGGGCGGGGACCCGTTCGTCTTCGGCCGGGGCATGGAGGAGGCCCAGGCGCTGCTCGCCGAGGGCATCGCCTGCACGGTGGTCCCCGGCATCTCCAGCTCGATCTCGGTCCCCGGCGCGGCCGGCATCCCGGTGACGCACCGCGGAGTGGCCCACGAGTTCACGGTGGTCAGCGGCCACGTGGCCCCCGACGACCCGCGCTCGCTCGTCGACTGGGCGTCGCTCGCGAAGCTCACCGGCACCCTCGTCATCCTCATGGGCGTCGACAAGATCGGGAAGATCGCCGAGGCGCTGATCGCCCACGGCAAGTCCCCGGACACCCCCCTGGCCCTGATCCAGGAGGGCACGACGGCGACCCAGCGCCGGGTGGACGCGACGCTGGCGACGGTCGCGGAGACGGTCAGGGCGGAGGAGGTCCGCCCGCCGGCGGTCATCGTCATCGGCGAGGTTGTCACCGAGGGCCCCGACAAACTGACGAAGTAACCCCCGCGCACACCCGCACCACGCACCCACGCACACCCACACCACGCACCCGCGCACGACGGCAACCGCGCGACCGGGGGCGACCGGACGACAGGTCGCCCCCGCACACATTGGCACCGCACCCCGGACAAGGCAGTATCACCTCGTGGCCGAACTCATCACGATCGACGACCCCGACGACCCGCGCCTGCGCGACTACACCGGCCTGACCGACGTCGAGCTCCGCCGCCGGCGCGAGCCGGCCGAGGGCCTGTTCATCGCGGAGGGCGAGAAGGTCATCCGCCGGGCCAGGCAGGCCGGGTACGAGATGCGGTCGATGCTGCTCTCCGCCAAGTGGGTGGACGTCATGCGGGACGTCATCGACGAGGTCCCGGCGCCGGTGTACGCGATCCAGCCGGACCTCGCCGAGCGCGTCACCGGCTACCACGTGCACCGGGGCGCGCTGGCCTCGATGCAGCGCAAGCCGCTCCCGGAGGCCGGCGAGCTGCTCGCCGGCGCCCGCCGCGTGGTGATCATGGAGTCGGTCAACGACCACACCAACATCGGCGCCATCTTCCGCAGCGCCGCCGCCCTCGGCATGGACGCGGTCCTGCTGTCCCCGGACTGCGCGGACCCGCTGTACCGACGCTCGGTGAAGGTCTCCATGGGCGCGGTCTTCTCGGTCCCGTACGCCCGCCTGGACGCCTGGCCCCGAGGCCTGGAGGCCGTACGGGAGGCGGGCTTCAAGCTCCTCGCCCTCACCCCGGCGGAGAAGGCGACCTCGATCGACGAGGCCGCCCCGCACCGCCTGGACCGGGTGGCGCTGATGCTCGGGGCGGAGGGCGACGGCCTGTCCACGCAGGCCCTGCGCGCCGCCGACGAGTGGGTCCGCATCCCGATGGCCCACGGCGTCGACTCGCTCAACGTGGGCGCGGCGGCGGCCGTCGCGTTCTACGCGGTGGCGACGGGCCGCCCGGAATCCTGACCCCTACCCCTGCAGGGCCTGCGCGGCGGCGATCCCGAGGGCCACGACGAGCGTCACGACCACGAAGACGAAGAGCCGCTGCCGCAGCAGCCGGGGGTTGGCGGGCCGGCGCCCCGTCGACGTGGAGCGCGCGCCGGGCCGGGTCCCGGGACGGGACTGCGGCCCCCGCGAGCCACCGGTCCGGGGCCCCGCCGAGGGACGGGAGGAGGGACCGGCTCCACGCCCCCGCTCGGCACCCCGCTCACGCTCGGGGCCACGGCCGGGCACGTCCCGGTCCGTGTACCGCTCGGTGGGCCGGACGGGGCTCCGCTCCTCGGTGCGCTCCCGCTGCGCCGGCGGCCGGGGGACGGGCAGCCCCTGGGCCTCGCGCGCCGCGATCTCCTTGAGCCGCATCGACAGCTGCAGGGTGCTGGGCCGGTCCTCCGGGTCCTTCGCCAGACAGGCCCTGATGAGCGGCGCCAGCGCGTCCGGCACCCCTTGCAGCTGGGGCTCCTCGTGCACGACGCGGTAGAGCATGACCTCGGAACTGCCGTGCCCGAAGGGGGAGTCGGCCATCGCCGCGTACGCCAGGGTGGCGCCGAGCGAGAAGACGTCGGTGGCCGGGGTGACGGCCGCGCCGCGCACCTGCTCGGGGGCGAGGAACCCGGGGGAGCCGACGGCCGTGCCCACGTGGGTCAGGGTGCTGGCCCCGGTGGCCCAGGCGATGCCGAAGTCGATGATGCGGGGGCCCTTGGGGGAGAGCAGGATGTTCGAGGGCTTCAGGTCACGGTGGACGACCCCGGCCTCGTGGACGGCGACGAGGCCCTCCGAGAGCGCCGCCCCGATCGAGGCCACGTCGGCGGCCCGCAGCGGACCCTCCTCGGCGACCCGGTCGTGCAGCGAGGGACCGGGCACGTACTGGGTGGCGAACCAGGGACGGTCGGCCTCCAGATCGGCGGCGACGAGCCGGGCCGTGCAGCCGCCGCGGATCCGCCGGGCCGCCGACACCTCGCGGGCGAACCGCGAGCGGAACTCCTGGTCCTCGGCCAGGTCGGGCCGGATCACCTTCAGCGCCACCCGCTGGCCGCGCCGGTCGGATCCCAGGTACACGACGCCCATCCCGCCGGCCCCCAGCCTGCGGTGGAGCCGGAACGACCCGACGATCCGCGGATCCTCGCGCCGGAGCCGCATCATCGCCATGTCCGTCCCCTCGTCCGTTCGACGTGGCACAGCTTACGTAGTGGCGCCCGTACGCGCTCATAGGCCGCGCCCTCGCACCGGGATCGATTGTCAGTGCTGAGGGGGACGCCGGGGAACCGGCGGTAACAGGGGCGGGTCCCAACCTCCGTGCCGGGAAACCCACTTGACGTGCGGACGCGGACGCGGCCGGACACCCCGGGGGGCGCCTCCCGGGACCGCCGGACCGGGCCCGCGCACCTGGCCGCGGAGTCGGCGTCCGGGGAAGTGAGCGATGTCACTCGCGGGCCGTCCCCTCCGGGAAGACCCCGGGTTCCGGACCGCCGTCTCCACCCAGGGGAGTACGTCGCAGGGGCGGGCCTCATCCTCCGGGAGGCCCGGAAGTCGGTACGCGGGCATGACGTCCCGGGGCCTCCCGCTCCCTAGTGTTGAGGTCATGCGGCGGGTGCAGCACTCGTCCCCCGAGGTCACGCACCCGCCGCGCCAGACACGACAGGAGAGGAACCATGGCGTACACGGCATCGCGGACCACCCGGCCCTCCAGCCGCCGCCACCCCCTGGTGGCCACCGCCATGGTCCTCCCTCTCGCGGCCCTGCTCGTGGTCGTCTTCGGCGGCTGGGAAGCGGTGGTCACACAGGCGTCGTCCGTGGGCGTGATGCTGGGGCGCTGAGCGGCGCCCCGGACCCGGGAGAGCGGCCCGGGTCGGGACATCCGGCCATCAACCCCGTGGGGACGGGGGTGCGGCGGACGGCAGCGTGGGGCCGGTCAGCTGGGGAGCTGACCGGCCCTCGCGCGTTCCCGGAAGAGCCGTCGAGCCGGCGGAGGCACGCCGGGGCGAGCACTTCTCCCCGTACGCTCCCGGGGTGGACCCAGCACTCCCGACACCCCGCACGCCGTCCGACGGCCAGGGCCCGCTGCACCGCCTGGCCGCCTTCGCGCACACCGCCGCCCATCCGTCCGGCGAGCCCTGCCGCTGCGCGGGCGGGCTCGTCGGCGTGCTGGCGGACCGGGACGACGGGACCGTCGTGCGGCACGGGGGGCTCGTCGCCAAGGCGCACGCGCCCGGCACCGACCCCGAGGCCCATCGCGTACGGCTCGCGCTGGCCGCGCACCGGGACGTCGGCGGCGTCTTCCTGCAGCCCCTCCCGCTGCCGCGGCAGGGCCCCGGGGCGCTGGAGGGCCGCCCGGTCACGCTCTGGCCGTACGGTCCGCCCGTCGCCCCGGAGGACCCCGACGCCGCCCCGTGGGAGGAGGCGGCGCGCCTCCTCGCCCTGCTGCACCGCACTCCGCCCCCGCCCGGCGGGGCCGGCCGCCTCCCGGACATGCGGGCCCCGGAGAAGGCGGCCCTCGCCGTGGAGCGGATGCGCCGCACGGCTCCGGACCATCCGGCGGCGGCCACGGTCCTGGAGGCCTGGCGGACGGTGCCCGACGGTCCCGCGACGGCGCCCCGGCTCCTGTGCCACGGCGACTTCCACCTCGGCCAGCTGGTCCGCGACACCCGCCGGACGGACGGCACCGCCGCACGCTCCGGCATCGACGCGCCCTGGCGGCTCATCGACATCGACGACCTCGGCCTGGGAGACCCCGCCTGGGACCTGGCCCGGCCCGCCGCCTGGTTCGCCGCCGGCCTCCTGCCGCCCGACGTCTGGACGCGTTTCCTCGGCGCGTACCAGGAGGCGGGCGGTCCCGCCGTGGACGCGGAGCCCTGGGACCGGCTCGACGTGCCCGCGCGGGCGCTGACGGTCCAGACCGCCGCGCTGGCCCTGGCCAAGTCCACGGCCGAGCGCCGGCCGCTCGACGAGGTCGAGGAAGTGATGATCGACACCTGTGCCCGCATCGCCGGACATCGAACCGGGTAGGCCCTTTCGGCGTCCACGTAAGGTGAAGCCACCATTCGAACGGCGATGTCAGGGAGTTGAGCCGAGCATGCAGTGTCCCAAGTGCCATGCGGCCATGCACACGTACAACCGCAACGGCGTCCAGATCGAGCAGTGCAGCGGTTGCCGGGGCATTTTCCTGGACTACGGCGAGCTGGAGGCCCTGACCCGCCTGGAGTCCCAGTGGGTCCAGCAGGCCCCGCCCGCCCCGCCGGCCTACCCGGCGCAGCCCGCCCCCGCCGCGCCCGCCTGGGGCGCCCCGCACCACGGTGGGCACCACGGCGGCCACTACCGCAGGGGCGGCTTCGGGCGGATGCTCTTCTCCTCCTGACCGGGCACGAAGAAGCCCCCGGCCGCGAGCTGCGGCCGGGGGCTTCCTGCTGGTGCGCGATACTGGGATTGAACCAGTGACCTCTTCCGTGTCAGGGAAGCGCTCTCCCGCTGAGCTAATCGCGCGGGTACACCCGGGGGTGCTTGTACTGTGTGCGCGATACTGGGATTGAACCAGTGACCTCTTCCGTGTCAGGGAAGCGCTCTCCCGCTGAGCTAATCGCGCGGGCGCACCCGAGGGGTGCGTGAACTGTGGTGCGCGATACTGGGATTGAACCAGTGACCTCTTCCGTGTCAGGGAAGCGCTCTCCCGCTGAGCTAATCGCGCGGGGGATCCGAGGATCCAGGACCCGGGGGTCCAGTGGACGATACTGGGATTGAACCAGTGACCTCTTCCGTGTCAGGGAAGCGCTCTCCCGCTGAGCTAATCGTCCTTGGAGGTGGAGACGGGATTTGAACCCGTGTAGACGGCTTTGCAGGCCGTTGCCTCGCCTCTCGGCCACTCCACCAGGAGTGAATACAGGGGTTCGGGAAGATCCCCCACATCGAGCGGACGACGAGATTCGAACTCGCGACCCTCACCTTGGCAAGGTGATGCTCTACCAACTGAGCCACGTCCGCTTGTCGTTTCCGTTCCGCTTGCGCGTCCCGGCGACGTGTTGAACTCTAGCGGATTCCTGGGCCAGTACAAAAACGCGTTTCCGCAGCGTGCTGACCTGCGCGCCCTTCCCCGTGCCCGGCCGGGCCTCCCGGAGGGTTCGCGCGGCGTTCACCCGCCGTGTTCCCGGGGTGGCAGGGAGCCCCCGCTCCGTGCGCCTCCCGTGCCCCTCCGTGCACGACCCCGGTGCTCCTCCGCCGCCCGACCTAGACTCGATGCGTGCACGACCTCGCTCCTCTGGCCCGCTTCGGCGGCCTCGTCGCGACCGACCTCCGGGACGTCACCCACGATCCCGAGGCGCTGGACTCCGCAGGCTTCTGGGCCGTCTGCGCGGACTTCGAAGGGCGCCTCACCTGCGCGCGCTTCGGGGACGTCCGGCCCGACCCGGTCCCCACGCCCGCCCCGGGCGCCTGGCGCGGACCCGCCGCCGGTGACTGGACGTCCTCGCTCGACCGCGCCGCGTACACCGCGGGCGTACGGCGCGTGCGCGAGCACATCGCGCGCGGCGAGGTCTACCAGGCGAACCTCTGCCGGGTGCTGACCGCGCCGCTGCCGGACCCGGCCGGCGCGGACGTCGACTCCCTCACCGCGCTCCTGGCCCGGGGCAACCCCGCCCCCTACGCCGGAACGATCCGGCTGCCCGCCCACGGGGTGGAGATCGCCACCGCCTCCCCCGAGCTGTACCTGCGCAGGGAAGGGGCCCTGATCTCCTCGGGCCCCATCAAGGGGACCGGCCGCACCGCCGCCGACCTCCTGCCCAAGGACCACGCGGAGAACGTGATGATCGTCGACCTGGTCCGCAACGACCTGGGCCGCGTCAGCGAGACCGGCACCGTCGCGGTCCCCGAGCTCTGCGCCGTCGAGGAGCACCCCGGCCTCGTCCACCTCGTCTCCACCGTCACCGGACTGCTGCGCGAGGACGCCGGCTGGCCCGAGCTGCTCGCCGCCACCTTCCCGCCCGGCTCCGTCACCGGCGCGCCCAAGTCCAGCGCGCTGCGGATCATCGAGGCGCTGGAGACCGCGCCCAGGGGGCCGTACTGCGGGGGCATCGGCTGGGTCGACGCCGACGCGGACACCGCCGAGCTGGCCGTGGGCATACGCACCTTCTGGATCGACCGCCCCGAGGGCGTGCTCCGCTTCGGCACGGGCGCGGGGATCACCTGGGGCTCCGACCCGGAGCGCGAGTGGGAGGAGACCGAGCTGAAGGCGGACCGGCTCGTCGCGATAGCGTCGGGCGCCTACGAGTCAGACGCCTGCGAGGCGAGCGGAAAGGCCACTTCTCGATGAAACTCTGGGTCAACGGCGGGCTGCACGACGCGGAGACCGCCCGGGTCTCCGTGCTGGACCATGGACTGACCGTCGGCGACGGCATCTTCGAGACGGTCAAGGCGGAGCGAGGAGAAACGTTTGCTCTCACGCTCCACCTCGAGCGGCTCACCCGCTCCGCCCGCGGCCTCGGTCTGCCCGACCCGGACCTCGACGAGGTCCGCCGCGCCTGCGCGGCCGTCCTGGAGGCCAACCCGATGGAGCTCGGCCGGCTCCGCATCACGTACACCGGCGGGCTCTCGCCGCTCGGCTCGGAGCGCGGCGACGCCGGGACGAGCCTGGTCGTCGCCCTCGGCGAGACCGGCCGCCGCCCCGACTCCACCGCCGTGATCACCGTGCCCTGGACGCGCAACGAGCGTGGAGCCCTCACCGGCCTCAAGACCACCTCGTACGCCGAGAACGTCGTCGCCCTCGCCAGGGCGCGCGAGCAGGGGGCCTCCGAGGCGCTCTTCGCCAACACCGTGGGGCAGCTCTGCGAGGGCACCGGCTCCAACGTCTTCGTCGTGGTCGACGGCAGGATCCTCACCCCGCCCGTCTCCTCCGGCTGCCTCGCGGGCATCACCCGGGCCCTCGCCGTGGAGTGGACCGGCGCCGAGGAGACCGACCTGCCGCTCGAGGTGCTGGAGAGCGCCGACGAGATCTTCCTGACCTCGACCCTGCGCGACGTCCAGGCCGTGCACCGGGTCGACGGCCGCGAACTGGCGGTGGCGCCCGGCCCCGTCACCGCCAAGGCGATGCGGACCTTCGACGAGCGGGCGGCCGGGAACCGGGATCCGCGGCTCGCGTAAATCCTGATGACGGGCGGCGGCCGGGTGGGTAGAACACCCATGATGACCACCACCCTGCGGCCGACCGAGCCGCTTCAGCAGTCCGCCGACGGCGGCCGTTCCCGCACCTTCGACATCTGCGTGAACAGCCGCCGGGTCGGCTCCGTCCACCTCGCCACCGATCCGGCCTTCGGCACCGCCTCCGGCCGGATCGAGCGCCTTCTGGTCGACGAGCCCGACCGGGGCCGCGGCCGGGGCACGGTGGCGGCGCTCGCCTCGGAGGAGGTGCTGCGCTCCTGGGGCTGCGGCGAAGTGCAGATCTCGGTGCCCGCAGAGGCGGAGGCCGCGCTGCGGACGGCCCGCTCGCTCGGGTACACCGAGCGCAGCCGGAACATGGCCAAGGAGCTGCCGGCCGAGCGGCCGCGGCTCCCGGAGGGCTTCGCGCACCGCCCGGCGACCGAGGCGGAGTTCGAGGAGTGGTCGGCGAAGTCCCGGGCCGCCTTCGCGCAGAGCTGGATCGACCGGGGCGTGCCGGAGGAACAGGCGCTCGCCAAGGCCGAGGACAGCAGCCGCCGCTTCCTCCCGCAGGGCCTCGCGACCCCGGGCGTCACGGTGGCCCTCGGCCTGCGCGACGGGCAGGTCGTCGGCTATCTGTGGGTGGGCCGGCTGGAGCGCGAGCCCGGGAAGGGGACGGCCTTCGTCTTCGAGGTCGAGGTCGTCGAGGGGGAGCGCGGGAAGGGGTACGGCAGGGCCCTGATGCTGCTCGCCGAGCAGGCCGCCCTGGAGGCCGGGGAGCGCCTCATCGAACTGCACGTGTTCGCGGGCAACACCCCGGCGATCCGGCTCTACGAGTCGCTCGGCTACCGCACGACCCTCGTCAACAGCGCGAAGCCGCTGCTCTGAGGCGCCCTACCGCCCCAGGAGGCGGTCGGCGATCGTCTCGATCCGCTCCCGCAGGCCCTCCTGGCTCCGGCCGCCGTCCAGGCGCTCGCCGTCGATCACGTAGGTCGGGGTGCCGGTGACCTTGATCGCCTTGCCCTCGGCCTCGTCGGCGTCCACGGTCAGCAGGTGCCGGCCGTCGATCAGCGCGGTGTCGAACTCCTCGGCGTCCAGGCCGAGCTCGGCCGCCACCTCCAGGAGGACCGGCTCGCCCCGCTCGCCGAGCTCGGCGGTCCTGGCGAGCAGCGCCTCCGCGTACGGCCAGCCCTTGCCCTGCTCCACGGCCTCCTCGGCGGCCTGGGCGGCGGCGTACGCGTGCTTGTGCTTGGCCAGCGGGAAGTGGCGCAGCTGCACGTCGAGCCGGTCGCCGTACTTCTCGCGGAGCGCGCGGACGTCGTCGAGGGCCTGGAAGCAGTCGGGGCACTGCAGGTCGAACCACGCCTCCAGGACGACGGGGGAGGCGGATGCGGTGGTGGAGTCGTTCATGGCAGCAGTCTCTCGCACCGGCAGCCGGGGAGGAGGACCCGGCCGGGACGACCCGGAGATCTCCCTGAGACCGGGGCCGGGTCATGGCCCCGGGCCGTCCCCGCGGTGCAGGATGGAAGGGACGTACCGCCCGGCACCTGGAGGACCGCATGCTCGCCGAGACCATCTGTTCCGCGGTGTCCGCGGCGGGCCTGGGCATCGCCGCGATTTCGGCGTACCGGAAGCGATTCCTGTCCGCCGCCCGGATCGCGGCCTACGCCCTGGTGCCGCTCGGTCTGGTGATGACGGGCGCGGTCGACTGGATCGCCGACACGGCCTTCAGCCCGGTGGCCTGGGCCGGCTTCGGCATGCTCGGCGTCGCCTGGCTGCTCTTCATGTCCACCCGGGCCGTGGAGCGGCGCCGGGCCGGCCGCGAGGCGGCCGCCGGGGGAGCCGGGCCGAGAGGCGTGGTCCCGGCCGCGTCGGCGCCCTCCCGCGCCGTGACGGCGAAGCCGCAGGCCGGTCAGCCCGCCGGTGAGGACTTCAGCGACATCGAGGCGATTCTGAAGAAGCACGGAATCTGATCACTTCTGGCGGTTCCGGTGTCCGCCTCCTTTCCGTGATCCACGGGAAGGGGTGAACGGCCCCCGCGGTGGGGCGTGTTGCGGGATTCGCCGGGCGCGCGGTGCGCCATCATCCCCCCGAGATGCTGGATACCTCGCGGGAGCCCGTGCCCGCCGCCACCGACGCCCCCGCCGACGAGCCGCGCGGCTGCCTGTTCGCGCTCTCCCAGCCGCCGCTGATGATCTTCCTCGGGGTGATCGGCTGTCTGCTGCTGATGGCCGCGGTGCACGACCTCTTCGTGCTCTGACCCCCGGGGCGGGGCGGTCAGCCCGCGGCCTCCTTGCGGCGCGCCCGGTACGCGGCCACGTGCAGACGGTTGCCGCAGGTGCGGCTGTCGCAGTACCGGCGCGAGCGGTTGCGGGAGAGGTCCACGAAGGCCCGGCCGCAGTCCGGCGCCTCGCAGCGCCGCAGCCGCTCCTGTTCGCCCGCCACGACGATGAACGCCAGGGCCATGCCGCAGTCGGCCGCGAGGTGGTCCGCCACCGAGGCGCCCGGCGCGAAGTAGTGCACGTGCCAGTCGTAGCCGTCGTGGTCGGTGAGCTGGGGAGTGGTGCCCGCGCCCGCCACCAGCTGGTTGATCAGAGGGGCCGCGATCCGGGCCTCGGGGGCGGAGAAGACCGCCGCGAACTTCTCGCGCACCTCGCGCACGGCGCGCAGGTCGTCGGGGCCGAGCTCGCCCACGCCGCTGACCTTGTGCGCGCGCAGGAAGTCGTGGAGCTCCGGGACGCCCGCGAGCTCGTCGGCGCGGTCGCCCTGGGGCGCGGTGTTCATCAGATCGACGACGGTGTCGAGGGCGATCCGGGTGTCGTGGGGGATCAGCACGATTCGCTCCCTGGCCGGCCGCGGGCGGGCGCCCGCGGAATGGCGCTGACTTTAGCGCGCCCCGGAAAACGGCACCGGCGCCCGTCACCGCGCCGGCTGCGCGGTGGGAGCGCCGGATCTCGTGCCTATGTGACTGTCCGCGCGGCGCCGTCTCCCCGAGTCGGACGGCGCCGTGCGGCTCTCGGGCTGGCTCAGCTGTCGGCCAGGATGTGGGAGAGCTCCGTATCGAGGTCGAAGTGACGGTGCTCGGTGCCGGGTGGCACGGCGGCGTCGGTCCTTTTCAGGAACGACTCCAGGGCCCTCGCCGGGGCCTCGAGCAGGGCTTCTCCCTCGGGAGAGCTCAACGCGATGCAGACGACTCCCTGACCGTGGCTGCGGGACGGCCAGACGCGGACGTCGCCCGTGCCGGTGGGCCGGTGCAGCCCCTCGGCGAGAAGGTCGCGGGCGAAGACCCACTCGACCGTCTCTTCGGCTCCGGTGTGGAAGGTGGCGTGCACGGCATACGGATCGGCCGTGTCATACCGCAGGCCCGCGGGTACAGGCAGTGAGGACTCGCTCGACACAACGAGGCGCAGGTGCAGCTCGCAGCTGACCGTGGTGTTCATAAGCGCCAGGGCCTTTCGCTCAGTGTGCGCTCGGGGATTCGCACGTCGGCGAAATCGACATGCCACCTCCGGTGCCGTTGTAAACCCCTCTGTCGGTTTTGTGAGCGTTCAGGTACCTCGGACGGGGGTGTGTGACCTGCGGTAATACCGCCATTCCGGTGGGGGCTTCCCGTCCGGTAGGTTGGAGGGCATGAATGCGGAGAGTGACGAGCGCACCGGGGAGTCCGCGGACGGCGAGGACGCCGAACTGGGATCCCGCGCACCGGAGTTCATCAAGTCGCGGCGAGGCCTGCATCTGAGCTGGCAGGTCGGCGTCTTCATCGTGGGACTCGCCGTGGTCGGCGCCGGAGTGGTGATGCTGCCGCTCCCCGGGCCCGGCTGGCTGGTCATCTTCGGCGGCATGGCGATCTGGGCGACCGAGTTCGTCTGGGCCCAGCTCGTGCTCCGCTGGACCAAGCGCAAGGTCACGGAGGCCGCCCAGCGCGCCCTCGACCCCAAGGTCCGCCGCCGGAACATCATCCTCACCACCGTCGGCCTGGTGATCATCGCCGCCCTGCTGGGCGTCTACCTCTGGAAATTCGGCTTCGTCATGCCGTGGAAGATCGACGAGTGACCTTCCGATGGTTCGGAAGCACCGCTGACATGCGGTAATGTTTGCGGTGCGCCGGGGCGATTAGCTCAGCGGGAGAGCACTTCGTTCACACCGAAGGGGTCACTGGTTCGATCCCAGTATCGCCCACCACCCGGCCCGAAGGCCCGGAGACGGTTTCGTCTCCGGGCCTTCGGCGTCTCACCGCATCCGCCCCAGCCGCTCCCGCAGCCTCCGGGCGTCCCGCAGTCGCTGCTCGTAGGTGGCGCCCACCGCGAGCAGCAGCAGCCCCGCCAGGGCCGGCGGCAGCCAGCGCGGCAGCGCGCCCACCGCCTGCACCACGTACGGCGCCAACTCGTGCAGCCCGTCCAGGGCGAGCACCGCACCGCCGAGCACCAGGAGCGCCTGGAGCCGGAAACGGGCGCCGAGGAGCGTCACCGCGAGCGCCGCGCCCCCCAGGGCCAGCGGGCGCGCCCACTCCGGATCCACCCAGGCCGCCGCCAGGCTCGGCAGCAGCGTCACCGCCAGGCCGGGGCCGTACGCCGTCCAGGACGAGGCCTCCGGATCCCGGCGCCGCCGCAGGTACCCGACGACCAGGGCGGGCACCGACACCGGGAGCGCGTACGCCTCCGGGGTCGTCACGTCCCAGACCGCGAGCCGCACCCACGTGGCCAGCAGGAACAGCACCGCCGCCGCCCACGAGGCGGTCCGCCGCCGCTCCGGCCGCATGGCCGTGGCCGCCGCGATCACCCCGCCGAGGGCCAGCGCCGACGCGAGGAACGCGGGCCTGGACGCGGCGATCCCGAGGGCGAGCAGCCCCACGGTCCCGCCCGTGACCTCGACCGCCAGGGCCACCGGGCGCGGCGCCCTGGAGCCGAGCGCGGCGGTCGCCGCCGGGACGAGCAGCAGCGCCAGCGCCGTCCACTGGTCCTCGAACCCGCCGACGGCCGCCACCGCGAGGACGAGCCCCGTCGCCGAGAGCACCGCACCGACGGCGGAGACCACCCGGCGCGCGTCCGCGCCGAGCACCGCGACCCCCGTGAGGAGCGCGAGGACCGTGCCGAGCGCGGCGAAGGTGGCGCCCCGCACGTCCAGGGCGAGCGCCACCGCGCTCACGGCCGACGCGAGGCCGCCGACGTACGCGGTCCACCCGAGGACGGCCGCGGCCTCCGGGGCCGGCCGCCGGGCCGGGGAGGGCGCCCAGGCGGCCCAGGGGGTGCCGGGCCCGGAAGGCAGGGGCGCGGCCGCTTCCGGGAATCCGTGGTGCCCGGTCGGCGCGGCGGCCGCACTCAGGCCGCGCGTCAGCGGACCCGGGCGGACCGCGGCCCACAGGGCGGCCGCCGAGGTCAGCAGCTGGAGGACGAGCGTCGCCGCGTACGGCAGGTCGAGGGAGACCGGCAGGGCCGTCAGGAGCGCCCAGGCGAGGGCGAGGGTCCCGCACCGGGCCCAGAGGCGGGGGAGGACCGCGAGGGCGGCGGCGGCCGCCGCGAGGACGAGGAGCGCCGTCGCCGGGTAGGAGGTCAGGGCACGCGCGGTGTGCTCGCCCGACCAGACCCCGGTCGTCCGGGCCACCGGCCCGAGGAGCCCCGCCACCGCCGGCGGCAGCGCCCACGCGACCCCGAGCGCCACGACGCCGGCACCCGCGCCGGCCAGACCGAGCCGTATTCCGAGCGGCAGGCGCCCGCCGAAGCCGGCCGCGCCGGACGCCGCGCCGACCGGGGACGTGGGCCCCGGGCCGACGCCGGCCGAGGCGGCCGGGCCGGACCTCGCGCCGGCCGGGCCGGACGCTCCACCGGCGGGGACCGCCGGACCCGAGCCCGCACCGGCCGAGGCGGCCGGGCCGGACTCCCCGTCGACGGGCGCCGCCGGACCGGACTTCGCGTCCGCCGGGGCCGTCGGACCGGAGCCCGCGCCGGCCGCACCGGACCCTGCGCCCGCCGGGGTCGTCCGGCCCGCCTGCGCGTCGCCGAGGCGCCACACCGAGGTCAGGGCCAGGGCGCAGAGGACGTAGCCCGGTACCGCCCAGTCCGTCGGGAGGACCGAGCGCAGGAGGCCGCCGGCCGCCGCCAGGGCCGCCAGGCCCGCGACCGCCGAGGCGGCCACCGCGAAGGCGGGGGCGCGCCCGGCCGCGGACAGGATGACCGCCGCGCCCGCGGGGGGGAGCGGCGCACCGCCCCCCGGGGAGACGAGGGAGAGCCATCCGCCCGTCAGCAGGGCCCAGCCGCCCAGGGCGGTCGCGGCCGTGCCCGCCGTGATCCGGACGGACGCCGGCCGGGTCCACAGCACGACCGCCGCGTCCGCCGTCGCCGTCAGGAGCGCCGCCCACGCGAAGGCCGTCGACCCGCCCCCGGCCGCGAGCACGCCCAGCGGCAGCGGCAGCTGCGCCGCGACCACGGCCGCCGGCAGCGGGATCCGCAGCCGGGACAGTGCCGAGCCGTACGCCGTCCACACGCCCGCGAGGACCGCCGACGCCACGGCCGTGTATCCCCGACCGCCCGTCTCCGGCAACGCCACCCGGTGCAGCGCGTACGCGTCGAGCACCATCAGGGCGAGACCCAGCGCCGCCACCGACTCGGCCGTCGACACCAGGCCCCTGCGCAGCAGCGCCACCGGGGCCGCGAGCGCCGCTCCGGTCACCACGGCCAGCACCGTCGCGCGGGCGCCGATCCCCATCGAGCCCCAGCTCACCAGGGTGAAGGCGACCGCCGCGATCGTCAGCAGTGTGCCGCCGAGCGTCAGCAGCACGTTCTGCGCGCTGCGGGGGGTCGAGTCCGCGACCGGCGGCCGCGGGTGGAGCGGGGCCGCCGCGACCGGCGGGTACAGCGCCTGGACCAGCCAGGCGCGGCGGGCCAGCAACTGGGACCGGCGCGCGTCGAGTTGTGCCAGCTCGCGGTCGACGAGCACCAGCTCGTCCGCGGGCGGCAGGGAGTTGTCCATACCCGGAGTGTGGCCCCGGCCACAGCCGGCGGGAATGCGTCCCGGTACTCAGATTCCCGCCTGAGTACGTCCACACTGGGGGCATGGACCGGTACCGGTACCGCTTCCGCTGCGTCTGGCGGCTCGCCGCCCCGCCCGACGCCGTCTACGCGGTCCTCCGGCGCGCCGAGGAGTACCCCCGCTGGTGGCCCCAGGTCCGCGAGGTCGTCCCCCTCGACGACACCACCGGCACCGCCCGCTTCCGCTCCCTCCTCCCGTACGACCTCCTCGTCACCGTCCGGGCCCTGCGCCACGACCCGGCCGCCGGCGTCCTGGAGATCGGCCTCGGCGGGGACCTGGAGGGATGGGCCCGCTGGACCCTCACGGCGGACGGGGCCGGCACCCGCGCCCTGTACGAGCAGGAGGTGGAGGTGCGCGCCCGGCTCCTGCGGCTCCTCGCCGTCCCCGGGCGACCGGTCTTCCGCGCCAACCACGCCCTGATGATGCGCGGCGGACGGCGCGGACTCGCCGCCCTGCTCGGCGCGGTTTGAACGAAGGGCGCGCGGGCCTGTATGGTTCAACCCGTTCCCGGGCGATTAGCTCAGCGGGAGAGCACTTCGTTCACACCGAAGGGGTCACTGGTTCGATCCCAGTATCGCCCACCGGGAGAGGCCGGTCCGTCGAAAGACGGACCGGCCTTCCGCGTTCCCGGCCCCGTCACGCCGCCGTGCGCAGCTCCGGCCGCAGCGGCCACGCCGGATCCACCGTCTCCGGCGTGCCCTGCCGGGCGAACCAGGCCTGGAGCCCCCGCGCCTGCGCCGCGTGCCACACCGCCTGGAGCGTGTGGAGCTCCGCCGGCGTCAGCCGCTCCAGCCGGGACGAGAAGCGCCGCGCCACCGCCCGTACGACGTCCATCGCCGCCGTCGCGTCCGCCGCGGCGTCGTGCGCGCCCGCCAGCTCGACCTCGTAGTGCGCGCACAGGTCCGTCAGCGTCCTGCGGCCCTTCCGGTAGCGGTCCAGGTGCTTGTCCAGGACCCGCGGATCGAGCACGCACAGGGGGCTGCCCGCCATGTAGTCGCCCAGCGTCGACGCCCGGTGCCGGCGCAGCTCGCGGTCCAGGATCGTCAGGTCGAACGGCGCGTTCATCACCACCAGCGGTCGTCCCGCCGCCGACTGCTCGGCCAGCGCGCGCGCCAGCTCCTCCATCACCGGGGAGGGCCACCGGCCGTACCGCTGGAGGTGATCGTCCGTCAGGCCGTGGACGGCCGTCGCCCCCTCCGGCACCGGTATGCCGGGGTTGACCAGCCAGCGCGTCACCCGCGGACGCGCCCCCTCCGTGTCCTGGACGACGAGGGCGGCCGAGACGATCCGGTCCTCCTCGACGTCAACTCCCGTGGTCTCCGTGTCGAAAGCGGCCAGGGGCCCTTCGTACCAGTGCATCGACATCCCCGAACTCCCTGCACACGTGCGGCAGATGGCCAACCCCCTGCCCCGAAACGGTGATACCCGGACTGTTTGCGTCGTACGCGGACCGGTCACAACACAAGGGACGGGGAAGGAAGACGACATGGCGCTCGCCCAGCCCGAGTCGGGAGGGCTGCCGCCCCAGCGGGTGGCACCGACGCGCGGCTCACTCGCCACCACCGCCTGCATGGAGACCCTTCAGGTGGGATACCTGCACGCCGTCGCCGCCGCGGCCGGCTGCTCGCTGTCCCAGCCCTTTCCGGACAACGGCATCGACTGGCACGTGAGCCACAGCGCTCCCGGGCACACCGTCGACGACGAAGTGACCATCAAGGTGCAGCTCAAGTGCACCTACCAGATACCGCCGCGCCCGCCGGGCGGCGCGTTCTCGTTCACCCTCGACAACGACCACCTGGTGAAACTCGCCCGGACACCGGTGTCCGTGCACAAGATCCTCGTCGTGATGCTCGTCCCGAGGTCACAGGAGGACTGGCTGAGGGCGAGCCACGACCGGCTCGACCTGCGGCACTGCTGCTACTGGATCAACCTGGCCGGGCACCCGGTCACGGGACGGCGCCGGACCACCGTGCGCATCCCGACGACGCGGATCTTCGACGACCGGGCGCTCTGCGAGATCATGACCCGGGTCGGGGTGGGAGGGAGACCTTGATGCACCGACCGATCGACGAGCCAGGGTTCGGGGACGAGGGGGACGGGGCCGGGCGCGGCCCCGTCCCCCCGCCCTGCCGGCCCCATCCGGCACCCGGCGCGACCCCCGGACCCTGGACCGGCGTCCCCGCCCCGCCCGTCGGGCCCTGGGCCGACACCCAGGGCGCGCCCGACCCGGGCAGGGTCGACCCGAGGGTCCTCGGCGCGCTGCTCGCCCGGCACGGCTGGCGGCGGCGCGGCGGCGCCGTGGGCCGCTACAGCCGCTGGACCCCGCCCGGCAGCGGCACCGGCACCAGCCTCCTCGTCCCGGAGAGCCGCGCCTTCCCGGACTGCGAGGACCTGCTCGGCGAGGCGCTCACCGCCCTCGCCCGCAGCGCCGCGCCCTCCGCCCGCGAGGTCCTCACCGGCCTCTCCGTGCCCAGCGACGAGATCCGCTGGTGGCGCGACGTGCCCCCGGGCCCGGCCGGCACCGTCCCCTGGACCGTGCAGGAGCAGCTCAGGTCCGCCGCCCGCCAGCTCCTCCTCGCCGGCGCCCTGGCCGTGCGCGGCCGGGCCGGCTACCACGGAGCCCGCCACCGGCGGGCCGCCCGGGCCTCCCTGGAGACCGTCGTCGTCGGCGCGGCACCCGGCGGCCGCGGCCTCACCGCCTTCCTGCCGGTCGAACCGGGCCGCCCGATCGCCGTCCGGCTCTACCACGCGCTCCACGCGGCCCGCGAGGCCACCGACTACCAGCGGGCCACCGGCGGCACGGAGGCCTTCGACGCCGCCGTCGAGGCGGGCGTCAGCCGCGAGCTCACCGAGGCGCTCATCGCCCTCGTCCGGGGCACCGAAGGCGCCCGCGTCGCCCTGGAGTGGGCGCCGGCCGCCGGCGCGCCCGAGGGGTGCGCGGCCCGGCCCGAACCGGTCGAGTTCTCGCCCGGCGACCTGCCCGCCCTGCGGGAGGCGAGCGCCCGCTACCTGACCGACGAGCCGTCCGTGCCGGTCCGGCTCACCGGCGCCGTCGTCCGCATGCGCCGCTCCGGGCCGCGCGGCGAGGGGATCGTGCGGCTGCGGGTGCTCGGCGGCGCGGAGGTGCCGCACGTCCGGGTCGCCCTCGACGAGGAGGCGTACCGCACGGCCGGCCACGCCCACCTCGCCGGCCTCCCGATCCGGGTCGCGGGCCGGCTGGAGAGCCGTGGCGGCTTCCGTCGCCTCACCGACGCCACCGGGGTCGTCCCGGTCCAGGTCGACGAGACGGAGCGGGACCGGCTGCTGAAGGGCCTGCACGAGCACCTCGACTTCTTCGAGGAGACCTGCGGGCCGGAGGAGGACTGAGCGGCGAGGGGGACGGACCCGGGAAACCCTTTCGCGGGCGGCCCGAACCGCTCGGTAAGATCGGTGACGACGCGGCACCTCGTCTCTGCCGCGCGTCGCCGGCGCCGGCACCTCGTGTCTGCCTGCGCCCTTATGTATGGAGCACCCGTGTCTGATGTCCGTGTGACCGTCCAGTCCGCCTCGGAAGCAGAGGAGAGGGCGGTGAGCGCGGGCACCACCGCCGGCGCCCTGTTCGCCGACGACCGCACCGTCATCGCCGCCCGCGTGGGCGGCGAGCTGAAGGACCTGTCGTACGAGCTCGCCGACGGCGATGTCGTCGAGGGCGTCGAGATCTCCTCCCCGGACGGTCTCGACATCCTGCGCCACTCGACCGCGCACGTCATGGCCCAGGCCGTGCAGGAGCTCTTCCCCGAGGCCAAGCTGGGCATCGGCCCGCCGGTCCGGGACGGCTTCTACTACGACTTCGACGTCGAGAAGCCCTTCACCCCCGAGGACCTCAAGGTCATCGAGAAGAAGATGCAGGAGATCCAGAAGCGAGGCCAGCGCTTCGCCCGCCGCGTGGTGACCGACGAGGCCGCCCGCGAGGAGCTGGCGGACGAGCCGTACAAGCTGGAGCTCATCGGCCTCAAGGGCTCCGCGTCGACCGAGGACGGCGCGAACGTCGAGGTGGGCGGCGGCGAGCTGACCATCTACGACAACCTCGACGCCAAGACCGGCGAGCTGTGCTGGAAGGACCTCTGCCGCGGTCCGCACCTGCCGACCACCCGGAACATCCCGGCGTTCAAGCTGATGCGCAACGCGGCCGCCTACTGGCGCGGCAGCGAGAAGAACCCGATGCTCCAGCGCATCTACGGCACCGCCTGGCCGTCGAAGGACGAGCTGAAGGCGCACCTCGACTTCCTGGCCGAGGCCGAGAAGCGCGACCACCGCAAGCTGGGCAACGAGCTCGACCTCTTCTCCATCCCGGACGAGATCGGCTCCGGCCTCGCGGTCTTCCACCCCAAGGGCGGCATCATCCGCCGGGTCATGGAGGACTACTCGCGCAAGCGCCACGAGGAGGAGGGCTACGAGTTCGTCTACTCGCCGCACGCCACCAAGGGCAAGCTGTTCGAGAAGTCCGGCCACCTGGACTGGTACGCCGAGGGCATGTACCCCCCCATGCAGCTCGACGAGGGCGTGGACTACTACCTCAAGCCCATGAACTGCCCGATGCACAACCTGATCTTCGACGCGCGCGGGCGCTCCTACCGTGAGCTGCCGCTGCGCCTGTTCGAGTTCGGCACCGTGTACCGGTACGAGAAGTCCGGCGTCGTCCACGGCCTCACCCGGGCCCGTGGCTTCACCCAGGACGACGCGCACATCTACTGCACCCGCGAGCAGATGGCGGAGGAGCTGGACAAGACCCTCACCTTCGTCCTGAACCTGCTCCGCGACTACGGTCTGACCGACTTCTACCTGGAGCTGTCGACCAAGGACCCGGAGAAGTTCGTCGGCTCCGACGAGGTGTGGGAGGAGGCCACCGCGGTCCTCCAGCAGGTCGCCGAGAAGCAGGGCCTCCCGCTGACCCCCGACCCGGGCGGCGCCGCCTTCTACGGCCCGAAGATCTCCGTGCAGGCGCGCGACGCCATCGGCCGCACCTGGCAGATGTCGACCGTGCAGCTCGACTTCAACCTGCCGGAGCGCTTCGACCTGGAGTACACCGCGCCGGACGGCACCAAGCAGCGCCCGGTCATGATCCACCGCGCGCTGTTCGGCTCGATCGAGCGCTTCTTCGCCGTGCTCCTGGAGCACTACGCGGGCGCCATGCCGCCGTGGCTGGCCCCGGTGCAGGCGACCGGCATCCCGATCGGCGACGCGCACGTCGACTACCTGCACGAGTTCGCCGCCAAGGCGAAGAAGAAGGGCCTGCGGGTGGAGGTCGACTCCTCCTCGGACCGGATGCAGAAGAAGATCCGGAACGCCCAGAAGCAGAAGGTCCCCTTCATGATCATCGCGGGTGACGAGGACATGGCCGCCGGCGCCGTCTCCTTCCGCTACCGCGACGGCTCGCAGGAGAACGGCATCCCCGTCGACGAGGCGATCGCCAAGCTCGCCAAGGTCGTCGAGGACCGCGTCCAGGTCTGACGTACGCGTCTCGCGATCAGGAGGCCCCCGGGGATCACCCCGGGGGCCTCCCCGTACGTCGGTCCTGTCAGTCCTCGCCCTCCCGGCGGAAGACCTGGATCAGCCAGGACGAGAACGAGCCTGTCACCGCGCCGAGCAGGGCCAGGCCGCAGGCCATCATGCCCACCGCGACCAGCCGGCCCACCGGCGTCACGGGCACCACGTCCCCGTAGCCCACGGTCGCCAGCGTCGCGCAGGCCCACCACACCGCGTCGCCGAAAGTGATGATGGACGCGCCCGGGGCGCCGTACTCGACGTCGTAGACGGTGAGCGCGCCGGCGAAACCGAGCAGCGTCGCGGAGAGCCCCGCGTACGCCATGACGCGGGCGTAGAGGGTGAGCCGGGGCTCCTGGTGCCGGCGCTGGGCCCGGTCGTACGCGGTCACCACCCGCAGCGGCCGCAGCAGCGGCAGGATCAGCACCACCGTGTCCAGGAAGTGGTGGCGCACGAAGCGCAGCGGGCCGAGACCGCTGAGCTTGAGGCGCACCGCGTAGTCGGCGACGAACACGGCCCAGGAGGAGAACAGGAGGGCGAGGCAGAAGTCGTGCCAGCCGGCAGGCAGGTCGCGGCCGAGGATCCGCATCGCGTAGCTGCCGAGGAAGACGAGGGAGGTCACCGTCAGCGGGATCTCCATTCGACGGTCCCAGCGCTCCTGCTCCGGAGGAATGGGCGGCCTGTCTCTCATCGGATCAGCATGGCCGCTGCACGGATCTTCCGCCCCGACGACACGTTCCGAACGGGCGACGCAATATGCTGCTCAGCATGACGACTGAGCCGGAGCAGCAGATCGGAGTGGGGACGCAGGACGCGTTCCAGCGCCTGTGGACGCCTCACCGGATGGCGTACATCCAGGGCGAGAACAAGCCGACCGGGCCGGGGGCCGAGGACGGTTGCCCGTTCTGCGTGATTCCGTCGAAGTCGGACGAGGACGGTCTGGTGATCGCGCGCGGCCAGGGCGTGTACGCGGTGCTCAACCTCTACCCGTACAACGGCGGACACCTGATGGTCGTCCCGTACCGCCACGTCGCCGACTACACCGACCTCGACGAGGCGGAGACGGTCGAGCTCGCCGCCTTCACCAAGCGCGCGATGGTCGCGCTGCGGGCGGCCTCCGGTGCGCACGGCTTCAACATCGGCATGAACCAGGGCGCCGTCGCCGGCGCCGGCATCGCCGCGCACCTGCACCAGCACGTGGTGCCGCGCTGGGGCGGGGACACGAACTTCATGCCGGTCGTCGGACACACCAAGGTGCTGCCCCAGCTGCTCGCCGACACCCGGAAGATGCTGGCCGACGCCTGGCCGGCCACCCTCTGATCCGCCGGGCGCCGCGGAGGACCCGGGTCAGGCGTCGTAGACGTCGGCCTTCTTCGGGCCCGGGTCCTGGACGCCGCCGCTGAGGATCAGCGAGCGGGCGGTGAAGCGCTCCGTGTCCACGTTGTGCTCGTCGAGCACCTTGAGCGTGGCGGAGTGGACGGCCCGGAGCACGGGCGTGGCCATGCGGATGGCGTCGTCGGCCATGAAGCGGTTCTTCCAGAGCGGCCCGGCCCAGACGTGCCGCAGACCGAACGGCTCGGGCAGGACCATCTTGCCGCCGAGGAAGTCCAGGACCGGCGGGTACCAGGTGAGCGGGGCGCGCACCGCGAGCCGCACGATGTCGTTGGTCGTGAGCAGCGGCTGCTGGATCTCCTTCGTCTCCCAGAAGCGGACGGTCTTGGCGACCTCCTTCGTCTTCGCCTTCGGCTTCGTGGTGAAGAGGCCGTGGACGGGCCCGAGCGCGTGGCCGGTGACCTCGATCCGGAGCGTGTGGTGGAGCGAGGTGACGGTGACCATCATGGTGAGGACGAGATTCCCGTCCCAGAGCGTGAACTGGACGCCCAGGTAGTGCCGGTTGCCCGCGCCGAACTGCTGGTCGTTGCAGATGCGCTGTATCTCGTGCGGCTTGACCTGGTAGTGGACGATGTTGTCGTTCTCGGGGCGGGTGACCTCGTCGGCGCCCTCGCCGACCGGGGAGACGATCCAGTGCTTGACGGTCGGCTTGGGGAAGCCGGTCTTCAGGGAGCCGCGCTCCAGCAGCGTCAGCTCGTCGTGGATCCGGCGGATGACGTCCCAGGCGCGGAAGGCGTGGAGCTCCCGGCCGGGCTGGGGGACCAGCTCCTCGGCGAGCGTCCAGCTGCCCCAGCGGGTGCCCAGACCGAGGATCCCCTTGGTGCCGGCGTAGAAGACGATGTTGGACTGCTGCTCCGCGGAGAGCTTCTCCAGGTTGACCCGCAGTGCCTCCGCCGACTTCTCGCCCGGGTCGTGGGGGACGGACTTGGGGACGTGCGGGCCGATCCCGCCGCCGCCGAGCAGACCGGACCAGCGCTCGCGCAGGTCGACCGCGGCGTTCAGACAGATCCGGCTCGCGAGGTACCAGCCGACGACCGGGGCGACGACCATCGCGCGCAGGTAGTTCGCCAGGATTCCGTCCCAGGGCAGCTTGATCAGGACGAGCGCCGCGAAGATCCCGGCGGCCCAGAGGAGGGCCGTGCCGACGGCGCTGTTCCGCTGGCTCTCGGAGCCGGCGACGAGGCGGCGGAGCTGGATGACGCCGAGCCAGAGCAGCAGTCCGGGCAGGAAGAGGACGCCGCAGAAGAAGGTGACCAGGGTCAGCTTGATGTCGCGCTGCCTGCGCAGGTGGGTGGCGGCGAGGCAGTGCTCGACCACCGGCTGCGGCTCGGCCCCGAAGGACTGGATCAGGGCCTTGCGGGCGCCGCCGAGCATCCGGACCTGGACCGCGCGGGAGAAGGCCTCGCCGAGGTCGGGGCTGAAGAGCCCCCACTTCCCTTCCTTGACCGTGGTCTTGTAGAGCTCGTTGTCGGCTTCCTGGATGGTCTTGAGGGGGCTGTCCCGGTACGCGGCGGACGCGAGCGCGTTCGTCGCGCCCGTGCCGCCTCCCGAGCTCTGGAGGGGGATCTGAGCCCCCGGTCCGAAACCGTCGATCGCCACTGCCGCCCCCATCGCGCGCGAGTACCTGTGCGGGCTGTTCCCAACTGCCGCGCCCCGCACACCTTCTGAGCTGGGCACCACAGCGTAACCGGGTACGGCCGGATGCGTCACGGCCTGTGGACGTCGTCGGCCGAATGACGTCCGCCCGGCAGCCGCCGGGCGGACGTCCACCCCTGGTGCTCCGTCAACTAGGAGCCCTTTTCGGCCTGTTCGCGGATCTTCGTCGCCAGGTGCGGCGGCATCGGCTCGTGCCGGGCGTACGTGCGGTCGAACCGGCCGGTGCCGTGCGAGATCGAGCGCAGGTCGATCGCGTACCGCCCGATCTCCATCTCCGGCACCTCGGCCCTGACCACGGTCCGCCCGGGACCGGCCTGATCGGTGCCGACCACCCGGCCGCGCCGCCCCGACAGGTCGCTCATGACCGGGCCGACGTACTCGTCGGGGACGAGGACGTCGACCTGGGCGACCGGTTCGAGGAGGTGGACGGGCACGTCGGCGGCCGCCTCGCGCAGCGCGAGCGCCCCGGCGGTCTGGAAGGCGGCGTCGGAGGAGTCCACCGAGTGGGCCTTGCCGTCCCGCAGGGTGACCCGGATGTCGACCAGCGGGTGGCCGGTGGCGAGCCCGCGCGCCGCCTGCGCCCGCACCCCCTTCTCGACGGAGGGGACGAACTGGCGCGGGACGGCCCCGCCGACCACCTTGTCGACGAACTCGATGCCACTGCCCGGCGGCAGCGGCTCCACGTCGATCTCGCAGATGGCGTACTGGCCGTGGCCGCCGGACTGCTTGACGTGCCGGCCCCGGCCCGACGCGGCGCTCCCGAAGGTCTCGCGCAGCGCCACCTTGTACGGCACGGCGTCGACCTGCACGCCGTACCGGCCGCGCAGGCGCTCCAGGGCGACGTCCTGATGGGCCTCGCCCAGGCACCACAGCACCACCTGCCGGGTGTCCTGGTTCTGTTCGAGCCGCAGGGCCGGGTCCTCGGCGACGAGCCGGGCGAGACCCTGCGAGAGCCGGTCCTCGTCGGCCTTGCCGTGGGCCTGGACGGCCATCGGCAGCAGCGGCTCCGGCATGGTCCACGGCTCCATCAGGAGCGGATCGTCCTTGGCGGAGACGGTGTCGCCGGTCTCGGCGTGGCCGAGCCGGGCGACACAGGCCAGGTCTCCGGCGATGCACTCCGCGAGCGGGCGCTGCTGCCTGCCGAAGGGGGAGGTGAGTCCGCCGACCCGCTCGTCCGCCTCGTGGAGCTCGTGCCCGTCGTGGGCCGGGTCGACGAGGCCGTGCCCGGAGACGTGCACGGTCTCGTCGGGACGCAGGGTGCCGGAGAAGACCCGGACCAGGGAGATCCGGCCCACGTAGGGGTCGGCGGCCGTCTTGACGACCTCGGCGACCAGCGGCCCCTCGGGGTCACAGGCGAGCGGGGGCCGGGAGCGGCCGTCGGGGGTGGTGACGACGGGCGCCTCGTGCTCCAGGGGGGAGGGGAAGCCGCCGGTGATCAGCTCCAGGAGCTCCAGGGTGCCGAGGCCCTGCGACCCGCCGTCGGCGGCGGGGGCGGCCGCGAGCACCGGGTGGAAGGTGCCCCGGGCGACGGCCTTCTCCAGGTCGTCGACGAGGGTCTTCACGTCGATCTCCTCGCCGCCCAGGTAGCGGTCCATGAGGGTCTCGTCCTCGCTCTCGGCGATGATCCCCTCGATGAGCCGGGCGCGGGCCTCCGCGATGAGCTCCCGCTGCGCCTCGTCGGGCGGGTTCTCCCGGCGCTCCCCGGAGGAGTAGTCGAAGATCCGCTCCGAGAGCAGGCCGACCAGGCCGGTGACGGGCGCGTGCCCGTCGGCGCCCTCGGCGCCGCGCACCGGCAGGTAGAGGGGGAGGACGGCGTCGGGGTCGTCCCGGCCGAAGAGCTCGGCGCAGACGGCGGTGAGCTCGGTGAAATCGGTGCGCGCCGTGTCGAGGTGGGTGACGACGATGGCGCGGGGCATCCCGACGGCGGCGCACTCCTCCCAGATCATGCGGGTGGAGGCGGCGACGGCGTCGGCCTCCTGGGCCGCCGAGACGACGAAGAGGGCCGCGTCCGCCGCGCGCAGACCGGCCCTCAGCTCCCCGACGAAGTCGGCGTACCCGGGGGTGTCGAGGAGATTGATCTTGTATCCGTCCCAGCCGACCGGGACGAGGGAGAGCTGTACGGACCGCTGCTGGCGGTGCTCGATCTCGTCGTAGTCCGAGACGGTGGCGCCGTCCTCGACCCGTCCGGCCCGGTTGACCGCTCCGGCGGTCTGTGCCAGGGCCTCGACGAGGGTCGTCTTGCCCGATCCGCTGTGGCCGACCAGCACCACGTTCCGCACGGCCGAGGGCCGGTCGGCCGTAGGAGCCCTGCCGGCGGCTCCGGCGGGCGTCTTCGCCTTGTCACCCATGATGTTTCCTCCCGACTGCTCGCACGATGCGGCGGGACGCGGGCGCGGGGGAGTGGTGTGTCGCGGTACGGCTCCTGCGGTGCCCGCGGTGGTCCTTCGAGCTTTGCACCGACGTCGGGAAGCGTCCATACGTCGTACACGCCGGGGCCCGCCGGAGGGACGTCGGCGGGGCGTCGACGCGACGGGGCGGGTGCCCGCCGGTGCGCCGGGACGGGCGTGGCTACGATGGGCGAGCCGGTGGTCGTAGGGGCCGCGCGGCCCACCGAACCTCGGGAAGGCCATGCTGAACAAGTACGCGCGTGCCTTTTTCACGCGTGTCCTCACACCGTTCGCCGCGTTTCTGCTCCGGCGGGGCGTCAGCCCCGACGCGGTCACGCTCATCGGCACGGCGGGGGTGGTGGCCGGTGCGCTGGTCTTCTTCCCCCGCGGAGAATTCTTCTGGGGCACGATCGTCATCACCCTGTTCGTCTTCTCCGACCTCGTCGACGGCAACATGGCCCGGCAGGCGGGGATCTCCAGCCGATGGGGAGCCTTCCTCGACTCGACGCTCGACCGGGTCGCCGACGGCGCGATCTTCGGCGGCTTCGCGCTCTGGTACGCGGGCAAGGGCGACGACGACATCCTGTGCGCCGTGGCGATCTTCTGCCTCGCGAGCGGCCAGGTCGTCTCGTACACCAAGGCCCGGGGAGAATCGATCGGCCTGCCCGTCGCCGTGAACGGCCTCGTCGAGCGCGCCGAACGCCTGGTGATCTCGCTGGTCGCCGCGGGCCTCGCCGGACTCCACGAGTTCGGCGTGCCCGGCGTCGAGGTCCTGCTCCCGATCGCCCTGTGGATCGTGGCCGTCGGCAGCGCCGTCACCCTGGGCCAGCGCGTGGTGACCGTGCGCCGGGAATCGGCCGAGGCGGACGCCGCCGCGGCCGGGGGCGGCGGGGCGGCCTCGTGAGCACCCTGAAAGAGCGGCTGAGCGACGGGCTGTACGGCGCCGGGTGGGCGACCGTGAAGAAGCTGCCGGAGCCGGTGGCGACGGGCCTCGGCCGGCGGATCGCCGACCTTGCGTGGAAGCGGCGCGGCAAGAGCGTCCTGCGCCTGGAGTCCAACCTCGCGCGCGTGGTGCCGGACGCCACGCCCCAGCGGCTCGCCGAACTGTCACGGGCCGGCATGCGCTCGTACATGCGGTACTGGATGGAGTCCTTCCGGCTGCCGACCTGGTCCAGGGAACGGGTCGAGCGGTCCATCGACATCAAGGGCCGCCACCACCTGGAGGAGGGCCTGGCCTCCGGGCGCGGCGTCGTCCTCGCCCTGCCGCACCTGGCCAACTGGGACCTCGCGGGCGTCTGGGTGACCCGCTCGCTCGGCGTGCCGTTCACGACGGTCGCGGAGCGGCTCAAGCCCGAGTCGCTGTACGACCGGTTCGTCGCCTACCGCGAGTCCCTCGGCATGGAGGTCCTGCCGCACACCGGCGGCTCCGCCTTCGGCACGCTCGCGCGCCGGCTGCGGGCCGGCGGCCTGGTCTGCCTGGTCGCCGACCGCGACCTGTCGGCCTCCGGCACCGAGGTCACGTTCTTCGGGGACACGGCCCGGATGCCGGCCGGCCCGGCGATCCTCGCCCAGCAGACGGGCGCGCTGCTGCTGCCCGTGACGCTCTGGTACGACGACACGCCGGTCATGAAGGGGCGGATCCACCCGCCCGTCGACGTACCCGAGTCAGGTACGCGGGCCGAGAAGACGTCCGTCATGACACAGGCGCTCGCCGACGCGTTCGCCGCCGGCATCGCGGACCACCCGGAGGACTGGCACATGCTGCAACGACTGTGGCTCTCGGACCTGGACGAGCGGGAGGGACCGGGCGCGTGAAGATCGGGATCGTCTGTCCGTACTCCTGGGACGTGCCCGGCGGCGTCCAGTTCCACATCCGCGACCTCGCCGAGCACCTCATCCGGCTCGGCCACGAGGTCTCCGTCCTCGCCCCCGCCGACGACGACACCCCGCTGCCGCCGTACGTGGTCTCCGCGGGCCGCGCCGTGCCCGTGTCCTACAACGGCTCGGTGGCCCGGCTCAGCTTCGGCTTCCTCTCCGCCGCACGGGTCCGCCGCTGGCTGCACGACGGCACCTTCGACGTCGTCCACATCCACGAGCCGACCTCGCCGTCGCTCGGGCTGCTCACCTGCTGGGCGGCGCAGGGGCCGATCGTCGCCACCTTCCACACCTCGAACCCGCGCTCGCGGGCGATGATCGCCGCGTATCCGATCCTCCAGCCCGCGCTGGAGAAGATCAGCGCCCGCATCGCGGTCAGCGAGTACGCCCGGCGCACGCTCGTCGAGCACCTCGGCGGCGACGCGGTCGTCATCCCCAACGGCGTCGACGTCGACTTCTTCGCCCGCGCCGAACCGAAGAAGGAGTGGCAGGGCGGCACGCTCGGTTTCATCGGGCGGATCGACGAGCCGCGCAAGGGCCTGCCGGTCCTCATGAAGGCCCTCCCGAAGATCCTCGCGGAACGCCCCGGCACCCGGCTGCTCGTGGCCGGGCGCGGCGACGAGGAGGAGGCCGTGGCCTCCCTGCCGCGCGAGATGCGGTCGCGGGTCGAGTTCCTCGGCATGGTCAGCGACGAGGACAAGGCGCGGCTGCTGCGCAGCGTCGACGTGTACGTGGCGCCCAACACCGGCGGCGAGAGCTTCGGCATCATCCTCGTCGAGGCGCTGTCCGCCGGCGCGCCCGTCCTCGCCTCCGACCTGGACGCCTTCGCGCAGGTCCTCGACCAGGGAGCGGCGGGCGAACTCTTCGCCAACGAGGACGCCGACGCGCTCGCGGACGCGGCGATCGGGCTCCTCGGGGACGGGGACCGGCGCGCCGGGCTCAGCGCCCGGGGTTCGGCGCACGTGCGCCGCTTCGACTGGTCGACGGTGGGGGCGGACATCCTCGCCGTGTACGAGACGGTGACGGACGGGGCGGCGGCGGTGGACACGGACGAACGCGCGTCCGGCCTGCGCGCCCGCCTGCGCTTGTAGGCCACCCACTGGGCCGGCCCGGCCCCCTGCCACGCGGGCCCGCGCCCGCCGGGCCGGCGCCCCGTGGGGGCCGGGCTTCCGCCACCCGCCGTGTGGGCAGTCGTCCCGCTGGGCGGGGCAGTCGTCCCGCTGGGCGGGACGGGTGGGCACACGGGACGGCGCCCTTCGCGGCGCCTCCGCGTTCCGCGCCTGGACCCGCACCACAAGTGAGCTGTGCACGGGGTGCGGGTCCAGGCCCAGGAGCCTCGGGCGCCGGCAAGGGGCGCCGTTCCGTGTGCCCACCCTCCCCCGAGCTCTCGGCTCCGCTCGAGCAGGGGGGACCCCCTTGCCCCGGCGGAACGACCGCCCACAACGGGGTGGGCGCCGCGCCGGCGGAACGGCTGCCCACCACGGGATGCGCGCCGCCCCGCGGAGCGACCGCCCGCAGCGAGCCGGAGCAGCCGGGCGATTGCCCGCCGCAGGCGCGGGCAAGGTCGCCCCATGGAGACGATCAGCCGACTCGACCTCGGTCACTTCACCCGCCCCGCCCACGAATGGCAAGGCCCCCACCCCCGCGTGGAACCCGTCCTCGGTTATCTCGTGCGGCACGCGGGCGTGAGGCTGCTGTTCGACACCGGCATGGGGACGGGGTCCCCGGAGACCGACGCGCACTACCGCCCCGTCCGGCACCCCCTGCCCGTCGGCCCGGACGACGTCGACCTCGTCGTCAACTGCCACCTGCACTTCGACCACATCGGCGGCAACCAGCTCTTCCCCGCCACGCCCGTCCTCGTCCAGCGCACCGAGCTCGCCGTCGCCCGGGCCGGCGGGTACACCATCGACTCGCTCCTGCCCGGCGTCCGGTACGAGGAGCTCGACGGCGAGCACGAGATCGCGCCGGGCGTGCTGATCGTGCCCACGCCCGGCCACACCGAGGGCCACCAGTCGCTCGTCCTCGACCACGGCGACCGGATCACGGTCCTCGCCGGCCAGGCGTACGACTTCGCCCACGAGTTCGGGAGCCCGCACCTCCCCTGGCTCGACCGGCTCGGCGAGCTCGCCGACGGCCGTCCCGCGCGTGTCCTGTTCGCCCATGACCACGACCTTTGGGAAGGCGTGCTGCCACCGCCCCGGTAGCCTGTGCGCCCGTGACCGAAACCCTGATCTGGACCGTCGTCGCGCTGATCCTCATCGGCGTCTATCTGAGCTGGACCGCCGGACGGCTCGACCGGCTGCACTCGCGCATCGACGCCGCACGCGCCGCCCTGGATGCGCAGCTCCTGCGCCGGGCCTCGGTCACCCAGGAACTCGCGACCTCCGGCGTCCTCGACCCGGCCGCCTCGATCGTGCTGTACGAGGCCGCGCACGCGGCCCGGCAGGCGGAGGAGGACCACCGGGAGGTCGCCGAGAGCGAGCTGAGCCAGGCGCTGCGGGCCGTCTTCGGCGAGCCCGAGCAGGTGGAGCTCGTACGGGAGGCGCCCGGCGGCGAGGAGGCCGCGGGGGAGCTGGCCGCGGCCGTCCGCCGGGTGCCGATGGCCCGCCGCTTCCACAACGACGCCGTCCGGGCCGCCCGCGCCCTGCGCCGCCACCGCAAGGTCCGCTGGTTCCGGCTCGCGGGCCACGCCCCCTTCCCGCTGGCCTTCGAAATGGACGATGAGCCGCCCGCGGCCCTTGCCGATCGTCCGGCCTGACGTCCGTAACCTGGGAAAACGATCCACCGGGTCCACATTGGCCCTTGATGCGGACCGCGGGTGGCCTGTTTCCTCGTCTTGTCGTCAACCCCTGTTGTCACGAGTGAGGTATCCGTGTCCACCACGCCTTCCACCAACTTCCAGTCCCCCGAGACCGGCACCGCGCGCGTCAAGCGCGGCATGGCCGAGCAGCTCAAGGGCGGCGTGATCATGGACGTGGTCAACGCCGAGCAGGCGAAGATCGCCGAGGACGCCGGCGCCGTGGCCGTCATGGCCCTGGAGCGGGTCCCCGCGGACATCCGCAAGGACGGCGGCGTCGCCCGCATGTCCGACCCGAACATGATCGAAGAGATCATCGGCGCGGTCTCCATCCCGGTCATGGCCAAGTCCCGCATCGGCCACTTCGTCGAGGCCCAGGTCCTGCAGTCCCTCGGCGTCGACTACATCGACGAGTCCGAGGTCCTGACCCCGGCCGACGAGGTCAACCACTCCGACAAGTGGGCCTTCACCACCCCCTTCGTCTGTGGCGCCACCAACCTGGGCGAGGCCCTGCGCCGCATCGCCGAGGGCGCGGCCATGATCCGCTCCAAGGGCGAGGCCGGCACCGGCAACGTCGTCGAGGCCGTCCGCCACCTGCGCCAGATCAAGAACGAGATCGCCAAGCTGCGCGGCTTCGACAACAACGAGCTGTTCGCCGCCGCCAAGGAGCTGCGCGCCCCGTACGAGCTCGTCAAGGAGGTCGCCGAGCTCGGCAAGCTCCCGGTCGTGCTGTTCTCCGCCGGTGGTGTCGCCACCCCCGCCGACGCCGCGCTCATGCGCCAGCTCGGCGCCGAGGGCGTCTTCGTCGGCTCCGGCATCTTCAAGTCGGGCGACCCGGCCAAGCGCGCCGCCGCCATCGTGAAGGCCACCACCTTCTACGACGACCCGAAGGTCATCGCGGACGCCTCCCGCAACCTGGGCGAGGCCATGGTCGGCATCAACTGCGACACCCTCCCCGAGTCCGAGCGCTACGCGAACCGGGGCTGGTAAGCACCCATGAGCACGCCCGTAATCGGTGTCCTGGCCCTCCAGGGCGACGTACGGGAGCACCTGATCGCCCTGGCCGCGGCGGACGCCGTGGCCAGGCCGGTCCGGCGCCCCGAGGAGCTCGCCGAGGTCGACGGCCTGGTCATCCCCGGTGGCGAGTCCACCACCATCTCCAAGCTGGCCGCCCTCTTCGGCCTGATGGAGCCGCTGCGCGAGCGGATCGCGGGCGGCATGCCCGTGTACGGCACCTGCGCCGGCCTGATCATGCTCGCCGACAAGATCCTCGACCCGCGCTCGGGCCAGGAGACCTTCGGCGGCATCGACATGATCGTCCGCCGCAACGCCTTCGGCCGGCAGAACGAGTCCTTCGAGGCCGGTGTGACCGTGGCGGGCATCGACTCCCCCGTCGAGGGCGTCTTCATCCGCGCCCCGTGGGTGGAGTCGGTCGGCGCCCAGGTCGAGGTGCTCGCCGAGCACGAGGGCCACATCGTCGCGGTCCGTCAGGGCCGGGCCCTCGCGACCTCCTTCCACCCCGAACTCACCGGAGACCACCGCATCCACGAGCTCTTCGTGGACATGGTGCGCGCCGAACGGTGACACGATCCCGGTAGGATCTCTGGGGTTCGTTCAAGAAGTTGGTTACGCGAAGGAGACAGGCAGATGTCCGGCCACTCTAAATGGGCTACGACGAAGCACAAGAAGGCCGTGATCGACGCCAAGCGCGGCAAGCTCTTCGCGAAGCTGATCAAGAACATCGAGGTCGCGGCCCGCACCGGCGGCGCCGACCCGGACGGCAACCCGACGCTCTACGACGCCATCCAGAAGGCGAAGAAGAGCTCGGTCCCGAACAAGAACATCGACTCCGCGGTCAAGCGCGGCGGCGGCCTCGAGGCCGGTGGCGTCGACTACCAGACGATCATGTACGAGGGCTACGGCCCGAACGGCGTCGCGGTGCTCATCGAGTGCCTCACCGACAACCGCAACCGCGCCGCCTCCGACGTGCGCGTCGCCATGACCCGCAACGGCGGCTCCATGGCCGACCCGGGTTCGGTCTCGTACCTGTTCAACCGCAAGGGCGTCGTCGTGCTCCCCAAGGGCGAGCTGTCCGAGGACGACGTCCTGGGCGCGGTGCTCGAGGCCGGCGCCGAGGAGGTCAACGACCTCGGCGAGAACTTCGAGGTCATCAGCGAGGCCACCGACCTGGTCGCGGTCCGTACCGCCCTCCAGGAGGCCGGCATCGACTACGACTCGGCCGAGTCCAGCTTCGTCCCGAGCATGCAGGTCGAGCTCGACGAGGAGGGCGCGCGCAAGATGTTCAAGCTGATCGACGCCCTCGAGGACAGCGACGACGTGCAGAACGTCTTCGCCAACTTCGACGTCAGCGACGAGGTCATGGCGAAGGTCGACGCCTGATCGCGGTCTTCTCAGCAGCGGGCCGACGGGACACACCCGTCGGCCCGCTGCGTTGTCAGTGGCGGCCGATAGCCTGCACAAACAGACTTGCGATCAGGAAGGGGGCGACATGCGCGTACTCGGAGTGGACCCCGGGCTCACCCGTTGTGGCGTCGGCGTCGTCGAGGGCGTCGCCGGCCGGCCCCTGACCATGCTCGGCGTCGGCGTCGTGCGCACCGCGGCGGACGACGACATCGGCATGCGCCTGGTCGGCATCGAGCGCGGCATAGAGGAGTGGCTCGACCGCTTCTCGCCCGAACTGGTCGCCGTGGAGCGGGTGTTCAGCCAGCACAACGTGCGCACGGTGATGGGCACGGCCCAGGCCAGCGCGGTCGCCATGCTCTGCGCCTCCCGGCGCGGCATCCCCGTCGCCCTGCACACCCCCAGCGAGGTCAAGGCCGCCGTCACCGGCAGCGGCCGCGCCGACAAGGCCCAGGTCGGGGCCATGGTGACCCGACTGCTCCGGCTCTCCGCCCCGCCCAAGCCGGCCGACGCCGCCGACGCCCTCGCCCTCGCCATCTGCCACATCTGGCGGGCCCCCGCCCAGAACCGCCTGCAGCAGGCCGTCGCCCAGAACCGTCTCCAGCAGGCCGCCGCCCGGCACACCTCCGCAGTGAAAGGCCGAACCCGATGATCGCCTTCGTGAGCGGCCCCGTCGCCGCCCTCGCCCCCACGACCGCCGTCGTCGAGGTCGGGGGAGTGGGCATGGCCGTCCAGTGCACCCCGAACACCATCGCCGGCCTGCGCCTCGGTGAGCACGTCAGGCTCGCCACCTCCCTCGTCGTCCGCGAGGACTCCCTCACCCTGTACGGCTTCGCCGACGACGACGAGCGGCAGGTCTTCGAGCTCCTCCAGACCGCCAGCGGCGTCGGCCCCCGCCTCGCCCAGGCCATGCTCGGGGTGCACAGCCCCGACGCGCTGCGCCTCGCCGTCTCCACCGGCGACGAGAAGGCCCTCACCGCCGTCCCCGGCATCGGCAAGAAGGGCGCCCAGAAGCTCCTCCTCGAACTGAAGGACAAGCTCGGCGCCCCCCTGGGCAGCAGCGGCCTGGTCGGCGCCCAGCGCGCGGCCGCCTCCGGCCCCGCGCCGTGGACCGAGCAGCTGTCCGCCGCCCTGATCGGCCTCGGCTACGCGAGCCGCGAGGCCGAGGAGGCCGTCAGCGCCGTCGCCCCGCAGGCCGAGGCCGCCATCGCCGAGACCGGCACCGCCCCCGTACCGCAGCTGCTCCGCGCCGCCCTGCAGACCCTCAACCGGGCCCGCTGACCTCCCGTACGAAGGAAGACCATCACCGTGAACTGGGACGACGACAGCACCGCCGAGCCGGACGCGCGCCTCGTCGGCGCCTCCGCGGAGGGCGACGACCAGGCCGTCGAGGCGGCCCTGCGCCCCAAGGACCTCAGCGAGTTCGTCGGCCAGGAGAAGGTCCGCCAGCAGCTCGACCTGGTCCTCAAGGCCGCCCGCCAGCGCGGTGCCACCGCCGACCACGTGCTGCTCTCCGGCGCCCCCGGCCTCGGCAAGACCACCCTCTCGATGATCATCGCCGCCGAGATGAACGCGCCGATCCGCATCACCTCCGGCCCCGCCATCCAGCACGCCGGCGACCTCGCCGCGATCCTCTCCTCCCTCCAGGAGGGAGAGATCCTCTTCCTCGACGAGATCCACCGCATGTCCCGGCCCGCCGAGGAGATGCTCTACATGGCGATGGAGGACTTCCGCGTCGACGTCATCGTCGGCAAGGGCCCCGGGGCCACCGCCATCCCGCTCGAACTCCCGCCCTTCACCCTGGTCGGCGCCACCACCCGGGCCGGACTCCTGCCGCCCCCGCTGCGCGACCGCTTCGGCTTCACCGCACACATGGAGTTCTACGACCCGGCCGAGCTCCAGCGCGTGATCCACCGCTCCGCCGGACTCCTCGACGTCGAGATCGACCCCGACGGCGCCGCCGAGATCGCCGGCCGCTCCCGCGGCACGCCCCGCATCGCCAACCGCCTGCTGCGCCGGGTCCGCGACTACGCCCAGGTCAGGGCCGATGGAGTGATCACCCGGGAGATCTCCGAGGCGGCCCTCAGCGTGTACGAGGTGGACAGCCGCGGTCTCGACCGGCTCGACCGCGCGGTCCTGGAGGCCCTGCTCAAGCTCTTCGGCGGCGGACCGGTCGGTCTGTCCACCCTCGCGGTCGCCGTGGGGGAGGAGCGCGAGACCGTCGAGGAGGTCGCCGAACCCTTCCTCGTACGGGAGGGGCTACTGGCCCGTACGCCCCGCGGCCGGGTCGCCACACCGGCGGCGTGGACGCACCTCGGACTCGTTCCGCCGCAGGCAGCGGGCCCGGGCGGCGCGGGGAGCGGCGCGGGAACGGGACAACAGGGGCTCTTCGGGGCGTGACGGTGCGGACACTCGCCCGGACCGGAACCACGGTGCGATGCTGGACGTTGTTCCATCGATGCGGACTCGCCTAGACTCCGCCGATGCCGCCCTTTCTGGTCGGCGCACCCACCCCCGAAGATCAGGCCGCGGTTTCTCCGCGACCGTGCGAAGGAAACCCGTCCCGTGAGCATCGTGACTCTCCTCCCCTTCATCGTCCTCATCGGGGCCATGTTCCTGATGACCCGCTCTGCCAAGAAGAAGCAGCAGGCGGCGGCGCAGATGCGCGACGAGATGCAGCCCGGCACCGGCGTACGGACGATCGGGGGGATGTACGCCACCGTCAAGGAGATCGGCGACGAGACCGTCCTCCTCGAGGTCGCGCCCGGCGTGCACGCCGTCTACGCCAAGAACGCGATCGGCGCGGTCCTCGAGGACTCCGAGTACAACCGCATCGTCCACGGCGACGACGAGGAGTCGGACACCGACACCGTCGTCCCGGACGACGCCTCCTCGCTGACCGAGGCCGCCGAGGACACCCGGACCGTCGAGGACGCGCCGAAGGCCGACCTGACGAAGAAGTCGGACGCGGCGGAGACCGGTGCCGAGGGTCAGAAGGACGGCAAGGCCGACGGCGAGACCGACGCGAAGTAGTCGCGGCCGGGGACCGCGCGCACGCCCACCGGCGTGCACGGTCCCCGGAACGGTTCCACGTCTGCGGGGGCAGGTCCCCACACACACTTCGTGGCCGTCTCACGCATACCCGGCGTGAGGCGGTTGGACAGGGAGATACGACAGGTGGCAGCACCGAAGAAGGGCCGAAGGCCGGCGGGGGGACAGAGCCGTCCGGGCCGCGCCCTGGCAATCATCCTGATCGCCATGGTCGCGCTCACCGGCGGAATGTTCTGGTCGGGGCACACCACCCCGCGCCTCGGCATCGACCTCGCCGGCGGTACGTCGATCACGCTCAAGGCGAAGGCCGAGCCCGGCCAGGAGTCGGCGGTCAACGAGACCAACATGAACACGGCGGTCGGCATCATCGAGCGCCGCGTCAACGGTCTGGGTGTCTCCGAGGCCGAGGTCCAGACGCAGGGCGCCGAGAACATCATCGTCAACATCCCTCGCGGGACGAACGAGAAGCAGGCCCGCGAGCAGGTCGGCACCACCGCCCAGCTCTACTTCCGGCCCGTTCTCGCCGTGACGAGCGGCGCGCCCCAGCCGGCGCCGAGCGCGACGTCCTCGGGTTCCCCCTCGGCCACGCCGAAGCCGAAGTCCTCCGCTTCCGGCGCCACCGCGACCGAGAAGTCGGCCACCCCGACGGCCACCGCCTCCACGCAGGGCCGCGCGCTCACCGAGGCCCTCAAGGCCCCGAGCCCGACGCCCACCGCGAGCTCCTCGTCCTCCGCGAAGCCGAAGGCCACCGGGACCCCGCAGGCGACCCCGAAGCCCGACCCCGCCACCGCGGCGCTGGAGCAGAAGTTCACCGCCCTGAACTGCCTCGACCCCAAGGCCCGCGCCGCCGCCGGCCAGGGCGTCAAGCCGACCGAGCCCACCGTGGCCTGCGGCGAGGACGCCCCGGGCGTCTGGTCGAAGTACCTCCTCGGCCCGGCCGAGGTCGACGGCAAGGACGTCGACGACGCCAAGGGCGTCTTCGACCAGCAGCGTGGCATGTGGATCGTCACCATGGACTTCACGGACAGCGGCTCCAAGAAGTTCCAGTCGATCACCAGCAAGCTCTCCCAGCAGGCCGACCCGCAGAACCGCTTCGCGATCGTCCTGGACGGCGACGTCGTCTCGGCGCCCTCCGTGCGCCAGACGCTCAGCGCCAGCGCGGAGATCTCCGGCAGCTTCAACCAGCAGACCGCCCAGGACCTCGGCAACATCCTGTCCTACGGCGCCCTGCCCCTCACCTTCCAGACCCAGAGCGTCGACACCGTCACCGCCGCGCTCGGCGGTGACCAGCTGCAGGCCGGTCTCGTCGCGGGCGCCATCGGTCTCGGCCTGGTCGTCATCTACCTGGTCGCCTACTACCGCGGCCTGTCGCTGATCGCCATCCTCAGCCTCGGCGTCTCCGCGCTCCTCACCTACGTGATCATGGCCCTGCTCGGCCCGGCCATCGGCTTCGCGCTGAACCTGCCGGCCGTCTGCGGCGCCATCGTCGCCATCGGCATCACGGCGGACTCGTTCATCGTGTACTTCGAGCGCATCCGCGACGAGCTCCGCGAGGGCCGCACGCTCCGCCCGGCCGTCGAGCGCGCCTGGCCGCGCGCCCGCCGCACGATCCTGGTCTCCGACTTCGTGTCGTTCCTGGCCGCGGCCGTGCTGTTCATCGTCACCGTCGGCAAGGTCCAGGGCTTCGCGTTCACGCTCGGCCTGACCACCCTGCTCGACATCGTCGTAGTGTTCCTCTTCACCAAGCCGGTCATGACGCTGCTCGCCCGGACCAAGTTCTTCGGCAACGGACACGCCTGGTCCGGTCTGGACCCGAAGCGGCTCGGCGCCAAGCCGCCGCTGCGCCGCACCCGCCGTGCCCACGCCCCCGTCGACGCGAAGGAGGCGTGAGATGTCGAAGCTCGGCGATCTCGGCGCCCGGCTCCACCGCGGTGAGGTCGGTTACGACTTCATCGGAAACCGCAAGATCTGGTATGGCCTGTCCATCCTGATCACCATCACCGCCATCGTCGCCCTGGCCGTCCGCGGCCTCAACATGGGCATCGAGTTCCAGGGCGGTGCCGTCTTCACCACCCCGAAGACGGACGTCTCCGTCAGCCAGGCCCAGGAGTACGCGGAAGAGGCCTCCGGCCACGACGCGATCGTCCAGGAGCTCGGCAGCGGCTCGCTCCGCATCCAGGTCGGCGGTCTCGACACCGCGAAGTCCGACCAGGTCCGCGAGGAGCTCGCCAAGGACCTGAACGTCCCCGAGGACAAGATCGCGGCCGAGCTCGTGGGCCCCAGCTGGGGTGAGCAGATCGCCAACAAGGCCTGGACCGGCCTGGGGGTCTTCATGATCCTCGTGGTGATCTACCTGGCCATCGCCTTCGAGTGGCGGATGGCCCTCGCGGCACTCGTCGCCCTCATCCACGACCTCACGATCACGGTGGGCATCTACTCGCTGGTCGGCTTCGAGGTCACCGTCGGCACGGTCATCGGTCTGCTGACGATCCTCGGTTACTCCCTGTACGACACCGTCGTCGTCTTCGACTCCCTCAAGGAGCAGACGAAGGACATCACCAAGCAGACCCGCTACACCTACAGCGAGCTGGCCAACCGCTCGATCAACGGCACCCTGGTCCGTTCGATCAACACCACCGTCGTCGCGCTGCTGCCGGTCGCCGGCCTGCTCTTCATCGGTGGCGGCGTCCTCGGCGCCGGCATGCTCAACGACATCTCGCTGTCGCTGTTCGTGGGTCTCGCCGCCGGTGCGTACTCCTCGATCTTCATCGCCACCCCGCTCGTGGCCGACCTCAAGGAGCGCGAGCCGTCGATCAAGGCGCTCCGGAAGCGCATCCTGGTCAAGCGAGCCTCCGCCGCCGCCAAGGGCGAGCCGCTGGACGCGGCGGACGACCCGTCCGCCGAGGCCGCCGTCGTCGGTCCCCGGGCGGGCCGCCGCGGCACCCGGGAGCACCGAGGATGACCGCAGAGGCCCAGGACGTCAGCGGACTCCTGCTCAGCCGCATCCGTGACGTCCCCGACTACCCGAAGCCGGGCGTGCTGTTCAAGGACATCACGCCGCTGCTCGCGGACCCGGACGCGTTCACGGCGCTCACCGACGCCCTCGCCGGACTGTGCTCCGCGCACGGCGCGACGAAGATCGTCGGCCTGGAGGCCCGCGGCTTCATCCTGGCCGCTCCGGTGGCCGTCCGCGCGGGCCTGGGCTTCATCCCGGTCCGCAAGGCCGGCAAGCTCCCCGGTGCCACGCTCAGCCAGGCGTACGAGCTGGAGTACGGCACCGCCGAGATCGAGGTGCACGCCGAGGACCTGGTCGCGGGCGACCGCGTCATGGTCATCGACGACGTCCTCGCCACCGGTGGCACGGCCGAGGCCTCCATCGAGCTGATCCGCCGCGCGGGCGCCGAGGTCGCGGGCGTCGCCGTCCTCATGGAACTCGGCTTCCTCCCGGGCCGCGCCCGGCTGGAGCCGGCCCTGAACGGCGCGCCGCTCACGGCGCTGATCACGGTCTGACATCGGGGTCCACCCCGATCGGGGCGCTCCGGGGAATCCCCGGAGCGCCCCTCCGCGTTCTCCGGGGTGACGCCCGGATCGCCTCCGTGTCCTCCGGAGCCCCCCGGCGCCCGCGGCACTGCCCGTTCGGGAGCGGTCCGAAACCCGGGCGCGTGAGCACGGGCAGTCCTGGCTCGATACCATGGTCTTTCCGGGCCTGACCGGGGGACCCGGAACCTCCCCCAGACCCCGTCCGGGGGGACCCCCTGAGGAGCGCTTCTTGCCAGACGAGGCCCAGTCACTCTCCGCCGCGCAGCCCGACCCGAAGGCCGAGAAGGCCGCGCCGGGGACCGGCACGCCCCAGAACAAGCCGGCGGAGACCAGGCCCGCGCCTGCCGCGCCCGCCCCCGTGCCCCCCGCCCCCGAGAGGCCCGCGCCCGCCCGCTCCGGCGGCTCGTCCAACCGGGTCCGCGCCCGCCTCGCCCGGCTCGGCGTCCAGCGCTCCTCCCCGTACAACCCGGTCCTCGAACCGCTGCTGCGGATCGTCCGCTCCAACGACCCCAAGATCGAGACGGCGACGCTCCGGCAGATCGAGCGGGCTTACCAGGTCGCCGAGCGCTGGCACCGCGGCCAGAAGCGTAAGAGCGGCGACCCGTACATCACGCACCCGCTCGCCGTCACCACCATCCTCGCCGAGCTCGGCATGGACCCGGCGACCCTGATGGCCGGGCTGCTCCACGACACCGTCGAGGACACCGAGTACGGCCTGGAGGACCTGCGCCGCGACTTCGGTGACCAGGTCACGCTCCTCGTCGACGGCGTCACCAAGCTCGACAAGGTCAGGTTCGGCGAGGCCGCCCAGGCCGAGACCGTCCGCAAGATGGTCGTCGCCATGGCCAAGGACCCGCGCGTCCTGGTCATCAAGCTCGCCGACCGCCTGCACAACATGCGCACCATGCGCTACCTCAAGCGGGAGAAGCAGGAGAAGAAGGCCCGCGAGACCCTCGAGATCTACGCGCCCCTGGCCCACCGCCTGGGCATGAACACCATCAAGTGGGAGCTGGAGGACCTCGCCTTCGCGATCCTCTACCCCAAGATGTACGACGAGATCGTCCGCCTCGTCGCCGAGCGCGCCCCCAAGCGGGACGAGTACCTCGCCATAGTGACCGACGAGGTCCAGGCCGACCTGCGGGCCGCCCGGATCAAGGCCACCGTCACCGGCCGCCCCAAGCACTACTACAGCGTCTACCAGAAGATGATCGTCCGCGGCCGTGACTTCGCGGAGATCTACGACCTGGTCGGCATCCGCGTCCTCGTGGACACCGTCCGCGACTGCTACGCGGCCCTCGGCACCGTCCACGCGCGATGGAACCCGGTCCCCGGCCGGTTCAAGGACTACATCGCGATGCCGAAGTTCAACATGTACCAGTCGCTGCACACGACGGTCATCGGACCCAACGGCAAGCCCGTCGAGCTCCAGATCCGGACCTTCGACATGCACCGCCGCGCCGAGTACGGCATCGCCGCGCACTGGAAGTACAAGCAGGAGGCCGTCGCCGGCGCCTCCAAGGTCCGCGCCGACGTGCCGAAGAAGGCCGGCAAGGACGACCACCTCAACGACATGGCGTGGCTGCGCCAGCTCCTCGACTGGCAGAAGGAGACCGAGGACCCGAGCGAGTTCCTGGAGTCCCTGCGCTTCGACCTCTCCCGCAACGAGGTCTTCGTCTTCACGCCGAAGGGCGACGTCATCGCGCTGCCCGCCGGCGCGACCCCCGTCGACTTCTCGTACGCGGTCCACACCGAGGTCGGCCACCGCACCATAGGGGCGCGGGTCAACGGGCGGCTCGTCCCGCTCGAATCGACCCTCGACAACGGCGACCTGGTCGAGGTCTTCACCTCCAAGGCCGCCGGCGCCGGACCCTCCCGCGACTGGCTGGGCTTCGTCAAGTCCCCGCGCGCCCGGAACAAGATCCGCGCCTGGTTCTCCAAGGAGCGCCGCGACGAGGCGATCGAGCAGGGCAAGGACGCCATCGCGCGGGCGATGCGCAAGCAGAACCTGCCGATCCAGCGGATCCTGACCGGCGACTCCCTCGTCACCCTCGCCCACGAGCTGCGCTACAGCGACATCTCCTCGCTGTACGCGGCGATCGGCGAGGGCCACGTCACCGCCCAGTCCATCGTGCAGAAGCTGGTCCAGGCGCTCGGCGGCGAGGAGGCCGCCACCGAGGACATCGAAGAGGCCGCGCCGCCCACCCGCGGCCGCTCCAAGCGCCGCTCCAACGCCGACCCCGGTGTCGTCGTCAAGGGCGTCGAGGACGTCTGGGTGAAGCTGGCCCGCTGCTGCACGCCCGTGCCCGGCGACCCGATCATCGGTTTCGTCACCCGGGGCAGCGGCGTATCGGTTCACCGCAGCGACTGCGTCAACGTGGATTCGCTCTCCCGGGAGCCGGAGCGGATCCTGGAGGTCGAATGGGCCCCGACGCAGTCCTCGGTCTTCCTCGTCGCCATCCAGGTCGAGGCGCTGGACCGCTCCCGGCTCCTCTCGGACGTCACCCGCGTCCTCTCGGACCAGCACGTCAACATCCTCTCGGCGGCCGTCCAGACCTCCCGCGACCGGGTGGCCACCTCCCGCTTCACCTTCGAGATGGGCGACCCCAAGCACCTGGGCCACGTCCTGAAGGCCGTGCGGGGCGTCGAGGGCGTCTACGACGTCTACCGCGTGACCAGCGCCCGGCGTCCGTAGCGGCACACGGCACGTACGAGGAAGGCCCCCGGCACGCAGCCGGGGGCCTTCCTCGTACAGCAGGGGTCAGGGCATCAGCCGCCGAACTCCTCCAGGCCCTTCAGCGCCTGGTCGAGCAGGGCCTGACGGCCCTCCAGCTCACGAGCCAGCTTGTCGGCCTTGGCGTCGTTGCCGGCGGCACGGGCCGCGTCGATCTGCTTGCGCAGCTTCTCGACCGCGTCCTGGAGCTGACCGGTCAGACCCGCGGCACGCGCGCGCGCCTCCGGGTTCGTCCGGCGCCACTCGGCCTCCTCGGCCTCCTGGATCGCCCGCTCCACCGTGTGCATCCGGCCCTCGACCTTGGGACGGGCGTCACGCGGGACGTGGCCGATGGCCTCCCAGCGCTCGTTGAGGGAACGGAAGGCCGCGCGCGCCGCCTTCAGGTCCGTCACCGGCACCAGCTTCTCGGCCTCGGTCGCGAGCTCCTCCTTCAGCTTGAGGTTCTCGGTCTGCTCCGCGTCCCGCTCGGCGAAGACCTCGCCGCGCGCCGCGAAGAAGACGTCCTGGGCGCCGCGGAAGCGGTTCCACAGGTCGTCCTCGTGCTCGCGCTGGGCGCGGCCGGCCGCCTTCCACTCCGCCATCAGCTCGCGGTAGCGGGCCGCCGTGTTGCCCCAGTCCGTGGAGTTCGACAGCGACTCCGCCTCGGCGACCAGACGCTCCTTCGCCTTGCGGGCGTCCTCGCGCTGGGCGTCCAGCGACGCGAAGTGGGCCTTGCGGCGCTTCGAGAACGCCGAGCGGGCGTGCGAGAAGCGGTGCCACAGCTCGTCGTCGGACTTGCGGTCGAGCCGGGGAAGGCCCTTCCAGGTGTCCACGAGCGCCCGCAGCCGCTCTCCCGCGGAGCGCCACTGCTCGCTCTGGGCCAGCTCCTCGGCCTCGGCGACGAGCTTCTCCTTGGCCGCACGCGCCTCGTCGGTCTGCTTGGCCTTCTGGGCCTTGCGCTCCTCGCGGCGCGAGTCGACCGTCTCGACCAGCTTGTCGAGACGGGCCGAGAGCGCGGCCAGGTCGCCGACGGCGTGGTGCTCGTCGACCTGCTGGCGGATGTGCTCGATCGCCGCGGTGGCGTCCTTCGCCGAGAGGTCGGTGGTCTTCACCCGCTTCTCGAGGAGGCCGATCTCGACAACCAAGCCCTCGTACTTGCGCTCGAAGTAGGCCAGGGCCTCCTCAGGGGTGCCGGCCTGCCACGATCCGACGACCTTCTCGCCCTCGGCCGTCCGCACGTACACGGTGCCCGTCTCGTCGACGCGGCCCCACGGGTCGCTGCTCACAGCGCCTCCTCACCATGATGCCGTCACGGGGTCGTACCCCCGGGCATCGTCCACAGTTTCCCGGCGGGCCTCGCCCGCCTTCCACAGCGCGGCCGACGGCCCACGCTGCACAACGCCAATCTAGGCGAACGGCGGCCCGGCTGTCCGCACTCAGCGCGACCGAGATTCGACGGTCGCGCCCGCGTGCGGACGAGCGGGCTCACTTCTTCGCGACGGTCGCCTTCTCGATGGTGACGGGCTTCTTCGGAGCGCCGTCCGTCGCGCCGCCCTCGACGCCCGCCTTCGCCACGTCCTGGACCGCCTTGAGGCCGGCCGCGTCGATCTTCCCGAAGGGGGTGTAGGTCGGCGGCAGCTTGGTGTCCTTGTAGACGAGGAAGAACTGCGAGCCGCCGGAGCCCGGCTGTCCGGTGTTGGCCATGGCGACGGTGCCGGCCGGGAAGGTCACCGTGCCGTCCGCGCCCGCCTTGCCGAGGGCGCCCAGGTTCTCGTCGGGGATCGTGTAGCCGGGGCCGCCGGTGCCGTCGCCCTTGGGGTCGCCGCACTGGAGCACGTAGATGCCCTCGGTCGTGAGGCGGTGGCACTTGGTCCCGTCGAAGTACTTCTTGTCGGCGAGGTGCTTGAAGGAGTTCACCGTGTGCGGGGTCTTCGCCGCGTCCATGGTGATCGTGACGTCGCCCTCGTTCGTCTTGAGGGCCATGGCGTACGTGGCCTTCCGGTCGACGGTCAGCTCCGGCTCCGAGCTCTTCGACCCGCTCTCCGAGGGCGCCGGGGTGGGCGCGTCGCTCGCCGTGTTGTCCGAGCCCTTCGAGGAGCCGTCCGTCAGTGCCACGGAGGCGTACACGGCGCCGCCCGCGGCCAGCACCACCGCGAGGGCGGCCGCGATGACGGTGTTGCGGCGCTTCGCCTTGCGCCGGTTCTCCTCCCGCCGCTGCTGCTGCCGCGCGTACTTCTCCCTGGCAAGCTGCCGCCGCCGCTGATCGCTGGTGACCACCGGGTCCGCTCCTTGTCGCTCGTCTGTTCCTGTCCTGGCCGGATGTGCCCGTACCGTATACGGGTTGGCTGTGGAAGCGGCACCGCCGGTAGGCTCTGATCTGCCGCATTCCGTGATTTCCGCGCCTCGTGCCGGACGACCCTAAGGACGAACGTGCTGATTGCCGGGTTCCCCGCCGGGGCCTGGGGGACCAACTGCTACCTGGTCGCCCCCGCCGCAGGCGAGGAGTGCGTGATCATCGACCCCGGCCACCAGGCCGCGCAGGGGGTCGAGGAGACGCTGAAGAAGCATCGGCTCAAGCCCGTCGCCGTCGTCCTCACCCATGGACACATCGACCACGTCGCCTCCGTCGTCCCGGTGTGCGGCGCCCATGACGTCCCCGCGTGGATCCACCCGTCCGACCGCTACATGATGAGCGACCCGGAGAAGGCCCTCGGCCGCTCCATCGGGATGCCCCTCATGGGCGAGCTGACCGTGGGAGAGCCCGACGACGTGCGCGAGCTCACCGACGGTGCTCAGCTGAAGCTCGCCGGTCTGGAGTTCTCCGTCGCCCACGCGCCCGGCCATACCAAGGGGTCGGTGACCTTCCGGATGCCCGAGACCACGGAGATCCCCTCCGTGTTCTTCTCCGGGGATCTGCTGTTCGCCGGCTCCATCGGACGCACCGACCTTCCCGGCGGTGACATGGACGAGATGCTCGCGTCGCTGGCCCGCGTGTGCCTGCCGCTCGACAACTCGACCGTGGTCCTGTCGGGACACGGTCCCCAGACGACCATCGGCCAGGAGCGCGCCACGAACCCCTATCTGCGGGACGTGGCCGCCGGCCTCGGGAGCACGGACGCTCCCCGACGAGGAATGTGACGAGATTTTCGTGAGCACCTTCAAGGCCCCCAAGGGCACGTACGACCTGATTCCGCCGTTCTCCGCGAAGTACCTGGCGGTCCGTGACGCGATCGCCGCCCCGCTGCGGAAGTCCGGCTACGGCTACGTCGAGACCCCCGGCTTCGAGGATGTCAACCTGTTCGCCCGCGGTGTCGGCGAGTCCACCGACATCGTCACGAAGGAGATGTACGCCTTCGAGACCAAGGGCGGCGACAAGCTCGCCCTGCGTCCCGAGGGAACCGCCTCCGTGCTGCGCGCCGCCCTGGAGGCGAACCTGCACAAGCAGGGCAACCTCCCCGTGAAGCTCTGGTACTCCGGCTCGTACTACCGCTACGAGCGCCCGCAGAAGGGCCGCTACAGGCACTTCTCCCAGGTCGGCGCCGAGGCGATCGGCGCCGAGGACCCGGCGCTCGACGCCGAGCTGATCATCCTGGCCGACGAGGCGTACCGCGCCCTCGGCCTGCGCGACTTCCGCATCCTGCTGAACTCGCTCGGCGACAAGGAGTGCCGCCCCGTCTACCGCGAGGCCCTGCAGACCTTCCTGCGCGGTCTCGACCTCGACGAGGAGACCCTGCGCCGCGCCGAGATCAACCCGCTGCGCGTCCTCGACGACAAGCGGGCCGACGTCCAGAAGCAGCTGGTCGACGCGCCGCTCCTGCGCGACTACCTCTGCGACGCGTGCAAGGCGTACCACGAGGAGGTGCGCACCCTGATCACCGCGGCGGGCGTCGTCTTCGAGGACGACCCGAAGCTGGTGCGCGGCCTGGACTACTACACCCGGACCACCTTCGAGTTCGTGCACGACGGCCTCGGCTCGCAGTCCGCGGTCGGCGGCGGCGGCCGCTACGACGGCCTCTCCGAGATGATCGGCGGACCCGCGCTGCCGTCGGTGGGCTGGGCGCTCGGCGTGGACCGCACGGTCCTCGCCCTGGAGGCGGAGGGCGTCGAGCTCGACATCCCCGCGGCCACCAGCGTCTTCGCCGTCGCCCTCGGCGAGGAGGCCCGCAAGCTCCTCTTCGGCAAGGTCACCGAGCTCCGCAGGGCCGGCGTCGCCGCCGACTTCTCCTTCGGCGGCAAGGGCCTCAAGGGCGCCATGAAGGACGCCAACCGCTCGGGCGCCCGCCTCGCCGTGGTGGCCGGCGAGCGCGACCTCGCCGAGGGCGTCGTGCAGCTCAAGGACATGGAGTCCGGCGAGCAGCAGGCCGTCGCCGTGGACGGTCTCGTGGAGGCGGTCCGGGCCAAGCTGGCCTGATGCGTCGTACGGGAAGGGCCCGGACCACACCGCGGTCCGGGCCCTTCCTTATCCCGCGCGAACGGCCGGACGGCAGGTCCGTGTTGCAGAATGACCGTGCCCACAAGGCCGGTCGAGCGAGGGAAAAGGTGACATGGCGAAGGCAGCGGTGGACGAGATCGGGTCCGGCCGGGACGGCGGCGGCACGATCGGGGCGAGCCGGGCCTTCTCCTGGCTCCTCGTGATCACCGGAGCGGCCGGACTGCTCGCCGCCTGGGTCATCACCATCGACAAGTTCAAGCTCCTGGAAGACCCCGGCTTCACTCCGGGGTGCAGCCTCAACCCGATCGTCTCCTGCGGCAACATCATGAAGAGCGAGCAGGCCTCGGTCTTCGGCTTCCCGAACCCGATGCTCGGCCTCGTCACGTACGCGATGGTGATCGCGATCGGCGTGGGCCTGCTCGCCGGAGCCCGCTACCGCCGCTGGTACTGGCTCGGCCTCAACGCCGGAACGCTCTTCGGCGTCGGGTTCTGCACCTGGCTGATGTACCAGTCCCTGTACGTGATCGGCTCGCTCTGCCTGTGGTGCTCCCTGGCCTGGGTCGCCACCATCGTCATGTTCTGGTACGTGACCTCGCACAACGTGCGCCACGGCGTGATCCCCGCCCCCCGCGGCCTGAGGACCTTCTTCGACGAGTTCACCTGGATCCTGCCGGTCCTGCACATCGGGATCATCGGCATGCTGATCCTGACCCGCTGGTGGGACTTCTGGACCGGCTGACGGGAATCCGGACTGTCGGTGCGGTGACCTAGGCTTCATCACTGTGGAGCCCGACCTCTTTACCGCAGCAGCCGAAGACCGCCAGGAGAAGGACCCGGCCAGCAGCCCGCTGGCCGTGCGGATGCGCCCCCGCACCCTCGACGAGGTGGTGGGCCAGCAGCACCTGCTCAAGCCCGGGTCGCCGCTGCGCCGGCTCGTCGGCGACGGGGACGGCGGTCCCGCCGGCGCCTCCTCGGTGATCCTCTGGGGCCCGCCGGGAATCGGGAAGACGACCCTCGCGTACGTCGTCTCGAAGGCCACGAACAAGCGCTTCGTGGAGCTGTCCGCGATCACCGCCGGCGTCAAGGAGGTCCGGGCCGTCATCGACGGCGCCCGGCGCGCGGTCGGCGGCTTCGGCAAGGAGACCGTCCTCTTCCTCGACGAGATCCACCGCTTCTCCAAGGCCCAGCAGGACTCGCTCCTGCCGGCCGTGGAGAACCGCTGGGTGACGCTGATCGCCGCCACCACGGAGAACCCGTACTTCTCCGTGATCTCCCCGCTCCTCTCCCGCTCCCTGCTCCTCACCCTGGAGCCGCTGACCGACGAGGACCTCAAGGGCCTGATGGCCCGGGCCCTCACCGGCGAGCGGGGACTCGGCGGGGCCGTGACCCTGCCGGAGGACGCCGAGGCGCACCTCCTGCGCGTCGCCGGCGGCGACGCCCGGCGCGCCCTGACCGCCCTGGAGGCGGCGGCGGGCGCGGCGATCGCCAAGGGCGAGCCGGAGATCACCCTCCAGACCGTGGAGGAGACCGTCGACCGCGCGGCCGTGAAGTACGACCGGGACGGCGACCAGCACTACGACGTGGCGAGCGCGCTCATCAAGTCGATCCGCGGCTCGGACGTGGACGCGGCCCTGCACTACCTGGCGCGGATGATCGAGGCGGGGGAGGACCCGCGCTTCATCGCCCGCCGGCTGATGATCTCCGCGAGCGAGGACATCGGCCTCGCCGACCCGAACGCCCTGCCGATCGCCGTCGCCGCCGCCCAGGCCGTCGCGATGATCGGCTTCCCCGAGGCGGCCCTCACCCTGAGCCACGCCACCATCGCCCTGGCGCTGGCCCCGAAGTCGAACGCGGCGACGACCGCGATCGGCGCCGCCCTCGCCGACGTCCGCAACGGCCTCGCGGGCTCGGTCCCGCCGCACCTGCGCGACGGCCACTACAAGGGCGCGGCCAAGCTCGGCCACGCCCAGGGGTACGTGTACCCGCACGACGTGCCGGGCGGCATCGCGGCCCAGCAGTACGCCCCGGACACCATCCACGGCCGCCGGTACTACGAACCCACGCGCTACGGCGCGGAGGCGAGGTACGCGGACGTGGTGGAGCGGGTGCGCGAGCGCCTGAAGGGCGAGGGCGGCTGAGGGCCGTACGAGCGCGTCCTCCGGAGCCGGTACACTGGTGCGGATCGCTGCGTCCCGTGTCCGGCTCCGGTCGGCACCACCAGAACGGGACAGTCAGCCGGAGACCCGGCCCTCGGGCGGGGTTTCCAGGAGCGTCGCGCACCTTCGAAGGTGTCGCGGGCCACCCATCACCACCCGGATTCCCGGGAGCGGCGATGGGTCGTTCGCGTGCTGCACGTATGTGCCCAGACCTGGGAGCGGCTGCCCGCCACGTCCGTCCCGTACGGACCAGACGGGTTTCCCGAGCTGCGGATGCGACCTCCCCTAACCCTGGTGAAGCCGTATTCGTACAGATAGAGAGGTTGGTTCATGGCGAACCAGTCCCGTCCCAAGGTCAAGAAGTCGCGTGCCCTCGGCATCGCGCTGACCCCGAAGGCCGTCAAGTACTTCGAGGCCCGCCCCTACCCGCCGGGCGAGCACGGCCGCGGCCGCAAGCAGAACTCGGACTACAAGGTCCGTCTGCTCGAGAAGCAGCGTCTGCGCGCCCAGTACGACATCAGCGAGCGCCAGATGGCGCGCGCCTACGACCGTGCCAAGAAGGCCGAGGGCAAGACGGGCGAGGCGCTGGTCGTCGAGCTCGAGCGTCGCCTCGACGCCCTGGTCCTGCGTTCGGGCATCGCCCGCACCATCTACCAGGCCCGCCAGATGGTCGTCCACGGCCACATCCAGGTCAACGGCCAGAAGGTCGACAAGCCGTCCTTCCGCGTCCGTCCGGACGACGTCGTCATGGTCCGCGAGCGCAGCCGCACCAAGCCGCTGTTCGAGATGGCCCGTGAGGGTGGCTTCGCCGCCGAGGGTGAGACCCCGCGCTACCTGCAGGTCAACCTGAAGGCCCTGGCCTTCCGCCTCGACCGCGACCCGAACCGCAAGGAGATCCCGGTCATCTGCGACGAGCAGCTGGTCGTCGAGTACTACGCCCGCTGATCTCAGCACGGGAGCAGTACCACCTCCGCGGTGTTCAGCCCGCCGCTTCCCCGCCCTTTCCGGTGGGGGAGCCGGCGGGCTTCCGCGTTCCCGGGACCGCCGCCGACCGGGCCGTACGGAACGGCCGTGGGGCCATCGCCTCCGCCGCGCCGCCGACGTCCGCCGGATCCCGGTGCCGGGCGAGCGCGCGCTCCACGACCTCGTCGAGCGAGAGGCCCCGGCCCGCCCGGACCGCGGCGTCGAACGCCTCCGCGCCCAGGGCCTCCGCCGCCCGCTGCTCGCACAAGGCCCTCGGCCCGTCGAACGCCTCCGAGCCGAAGAGGCGGATTCCCACCGTGTCCCACACCGGCACCGCCGCCCCCTGGAGGACCGCGGCCTCCGCCGGATCGCCCTCGCTCACCGTCACGAGCGCGAGCAGCTCGATCGCCAGGACGAGACCGACCAGGTCACGGAAGGCGTGATTGACCGAGACGCACTCGGTGAGCAGCTCCCGCGCCTCCCCGTACGCGTCCCGGGTCCACGCCGAGAAGGCCAGGACGTACAGGGCGTAGGCCCGGGTCCAGAGCTCTCCGCGCTCCTCGCAGACCTCCCGGACCTCCCGGCAGATCGCGACAGCCCCCTCCAGGTCGCCCCGGAAGGCCCGCGCCATCGCCACCTCGACCTGTCCCATGAGCACGTTGCTGTTCAGCTCGCCGATCTCCCGGTAGGAGTCGAGCGCCCGCCCGATCAGCGACTCGGCCCGCGGCAGGTCGTCCGAGAGCAGCGCGAGGCAGCCCATCCGGTGCGTCGCGTACGCCTCCGCCAGCACGTTGTGCGAGGAACGGGCCCGCTCCCCGCACTCGTGGAGCGCCGCCACCGCCGCCGTACCGTCCCCCTGCAGGACCGTCACGTATCCGAGCACCCACAGCGCCTTGAGCCGGGCCTCCTCGTGCCCCGACTCGAGGGCGAGCGCCCGCTCCAGCCAGTGCCGGCCCTCCGACAGGCGCCCGCAGCCCACCCAGGCGAACCACAGCGTGCCCGCCAGGTGCTGGGCGAGGTGCGCGTCCTCCGGGAGTTCGAGGCACAGGTCGAGCGCCGCCCGCAGATTGGGCAGCGCCGCGTCCGTGCGGGCCGCCACCTCCGCCTGGCGGGGGCTGAACCACTCCAGCTCGCACCAGGTGGCCAGGCCCATGTACCAGTCGCGGTGCCGCCGCCGCATCCGCTCCGTGTCGCCGAGCGCCGCCAGCCACTCCGCCCCGTACGCCGCGACCGTGTCCAGGAGCCGGTAGGCCGGACCCGCCGGCGTGTCCTCGCGCGCCACCAGCGACTGCGCGAGCAGGCCCCCGAGGTGGTCCAGGACCCGCTCCGGCGGCAGCTCCCGGCTCCCGCACACGTACTCCACCGCCTCCAGGTCGAAGGGGCCGGCGAAGACCGAGAGCCGCGCCCAGAGCAGCCGCTCCTCCGGGGTGCACAGCTCGTGGCTCCAGCCGATCGCGGTGCGCAGCGTCTGATGGCGGGGGAGCACCCCGCGCCCGCCGTCCGTCAGCAGCCGGAAACGGTCGTCGAGGCGGTGCAGCATCTGCTCGGCCGAGAGGAGGGGGAGACGGCCGGCCGCCAGTTCCAGGGCGAGCGGGATCCCGTCGAGCCGCCGGCACAGCTCCCGCACGGCCTCCGGACCGGTCGCCGGAGCCGTCCGCGGCCCGGTCCCCGCGAAGTCCGGCGCGCCCGGGGTCGCGGGGAGATCCGCGGTCACCGGCGCGCCCGCCTCGGCCGCCCGCTCGGCGAGGAGCGCCACCGCGTCCGCCTCGCCCATCGGAGCCAGCGGGAACACCGCCTCGCCCGCCACCCGCAGGGGCCGCCGGCCGGCCGCGAGCACGGTGAGCTCCGGCGCGTGGGCGAGGAGGTCCCGCAGCAGCGGCGCGCAGCTCTCCACGAGGTGCTCGAAACCGTCCACCACCAGCAGAGTCCGCCGCTCCGCGAGGTGCTCGACGAGGACCTCGCGCGGGGCCTTCGGCGTGTGGTCGGTCAGCCCGAGGGCCTCCACCAGGGCGTACGCGACCAGATCCGGGTCGCGCAGGGGTGCGAGCTCGGCGAGCCGGACTCCTTCGCCGTAGCGTTTCTGCGCCCCCGCGGCAGCCCGCAGCGCCAGCCGCGTCTTGCCGACTCCGCCCACGCCCACGATCGTGACCAGGCGAGATGTCTCCAGGAGCGCCGTCAGTGCGGCCTGCTCGGCGGCCCGTCCGACGAACCGGTTCAGCTCCGCCGGGAGATTGCTCCGTCGCATGGGACACGGAGCGTACTCACCCGCGCGCGCTCCGTACAATCGAGATCCCGTAACTCCCGTCCCACGGGCGGTAATGCGGTACGGCGGGACAGCCCGGGCGCGATAGGGTCGGGGGACGACTTTCACAAGGCCCAACGACAGCAGAGAGCGGTGCACAGTGACCGGTGGAGAGGTTGCCGGGATCCTGGTGGCCGTGTTCTGGGCGATCCTCGTCTCCTTCCTCGCCGTGGCACTGGTGAGGCTGGCGCAGACGCTCAGGGCGACCACCAGGCTGGTGGCGGACGTGACCGAACAGGCCGTTCCCCTGCTGGCCGAAGCGTCCGCGACCGTGCGCTCGGCGCAGACCCAGCTCGACCGGGTCGACGCCATCGCATCGGACGTCCAGGAGGTCACCTCCAACGCCTCCGCGCTGTCCACGACCGTCGCCTCCACCTTCGGGGGCCCGCTCGTCAAGGTGGCCGCCTTCGGCTACGGCGTCCGCAAGGCGCTGGGCCGGGGCCGCGAGGCGCAGGACGCGCCGCGGGCCGGCGACCGCCGTACTGTGATCGTCGGCCGTACCGTGCCGTCCTCGCGACGCCGGAAGCAGAAGGGCTGAGCCGCGATGTTCCGCCGCACGTTCTGGTTCACGGCCGGCGCAGCCGCCGGCGTGTGGGCCACCGCCAAGGTCAACCGGAAGCTGAAGCAGCTGACCCCCGAGAGCCTCGCCGCCCAGGCGGCGAACAAGGCCGTCGAGACCGGGCACCGGCTCAAGGGCTTCGCCCTCGACGTGAGGGCGGGCATGCTCCAGCGCGAGGCCGAGCTGGACGATGCCCTCGGCCTGGCCACCCCCGTCGAGCCGGGCCGGGAACTCCCGGAGCCGCGCCGGAGGGCCGCGCTCGGCCCGGTCGCGCACCCGGCCACCCATTCGTTTTCCAAGACGCCTACGAGTTCGTACAACCGGAATGAGGACCACTGATGGAGTCGGCTGAAATCCGCCGCCGCTGGCTGAGCTTCTTCGAGGAGCGCGGGCACACCGTCGTCCCTTCGGCGTCGCTCATCGCGGACGACCCGACTCTGCTGCTCGTCCCCGCCGGCATGGTGCCGTTCAAGCCCTACTTCCTGGGCGAGGTCAAGCCGCCCTTCACGCGCGCCTCCAGCGTGCAGAAGTGCGTGCGCACGCCGGACATCGAGGAGGTCGGCAAGACCACCCGACACGGCACGTTCTTCCAGATGTGCGGCAACTTCTCCTTCGGCGACTACTTCAAGGAAGGCGCCATCAAGCTCGCCTGGGAGCTGCTGACCACCCCGGTGGAGCACGGCGGCTACGGGCTCGAGCCGGAGAAGCTCTGGATCACCGTCTACCAGGAGGACGACGAGGCCGAGCAGATCTGGCGCGACGTCGTCGGCGTCCCGGCCGAGCGCATCCAGCGCCTCGGCAAGAAGGACAACTACTGGTCCATGGGCGTCCCCGGCCCCTGCGGCCCGTGCTCCGAGATCAACTACGACCGCGGCCCCGAATTCGGCGTCGAGGGCGGCCCGGCCGTCAACGACGAGCGGTACGTGGAGATCTGGAACCTGGTCTTCATGCAGTACGAGCGCGGTGAGGGCTCCGGCAAGGAGGACTTCCCGATCCTCGGCGAGCTGCCGTCGAAGAACATCGACACGGGCCTCGGCCTGGAGCGCCTGGCGATGATCCTCCAGGGCGTCCAGAACATGTACGAGACGGACACCCTCAAGGTCGTCATCGACAAGGCCACCGAGCTCACCGGCGTCGAGTACGGCAAGGCCCACGACAGCGACGTCTCGCTCCGTGTGGTCGCCGACCACATGCGCACCTCCGTGATGCTCATCGGCGACGGCGTCACCCCCGGCAACGAGGGCCGCGGCTACGTGCTGCGCCGCATCATGCGCCGCGCCGTCCGCAACATGCGCCTGCTCGGCGCCACCGGCCCGGTCGTCCAGGACCTCGTCGACACCGTGATCGACACGATGGGCGAGCAGTACCCGGAGCTGGTCACCGACCGCAAGCGCATCGAGACCGTCGCCCTCGCCGAAGAGGCCGCCTTCCTGAAGGCCCTCAAGGGCGGCACCAACATCCTCGACACCGCCGTCACCGAGACCAAGGCCGCCGGCGGCACGGTCCTCGCCGGCGAGAAGGCCTTCCTGCTCCACGACACCTGGGGCTTCCCGATCGACCTCACCCTGGAGATGGCCGCCGAGCAGGGCCTCTCCGTGGACGAGGACGGCTTCCGCCGCCTGATGAAGGAGCAGCGGGACCGCGCCAAGGCCGACGCCAAGGCCAAGAAGACCGGCCACGCCGACATGACCGCGTACCGGGAGATCGCCGACAGCAACGGCGCCACCCAGTTCACGGGCTACACCAACACCGAGGGCGAGACCACGGTCGTCGGCCTCCTGGTGAACGGCGTCCCCTCGCCGGCCGCCTCCGAGGGCGACGAGGTCGAGGTCGTCCTCGACCGCACCCCGTTCTACGCGGAGGGCGGCGGCCAGATCGCCGACCAGGGCCGCATCAAGCTGCACAGCGGCGCCGTCATCGAGGTCCGCGACGTCCAGCAGCCGGTCCCGGGCGTCTCGGTCCACAAGGGCTCCGTGCAGGTCGGCGAGGTGACCGTGGGCGCCACCGCCTACGCCACCATCGACGTCAAGCGCCGCCGGGCCATCGCCCGCGCCCACTCCGCCACGCACCTGACGCACCAGGCCCTGCGCGACGCGCTCGGCCCGACGGCCGCCCAGGCCGGTTCCGAGAACCAGCCCGGCCGCTTCCGCTTCGACTTCGGCTCGCCGAACGCCGTCCCCGGCGCCGTCCTCACCGACGTCGAGCAGAAGATCAACGAGGTCCTCGCGCGCGAGCTGGACGTCCACGCCGAGGTCATGCCGATCAACGAGGCCAAGCGCCAGGGCGCCATCGCCGAGTTCGGCGAGAAGTACGGCGAGCAGGTGCGCGTCGTCACCATCGGCGACTTCTCCAAGGAGCTGTGCGGCGGCACGCACGTCGGCAACACCGCCCAGCTGGGTCTGGTGAAGCTGCTCGGCGAGTCGTCCATCGGCTCCGGCGTGCGCCGCATCGAGGCCCTCGTCGGTGTCGACGCGTACAACTTCCTCGCCAGGGAGCACACGGTCGTCGCCCAGCTCCAGGAGCTCGTCAAGGGCCGTCCGGAGGAGCTGCCGGAGAAGATCTCCACCATGCTCGGCAAGCTGAAGGACGCCGAGAAGGAGATCGAGAAGTTCCGTGCGGAGAAGGTCCTCCAGGCCGCCGCCGGGCTCGTCGACTCCGCCCGCGACATCCGCGGCGTCGCCCTCGTCACCGGGCAGGTCCCGGACGGCACCGGCGCCGACGACCTCCGCAAGCTCGTCCTCGACGTGCGCGGCCGGATCCCCTCCGACCGCCCGGTGGTCGTGGCCCTGTTCACCACGGTGGGCGGCAAGCCGCTGACGGTCATCGCCACCAACGAGGCGGCCCGCGAGCGCGGTCTCAAGGCCGGCGAGCTGGTCCGCACGGCCGCCAAGACCCTCGGTGGCGGTGGCGGCGGCAAGCCGGACGTCGCCCAGGGCGGCGGCCAGAACCCGGAGGCCGTCGGCGAGGCCATCGCCGCCGTCGAGCGCCTCGTGGTGGAGACGGCGTGACGATGCGCCGCGGCCGCCGTCTCGCGGTCGACGTCGGGGACGCCCGGATCGGGGTCGCCTCGTGCGACCCCGACGGGGTCCTCGCGACGCCGGTGGAGACCGTGCCGGGACGTGACGTCCCGGCCGCCCACCGGCGGCTCCGCCAGATCGTCGAGGAGTACGAGCCGATCGAGGTCGTCGTGGGCCTGCCCCGCTCGCTCAGCGGGCGGGAGGGCCCGGCCGCGACCAAGGTCCGCGCCTTCGCCCGGGAGATGGCCAAGGGCATCGCCCCGGTGCCGGTGCGGCTGGTCGACGAGCGGATGACCACCGTCACCGCGACCCAGGGTCTGCGGGCCTCGGGCGTGAAGGCGAAGAAGGGGCGGTCCGTCATCGACCAGGCCGCCGCTGTGATCATCCTTCAGAACGCTCTTGAGTCCGAACGGGTATCAGGTAATCCGCCCGGTGAGGGCGTCGAAGTGGTCATCTGATCGCGATACGGTAACGTTCCGCGCGATGCGGCGGTGTTCGAACAGCTGCCGCACTACGTAGAGGCGGATCGTCCGGAAGCCTCGCGGCTGTTTGGGGATCGATGACTGAGTATGGCCGGGGCCCAGGCTCCGAACCGTGGCACCCTGGGGACCCGCTCTACGGGGACCAGGGGTGGGAGGGCCAGCAGCAGTACCCGCACCCGCAGCAGGCGAGCCAGTACGGCCACGGCGGCCAGGGCTACGCGGACCCGTACGGTCAGGGCGGTCACGCCGACCAGGGCTACGGGGGCGATCCGTACCAGCAGCAGGGACAGCAGTACCAGCAGCAGGGGCAGCAGTACCAGCAGGCCCCGCAGCAGTACGCCGAGCCTCAGTACCCGCAGCAGTACCAGCAGGCGCAGCAGCAGTACGAGACGGGGTTCCCGGGCAGCGGTTACGACACGCCCGGGAACCCCGCACAGCAGTACGACGGCAACTGGGAGACCGGCCAGGCGGCGATGGCCTACGGCGCGCCCCCGGCCGATCCGTACGGCGGCCAGAACCCGGACCTCTACAACACGCCCGAGGCCTACCCGCCGCCCCAGCCGCCCGGCCGCCGGCAGCAGCCGCCGGAGCCGGTCGTCGACTGGGCGCCGGAGGAAGAGGCGCACCCGGAGCCGGAGGAGGAGAAGCACCCCTTCTTCACCGGTGGCGACGACGAGGACGACGACCACCACGAGGAGCCGGGCCGCGGCCGGGGCTCCCGCGACGGCGACCGCGAACGCCGGAGCAAAGCGAAGAAACGCAAAGGCAAGAACGGCGTGGCCTGCCTGGTCGTCGCCCTCGTCCTGGTCGGCGGCGTCGGCGGCGTCGGCTACTTCGGCTACCAGTTCTGGCAGGGCGAGTTCGGTGCGGCGCCCGACTACGCGGGAAGCGGCAGCGGCGACGTCCAGGTCGAGATCCCGAAGGCCGCGGGCGGCTACGAGATCGGCAACATCCTCAAGAAGGCCGGCGTCGTCAAGAGCGTCGACGCCTTCGTCTCGGCGCAGCAGAAGAACCCCAAGGGCCTCTCGATCCAGGCGGGCGTCTACACGCTGAAGAAGGAGATGTCGGCCGAGAGCGCGGTCGCGCTGATGCTGAACCCGGCCAGCCAGGCCAACCTGATCATCCCCGAGGGCAAGCGGAACGCCTGGGTCTACGAGAAGCTGGACGAGCGCCTCGACCTCAAGCCCGGCACCACCAAGGAGATCGCGCTCGCGAAGGCGGACTCCCTCGGCCTCCCCGAGTGGGCCAAGAACCACGATGACCTCAAGGACCCGCTGGAAGGATTCCTCTTCCCGGCGAGCTACCCGGTCGCCAAGGGCAGCAAGCCCGAGGACGCGCTGCGCAAGATGGTGTCCCGCGCGAACCAGGAGTACACCAAGCTGGACCTGAACGCGAAGGCGAAGGGGCTCGGAGTCGAGGGACCCTGGGAACTCCTCACGGTCGCGAGCCTGGTCCAGGCGGAGGGCAAGACCCACGACGACTTCCGCAAGATGGCCGAGGTCGTCTACAACCGCCTGAAGCCGGGCAACATGGAGACCGTCCAGCTGCTCCAGTTCGACTCGACCCTCAACTACCTGAAGGGTCAGAGCGAGATCAAGATCTCCGAGGAAGAGGCGAACACCAACACGGACCCGTACAACACGTACAAGCACAAGGGTCTGCCGCCGGGACCGATCGGAAACCCGGGCAACGAGGCGCTCGCCGCCATGCTCAATCCGACGAACGACGGCTGGCTCTACTTCGTCGCCACCGACGGCATGAACAAGACCGAGTTCGCGAAGACCCTGGCCGAGCACAACAGGTTGAAGGAAAAGTTCAATGCCAACACGGGCCAGTGAGACGCGCCGCCGCGCGGCCGTCCTCGGTTCGCCGATCGCCCACTCCCTCTCCCCGGTCCTGCACCGGGCCGCGTACGCCGCGCTCGGGCTCGACGACCGGTCGTACGACCGCTTCGAGGTCGACGAGGCGGCGCTGCCCGGATTCGTGGCGGAGCTGGACGAGACCTGGGCCGGGCTCTCGCTGACCATGCCGCTCAAGCGGGCGATCATCCCGCTGCTCGACGAGGTCAGCGACACGGCCGCCTCCGTGGAGGCCGTCAACACCGTCGTCTTCCAGGAGGACGGGCGCCGGGTCGGCGACAACACCGACATCCCCGGCATGATCGCCGCGCTGAGCGAGCGGGGCGTCGAGAAGGTGGAGTCGGCGGCCGTCCTCGGCGCCGGCGCCACCGCCTCCTCCGCGCTCGCCGCCCTCGCCCGGATCTGCGGGGGGCCCGTCACCGCGTACGTACGGAGCGAGGCGCGCGCCGAGGAGATGCGCGGCTGGGGCGAGCGGCTCGGCGTGGACGTCCGCACCGCCGACTGGGAGCGGGCGGCGGAGGCCTTCGAGGCGCCGCTGGTCATCGCGACCACCCCCGCCGGCACCACGAACGCCCTCGCGACCGCCCTCCCGGACAAGGTCGGCACGCTCTTCGACGTTCTGTACGACCCCTGGCCGACGGCGCTCGCCGCCGCCTGGTCCGAGCGCGGCGGCAAGGTCGTCGGCGGTCTCGACCTCCTGGTCCACCAGGCCGTCCTCCAGGTCGAACAGATGACGGGCGTCCCCAAGGCGCCGCTCGCGGCCATGCGCGCGGCGGGGGAGCAGGCGCTGGCGGCTCGCTAGGCCCCGAATCTGATCACACCGCGTCCGATAGCTGGACCGGAGGGCGGGTTCGCCCCCCGGACGTGGGAGGATCGGGGTGGCGGGCCAGGGCCGCGCACCCGGTCGTGCCGTCGCAGTGCCAGGCGCGAGCATGAGGAGCAT
>NZ_JAINVG010000059.1 GCF_020400725.1 Streptomyces sp. NK15101 | reverse complement strand
GGGTGGCGGCGCTTCAGCTCGCGGATCGCCTCGATGGTGGCGATGCCGTCCTTGCGCGACTCCTCCTGGCCGGTGCAGATGGTGAAGGTCAGGGTGTCGATGAGGATGTCCGACTCGGCGATGCCCCAGTTGCCGGTCAGGTCGGCGATGAGCCGCTCGGCGATCGCGACCTTGTGCTCGGCCGTCCGGGCCTGGCCCTCCTCGTCGATCGTCAGCGCCATCAGCGCCGCGCCGTGCTCCTTCGCGAGCGCCGTGACCTTCGCGAAGCGGGACTCCGGTCCGTCGCCGTCCTCGTAGTTGACCGAGTTGATCACCGCCCGGCCGCCGAGCTTCTCCAGACCGGCCCGCAGGACGTCCACCTCGGTGGAGTCCAGCACGATCGGCAGCGTCGACGCCGTCGCGAAGCGGCCCGCCAGCTCCTGCATGTCGGCCACGCCGTCGCGGCCCACGTAGTCCACGCACAGGTCGAGCATGTGCGCGCCCTCGCGGATCTGGTCCCGGGCCATCTCCACGCAGTCGTCCCAGCGGCCCTCCAGCATGGCCTCGCGGAACTTCTTCGAGCCGTTGGCGTTGGTCCGCTCGCCGATCGCCAGGTACGAGGTGTCCTGCCGGAACGGCACGGCCTGGTACAGGGAGGCCGCGCCCGGCTCGGAGACCGGCCGCCGGTCGAGCACGGCCGCGCCCCGCACCCGCGCCACGATCTGCCGCAGGTGCTCCGGCGTCGTCCCGCAGCAGCCGCCCACCAGCGCCGGCCCGTACTCCCGCACGAACCGCTCCTGCGCGTCCGCCAGCTCGGCCGGCGACAGCGGGTAGTGGGCGCCCTCGGAGGTCAGCACCGGCAGGCCCGCGTTCGGCATGACCGAGATCGGGATCCGGGCGTGCCGGGAGAGGTGGCGCAGGTGCTCGGCCATCTCCGCCGGGCCCGTGGCGCAGTTCAGTCCGATCATGTCGATGCCCAGCGGCTCCAGGGCCGTCAGCGCCGCCCCGATCTCCGAGCCGAGCAGCATCGTGCCCGTCGTCTCCACGGTGACCTGCACGATCACGGGCAGGTCCACGCCGACCCAGTCCAGGGCCCGGCGGGCGCCGATGACGGCCGCCTTCGTCTGGAGCAGGTCCTGCGAGGTCTCGATGAGCAGGGCGTCGGCGCCGCCGCGGATCAGGCCCTCCGCGTTCTGCTGGAAGGCGTCCCGGAGCGGCTCGTACGTGACGTGGCCGAGGGTCGGCAGCTTGGTGCCGGGCCCCATGGAGCCGAGGACCCAGCGGGGGCGCCCGTCGGCGGCCGTGTGCGCGTCGGCGGAGGCGCGGGCGATGCGGGCGCCGGCCTCGGACAGCTCGTACACCTGGTTCTCGATGCCGTACTCGGCGAGCGCGGCCAGGTTCGCCCCGAAGGTGTTGGTCTCGACGCAGTCCACGCCGGCCGAGAAGTAGGCGTCGTGGACGGAGGCGACGATGTCGGGGCGCGTGAGGTTGAGGATCTCGTTGCAGCCCTCCAGCTGCCGGAAGTCGTCCATCGACGGGTCGGCGGCCTGGAGCATGGTGCCCATCGCCCCGTCGGCGACGACGACCCTCTTCGCGAACTCCTCGCGAAGTGACGGCCTCATGTGAGCCCCCTCAGATGGGTGACGAGCGTCGCCGTGCAGCCGACGCCGTACGTCGTCCTGATCCGGTCCAGGAGGGAGTCCCGGTGCAGCCGGTACTCCTGCGTCCCCACGTAGTCGAGGACGGTCGCCGCGACCGCGCAGCCCAGCTGCGCCGCGCACCGCTCGGGCACGCCCCACAGCGTCCCCGCGAGGAACCCGGCCCGGAAGGCGTCCCCGACGCCGGTGGGGTCGACGACCGCGGGGACCTCCACGGCCGGCACGGCCAGCGGGTCGCGGCCCTCGCCGCGGATGCGGACGCCGGCCTCGCCGTGGGTGGTGACCCAGGTGTCGACGCGGCGCAGCACGTCCGCCTCCGTCCAGCCGGACTTCTCCAGGAGGAGGGCCGTCTCGTACTCGTTGGTGAACAGGTACCGGGCCCCGTCCACCAGCTCCCGCACCTGGCCCCCGTCGAGCCGCGCCAGCTGCTGCGACGGGTCGGCGGCGAAGGGGATCCCGAGGTCGCGGCAGGTGCGGGTGTGCCGGAGCATGGCCTCGGGGTCGTCCGGGGAGACCAGGACCAGTTCCAGGCGGCCGGTGCGCAGGGCGACCTCGCGGAGGTCGATCTCGCGCGCCTCGGCCATCGCCCCCGCGTAGAAGGTGGCGATCTGGTTCTGGGCCCGGTCGGTGGTACAGACGAAGCGGGCGGTGTGGAGCGACTCGCTGACGCGCACCGAGTCGGTGTCCACGCCATGGTCCTTCAGCCAGACCCGGTACGGCTCGAAGTCGGCGCCGACCGCGCCCACGAGGACGGGCCGCAGGCCGAGGACACCGAGTCCGAAGGCGATGTTCGCTGCCACTCCGCCGCGCCTGACCTCCAGGTTGTCGGCGAGGAACGACAGGGAGACCCGGTCGAGCCGGTCGGCGAGCAGCTGCTCGCTGAACCAGCCGGGGAAGGTCATCAGATGGTCGGTCGCGATGGATCCCGTGACAGCGACGCGCATGGCCTACGCCCCCGCTGCCTTCTTCAGGGCCTCCACGCGATCCGTGCGCTCCCAGGTGAACTCGGGGAGCTCGCGGCCGAAGTGGCCGTACGCCGCCGTCGCCGCGTAGATCGGCCGCTTGAGGTCCAGGTCGCGGATGATCGCCGCCGGCCGCAGGTCGAAGACGCTCGACACGGCTTCCTGGATCCTCTCGTCCGGCAGGGTGCCCGTCCCGAAGGTCTCCACGAAGAGGCCGACGGGCTCGGCCTTGCCGATCGCGTACGCGACCTGCACCTCGCAGCGCTTCGCCAGCCCGGCCGCGACGACGTTCTTCGCGACCCAGCGCATGGCGTACGCCGCCGAGCGGTCCACCTTCGACGGGTCCTTGCCGGAGAAGGCGCCGCCGCCGTGCCGGGCCATCCCGCCGTACGTGTCGATGATGATCTTCCGGCCGGTGAGTCCGGCGTCGCCCATCGGGCCGCCGACTTCGAAGCGCCCGGTCGGGTTGACCAGGAGCCGGTAGCCGTCGGACTCCAGGTTCACGCCCTCCTCCGCGAGCTGCTTGAGGACGTGCTCGACGACGTACTCGCGGACGTCCGGCGTCAGCAGGCCCTCGACGGAGATGTCGGCGGCGTGCTGCGAGGAGACGACGACCGTGTCGAGGCGGACCGGGCGGTCGCCGTCGTACTCGATGGTGACCTGCGTCTTGCCGTCCGGGCGCAGGTACGGCACGGTGCCGTCCTTGCGGACCTCGGTGAGCCGCCGGGAGAGGCGGTGGGCGAGGGCGATCGGCAGTGGCATCAGCTCGGCCGTGTCGTCGCAGGCGTAGCCGAACATCAGGCCCTGGTCGCCGGCGCCCTGGGACGCCAGCTCGTCCTCCACTCCTTCCACCCGGGCCTCGTGGGCGGTGTCGACGCCCTGCGCGATGTCCGGCGACTGGGCGCCGATGGACACCGACACGCCGCAGGAGGCGCCGTCGAAGCCCTTCGCGGAGGAGTCGTAGCCGATGTCGAGGACGGCGTCGCGCACCAGCTGGGCTATCGGCGCGTACGCGGTGGTGGTGACCTCGCCGGCGATGTGGACCTGACCGGTGGTGATCAGGGTCTCGACCGCCACGCGCGAGGACGGGTCCTCGGCGAGCAGCGCGTCGAGAATGGTGTCGCTGATCCGGTCGGCGATCTTGTCGGGGTGGCCCTCGGTCACGGACTCCGAGGTGAAGAGGCGGCGGCTCATGCCTGGACCTCCACCGGAGACTTGAAGAAGTGCTGCTCGATGGCGCCGAGGGTGCGGATGGAGTCGACCTCCAGGGTCTCCATCTGGATGGCGGTGCCGCTCTCCTGCTCCAGGAGGAAGACGAACTCGACGAAGGACAGCGAGTCGATGAGCCGGTTCTCGATCAGGTCGAGGTCGGGCGCGATGTCGTCGCGCTCGGGGTGACGCTCGAGGATCCAGTTCTTCACCGTCTGCAGGCCGTCGGCCATGGTTGCTCTCCTTTTAGCTACTGCTGGTTACGGATGGGTGGGGGCGATGATCGGCGCGGCGACCGCGACCGCGTAGTCCACGTCGTGGCTGATGGACACGGTGATCTCGGAGATGCCGGACTCGGCCGCCATCTCGGCGGCAGGCCCGTGCAGCTCCACCAGCGGCCAGCCGCCCTCGGAGCGGCGTACGACGATGTCGGGCCAGGGCAGGAACCTGCCCCGGACGCGCAAGGTCTTGAAGGCCGCCTCCTTCGCCGCGATCCGTCCGCACAGGCTCAGCACGTCGAGCCCGGAGGAGGTGCGGCAGTCGGCGAGTTCGCCGGGGGTGAGCATCCGCTCGAAGAACTTCTCCCCGTACTGCGCGAGGAGTCTGCGGACGCGGTTGACGGACACGATGTCCATGCCGAGGTTCGCCCACCCCAGGCCGCCCGCCGGCGGGGCGGCGGGACGGGCCGGCACGTCAGATCACCGGCCCGGCCGCGAGGCTCGCATCGGCCCGCATGCGGGCGTTCGCGTCGAGGACCGCCCGGGTGGCGGCCTCCCAGCCGCCGTGCCGGCGGGTGAGCGCCGACAGCCACCGCTCCAGGCCGAAGGCGACGCAGCTGGTGAAGGCGGGGCCGCCGGTGGACTCCAGGGTGATGTCGCAGCGCTCGCCGAAGAAGTTCCGGTGCGTGTTGACCGAGGCGATCGCCAGGTCCTCGTACAGGAACTCGTGCTTCACCGGGGTGAGGCGCTGGAGCAGGGCCTTCGAGCCGCCCTTGTCGAAGAACGGGTCGCAGGCGGCCTCCTTGCGCAGCGGCAGGTCGAGTGCCGCGGCGAAGGCGTGGATGCGGGCGGCGAAGTCCGCGAGGTGGTTCTCGGCGTGCTCGCGCCCGCCGAGGGCGACGATCTCCCGCATGCGGAAGCCGAGCTGGCGCCGCATGCCCTCGTAGTGGGTCTCCTTGCGGAAGCACCAGGAGCAGATCGTGACGAGGGTGTCGTCGGCGACCGGGGTGCCCTGGTGGGTGAGGTAGACGGCGTAGCAGGACGCCGAGGGCAGTCCGAGCGCGGCGGGTTCGAGCGCGGCGGTCGGAAAGCGGCCGGTGTCGGTGTCGAAGGGCGCGGTCGCGCGGCGCTCCAGGTCGAGCGGGGCGGCGACGACGGCCTGGTGGGGGAAGTTGTCGTAGTAGTCGAGCCGGGCCAGGTCGGCGGCCGGGAGCAGCGGGGGCATGGTCATCGTGCGGGCGCCCGCGGCCACTCCCCAGCCCTCGAAGGTCTCGTCGAGGAGCCGCAGCAGGCGGGTCCCCTCCGGGCCAAGGGTCGGCAGACCCCTGGTGGCCCCGACGTTCTGCTCGGGGGTGGTCATGGTCATGATCGGTGCACCTCTCGGCTGGGAGGTCCCTCGGTGGAACTCAGACGACGGGCAGGGTGTCGTCGGAGAAGATCCCGGTCTTCAGGAAGAAGGAGAGCGGCTTGCGGATCGCCTTGCGCTCGTGCGGGCGGCGGCGCTCGTCGGCGACCAGCGCGTTGCGCAGGGCCAGCGGGTCGGCGATGCCGGCGTCGCGGTAGACGTGCGGGTTGTAGAGGGAGTTGATGCTGTAGACGACGTACCGCTTGAGGTACGCCTCGACCTCGCGGACCCGGTCGGCGCTCACGGCCTGGCACATCCGCTGGTACAGCAGGGAGACCAGCTCGCGCCCGAAGGCGATGTGGCGGGACTCGTCCTGGTGGTGGATGCGGTTTACCTCGCGGATGGTGTGGCAGAGGGAGTCGTCCTTCGCCATCCGGGAGTTGTAGTGGTCGACGAGCTCCTCGAAGAAGAGGATGCGGGTGAAGACGAGGAAGTTCTCGACCTCCGGCTCCCAGGCGGCGTCGGCGCGCATGGCGGTGGAGCCGTAGATCTTGTGGCCGTAGCGCCGGCAGAACTCGGAGAAGAACCACATGTGTTCGTTCTCCTCGCCGATGAAGTGGTGGAAGAAGTCCGAGGGGACCTCGAAGCCGGGCATGTGGATGCGGCCGACGACCTCGATGAGGAGCTCGCGGATGCCGTGCACGTTGAGGCTGTAGAAGTTGATGGACTCCCACTTCGACAGGCGCTGAAGCGTTTCCTCACCGAGGGTGTCGTAGTGCTCGGTGCCGTAGACGGTGAGCAGCTCCGGCGTCATCCAGAAGCGGTTCTCCTCCAGCGCCTCGGGCCACTGGAAGGTCTGGTACGGGTTGTAGTAGTCCTCGACCGAGCGCTCGCTGAGACGCTCCAGGACCTCCATGAACCGGTCGGTGACGGGCAGCGGGGCGGCGACGCCCATGATCTCGCTCCTTCGGAGTGGGGTTACGGGCGGACTTCGTAGACCGCGTTGACCGGCGTCTCGGTGGCGCGCCGCCAGCGGGTGAAGCCGGCCTCCTCGGCGATGGCCCGGAAGGCCTTCTCGCCGGAGTGGTTGCCCAACGCGTGCGGGCCGCGCTGCGCGACCGCGACCGGCAGGCACATCACGGCGGACAGGGCCATGAACATGCGGGCGGCGGGGGTCTGGGTGTCGACGTCCTGCGGGGAGACGTTGGACTCGACGAGCATCCAGGTGCCGTCCGCGTCCAGGGACTTGTGGACGTGCTGGGCGGCGGCCACCGGGTCGCCCATGTCGTGCAGGGCGTTGAAGAAGCACACCAGGTCGTAGCCGGAGCCGGGGTAGTCGTCGGCGGAGGCGACCTCGAAGACGACCCGGTCGGAGAGACCGGCCTCCTCGGCGAGCTCCCGGGCGATCGAGATGGCCTCCTCCGAGTAGTCGAAGCCGTGGACGGTGGCGTTCGGGAAGGCCTTCGCGATGAGGAGGGTGGTGTGGCCGACGCCGCAGCCGACGTCGGCGACGGTGCCGCCGGCGGCGAGCTTGTCGGTGACCTGGTGGAGGGCGGGCAGCCAGTCCGGGACGAGCTTGTGCTCGTACGTGGGCTGGAAGAAGGAGCCCATGCCGGTGTCGAGGGCCGCGTCGTGCTCGGCCCAGCCGACGCCGTCGCCCGTGCGGTACGCCTCGACGAGCAGGTCCTCGGTGGCGTACAGCGCCTTGAGGGCGGTGAAGAAGCCGGCGGCGTAGGTGACGGCCTTCGGGTCGGCGAGGACCTCGACGTGGTCGGCGGGCAGCGTGTACGTGAGGGAGCTGGGGTGCCGCTCGACGTACCCGGCGGAGAGCTGGGCGTGCAGCCACTCCTCGACGTACCGCTCGTTCGTGCCGGTGGCCTTCGCCAGCCCGGCGGCGGTGAGGGGGCCCTTCTCCGCCAGGGCCTTGTAGAGCCCGAGGCGCTCGCCGAGGGCGACGGTCAGGCCGCGGACGGCCGCGCCGGCGTCGGTGATGACCCGCTGGTGGAAGTCGTGGGCGCTCATGCGGCCTTCTCCTCGTACGTCGGCAGGTCACACGTGAACAGGAAGGAGCGGGGGACGCGCGGCACGGAGCGGGCCGGCACCGGGTAGGGCCAGCGGTCGAAGGCGGCGCCGTCCTCACCGGGCTGCTTGACCTCGCGCACGGCCCAGCCGCAGTCGGCGAGCAGCGCCTCGGGCTCCTCGGTGCCGAAGAGCCACGGGTTGCCGTCCTCCTCCAGCGCGCTCATGAAGGTGCGGGCCAGCGGGTTCTCCAGGGCGGACTTCGAGATGACGTCGCCGAGCAGCACGGAGCCGGGCGCGGCGTGCGCGGAGAGCGTCGAGATGAGGGTCCGCACGGCCTGCTCGGGCAGGAAGAACAGCAGGCCCTCGACCACCCACAGGACCGGCTCCTCGCTCTTCCAGCCGGCCTCCTTCAGGGCGCCGGTCCAGTCCTGCGTGAGGTCGACCGGGATCGGGACCCGGGTGCGGCCGGCGGGCTGCGGCTCGTCCTTGAGCATCTCGGCCTTGGCCTCCAGGAGGGCCGGGCGGTCGAGCTCGTAGACGGTGACGCCGTCGGGCCAGGGCAGCCGGAAGAAGCGGGTGTCCATGCCGGCGGCGAGGAAGACGACCTGCCGGATGCCGCGCTCCTCCACCGCCTTCACGATGGCCCGGTCGAGGTAGGTGGTGCGGATGGCGAGGAACGGCACGATGCCGCCCCCGTCGTAGCGCGCGAGCAGTTCGAAGCCGATCTCGTCGGCGACGGTGCGCGCGTAGGGATCGGCGAACAGCCGGTCCTCGCGCTCGGTCTCCAGGGCGCGCGCGGCGGCGGTCCACTGGGCGGTGCGGGATACGGCCTCCACAGGAGGTCCCCCTTCGGTTGATTTCTGGTGATTCGGACGGCCGTGTTCGGGGGCCCGACGAAGGACGGTTCGTCAGGCGCTCATGGCCGGGACACAGGTCTTGGCCGGTCGCACGCAGGCGACGGGGTCCTCGGCCGCGGGCATCGACGACAGATGGCCGGCCTCGGAGCCGGCGGGGCGCCGGCGGAAGATGCTGTGCAGGATCATGCTGAACACGGCCGTCCCGTCGGCGGCCACGAGCGTGCACCGCGGCTTGACGGTGCCGGTGGCGGGATTGAACGGCGACGGGGTCGCGCCGAGGATCTCGACGCGGGCGGTGAGGACGTCGCCCGGGCGGACGGGCCGCAGGTAGCGGACCTCGTCGATGCCGGGCGAGCCCGTACAGGCGCTGTAGGCGAGCAGTCCGTCGACGTAGCGGCGCATGAACATCGACTGGGTGTGGAACCCGCTGGCGATCAGACCGCCGAACGGGGAGTCCTTCGCGAGCTCGGGGTCCGTGTGGAAGGGCTGCGGGTCGAAGCGCCTGCCGAACTCCAGCACCTCCTCCGTCGTGACGGTGACGGTGCCCAGTTCATGGACGTCGCCGGGCCGGAAGTCCTCGAAGTAGCGCATCGCGCGCCCCCCTTGACCTAGGAGTCTACGTTTCCTGGCATCACCCAATCTACGAATCGACCATTTATTTTGTCAACCCAAAAGAAGGCTCACGGCATCGCTTGTTCGACGTCGTTCCACAGGTCCTCGACGTCCTCGATCCCGACCGACATCCGCACCAGTCCGGGCGCGATCCCCGCGGCCGCCAGGGCGTCCGCGTCCAGCTCGCGGTGGGAGGTGGACGCCGGATGGGCCACCAGCGTCTCCACGCCGCCGAGCGAGAGCGCGAGCTTCGCGAGCCGTACGCGCTCGATGAAGGCCCGGCCCGCCTCCCGGCCCCCGGCGAGCTCGAAGGAGAGCAGCCCGCCACCGCCCGCGAGGACCTTCCGGGCGGTGTCGTACGAGGGGTGGCCGGCGCGCCAGGGGTAGTGGACGGCCGTGACGCCGGGGCGGGCCGCCAGGAGCTCGGCGAGGGCCGCGGCGTTGGCGCAGTGCTCGCGCATCCGCAGCGGCAGCGTGGGGATCCCGCGCAGGGTGAGCCAGGCCGCGAACGGGTCGGCACAGGCGCCGAGTTCGACCGTGCGGGGCCACACCCGGCGGCGCAGTCCGTCGTCCGCGAAGACGGCGGCGCCGCCGAGGACGTCCGAGTGCCCGGAGAGGTACTTGGTGGTGGAGTGCACGACGACGTCGGCACCGAGCTCCAGGGGACGGCACAGCACGGGCGAGGCGAGCGAGTTGTCGACCATGCTGGTCACCCCGAGGGCGCGGGCCGCCGCGAGCAGCCCGGGCAGGTCCGGGACCCGGCCGGTCGGATTGGCGATCGTCTCCAGGACGAGGAGCCGGGTGGCGGGGTGGGTGCCGACGGCCTCCAGTTCGGCCGGATCGTCGCCGGATATCCGTACGACCTCGATCCCGTACCGCTCGGCCAGGTCCGACAGGACCGCGTGCGTCCCTCCGTACAGACAGCGCTGGGCCACCACCCGGTCGCCGGGCCTGAGCAGCGCGAGGAGGACGCCGCTGACGGCGCCCATGCCGGAGGCGAAGGCGATGGTCCCCTCCCCGCCCTCCAGGCCGGCGAGGGTCTGCTCCAGGGCCCGGACGGTCGGGTTGCCGCGGCGGCTGTAGACGTACCGGCCGTCGGGGTCGGCCATGGCGTCGGCGAGCTCGGCGGCGGAGTCGAAGGCGAAGGCGGAGGACTGGACGAGGGGGACGGAGAGCGGCCGGCTGCCGCTCCGGAAAGGCTCGTTGACGACGTGCACGGCACGGGTGTTCAGTTCCACGACGTTCCTTCCTGAGTACGGGAAAAGGGGCCGCCCGACGTCCGGGGCGGACATCGGGCGGCCCCTTCGGGGCGGGGATCAGGCGGGGACCTTCTCGCCCTGCGGCGCGGGGGCGGCGGCCTCGGCCGCGGCCGCCTTGTCGCCCTTCATGACGAGGAGGGTGACGACACCGCCGACGGCGGCGACGACCGCGGCGCCGATGAAGGCGGCGGAGAAGCCGTCCGTCAGCTTCGGCAGGTTGCCGAGCTGGTCGGCGCCCTGGGACATCGCGACGGCGGTGAGCGCGGCGAGACCGAGCGCGGAGCCGACGTTGTAGGTGGTGTTGACGATGCCGGAGGCGAGACCGGCCTGCTCCTGCGGGGCGTTGGCCATCGCGCTCATCATCGTCGGGATGTAGGCGAGGGACATGCCGAGCGCGGCGACCAGCGAGGCCGGCAGGACGTCGACCAGGAAGGTGCCGGTGGGCTCGACCGCGGAGAGCCAGACCAGACCGGCCGCGAGGACCAGCAGACCGCCCGCGATGAGCGGCTTGGCGCCGACCTTCATCATGAGCCGGGCCGTGATGGCCGTCATGAAGATCATGAGGAGCACGGTCATCGGGAGCAGCGCGGCACCGGACTCGAAGGCGCCGAAGCCCAGGACCTGCTGGAGGTACAGGTTGAGGAAGTACCACATCGGGATCCACGCGGCGCCGAGCAGCGTCATCGCCAGGTTGGCCGAGCCCAGGCGCGGGACCCGCCAGACGCTGAGCGGCATGAGGGGCTCGCGGACGCTCTTCTGGATGACGAAGAAGAGGATCAGGAGGACGGCGGCGCCGGCCAGCTCCAGGACGGTGGCGGTGGCGCCCCAGCCGACCTCGGGAGCACGGACCACGGCGAAGACGGCGAGCGCGAGGCCGGCGGTGACGGCGACGGCGCCGAGGACGTCGACGGAGCCGCGGCGGGACTCGACGTTCGGGAGGAGCTTGGTCGCGGCGAGGGTCGCGAGGCCGATCGGGATGTAGATGATGAAGACCCACTGCCAGCTCATCCACTCGGTGAAGACACCGCCGAGGAAGACGCCCGCGGTGCCGCCGGCGGGAGCGGCGGCGCCGTAGAGCGCCATCGCCTTGCCGAGCTCCTTCGGGTCGTGCATGAAGAGCATCATCAGCAGGGTCATGGCGGAGGGCGCGATCAGCGCGCCGCCGACGCCCTGGACGGCACGGCCGACGATCTCGACCCAGGCCGTCTGCGCGGCCGCGGCCACGACCGAACCGGCGATCATGACCGCCCAGCCGGAGACGAAGATCCTGCGGGCTCCGACGAGGTCGGAGAGGCGTCCGCCGAGGAGCAGCAGACCGCCGAAGACGATCACGTAGGCGTTGAAGATCCACTGGAGCTCGCTCTGCGAGAAGCCCAGGTCCTTCTGCATCTCGGGGAGCGCGACCCCGATGATCGAGGTGTCCATGATGACCATGAACTGAGCGGCGGCGAGCACGACAAGTGCCCACCAGCGCCGGGGATTGACGGTTGACATTGCCCTGACCCTTCACTCGCTGCTGCATACCCCTAGGGGGTACCTGTGCGGAGCACCGTAGCATACCCGTGGGGGGTATGTAAGAGTGAGATGAGGGCGCGTGGGAAGCACCCGCTCCGCACCTCCGGCCGGGCAGAATGCCCCCATGACCGTCGAGGAAGAGCACGACCGGGAGCCGCATCGGGACCCGGATCCGGACCTGCTGCAGCGGTGGAACGCCACCCTGCTCGCCGCCCGCGCCGGCCGCGTGGGCCCCGACCCCGCCCCGTACGGCCGGAACCTGCTGGCCCGCTGGGCCGAGCCACAGCGCCGCTACCACACGGTCGCCCACCTCCGGGCGGTCCTCGACCGCATCGACGAGCTCGCCGACCAGGGCGGGGAGGGCGGCGAACTGGAGCTCGTACGGCTCGCCGCCTGGTTCCACGACGCCGTCTACCGCCCGGACCGCTCGGAGAACGAGGAACGCTCGGCGGCCCTGGCCGAGAAGGCCCTCACCGAAGCCGGCCTCACCGCCCGCGAGGTCACCGAGGTGGCCCGCCTGGTCCGCCTCACCGTCACCCACGACCCGGCCCCGGGCGACCTCAACGGCGAGACCCTCTGCGACGCGGACCTCGCGATCCTGGCCACCGGCCCCGATACGTACGGGGGGTATACGGCGGCGGTCCGCGAGGAGTACTCCTTCGTCCCGGAACCGGACTTCCGCGCGGGCCGCGCCGCCGTCCTCCGCCAGCTCCTCTCCCTCCCCCGCCTCTTCCGCACCCCCTACGGGGCGGCGGCCTGGGAGGAACGGGCCCGGGAGAACCTGGAACGGGAACTGGCGGAGCTGGCGGGACCGGCGGCCTGACGGCGCGGCCGGGGCGGCGCGTGACCGTCTCGCATCCCGAGAAGTCCGGGGATCGCGGAATGACAGGCACAAACCGCAGGTTGACGCATGTCATGCCGTCTTCCTCAGCCGAGCACGCGACGCCCCCCGCCACCGCCTCCCCCTCCATACCCCCGGCCCGTATGCCCCTGGCCGTGTACATCCTCGGTCTCTCCGTCTTCGCACTGGGGACCAGCGAGTTCATGCTGTCCGGGCTGCTGCCGCCGATCGCGGAGGACATGGGCGTCTCCATCCCCCGCGCCGGACTGCTCATCTCCGCCTTCGCGATCGGCATGGTCGTCGGCGCTCCGCTGCTCGCCGTCGCGACGCTCCGGCTCCCCCGCAAGACGACCCTGGTCGCCCTCATCACCGTCTTCGGCCTCGGGCAGATCGCCGGCGCACTGGCTCCGAACTACGCCGTCCTCTTCGCCTCCCGCGTCGTCAGCGCGCTCGCCTGCGCCGGGTTCTGGGCGGTCGGCGCGGCCGTCGCCATCGCGATGGTCCCGGTGGGCTCCCGCGCCAAGGCGATGGCCGTCATGATCGGCGGCCTGTCCATCGCCAACGTCCTCGGCGTCCCGGCCGGCGCGTTCCTCGGCGAGCACCTCGGCTGGCGCTCGGCGTTCTGGGCGGTCGGCGCGGCCTCCGCGATCGCGCTCGCCGGAGTCGTCACCCGCATCCCGCACATCCCCCTCCCCGAGGCCAGGCCCCGCCTCAAGCGGGAACTGGCCATCTACCGCGACCGGCAGGTCCTCCTCTCCGTCACGGTCACCGCGCTCGCGGCGGGCGGCGTCTTCTGCGCCTTCTCCTACCTCGCCCCGCTCCTCACCGACGTCTCCGGGCTCGACGAGGGCTGGGTCTCGGCCGTCCTCGGGCTCTTCGGCATCGGCGCCCTGGTCGGTACGACGATCGGCGGCCGCGTCGCCGACGCCCACCTCTTCGGGGTGCTGCTCAGCGGCATCGCCGCCTCGACCGTCTTCCTGATCGCCCTGGCCCTCTTCGCGTCCGGTCCCGTCGTCACGGTCCTGCTCGCCTTCCTCCTCGGCGTCTCCGCCTTCTACACCGCCCCGGCCCTCAACGCCCGGATGTTCAACGTCGCAGGCGCCGCCCCCACCCTCGCGGGCGCCACCACCACCGCCGCCTTCAACCTCGGCAACACCGGCGGCCCCTGGCTCGGCGGCACCGTCATCGACGCAGGCCTCGGCTACGCCTCCACGGCCTGGGCGGGCGCGGCCATGACGGCTCTGGGCCTCGCCACGGCCGCGGTCGCCCTCAGGCTCCACAAGTCCCCCTCCCGCGTGGTGACTTCGGGCGCTCCCCAGGAGGATCGGGAGCGGGAGCAGCAGGCCGAGGCGCCCTGCTGAGGATCTTTTCCGAGAAAGAGCGGTCGACGGCGATGAGTTCTTCCGTGATCGTCGGTCGAAGCTGATGACCGCACCGACACGAGAAGCCGAGGAACCCCAGATGCGCACCCTGATCAGCACCGCCTTCGTCTCGCTCGACGGCGTCGTGGAGGCCCCGGGCGGCGAGCCCGGATACCGGAACTCCGGATGGACCTTCAAGGACGTCGAGTTCCTCCCCGAGGCCTTCGAGATCAAGGACCGCGAGCAGAAGGAGGCGGCCGCGATGCTGCTGGGCCGGACCAGCTACGAGGCGTTCAGCCCCGTGTGGCCCGACATGGAGGACTTCGCCGGCTACAAGGTGATGCCGAAGTACGTCGTCTCCACGAGCCTCACCGAGGACGACCTCGTGTCGAACTGGGGCGAGACGACGATCCTGCGCTCGCTCGACGAGGTCGCCGCCCTGAAGGAGACCGAGGGCGGGCCGATCATCGTCCACGGCAGCGCCTCCCTGAACCGGGCGCTCTCGGACGCCGGCCTGATCGACCGGTACCACCTGCTCGTCTTCCCGCTCCTGCTCGGCGCGGGCAAGCGTCTCTTCAGCGCCACGGACAAGGACGCCCAGAAGCTGAAGCTGGTCGAGCACGAGGCCTACGCGAACGGCCTGCAGAAGAACGTGTTCGACGTCGTCCACCGGCGCGCCTAGGGTGGCGCCCGTGACGACTCGGATGATCATCCTCAACGGCGGTTCCAGCTCGGGGAAGTCCGGCATCGTGCGGTGCCTCCAGGCCGTACTGCCGGACCCGTGGCTGGCGTTCGGAGTCGACTCCTTCGTCGACGCGCTGCCCGCGAAGATGCAGGACGCGGACTCCGGGATCGTCTTCGACGCCGACGGCGGCGTCAGCGTCGGCGCCGACTTCCGGGCCCTGGAGGCGGCCTGGGCCGGAGGGCTCGTGGCGATGGTCAGGGCCGGCGCCAGGATCGTCGTCGACGACGTCTTCCTCGGCGGCGCCGCCTCCCAGCAGCGCTGGCGCGAGGCCCTCGGGGACCTGCCCGTGCTGTGGGTCGGCGTCCGGTGCGAGAGCTCGGTCGCCGCGGGGCGCGAGATCGCCCGCGGGGACCGGACCGTCGGGATGGCCGCGCAGCAGGCCCTGATGGTGCACGCGGGCGTGGAGTACGACCTGGAGGTCGACACGACACGCGCCGAGTCCCTGGAGTGCGCCCGCGCCATCGCCGCCCGGCTCGGCTGACGCGGGGCCGGGAAGGCGGGCCCGGGAAGAACGTCAGGTGACCGGGTGGCCCTGGAGCGGCGCAGGCCCCGGGAGGACGTCAGGCGACCGGTCGGCCCTTCGGGCGCCGCAGCCCCGCCTTCGTGAGGTGCCGGAGCAGTTCCTTCGAGCCGACCTCGACCGCGCCGGCCGCCACCGCGTCCGCGTACCGGTCGGAGGGGATGTCGTAGTGGTCCCGCTCGAAGGCGCGCGGCGGGGCGCCGATCGAGGCGGCGAAGGCGTGCAGCTCCTCGAAGGAGACGTCGCTGACCAGGTGCGACCACATGCGGCCGTGGCCCGGCCAGGTCGGCGGGTCGATGTAGAGGGTCACGCGGAAGCTCCCGTCACGTCAGGCCGCCCACCGGGGCCACCACCACGCCCTGCTTGCCGCAGACCCAGTGCGGGTCGGGGCCGAGCTCCGGCTCCACGTCGAGGGCGTGCGGGTCGCCCGAGGAACAGACCGGGCAGAGCGGCCAGCGTCCGTACCGTTCGAGCAGGGCGTCCTGCACGTCCTGGGCGACGAGCCCGGCGACGTACGACACCCCCTCGGGCCACTGCTCGACCCACCAGCGCCGGTGGGTCACCGCGTCCTCCACCATCGACACGACCTGGGCCGCGGCCACCTGCCGGGCCACCAGGTCGGCCAGAACCAGCGCGCGAGCGGCGTGCAGCGCCTGCTCCACGGGGTCGATGTCGTCCATGCACTCATTGTCACCCGGCGCGCGCCCCCCACACGAAAAAGACCGAGGGCCCCGGCGGATCCGGGACCGAAGAGGCCTCACGGGGTCTTGTCGCCCCCACCTGCCGAAAGTATCTTTCAGGTGTGACCAATGAAGTGAAGGAAAGTTTCACCGGTGACGCGCCCCCCGCCCCCGCCGCGCTCGCGGCCAAGGTGCGGACCCTCGTACCGTCCATGACCCGCTCCATGCAGCGGGTCGCCGAGGCCGTCGCCGGAGACCCGGCCGGCTGCGCCGCCCTCACGGTCACCGGCCTCGCCGAGCTCACCGGGACCAGCGAGGCGACCGTCGTCCGCACCGCCCGGCTCCTCGGCTACCCCGGCTACCGCGACCTCCGCCTCGCCCTCGCCGGCCTGGCCGCCCAGCAGCAGTCCGGCCGCGCCCCGGCCGTCACCGCCGACATCGCCGTCGACGACCCCGTCGCCGACGTCGTCGCCAAGCTGGCCTACGACGAGCAGCAGACCCTCGCCGACACCGCCGCCGGGCTCGACACCGTCCAGCTCGGCGCCGCCGTCGCCGCGCTCGCCGCCGCCCGCCGCATCGACATCTACGGCATCGGCGCCTCCGGCCTCGTCGCCCAGGACCTCGGCCAGAAGCTGCTCCGGATCGGCCTGATCGCGCACGCCCACAGCGACCCGCACCTCGCCGTCACCAACGCCGTGCAGCTCCGCTCCGGCGACGTCGCCATCGCCATCACCCACTCCGGCTCCACCGGCGACGTCATAGAACCCCTCCGCGTGGCCTTCGACCACGGCGCCACCACGGTCGCCATCACCGGCCGCCCGGACGGCCCCGTCACCCAGTACGCCGACCACGTCCTGACCACCTCCACGGCCCGCGAGAGCGAACTGCGCCCCGCCGCCATGTCGTCCCGCACCAGCCAACTCCTGGTCGTGGACTGCCTGTTCACCTGCGTCACCCAGCGCACGTACGAGACGGCGGCCCCCGCCCTCGCCGCCTCGTACGAAGCCCTCGCCCACCGCCACTCCCCCCGGACCCGCTGACCCACACGTCCACCGGCGCCGACGACGCCGCCGTCCCGAAAGAGCCCCCGTGCCCACCTCGTACTCCGAACTCCGCGCCCAGCTCGCCACCCTCACCACCGAGGCCTTCCGCCCCGAGCTCGCCGAGATCGACCGGCTCCCGACGCTGGACATCGCCCGCCTCATGAACGGCGAGGACCGGAGCGTCCCCGAGGCCGTCGCCCGGCAGCTCCCCGTGATCGCCGCCGCCATCGACGCCACCGCCGCCCGCATGGCCCGCGGCGGGCGCCTGATCTACCTGGGCGCGGGCACCGCGGGCCGTCTCGGCGTCCTCGACGCCAGCGAGTGCCCGCCCACCTTCAACACCGACCCGTCGCAGGTCGTCGGCCTCATCGCGGGCGGCCCCACCGCCATGGTCAGGGCCGTCGAGGGCGCCGAGGACTCCAGGGAACTCGCGGTCGCGGATCTCACCGCGCTCGGGCTCACCGCCGACGACACCGTCGTCGGCGTCTCCGCCTCCGGCCGCACCCCGTACGCCGTCGGCGCCGTCGAACACGCCCGCGCCCAGGGGGCGCTGACCATCGGCCTCTCCTGCAACGAGGACAGCGCGCTCGCCGCCGCCGCCGAGCACGGCATCGAGGTCGTCACCGGGCCCGAGCTCCTCACCGGCTCCACCCGCCTCAAGGCCGGCACGGCCCAGAAGCTCGTCCTCAACATGATCTCGACCCTCACGATGATCCGCCTCGGCAAGACCTACGGAAACCTGATGGTCGACGTCCGCGCCTCCAACGACAAGCTCCAGGCCCGCTCGCGGCGGATCGTCGCCCTGGCCACCGGCGCGCCGGACGAGCAGATCGAGGCCGCGCTCGCCGCCGCCGACGGCGAGGTGAAGAACGCCATCCTCATGATCCTCGCCGACGTCGACGCCCCCACGGCCGCCGAGCGGCTGAAGGCCTCCGGGGGGCACCTGCGCGGGGCGCTGCACGCGACCACCGCGTAGGCCCTCACGGTCACCGGCAGAGAACGTCCCCCGCGGGCCGCACGCCCTCGGTCAGGAAGCGGGTCACGGCCCGGTCGCCGCACGCGTTCCCGTTCCCGAGGTAGACCGCGTGGCCGCCCCTGTCGACCGAGACGAGCCGCGCCCGGTCGCCGAAGGCCTCGCGCATCTTGAGGCCCACGGAGTGCGGGGTCGACGGGTCGCGCAGGTTCTGGATCATGAGCACGTTCGACGGGCCCCGGTCGGTGATCCGGGTCGGCTTCTCCACCGCGCCGCCCTTCCAGAAGGCGCACGGCGTGATGTTCGCGGGCATCCCGGCCGTCAGCGGGTACCGCTCCCGGTCCGCGGCGACGGCCCGCCCGTACGCCGGCACGGAGGCGGGCCAGTCCACGTCGTTGCAGATCACGCCCACGCTGACGGTCGCCGCCTCGTCGGGCATCGGACCGGTCAGCTCGGCCGGAAGAACCGGCACGCCCGCCGGGTCGAGGGCCTGGGACATCAGACGCGCGAAGGCCGGGAAGGCCGCGTCGGAGTACAGCGCCTGCTGGAGCGCCTGCCGCAGCACGGTGCCGGTCAGCGGCGTGCCGGGGGTCGCCGAGGTGCGCGGCTCACGGTCGAGGCGGGCGGCGAGGCCGAGGAACAGGGGCCGTACCTCCTCGGGACGTTCGGCGATGCGCAGCCCTTCGCCGGCCCGGTCCGGATGGGCGGCCCAGGCCGCGAAGTCCGGGAAGCGGTCCTCGGCGCCGCGCGCCATGCCCGCCAGCCAGCCCCGGGCGACGCGCTTCGGGTCGGGGTCGGAGCTGCTGTCGAGGACCCAGCGGTCGGTGCGCTCCGGGAACCTCTGGGCGTACACGGCGGCCACGTACGTCCCGTACGACACGCTCCACGCGGACAGCCTCCGCTCGCCGAGCGCCTGCCTCAGCCGGTCCAGGTCCCGCACCTGGTTGGCCGTGGTCAGCCCGCGCAGCATCGCGCCCCCGTTGCGCGCGCAGGCCTCGGCCATCCGCCGGGAGCGGGCCGTGTTCTCGCCGATGGCGCCGTCGGCGGCCGGCCAGGACCGCAGGGTCACCAGACGCCGGTCGTCCTCGGCGAAGCCGCACCGGGCCTTCGCGGAGCCGCCGACGCCGCGCGGGTCGAAGGCCACCAGGTCGTACGCGCCGTTCGTCTCCTTCGCCAGCGCGGCCCCCTTCTGCCCGAGCCGCTGCACACCGGAGCTGCCCGGCCCGCCCGGGATCACCATGAGCGTCCCGCGCCGCGCCTCGGGCCGGGTGCTGGGCAGCCGGGCCACGGCGAGGCCGATCTGCTCGCCGTCGGGGTCGGTGTAGTCGAGGGGCACGGAGAGGGTGGCGCACCGCTGCCCCGGCAGCGGCTTCACGGCGGGGTCGCAGTCGCCCCAGTCCAGCCCGGCAGCGGCGGCGGGGGCGGCACCGCCGCCGGCGAGACCGACGCCGGCCACGGCGGCGGCGGAGAGGGCGAGCATCAGGGCCTTGCGTCCACGGTTCGTCGTCATGCGCACAGCCTCGCGGGCGGGGCGACGGGGGCCCATCCGGCGGACCGGCGGGTCCGAGGTGGGGCCAACCCCCGTACCCACGGATCTGTTTGACTCACGGCATGAGCGCACGTGAGTCGTACGGAACCCGCCCGGAGTACATCGCCGACGTCCTGGGCCTCCTGGGCGAGGACGCCCTGCTCCTCTCGTACGAGGAACACCGCGCGTTCGCCCGGGTGAGCCTGAACCGGTTCGAGGCGATCGGCTCGGCCCGGGTGGACTGGCGGGGGGCCGAAGCCGTCGAACGGCGCGAGGAGTTCGAGGGCGGGACGCTGGCCGGCCTGCTCGACGCGTACGCCGCCCCCGACGAACTGGTGATCGTCTTCTGGGACAACCTCCTGGTCCCGTCGATCGCCCTGCCGGCCGCCCTGACGGCACGGCACGCCGACGCGATCCTGGACCAGGGACACGCCTGCTGGCTCTTCCTCACGGACAGGGGACTCCTGATCGAGTTCCAGGACGGCGAGGCGTTCACGGTGGGGCGGCCACCGGCGGCCGAGGGCTGAGGGGAACGGCGATCCGCTGGCATCACGCCCTCCCCCGGGAGATCATCCCCGCCATGACGACCACAGACTCGACCACCGCAGACCCGACCGCGACGGACAAGGCCACCACCGCCCCGGTCCCCGCCCCCCACGCCTCCGACTCCGGCACCTGGGCCCTCGGCGGGGACCTCCCCGTCAACCGTGTCGGTTTCGGCGCCATGCGGCTCCCCCAGCACGGCGAGGCGCTCGTCGCGAACGCCGTACCGATGGACCGCGACCGCGCGATGGCCGTGCTGCGCAAGGCGGTCGACCTCGGCGTCAACCACATCGACACGGCCGCCTTCTACTTCTCGCCGCTCCGCTCCGCGAACGAGCTGATCAACAGCGCCCTCGGCGGCCCCTACCCCGACGACCTGGTCATCACCACCAAGGTCGGCCCGGCCCGTGACGCCTCGGGCGCCTGGAGCGAGCACGCCCGGACCCCGGCCGCGCTGCGCGCGCAGGTCGAGGAGAACCTGCGGCAGCTCGGCCGCGACCACCTCGACGTCGTCAACCTCCGTGTCGTCGGACCCGATTCGGTCGCCGAGCGCTTCGGCGCGCTCGCCGAGCTCCGCGAGGCGGGCCTCATCCGCCACCTCGGCCTCTCCAACATCACCCCGGCGCACCTCGCCGAAGCGCGGGAGATCGCCCCCGTGGTCTGCGTGCAGAACATGTACGGGATCGGGGTCCGCCCCGAGTACGAGGAGTTCGTCCGCCACTGCGGCGAGCAGGGCATCGCCTTCGTGCCCTTCTACGCGATCGCCGCCGCCGGACGCGAGACGGGGGCGACCGCCCCGGAGAGCGAGGAGGTCCTCGCCGTCGCGGCGGCCCACGACGCCACCCCGGCCCAGGTCCGCATCGCCTGGACCCTCCACCAGGGCCCCCACCTCCTGGCCATCCCCGGCACCGGCGACCCCGCCCATCTGACCGCCAACGTCGCCGCCGGCGCCCTCCGCCTCACACGGGAGGAACTGGAGCTCCTCGACCGTGTCCACCGGAACGCCGAGGCCTAGACTCCGCCCCATGACGACCGCGCCGAAGTCCCCCGCCGCCGACCTCGCCCCCACCGGAGTCCTGCGGGCCTCGATCAACCTCGGGAATCCGGTGCTCGCGCAGGGCACGCCAGAGGCGCCGGGCGGGATCACCGTGGACCTGGCGCGGGAGATCGGGGCGCGGCTCGGGCTTCCCGTCGAGCTGCTCTGCTTCGACGCGGCGCGGAAGTCCTTCGAGGCGATGGCGGACGGCCGGGCCGACCTCTGCTTCCTCGCGGTGGACCCGGCGCGGGAGACGGAGGTCGCGTTCACCGCCCCGTACGTCGTCATCGAGGGGGTGTACGCCGTGCCGCGCGGCTCGGCGCTCACCACCGTGGAGGAGGTGGACGCGCCGGGCGTGCGGATCGGGGTCAAGAAGGGCTCCGCGTACGACCTGTTCCTGTCGAGGAACCTCGTGCACGCGACCGTGGTGCGCGGCGAGGAGGGCGTCGACACGTTCCGGGCGGAGGGCCTGGAGGCGGGCGCGGGCATCCGCCAGCCGATGACCGCGTACGCCGCGGCGCATCCGGACGTGCGGCTGATCGAGGGCCGGTTCATGGAGATCCGGCAGGCCGTGGGGACGACGGTCGGGCGCCGCCCCGAGACGGTCGCCTTCCTCCGGGACGCGGTGGAGGAGCTGAAGGCGAACGGTTTCGTCGCGGAGTCGCTGCGCCGCTCGGGCCAGGAGGCCGGGCTGCTGGCCCCGCCGGCCTGACGGACGGGAAACGCCCGGACGGGAAACGCCCGGGGGCCCGGCCGCGACGAGGACCATGTCACCCGTTCCGGCGGCGTCCGCCGGCGCGGGGATCGTCACGTCGTACGGCGCGTCGGAAGCGGTGGCCGCCAGTGCGGAAGGTGTGGCGGCCGCCGGGCCGGTGATGCCCAGGGCCGCGCTCAGTGCGAGCGCGACGGCTCTTCGGACGGACAAGTACGTGTCCCCTCGTACGGGAGTGAGGGCGGGTACGACGGGGGAGGGCGGACACGACAGGCAGGTGACGGCGGCGCGGAGCGGACCGCGCGGCCGGGGGCCGGCGGGACCCCCCTGTCGGCAGCCGGATCGTACATTCAAGCGAATGAAAGGCGCCGGAAACATGGCTCGGCATCCCACCCAGAGGCCCCTTCCCGGGCCCTGAGGGGGCTTCCCCGGGACGCGTACGCCTCCCCCGCCCAGGCGGCCCGCCCGCCCGTCGACAGGCCGCCCATCCCCCGCACAACGAATGCACACACCACCTCTGACCTGGGCTTTCACCCCAACTCCCCGTATTCTTGGGGGACTCGGAGGGGAGATCCACATGAGCCAGACCGACCGCACCGTCCGCACCGTCGACGACGTCCTCACCCTGCTCGACGGCCTGTTCTCGCCCGGTGCCGACCGGTGGACCGAGGGCGGGGCCGAGTGGTGGGACGGGTTCTACGCGGACCGGGACAAGCCCGTGCCGTTCTTCGTCGACAAGCCCGACGAGAACCTCGTGTCGTACGTCGAGCAGGGCCTGCTCCCGGCCGGCGGCCGGGCGCTCGACCTCGGCTGCGGGCCCGGCCGGAACGCCCTGTACCTCGCGTCGGCCGGCTTCGACGTCACCGCGGTCGACCTCTCGCCCGCCGCGATCGCCTGGGCGGAGGAGCGGGCCGCCCGGGCGGGCACCGGGAACGTGCGGTTCCTGTGCGGCGACGCCTTCACCGCGCCCCTCGACGGGCCGTACGACCTCGTCTACGACTCCGGCTGCTTCCACCACCTGCCCCCGCACCGCCGCATCAGCCACCTCGCCCTCCTCGACCGCGTCCTCGCCCCCGGCGGCCGCTTCGCGCTCACCGCGTTCGCGGCCGGCGAGGGCGGCATGGGCTCCGAGCTCCCGGACGCCGACTTCTACCGGGACGGGAAGCTGCACGGCGGGCTCGCCTACACCGACGCCTCGCTCCGCGCGGTCTTCGCCGACCTGGCGGAGATCGAGCTGCGGCGCATGCGCGCGCAGAGCGCCGACTCCCCGGTATTCGGCGAGTCCTTCCTCTGGACGGCCCTGTTCCGGCGCTGACTCAGCCCATCCCCTCCAGATGCTCCGCCAGCCGGTCGTACTGCTTCCTCACCCCCGTCTCCATGCCCGCCGCCAGCGCCTGGTCCCTGATCTCGTTCGAGGGCCAGAAGGAGGTGCTGGTCAGGGCCGTGCCGCCGTCGGGGGTCGCGTCGAAGGTGAGGGTCACGCGGACCGGCCCTGCGTCCGGCATCTGCTCGAAGACCTCCGTGTAGTCGAGCCGCTCCGCCGGGACGACGTCCTCGTACGTGCCGGAGAAGACGATCTCCTGGCCGTCCGGCCCGGTCTGGCCCCAGCGCCAGGTGCCGCCCGCCCGCAGGTCGATGTCGACGACGGACGTGGTCAGCCCGGCCGCCCCGTACCACTCCCGTACGTGCTCGGGCCGCGTCCAGGCCTCCCAGACGCGGGCCGGCGGGGCGTCGAACGTGCGGGTGACGACCAGCTCGCGGTCGGCCGGCGTCGTCAGGAGGGTGACCATCACGATCTCCCTTCACGAGGAGGCCATTCCAGGATCACCCCGGCACCCCCACAAAGCGAATGAACATGTTCAACAGGTGAGCGCTGAAGTTCTCCACGCGGCCGCCCCGACCACGGCGAGGCCGCGATCTCAGACCTGTGGGGGCCCCTTTGCCGGGCTCAACGCGCAGGCTCCCGCACGCCTTTGTCCGTGCGGCCGCCGTCTTCGCTCTCTCGGCGGGTATCGCCGCACCCGCCGTCGTCCACGCCCCGGCCGCGCACGCGGACCGGCCGGCCACGACCGGCAGCACGCTGGACGACGGGCGCTACCGCCTGGCGCCACCGGCGAACGCGCTCTGGATCAAGGTCAGCGTGCCGGCCTCCACCGCTCCGGACGCTGCCGTCCTGGCCTCCGCGGAGGCGCTCACCCCGGACAACTACGACTGGAAGACGGACGCGCCGGTCGTCCTCCCCGAGGGCACCGCCCTCGGGGACCACCCGGTCCGGGTCGACTACCGGCTGCCCGGCGAGACCACCAGGCAGTGGACCGGCACCTACGCCTACCGGCCGCACATCGGCGTCTCTCCGTGTCCTGGGACCCGAGGCTCGCCAACACCTTCCGGCTGTGCCCGGCGATGACCTCCTTCACCCTCGGCAAGCCCACCTACGCCTACCGCAACGCCTACCCCGCCGGCGCCCTCGTCGGGATCCAGCCCGGATCCGGAGACGCGGTGCCGCTGGCGGGCCGCTCGGTCTCCTACCGGCCGGTCCCGGGGGCGGCCCCCGCGGCCCAGGCCGTCACCGACGCGACCGGCCGGTTCACCGGCGGGGACTACGTCGACGTGCGCTGATCCGTCCCGTACGACGCCCGAGGGCGGCACCCCCGGTGGGGGTGCCGCCCTCGTTCGCGTCCAGCGATGAACTGCCGATCCGTCAGGATCAGAAGTCCATGTCACCGCCCGGCATGCCGCCGCCGGCCGGCGCGGCGGCCTTCTCCGGCTTGTCGGCGATGACGGCCTCGGTGGTGAGGAACAGCGCGGCGATCGACGCGGCGTTCTGCAGCGCGGAGCGCGTGACCTTCGCCGGGTCGATGATGCCCTCGGCGATGAGGTCGACGTACTCGTTGGTCGCGGCGTTCAGGCCGTGGCCGACGGGCAGGTTGCGGACCTTCTCCGCCACGACGCCGCCTTCGAGACCGGCGTTGACCGCGATCTGCTTCAGCGGGGCCTCGAGCGCCAGCTTGACGATGTTGGCACCGGTGGCCTCGTCGCCCGACAGGTCGGCCTCGAGCTTCTCGAAGACGTTGGACGCCTGGAGCAGGGCCACGCCACCACCGGCGACGATGCCCTCCTCGACGGCCGCCTTCGCGTTGCGAACGGCGTCCTCGATGCGGTGCTTGCGCTCCTTGAGCTCGACCTCGGTCGCGGCACCGGCCTTGATGACGGCCACGCCGCCGGCCAGCTTCGCGAGGCGCTCCTGGAGCTTCTCGCGGTCGTAGTCCGAGTCGGAGTTCTCGATCTCGGCGCGGATCTGGTTCACGCGACCGGCGACCTGGTCGCTGTCACCGGCACCGTCGACGATGGTGGTCTCGTCCTTGGTGATGACGACCTTGCGGGCGCGGCCGAGCAGGTCCAGGCCCGCGTTCTCGAGCTTGAGGCCGACCTCCTCGGAGATGACCGTGCCGCCCGTGAGGATGGCGATGTCGTTCAGCATGGCCTTGCGGCGGTCGCCGAAGCCCGGGGCCTTGACCGCGACGGACTTGAAGGTGCCGCGGATCTTGTTGACGACCAGGGTCGACAGGGCCTCGCCCTCGACGTCCTCGGCGATGATCAGCAGCGGCTTGCCCGACTGCATGACCTTCTCCAGGAGCGGAAGGAGGTCCTTCACGGAGGAGATCTTGGAGTTGACGATCAGGAGGTAGGGGTCGTCGAGCGACGCCTCCATGCGCTCCATGTCGGTGGCGAAGTACGCCGAGATGTAGCCCTTGTCGAAGCGCATGCCCTCGGTGAGCTCCAGCTCCAGACCGAAGGTCTGGGACTCCTCGACGGTGATGACGCCTTCCTTGCCGACCTTGTCCATCGCCTCGGCGATGAGCTCGCCGATCTGGGTGTCGGCGGCGGAGATGGAGGCCGTGGAGGCGATCTGCTCCTTGGTCTCGACGTCCTTCGCCTGCTCGAGCAGGGCGCCGGAGACGGCCTCGACGGCCTTCTCGATGCCGCGCTTGAGGGCCATCGGGTTGGCACCGGCGGCGACGTTGCGGAGGCCCTCGCGGACGAGCGCCTGGGCGAGGACGGTGGCGGTGGTCGTACCGTCGCCGGCGACGTCGTCCGTCTTCTTGGCGACTTCCTTGACCAGCTCGGCGCCGATCTTCTCGTACGGGTCCTCGAGCTCGATCTCCTTGGCGATGGAGACACCATCGTTGGTGATCGTGGGGGCGCCCCACTTCTTCTCGAGGACGACGTTGCGGCCCTTGGGGCCAAGGGTGACCTTGACGGCGTCAGCGAGCTGGTTCATGCCGCGCTCGAGACCGCGCCGGGCCTCCTCGTCGAACGCGATGATCTTGGCCATGTGAAGTGGTCCTCCCGGACATGGGGTGGATAACGCTCCAGGACCGCGCCGACGCCCGCGACGGACGGCCTCCGCGACTCCGTGTGGTTCCTTGCCCCACCCGGCCGGCGACCTCGTCTGCCCGATCCTCGTAGCACTCTCACCTTCCGAGTGCTAACGCCAATGATTAGCACTCGCCCTATGAGAGTGCAAGCGACTCTCGGGTTTCGGGAGGGGACCGGGGGCGGAGCGGGCCGGGGCGGAGCGGGCCGGGGGCGGGAACGCGCGAGGGGTCCGCATCCCCTCAGGGATGCGGACCCCTCGACGGCGTTGCGTCGGTGGCCGATCGCGCCGCGCTCAGACGGCGAGCTTGACCATGTCCGCCTGCGGACCCTTCTGGCCCTGCGAGATCTCGAACTCGACCCGCTGGCCTTCTTCGAGGCTGCGGTAGCCATCCATCTGGATCGCGCTGTAGTGGACGAAAACATCCGCACCACCGTCTACCGCGATGAAGCCGTAGCCCTTCTCCGCGTTGAACCACTTGACGGTGCCCTGAGCCATGCCTAACTCCCCTATTACTGGCCCTTGCGCGGGACCCGCACTTCGCGGACCCGGGTCAGACCTCTGCGCCGGAACGCGTCGACCGCGGCTGAATGTATCTGCCCAACTGCCCTCTGCAACAGGTCATTCGACCGATAATTCTGGGCGCGGCGGAAAGGGGAATTGGGGAGAATCCCCAAGATGACGGGGCAAGTCGGGCCCGGCAAAGCGCACAGAAGGTACACAACGCGCACGCACTTTGGCTGCTTCTTGTCGTGCGGAGACGCATTCTCATATGCGCTCGGCATGAGCAGCGGAGGGGACTTCCCCAACTCTACCGCGCTCAACCATGCAGAATTGCCCCTTCCGCTTATCGCGCGGAAGGGGCAATTCGTACTGACCGGTAAGACTCGATGAGCCCGTCGGGCCTCAGCAGCCGCCGGCGACGGCCGGGATGATCGAGACGCCCGCGCCGGCCGGGGTGACCGTCTCCAGGCCCTGCTCGAAGCGCACGTCGTCGTCGTTCACGTAGACGTTGACGAAGCGGCGCAGCTTGCCCTGGTCGTCCAGGACGCGGGCGGCGATGCCGGCGTGGTTCTTCTCCAGGTCCGCGATGACCTCGGCGAGGGTCGCGCCCTCGGCCTGGACCTCGGCCCGGCCGCCCGTGTAGGTGCGGAGGATGGTGGGGATGCGGACGTTCACGGCCATGTGTTCTTAACCTTTCAGAGCGCCAGGCCGGCGTCGCGGAACGCGTCCAGGCTCGGGCGGATGGTGGCGGTCGCCTGAGAGGTGTCGGCCACCGCGTCCAGGGTCTTGAGTCCGTCGCCGGTGTTGAGGACGACGGTGGTGAGGCTCGGGTCGATCAGACCCGCCTCGACGAGCTTCCGGGTGACGCCGACGGTCACGCCGCCCGCGGTCTCCGCGAAGATGCCCTCGGTCTGCGCGAGGAGCTTGATCGCGTCCACGACCTGCTCGTCGTTCACGTCCTCCACGGCGCCGCCGGTCCGGCGGGCGATGTCGAGGACGTAGGGGCCGTCGGCCGGGTTGCCGATGGCGAGCGACTTGGCGATGGTGTTCGGCTTCTGCGGGCGGACGACGTCGTGGCCGGCCTTGAAGGCGGCGGAGACCGGGGAGCAGCCCTCGGCCTGGGCGCCGAAGATCTTGTACGGCTTGTCCTCGACGAGGCCCAGCTTGACGAGCTCCTGCAGGCCCTTGTCGATCTTCGTGAGCTGGGAGCCGGAGGCGATCGGGATGACGAGCTGGTCGGGGAGGACCCAGCCGAGCTGCTCGCAGATCTCGTACGCGAGCGTCTTGGAGCCCTCGCCGTAGTACGGGCGGAGGTTGACGTTCACGAAGCCCCAGCCCTCGCCGAGCGGGTCGCCGATGAGCTCCGAGCAGAAGCGGTTGACGTCGTCGTAGTTGCCCTCGATGGCGACGAGGTCACCGCCGTAGACACCGGCCATGACGACCTTGCCCTGCTCCAGGTCGTGCGGGATGAACACGCAGGAGCGGAAGCCGGCTCGGGCGGCGGCGGCGCCGACGGCGCCGGCCAGGTTGCCGGTGGAGGAGCAGGAGAGGGTGGTGAAGCCGAAGGCGCGGGCGGCTTCGAGCGCCTGGGCGACGACCCGGTCCTTGAAGGAGTGGGTCGGGTTGCCGGAGTCGTCCTTGACGAAGAGCTTGCCGGGGGCGACGCCGATCTCGCGGGCGAGGTTGTCGGCCTGGACGAGCTTGGTCCAGCCGGGGTTCAGGTTCGGCTTCTCGGCGACGTCGGCCGGGACGGGCAGCAGCGGGGCGTAACGCCAGATGTTGGCGGGGCCGGCCTCGATCTGCTTGCGCAGCGCCTCGGGGTCACCGGTGGGAAGGTCGTACGCGACTTCGAGCGGTCCGAAACAGAGCTCGCAGGCGAAGATCGGGCCGAGCGGGAAGTGCTCACCGCATTCGCGACAGGAGAGTCCGGAAGCGGGACCGAGGTCGACGGTGGCGGGGGTAGCGGTCTGTACAGCCATGGAGGCGAGGCCCTTTCTCCTCATCTTTCCCATTGACGAATTTTTCGCCATGAGACGGATTTGGCACCTTCCCTAGCCGGGGACCTCGCTGGAGGACGAGTGGTAACCGACTGGAGGGTTGCCGGGGCTTCAACGGGCCGTTTCCCTCTGCCCCTCTGGATGAGCGGTATTCGATTGTGAAGCGCGGTGGACTTTCGTTCCTGCGCTCCGACGCGGTCGGCACCCCGACGTGCATCGGGCATCCGCGTTGTTCAAGACTGTAACCGAAGGCCCGGACGCTTGGACCGGCCGTCCGAACCGCGAGATGGAGATCACGTGCTGGAAGAGGTGGAGCGCTGGCTGGACCGGCGGTCCTGGTCCGTGGCGGACCGGCCGCTGGAGCGGATCCTCGCCGCCAAGCGGAACACGAAGGTCAGCGTCGTCCTGCCGGCGCTGAACGAGGAGGCGACGGTCGGGGACATCGTCGCCGTGATCCGCCGCGAGCTGATGACCGAGTCGGTGCCGCTCGTCGACGAGCTGGTGGTGATCGACTCGGGCTCCACGGACCGCACGGCGGAGGTGGCGGCGGCGGCCGGGGCGCGGGTGGTCGCGCGGGACGCGATACTCCCCCGGATACCGGCCCTGCCCGGCAAGGGCGAAGTCCTGTGGCGGTCACTGATGGTGACGAGCGGGGACGTCGTGTGCTTCGTCGACGCGGACCTGCGGGACTTCTCGGCGGACTTCGTGACGGGGATCGTGGGCCCGCTGCTCACCGACCCGGACGTGGACTTCGTCAAGGCGATGTACGACCGCCCGTTCGGCGACACCCCTGGTCAGGGCGGCCGGGTCACGGAGTTGGTGGCCCGCCCGCTGCTCAACCTCCACTGGCCGCGGCTGGCCGGCTTCGTGCAGCCACTGGGCGGGGAGTACGCGGCGCGCCGCTCGCTCCTGGAACGGCTGCCGTTCCCGGTCGGTTACGGAGTGGAGCTGGGGCTGCTCGTGGACGCCCTGCACACCGTGGGCCTGGACGCGCTCGCGCAGGTGGACGTGGGGGTGCGCAAGCACCGGCACCAGGACGGACAGGCGCTGGGCCGGATGGCGGCGGCGATCTACCGGACGGCGCAGCTGCGGCTCTCGCGGGGCCATCTGGTGCGGCCGAGGCTGACGCAGTTCGACCGGGGCGAGAAGGGCTTCGAGCCGACGACGTACGCGGTGGACACGGAGGAGCGGCCGCCGATGGCCGAGATCGCGGAGTACGCACAGCGCCGGGTGGCGTAGCACGGGGACGGGGCGGCCGCGCCGCGGCGACCGTGCGTGGCCGGATCGCCCTGTCTCGTATACGTACGTTTGAGCGTTTACCGGACGGGCTAGGTTCGCCACATGGCTACTGTGCTCGTCGCATCCAACCGGGGCCCGGTCTCGTACGTCCTCGGCGCGGACGGCTCGCTCGACGCCCGGAGGGGCGGCGGCGGCCTGGTCTCGGGCCTGAGCACCATCGGCTCCCAGGACAGCCTCTGGGTGTGCGCGGCCCTCGGCGAGGGCGACCGGGAGGCGGTCCGGCGCGGGGTCGGCGAGCCGGGCGTGCGGATGCTGGACATCGACCCGGAGGTGTACGCCGACGCGTACAACGGCATCGCGAACTCGGTGCTGTGGTTCCTCCACCACCACCTGTACGACGTCCCGCGCGAGCCGGTCTTCGACGCGGGCTTCCGCCGCCGCTGGGAGTCGTACCGCGCCTACAACCGCGCCTTCGCCGAGGCGCTGGCCGCGGAGGCCGCGGAGGGCGCGGCGGTCCTGGTGCAGGACTACCACCTGGCCCTCGTCCCGGGGCAGCTCCGCGAGCTCCGCCCCGACCTGCGCATCGGGCACTTCACGCACACCCCGTGGGCGTCCCCGCAGTACCTCCGGATGCTCCCGGACGACATCCGGGAGGAACTCCTGGGGGGCATGCTCGGCGCGGACCGGCTGGGCTTCCACACCCGGGCCTGGGCGTCGGCGTTCGAGGACTGCGCGGGCGGCCTCGGACGCACCCGGGTGGCGGCGCACCCCCTGGGTGTCGACGGCGAGGAGCTGCGGGCGCTCGCGCACCGCCCGGAGGTGGACGAGCGCCTGGCGGGACTCCGCGCGGAGATCGGCGACCGCAAGAGCATCGTCAGGGTCGACCGCACGGAGCTGTCGAAGAACATCCTGCGCGGCCTGCAGGCCTACCGGGAGCTCCTGACCGTCCACCCGGAATGGCGCGAGCGGGTGGTCCACCTGGCCTCGGCCTACCCCTCCCGCCAGGACCTCGCCTCCTACCGCTCGTACACGGCGGCGGTGAAGGAGCTGGCGAAGGAGATCAACGCCGAGTTCGGCACGGCGGACTGGCAGCCGGTCCTGGTCTCCGTGAAGGACGACTTCACCCGCTCCCTGGCCGCCTACCGCCTCGCGGACGTGGCTCTGGTGAACCCGGTGCGCGACGGCATGAACCTGGTCGCGAAGGAGATACCGGTCGTCTCGGAGGCGGGCTGCGCCCTGGTCCTGTCCCGCGAGGCGGGCGCCCACGAGGAACTCCACGAGGACGCGCTCACGGTGAACCCCTTCGACGTCTCGGAGACGGCCGAGGCCCTGCACGCGGCCCTCGCGATGCCCCCGTCCGAGCGCGCGGACCGCACCAAGCGCCTGGCCGCCACGGCCACGTCCCAGCCGCCGCAGCGCTGGTTCCTGGACCAGCTGGAGGCGCTCAGGGGCTAGCGGCCCCGACGACGCCCCCGGTCCCGGCGGCCTCCCCGGCTCCGGCGGCCTCCCCGGTCCCGGCGGCGCCCCCGGCCCGCTCCCTGCCCCACGCCGCCAGCGGCTCCAGGGCCTCGTTGAGGCGGATGCCGGACTCGGTGAGGGCGTACTCGACGCGGGGCGGGACCTCGTCGTAGGAGACGCGGTCGACGATGCCGTCCGCCTCCAGCTCGCGCAGGTGGGAGGCGAGGACCTTCTCCGTGACGCCCGGGACCAGGCGGCGGAGTTCGCCGAAGCGGCGGTGGGGGTGTTCGTGGAGGGCCCAGAGGATGAGCACCTTCCACTTGCCGCCGATCACCTCCATCGCGGTGTCGATCCCGCAGACGTGGCCGGTGCCGGCTCCCGGCCGGTTCAGTGTCGCCACTCGCCCACCCTTCTGACCTGTTCGCTCACCTCAGGGTAACCACCCACTTGAAAGTGGGTACTTGAGCAGGTCAGAGGCCTGCAGCAGCCTTTCGGGCATGACGCAGAACAGCACGCCGAAGTCCCCCGTCTCCCTTCTCGGCCTCGGTGCCATGGGCACCGCCCTCGCCCGCGCCTGGCTCGCCGCCGGGCATCCGCTCACCGTCTGGAACCGCACCCCGGCCCGCGCCGAGGCGCTCGCCGCCGAGGGGGCGAAGGTCGCCGACAGCGCGGCCGCGGCCGTCGCGGCGAGCGGCCTCGTCGTGGTCTGCCTCCTCGACGACGACTCCGTCGGCGCCGCCCTGGACGGTGTCGACCTGGCGGGCAAGGACCTCGTCGACCTCACCACCACGACCCCCGCACGGGCCCGGGCCCGTGCCGCGTGGGCCGGGGAGCGGGGGGCCCGTCACCTGGACGGCGGCATCATGGCCGTCCCGCCGATGATCGGCGTCCCCGAGGCCGGGGGTTACGTGTTCTACAGCGGCTCGCGGGAGCTGTTCGAGCTCCACCGGCCCGCCCTCGCCGCCCCGGCCGGGACCGAGTACGTCGGCGAGGACCCCGGATTCGCCGCCCTGCACGACGTCGCCCTGCTCAGCGCCATGTACGGGATGTTCGCCGGTGCCGCGCACGCCTTCGCGCTGATCCGGCGGGAGGACGTCGATCCCGTCGCCTTCGCCCCGCTGCTCGCCGACTGGCTCGCCGCCATGACCCGGGGCGTCCACGGGACCGCCGCCCAGCTCAAGAGCGGCGACTACACCGCCGGCGTGGTCTCCGGCCTCGCCATGCAGGTGGCGGGCACGCCGACGTTCCTGGCCACGGCCGAGGAGCAGGGCGTCAGCCCGGAGCTGATCCGTCCCTACTTCGAGCTGATGCGCCGCCGGCTGGACGTGGGGAGCGGTGAGGAGGAGCTGACGGGCGTGGTGGACCTGTTGCTTCGGTGAGCGGGAATCCGTAGCCGGTAATCGGTGACGACCCCTCCTCCTGAGGGGTCTTCCCGTGTCAGACTCGCGGCGATCGTTCCCCCAGGCGATCCGTTTTCCCCCCAGAGGCAAGCGGAAGGATCGCAAGACACGTGAAGAAGATTGTCGTGGGCATGACCCTCGGGTCGGCGCTCACCGCACTCCTCGCCGCGGGGCTCACCCCCGCCGCCGCGCAGGAGGCCCGGGACACCGCACCGGCGGGTGCGAACGCGCACCGGCCCGACAACCGTCCCGGGCCCCTCACGAAGCAGCGCACCCAGCTGCGCGAGCAGGCCATCGACCTGATCGCCAAGGGCAAGGCCAAGGCGAACGCCAAGGGCGTCGTCGAGGTCGCGCCCGGCAAGTTCACCGAGACCGTGACCACCACCGCCACCCGCCAGGAGAAGATCTTCACGATCCTCTCCGAGTTCGGCGACCAGGGTTCCGGCAAGCTCGGCACCGTCCCCGGCCCGCTGCACAACCAGATACCGCAGCCCGACCGGACCACGGACAACTCCAACGCCTGGACCTCCGACTTCTCGAAGGCCTACTACGAGAACCACTTCAACGGCTCCGGCGAGTCCATGAAGACGTTCTACGAGAAGCTGTCCAACGGCCGCTACTCGGTCTCCAACACCGTCGAGGACTGGGTCAAGGTCCCCGGCAACGCCTCCACCTACGGCGACAACTCCGTCGAGGACACCGGTGGTTCCTGGGCCTTCATCCAGGACACCGGCGACGCCTGGTGGAACGCGCAGATCGCCGCCGGCAAGACCCCGGCCGAGATCGACGCGTACCTCGCCCAGTTCGACGTCTGGGACCGCAACGACTGGGACCACGACGGCAACTTCGACGAGGCCGACGGCTACATCGACCACTTCCAGGCCGTGCACGCCGGCATGGGCGAGGACGCGGGCGGCGGCGCCCAGGGCGAGGACGCCATCTGGTCCCACCGCTGGTACGTCAACGGCGACGACTACGGCCTGACCGGGCCGGAGGTCGCCGGTACGCAGAACAAGGCCGGCGGCGCCCGCATCGGCCAGTCCAAGTACTGGCTCGGCGACTACACCACCGAGGGCGAGAACGGCGGTCTCGGCGTCTTCTGCCACGAGTTCGGCCACGACCTCGGCCTGCCGGACTACTACGACACCGACGGCGGCGAGAACTCCACCGCCTTCTGGACCCTGATGAGCTCCGGCTCCTGGCTGGGCCACGGCGCCGCCGCCAACGAGGGCATCGGCACCCACCCGGGCCTCATGGGCGCCGAGGAGAAGCTCTTCCTCGGCTGGCTGGACTACGCCGACGCACCGCTCGGCGCCACCGGCTCGTACACGCTGAACCCGGCCGCGCTCCAGGTCACCGGCAAGGAGCAGGCCGTCCGGATCGCGCTCCCGGACAAGACGAGCAGCACCACCTACGCGACGCCCGTCTCGGGCGCGCACGCCTGGTGGACCGGCTCCGCCGACGGCCTCAACCAGTCCCTCACCCGCTCCGTGCCGGCCGCCCCGCGCGTGACGGTCAAGGCGAGCGCCTGGTACGAGATCGAGGCCGACTTCGACTACCTCTTCGCCGAGTACTCCCTCGACGGCGGGGCGACCTGGGCCCGCGCGGGCGCGTCCGTCTCCGGCTCCTCGGGCGGCAGGTGGACGACGCTGCGCTACTCGTACGACGCCGCCGGCAAGCCGTCCCTCTTCCGCTTCCGCTACCAGAGCGACGGCGGCGTGCACTTCGCCGGCGCGTTCCTGGACGACATCTCGCTGACCTCCGGCGGGACCACCCTGGCGTCGGACGACGTCGAGCAGGGCGTCGGCGGCTGGACCGCGCAGGGCCGCTGGAAGATCTCGACCGGCACCGAGACGGCCACCGCCCCGCGGTACTACCTCGTGGAGAACCGCGAGTACGTCGGCTCCGACGCGCTCCTCGCCGAGGGCCCGTACCAGTTCAGCAAGGGCGTCACCGCCCCGGACTGGGTCGAGTGGTTCAAGTACCAGAACGGCATGCTGGTCTGGTACGTCGACCGGTCGTACGACGACAACAACGTCAGCAACCACCCCGGTGGCGGCTCGGCGATGGCCGTCGACGCCCGTCCGACCCCCTTCCGGTACGCCGACGGGACCGCGCCCAGCAACCGGCGCCAGCCCTTCGACGCGACCTTCGGCCTGGAGGCCACGGACGCGACCTGCCTCCACAAGGAGGTCCTGACCGGCAAGGGCCCGAACCAGACCGTCCAGACGCTGGCGGCCTGCGCCCCCTCCGTCCCGGGCATCCCGGTCTTCGACGACAGCGACCCGAACGCGTACTACGACACGACGGCCCCGCAGGCCAGCGTGAAGGTCGCCGGTCACGGCGTGCGCGTCACGATCACCGGTGACGCCGGCGACGACCTGACGATCAACGTCGCCAACCCGGCCGCGCACTGATCGCACACCCCGAAGAGGGCGGTACGGAGTTTCCGTACCGCCCTCGTCGCGTTCCGGGCCTCAGCCCTCCCCCAGCGCCCCCGCCAGTTCCGTCAGGAACGCGACCACGCCCGCCGGGCCCTGGACGGCGAGGTCCGCGCGGCCGGCCAGCTCCGGGACCTCGGTGGAGCCGCTGCACACCAGGACGCCCGGCGTCCCGTCGGAGCGGAGCTTCTCGACCGCCGCGAAGGCCGGCAGGTCGCCGAGGTCGTCGCCCGCGTACAGCACGGACCCGGCGCCCACCTCCCGTACGTACTTCGCGAGCGCCACGCCCTTGTCCATGCCCGGCGGCCGCAGCTCCAGGACCATGCGGCCGGGCTCCAGGACGAGGCCGTGGGCGACGGCCAGATCGCCCAGCGGGCCCTTGAGGGCCTCGAAGGCGCCCTCCGGGTCCTGGGCTCGGCGGGTGTGGACGGCGACCGCGCGGCCCTTCTCCTCGATCCAGACGCCCGGCCAGGCCCCGGCCCGGTCCAGGAAGCCGGGGAGTTCGGCGCGGACGGCGGCCACGCCGGGGTGCGGGGCGGCGGCCCGGACGGTGCCGGTGACGGCGTCCCAGCGTTCGGCGCCGTAGTGGCCGAGGACGACGAGGTGCTCCAGGCCGGGGACGCCGGCGAAGCCGCCGTAGCGGACGGCGACCCCGGCGGGCCGGCCGGTCACGACGGCGACGGAGGCGACCCGTGGGGCGAGGGCGGCGAGGGCGGCCACGGCACCGGGGTGGGCGCGGGCCTGCTCGGGGTCGGGGACGATGTCGGCGAGGGTGCCGTCGAAGTCGAGGGCGACGACGGCGTCCGCCGGGCGCGCGAGGAGCGCGGCCAGACCGTCTCGTCCGGTGGGCGTGGCCGGGTGCGGAAGGCTGCTGACCATGTTCCCGACCCTACCCACGTACGGGGGTCACGTCAGCGTGGCCGGAGTCACCCGCGAAGGCTCAGCCTTCCCTCCGCCGCTGCTTCTCCTCCCGGACCCGGCGCAGCCGGTTCACGGTCACCGGGTCGTGGGCCAGGGCGCGCGGGTCGTCCAGGAGGGCGTTGAGCAGCTGGTAGTAGCGGGTCGGGGAGAGCCCGAGCCGCTCGCGGACGGCCCGCTCCTTGGCTCCGGGGCCGGGCCAGGAGCGGCGCTCGACGGCGAGGAGGGCCTGCTCGCGCTCCCCGAGGCCGCTCCCGCCGTCCACCGTCTCTTCGGTCATACGACCCAACTTATTACTCGGCGCTCTCCGCCGCCGTCGCCGCCCGGCCGATCCGGCCGAGGACCTCGGCGGGGCGGCCGCCGGGGGCGACGGCCCTGCCGATGTTCTGCTTGACGTCCTCGCTGACCCGGGCCCAGGAGGTCTTGCCGACCGGCGGGAGCTGGGCGTCGGGGAGGACCTTGAGGAAGACGCGCAGGTTGGCGTGGGCGGGGTCGGTCTCCATGCGGGTGGAGGCGGTGACGGTGACCGGCAGCAGGTCGTTGTCCCCGGCGAACTTCAGGACGTTCTCGTCGCTGAAGACGAAGTTCAGGAAGTCGCCGATCTCCTTGCGGTGACCGTTCTGCCTGAAGCCCATGATCCAGTCGGCGACGCCCATGGAGGTCTTGGGCGGGCCGTCGACGCCGGGGAGGGGGACCTGTCCGACCCGGACGCCCTTCTTCGCGGCCTCCTTGAGGAGCGAGGGATGGCCGTTGAGCATGCCGACCTCGCCGTTCGCGAAGGCGGCGAAGGCGGCCTTGCGGTTGAGCCTCCCGGGGGCGACCGGGCCGGTGAGGCCCTTGCCGACGAGGTTCTTGCGGAGCCACTCGAAGGTGCGCACGTTGGCGTCGGAGTCGACGGCGTAGCGGTCGGAGGCGTCGGTCCAGCCGCCGCCCCCGCTGAGCAGCCACATGAGGGCCTCGGCCTGGGCCTCCTCGGGGCCGAGGGGCAGCGCGAAGGGGGTGGCGACGCCCCCGGCCTTGAGCTTCTCGGCGGCCTCGACGAGTTCGTCCCAGGTGGCGGGGGCCTTGGCACCGGCCTCCTGGAAGAGGTCCTTGTTGTAGAAGAGCGGCCGGGTGGAGGCGACGAACGGCATGCCGTACTGGGTGCGCTTGTACTCGCCGGCCGAGACGAGGGGGCCGAGGAAGTTGGCCTGGACGGGTATGGAGAGGAGTTCGTCGGCGGCGTAGAGCTGTCCGGCGGCCGCGTAGTCGGCGTAGGCGCCGATCTGCGCGATGTCGGGGGCCTTGCCGGCCCCGACCATCTCGGCGACCTTGCGGTCGACGTCGTCCCAGGACTCGACCTGGACCTCGACCTTGACGCCGGGGGTCTTCGCCTCGAAGGCGGCGACGAGGTCGGCCCAGTACTTCCTGGTCGTGTCGCCGCCGGTCAGGTCGTAGTCGGCGGCGACCAGCCTCAGGGTCACGTCGCCGGAGTCGCCGTCCAGGGCGCCGCAGCCGGCGACCGTCGCGGTCAGTCCGAGGGCGGCGGCGGCCGCGGTCAGTCCAAGGAATCGTCGCCGCTCCACGGCTTCATCCACCTTTTGCTCGTCGTTGAGCTGCATGTTTGCTCGTCTTCGGGCCGTAAGTCTCTCCCGCGTACGGGCATGAGGTCTAGTCCACTCGGGTATCACTTCCGCAACTGCGGCGGAAGCATGAGCGCATGACGGCCTTCGAATTTGTATCCGTGCGCAACAATCCACGAAAGTGGACTAGACCTTTTGGGTCCTCTAGCGACACACTGTCCCCCGTGAGACACGTCATCGCCCTGGATGTGGGCGGCACCGGCATGAAGGCCGCCCTCGTCGGCGCGGACGGCACCCTGCTGCACGAGGCCCGCCGCGCCACCGGGCGCGAGCGCGGCCCCGAGGCCGTGGTCGAGACCATCCTCGGCTTCGCCGAAGAGCTCCGCGCCCTCGGCCAGGAGCGGTACGGACAGCCCGCCGCGGCCGCCGGAGTCGCCGTCCCCGGCATCGTCGACGCCGAGAACGGCATCGCCGTCTACGCCGCCAACCTCGGCTGGCGCGACGTTCCCATGCGCGAACTCCTCAGCCGCCGGCTCGACGGCGTCCCCGTCGCCCTCGGCCACGACGTCCGCACCGGCGGCCTCGCCGAAGGCCGCATCGGCGCGGGCAACGGCGCCGACCGCTTCCTCTTCGTCCCCCTCGGCACCGGCATCGCCGGAGCCATCGGCATCGGCGACCGCATCGAGGCAGGCGCCCACGGCTACGCCGGCGAGATCGGCCACATCGTCGTCCGCCCCGGCGGCACCGACTGCGGCTGCGGCCAGCGCGGCTGCCTGGAGCGGTACGCCTCCGCCTCCGCCGTCTCCCAGGCCTGGGCCGCCGCCAGCGGCGATCCCGAGGCCGACGCCGCCGACTGCGCGAAGGCCGTCGAGTCCGGCGACGCCACCGCCGCACGGGTGTGGCAGGAGGCCGTCGACGCCCTCGCCGACGGGCTCGTCACCGCCCTCACCCTGCTGGACCCCCGCACGCTCATCATCGGTGGCGGTCTCGCCGAGGCCGGGGAAACCTTGTTCACACCACTCCGGGCCGCCGTGGAGGAACGCGTCACGTTCCAGAAGCTGCCCGCCATCGTCCCGGCGGCCCTCGGGGACACCGCCGGATGCCTGGGCGCGGGCCTCCTCGCCTGGGACCTTCTCTCCCTCGACTCGGAGGTTTCCGCCTGATGGCCGATCACAAGGTTCTCGCCGGCGCACACGTCGTGCTGCCCACCGGAACGGTCGAGAACGGACGCGTGATCGTCACGGGCGGCCGGATCGCCGGCTCGGCGCCCGAGGGCGCCCCGACCGTCGACCTGACCGGCCACTGGCTCGTCCCCGGCTTCGTCGACATGCACAACCACGGCGGCGGCGGCGCCTCCTTCACCTCCGGCACCGTCGACGAGGTCCTCAAGGGCGTCCACACCCACCGCCTGCACGGCACCACCACCGTCGTCGCCTCCTTCGTCACCGGCGACATGGACTTCCTCGCCCGGCGCGCCGGACTGCTCTCCGAACTCGCCGAGCAGGGCGACCTCGCCGGCCTCCACTTCGAGGGCCCCTTCATCTCCCCCTGCCGCAAGGGCGCCCACGACGAGACGCTGCTCCGCGACCCCGACCCGGCCGAGGTCCGCAAGCTGGTCGACGCCGCCCGCGGCCAGGCCAGGATGGTCACCCTCGCCACCGAGCTCCCCGGCGGCCTCGACTCCGTACGCCTCCTCGCCGAGCACGGCGTCATCGCCGCCATCGGCCACACCGATGCCACGTACGAGCAGACGCGGGCGGCCATCGACGCGGGCGCCACCGTCGCCACCCACCTCTACAACGCCATGCCCGCCCTCGGGCACCGCGCCCCCGGCCCGATCGCCGCGCTCCTGGAGGACGAGCGGATCACCGTCGAGCTCATCAACGACGGCACCCACCTCCACCCCGCCGCCCTGGAGCTCGCCTTCCACCACGCGGGACCCGAGCGCGTCGCCTTCATCACCGACGCCATGGACGCCGCCGGCTTCGGCGACGGCCGCTACATGCTCGGCCCGCTCGCGGTCGACGTGAAGGACAGCGTCGCCCGCCTCGTCGAGGGCGGCTCCATCGCCGGCTCCACCCTGACCCTGGACCGCGCCTTCAAGCGCGCGGCGACCGTCGACGCCCTGCCGGTCGAATCGGTCGTCCAGGCCATCTCCGCCAACCCCGCCCGGCTCCTCGGCGTCTACGACCGCGTCGGCTCCCTGGAGCCCGGCAAGGACGCCGACATCGTCGTCCTCGACGCCGGGTTCGAGCTCAGGGGCGTCATGCGCAAGGGCGAGTGGATCGTCGACCCGACGGCGGACACGGCCGCCTGATCAGGTGTCACTCGTGAAGGCGGTTGACCGCGGCTCTGGGCCAACCGCCTTTCCTTTGGCATGATCGGTGCCCGTCGGAACGCACGTTCCGCAGGACTTCACACCGAGTACGGGGGGCGGACAGGTCGTGATCCTCACGGTCACCCTCAACACGGCGCTGGACCTCACCTACCGGGTCCCCGCCCTCACCCCGCACGCCTCCCACCGGGTCACCCAGGTCATCGAGCGGCCCGGCGGCAAGGGACTCAACGTCGCCCGCGTCCTCGCCGCCCTCGGGTACGAGACGGTCGCCACCGGCTTCGCGGGCGGCGCCACCGGCGCGACGCTGCGGGACCAGCTCGCGCCGACGCCCGTACGGGACGAACTCGTCGAGACCGCCGGCCCCACCCGCCGCACGGTCGCGGTCGTCGACACCGCGAGCGGGGACACCACCCAGCTCAACGAACCGGGTCCGACCGTCACCGCCGCCGAGTGGACCGCCTTCCGCACCCGCTTCACGGCGCTCCTCGACGGAGCCCGCGCGGTCGCCCTCTGCGGCAGCCTCCCGCCGGGCATCCACGTCGGCGCGTACGCGGAACTCGTCCGCCTCGCCAGGACGGCCGGCGTCCCCGTCCTCCTGGACACCAGCGGCGAGCCCCTCCGGCGCGGCATCGCCGCCCGCCCCGACCTGGTCAAGCCCAACGCCGAGGAACTCGCCCAGCTCACCGGCGCCCGCGAACCGCACCGGGCCACCCGCGACGCCCGCCGCCGGGGCGCCCGCGCGGTGGTCTCCTCGCACGGCCCCGAGGGCATGCTCGCCGCCACCCCCGAGGGCGTCTGGCGCGCGACCCCGCCCGCCGCCGTGAAGGGCAACCCCACGGGCGCGGGCGACTCCGCCGTCGCCGGCCTCCTCTCGGGCCTGGTCGACGGGACCCCCTGGCCCGAGCGCCTCACCCGTGCGGTCGCCCTCTCGGCGGCGACGGTGCTCTCCCCGGTGGCCGGCGAGTTCGACGCGACGGCGTACGAGGAGCTGCTGACGCGGGTGAAGGTGGTCGAGGAGACCCCGTAGGGCCCCCGGCGTCAGTTACCGGTGTGCCCGGCCTCCAGGTAGACCTGGTCGAGGATCGCCTCGCACTGGTCCCCCGCCTCGCAGGAGATCTTGAGCGCGTTCGCGCCCTTGTTGAGGTTCACGTACGAGTACGTGTACGTCCAGCCCTTCTCCCAGTCGCCCTCGGCGGCCTTCGCGAAGTTGCTCATCCTGATCTCGCGGGGCGACTCGCCGTTGACCGTCAGGGACGTCTTGGCGTCCTTGCCGGGCACGCTGTACGTGATGCGGAGCGTGTACTCGCCGGTGTCCGGCACGTCGACCGACCAGCTCGCGGAGCCGCCCACCCCGTTGAAGGCCACGTAGGCACCGTTCGTGCCCTTCGCGCCCTTCACCGTGGTCTCCGTCGTCGCCGACCCGCCCAGCGTCAGCGTCGCCGCGTCCTGCTTCGGCAGCTCCTCCGGGGTCTTCTCGGCACTCGGCTCGCTGCTCGGCGTCTCGGAGACCTGGGACGGGGCGGTCGTCGGGGTGTTGCCGCCGGCCTGGGGGTCCTTGTTCTCCTCGTTGCCCGAATTCGTGATCAGGGCCGCCGCGATGCCGACCACCACGACCGCCACGACGGCGACCGCACCGATCAGGAGGCCCTTGGTGTTGGGGCCGCGGCCGGAGCCGCCGCCGCGCTGGGCCGGGATCGCGCGGGTCTGCGGCTGGGCGCCGTACGTCTCGGGCGCCGCGTACTGCGCCTGCGGCTGGCCGTACGGGGCCTGCTGCTGCGGCGGCACGTACGCCTGCTGCTGGTGGTGGCCGTACTGGCGCTCACCGACCGTCCTGACCTGGTTGTACGAGGTCCGGGGCACGCCCGGCTGGGCGGGGGCGGGGCCGGGGTAGCCGTAGCCGCCGCCCTGCGGAGGCTGGGCGCCCGCTGCCTGGCCGTCCGCGTACAGGTAGCCGAACGGATCGTCGTCCTCGGGCTTGTTCGCGCCGTCGTTACCGGCAGCCATCCGGGTCATCCTCTCCATGCTCGCCAGCCGTCGCCGACCTGGCGAGCCTACCCCGAACGGACCAGCGCGCGGCTCAGCCCGCCCGTCGGTGGACCTTGGCGCGGGAGCGTTTCTCCACGTACATCCGCTGGTCGGCCGAGTTCAGGACCTCTTCCACGGTCATCCCGCACTCGGCCCAGCCGATGCCGAAACTCGCCCCGACACGGACCGCCCGCCCGTCCACCCGGATCGGCGGGATGATCGCGTTGCGCAGGCGCACGGCCAGGTCGGCGGCGTCGGCGGCGCCGAGGCCGTCGGCGAGGACGACGAACTCGTCACCGCCGAGCCGGGCGACGGTGTCGCCGTCCCGCACGCCGGTGGTGAGCCGGCGCGCGACCTCGATGAGGACGGCGTCGCCGGTGTGGTGCCCGAAGCGGTCGTTGATCGACTTGAAGCCGTCGAGGTCGCAGAAGAGGACCGCGAGCCCCTTGGTCCCGTCGTCGGTCTCGCCGCCCGTGGGCGCGACGATGTGGACGTGGTGGTCGTACGCCCCGGAGCCGCCCGCCGGCTCGAAGCCGAAGCCGTGCTCGTGCTCGTGCTCGTACGGCTGCGGCTCGTGGCCCGCGTCGTACGAGAGGTCGTAGGAGGGCTCGTAGCCGCCGCTGCCGTGGCCCGTCCCGTAGCCGCCGTCCCGCCGCGAGTCGTACCCGCCGCCGTACGCCGCCTCGTCCCCCGGCGCCGACGGGCGCTCGCAGAGCCGGGCGGAGAGCCGGGAGCGCAGCTCGGCGCTGTTGGGGAGGCCGGTGAGGGCGTCGTGCGAGGCGCGGTGGGCGAGCTGGAGCTCGTGCCGCTTGCGCTCCTCGATGTCCTCGACGTGGGTGAGGAGGAAGCGGGGGCCGTCGGCGGTGTCGGCGACCACCGAGTTCCGCAGGGAGACCCAGACGTAGGTGCCGTCCCGCCGTGCGAGCCGCAGCTCGGCCCGGCCGCCCTCGGCGGAGGTGCGGAGCAGCGTCCCGATGTCCTCGGGGTGGACGAGGTCCGCGAAGGAGTAGCGGCGCATGACGGAGGCGGGCCGGCCGAGGAGCCGGCACAGGGCGTCGTTGGTGCGCAGCAGCCGGCCGTGCTGGTCGCCGCCCATCTCGGCGATGGCCATGCCGGAGGGGGCGTACTCGAAGGCCTGCCGGAAGGACTCCTCGCTGGCCCGCAGGGCCTGCTGCTCGCGCTCCAGGCGGACCAGGGCGCGCTGCATGTTGGAGCGGAGGCGGGCGTTGCTGATGGCGATCGCCGACTGCGAGGCGTACATCTGGAGCGCCTCCTGGCCCCAGGGGCCGGGGTGCCGGCCGTTGCGCGGGCGGTCGACGGATATGACGCCGAGGAGCTCACGGCCGGAGCCGGACGGCGCTCCCCCCGTGCGGGCGGAGCCGAGCGTGGGGGCGTACATCGGGGCGTAGAGGCGGTCGTGCGGGTGCCACTCGTCCTCGAAGCGGGGCGCGGGGCCGTCGGTGTGCCACTGGGGGACGTCGTCCTCCATGAGGACCCAGCCCTCGGTGTGCGGGATGAACCGCAGGTCGCCCCAGGAGACGCCCATGGAGAGGCGGCGGTCCCAGGAGGAGCGGGAGCCGACGCGACCGGTGATCAGGGCCTCCGCGGCGGAGCTTCCGGCGAAGGCGGCGACGACGAGGTCACCGTCGGGACGGACGAGGTTGACGCAGGCCAGCTCGTAGTTGAGACCGGCGACGACACCGTCGGCGACGGTCTGCAGGGTGTCCGCCAGGCTCCGGGCAGTGTTGAGGTCCGCCACGACCTGATGCAGCTGCCGCAGGGTCGAGAGACGGACATAAGGCTCCGACTCGGTCTCCATCGCTCGCTCTCCCCGAGACCTCGACAGCAACTCCAGGGTTCTCATCGGCTTCGTACTGCACTGTCACCGCCACTGAATCACAGCGAGCTGCGCACCCGGTACACAGGGTCAGCAAATACTGCCCTCTGTGACTCAAGTCACAGCAGCTCGTGGCGGGTCCTGCCGCCCTGCGGCATATGCCAGGACCTAGGTCCCGCGGCCGTGCCCGGCTGGTCCCCCGGCCCGATGCGGGGCGCGGAGGGCGGGGCTAGCGTGCGGGTGTGCTCCAGAGAATCCCCTCCTCGCCCCCCGTGTCCGATCTCGCCATCCCTCATGCTGAGGGAGTGAGCAACGACGAGTTCCGGGCGGCGATGGCCCGCCTCGCTGCGGGCGTGGTCCTGGTGACCGCGCACGACCCCGACGACGGCCCGCGCGGCGAGGACGTCGGCATGACGGCCACGGCCTTCATCTCGGTCTCCCTCGACCCGCCCCTGGTCCTCGTCAGCCTCCGCAACGGCTCCCGCATGGACGACCTGCTCGCCGACGTCCCGGTCTGGGCGGTGTCGATCCTCGCCGAGGACCAGCGGCACGTCGCCGGGCGCTTCGCCATGAAGAACCGGGTCAGCGACCGGCTCCTCTTCGCCGACCTGCCGTACGCGCGCGGGGAGGAGAGCGGCGCCCCGCTCCTGGACGGCGCGCTCGCGGTCCTGGAGTGCCGCACGGAGAACCGTGTCCTGGCCGGCGACCACACGCTGGTGGTGGGCCGGGTCCTGTCGGTCGGGCTGCCCCTGGGAGGCGGCGGGCCGCTGACGTACTACCAGGGGAAGTACCGCCGGCTCGGGTGAGGCCCGGGGACCGGAGGCTCCACGGCCGAGCACCGGTCCGGGCCGTGGGCTCCGCGCCGGTCCGGGTCGCGGCTCGGCCGCGGACCCCCGTCAGCCCCAGTCGCGGGACTGCCGGATGCGCTTGGTCTCCGAGCGCTGCTTCTTCTCGCGCAGCCGCCGCTCGTTGATCCCGCGCGGGATCTTCGTCGGCCGGCGGGGCTTCGGCGGCGGGGCCGTCGCCTCGGCGAGGAGCGCGGCGAGGCGGACCGCCGCCGTCTCGCGGTTGCGCCACTGGGAGCGGTGCTCCGAGGCGCGGACCGTCACGACGCCGTTGACCAGGCGGGAGGCGAGCCGCTCCAGGGCGCGGGCCTTCCACACCTCGGGGAGCGCGTCGGTGGCCGCGAGGTCGAAACGCAGCTCCACCTGCGAGTCGCTGGTGTTCACGTGCTGTCCGCCCGGCCCCGACGACCGCGAGAAACGCCACTGGAGCTCGGCCTCGGGCAGCGAGACGGAGCCGCGGATGGGATACGGACCGGACATGCCCTCCATGTTCCCCGGAGGGGCGGGAAGGAGTCATCCTGTTTTCGCGCACGCCGCCCCACGCGGCACGCGCGCGTTGGAGACGGCGGGAACCGCCGGCGGCCGAACCGCGTTTCTCCAGGCGACGACAGAACGATGAAAGGGACTTTCCATGGCTGTGAGCCTGTCCAAGGGCGGCAACGTCTCCCTGACCAAGGAGGCCCCGGGCCTCACCGCCGTCACCGTGGGCCTCGGCTGGGACGTCCGCACCACGACCGGCACCGACTTCGACCTGGACGCCTCCGCGATCGGCGTGGACGCCGCCGGCCGGGTCGCCTCGGACGCCCACTTCGTCTTCTTCAACAACAAGTCGACGCCGGACCAGACCATCGTGCACACCGGTGACAACCGCACCGGCGAGGGCGGCGGCGACGACGAGCAGATCAACGTCAACCTCGCGGCCCTCCCGGCCAACGTCGACAAGATCGTCTTCCCGGTCTCCATCTACGACGCGGTGTCCCGCTCGCAGAACTTCGGCCAGGTGCGCAACGCGTACATCCGCATCGTGAACCAGGCCGGCGGCACCGAGATCGCCCGCTACGACCTCTCCGAGGACGCCGCCGTCGAGACGGCCATGATCTTCGGCGAGCTGTACCGCAACGGCGCCGAGTGGAAGTTCCGCGCCGTCGGCCAGGGCTACGCCTCGGGCCTGGAGGGCATCGCCCGCGACTTCGGCGTCAACCTCTGACGGACGCCACGCACCAGTGGGGCCCCGGCGGAATCCCGCCGGGGCCCTACCCTTTCCCGCGTGATCGTCGAAGCCCTCCCGCACACGGAAGCGCACGCCCTCCCCGGGCCGCTGCTCACCGAACTCACCGCGCTGTACGCGTCGAACCAGGAGTTCCAGCAGCTCAGCGGCGACTTCCCCGATCCCGGCGACATCCGGCCCGAGCAGGTCGCCGCCGCCCTCGCCGACGAACTCGCGCAGCCGACGGCCGAGGTGCTCCTCGCCCGTGCCGAGGGGCGGCTCGTCGCCGTGGCCATCACGCTCGGCCGCCATCCCGACCCGCTCCAGACCGACCCGTGGCTCGGCCTGCTGATGGTCCACGCCGACGCGCAGCGCGCCGGGTACGGCCGCCGGCTCGCCGCGTACGTCGAGACCGGCTTCCGCGCCGAGGGCCGCACCGGGCTGCGGCTCGCCGTCCTGGAGAACAACCCGAAGGCGCTGGCCTTCTGGACCTCCCTCGGCTACGAGGAGACGGCCCGCCGCCCCGACCTCGCCCACGGCCGCCCGTGCGTCGTGATGCGGAAGGCCCTGGCCTAGGGCCGCTTCGGTCTTCCGTCGCCGTACAGCCAGACGTCCCACAGTGAGCCGAGGTCGCGGCCCGCCACGCTCTCCGCGTAGGCCGTGAAGTCGTCCGTGGTGACGTTGGCGTGACGGTGCTTCGCGGCCCAGCCGCGCAGGATCTCGTCGAAGACGCGGTCGCCGACCGTCTCGCGCAGTTTGTGCAGGACCATCGCGCCCCGCTGGTACACGGGCGGGTCGAAGAGGTTCTCGGCGGCGGGCGGGGCGGCCGGCGGGAAGGCCCAGTTCACGTCCTGGGCGAAGGCCCGCTCGAAGCGGGTCCGCGCGGGCACGTGCTCGTACTGCTCCGAGTACAGCCACTCCGCGTAGGTCGCGAAGCCCTCGTTCAGCCAGATGTCCCGCCAGCTCTCGGGCGTGACCGAGTTCCCGAACCACTGGTGGGCCTGCTCGTGGACGAGGGTCGTCCGGTCGAAGGAGGCGACCGGGAAGACGGGCCGGGTCTGGGTCTCCAGGGCGTAGTCGAGGTTCCCGTTCTGGGTGACGACGGCCCCGGCGGCGGAGAAGGGGTACGGGCCGAAGCGTTTCACCTGGCGGGCGAGGATCTTGGGGATCTCGCCCCGCAGCGCGGCGCTGCCCGCCGCGACGGGCGGCTCGGCGGCGGTCAGGACGGGCACGGTGCCGAGCGCGGTCGCCGTCCCCGTCTCGTACCGGCCGATCGCGACCATCGCGAGGTAGCTCGCCATCGGCTCGGGCGTGCTCCACACGGTGGTGACGCGCCCGTCCGGCCCGGTCCGCCGCGCGGTCCTGACGCCGTTGGAGAAGCCGTCGACCCCGGCGGGGACGGTGAGCGTGAGGTCGTAGGAGGCCTTGTCGGAGGGGTGGTGGTTGCCGGGGAACCAGGTCATGGAGCCGGTGGGTTCCCCGAGGGCGACCGCCCCGCCCGCCTTGCGCAGCCAGCCCTCCTTGGAGCCGTCGGCGTCCGTGATCGCCCGGGGCACGCCCGAGTAGCGGACGGTGGCCCGGAACTCCGTCCCTTCGGAGAGCTCCTCGCGGGGGCGGAGGGTCAGCTCGTTCCCGGCCCGGTTGTACGCGGCGGGGGCGCCGTCGACGGTCGCGCCGCGCACGGTGAGGCCGGCGAGGTCGAGGTTGAAGGCGCTGAGGTCCTGGGTGGCGCGGGCGGTGATCTCGGCGGTGCCGTCGAGGCGGCCGGAGGCCGGGTCGTAGGCGAGGGTGAGGCCGTAGTGCCCGACGTCGTAGCCGCCGTTGCCGAGCTTCGGGAAGTACGGGTCGCGCAGCCCGGCGGCCCCGGGGGTGCCCCTGACGCCGTCGGCGACCGCGGTGCAGCCGCCCGTCAGCAGTACGAGGGCGGCGAGGGCGAGGGCTCCGGTCCGGCTGCGCTGTGACACGTACCGATCTTAAAAGGTCAAAAACGAAAAAAGGCGGTGGCGCCCGGCGGGGGATCCGGGCGCCACCACCAGCTGGGGGACGTCAGTTCGCGAGGGCGGCGACGCCGGCCTGGGCGAACTTCTCGTCGAGGTCGCCCGAGGGGGCGCCGGCGACGCCGATGCCCGCGATCGGGGCGCCCTTGGCGGTCACCGGGGCGCCGCCGGCGAGGAAGAGGGTGCCGGGGATGTCCTTCAGGGTCGGCGCGTT
>NZ_JAINVG010000058.1 GCF_020400725.1 Streptomyces sp. NK15101 | reverse complement strand
GCTGACGTACCGCAGGGTGCTGCTGTTCTGCTGCGTCTGGGGAGCGGCCACCGTCCTGGTCGCCCCGGCCGCGCCCGGCCCGCTGCGCCTGCTCCTGATCCCCGAGTACAGCTGGTTCTTCATCGCCGGCATGGCGTTCCACCTGATGTACCGGTTCCGCCCGAGCCTGATGCTCTGGGGCGTCGTCGGGTTCTGCTACTGCGCCTCGCTCGCGCCCTCCGTCGACAAGTTCAAGGGGCTCGCCTTCCTCGGCGACCGGCCGGCGTGGCCCGTGCTCGTCGTGCTCGCCGCCTTCTTCGGGGTGATGGCGCTGGTCGCCACCCGCAGGCTCTCCGGCATCCGGTGGAGGTGGCTGCCGGTCGCCGGGGCGCTGACCTACCCCCTGTACCTGCTGCACGAGGTCATCGGCTGGGAGTTCTTCACCCGCTTCGCGGGGCGGGTCCCCCCGTGGGTGCTGCTCGTCGCCGTGCTGCTCGGGATGCTGATGCTGTCGTACCTGGTCCACCGTCTCGTCGAACGGCCGCTCGCCCGGTACCTCAAGCGCCACCTCACCCACCTGTGAGCACCACGGAGAAGTCCCCGGTCCGGCGGCGCCGGAGCGGGGACTTCCTCATGGGCCGGGCGCGCGGAGCGCGCGGACCGCGTCAGACCACGTCGCCCGGCTTCGGGAGCGGCTTGCCGTACCAGCGCTCGATCAGCCGGGAGGCGATCGAGATGCCGTACGGCGGCAGGACCTCGCCGGACTCGAAGGCGGCCGCCAGGTCCTCGCGGGAGAACCAGCGGGCCTCGTGGATCTCCTCGCCGTCCACGTTTATCTCGGACGACGTGGCGCGGGCGAAGAAGCCCAGCATCAGGCTGGACGGGAACGGCCAGGGCTGGCTGGCGACGTACTCGACCTCGCCGACCGTGACGCCGGCCTCCTCGAAGACCTCGCGGGCCACCGACGCCTCGATCGACTCGCCCGGCTCCACGAAGCCGGCGAGGGTCGAGAAGCGGCCCTCGGGCCAGTGCACCTGACGGCCGAGCAGCGCCCGGTCCTGGTCGTCGGTGACCAGCATGATCACCGCGGGGTCGGTGCGCGGGTAGTGCTCGGCGCCGCAGGCCTGGCAGCGGCGGACGTGACCGGCGGCCGCGACGACCGTGCGCTCGCCGCAGCGCGAGCAGAAGCGGTGGAGGCGCTGCCAGTTCTCCAGGGCCACGGCGTGCACCATGAGGGCCGCGTCGCGGTCGGAGAGCAGCAGTCCGGCCTCGCGCAGTCCGGCGGGGCGCGCGGACTGGTCCATGCGGCCGGGCAGGGAGTCCTTCTGGAGCGCGAAGTAGGAGACGCCGTCGGCGTCCGTGCCCAGGAAGTAGCGGTGGGTCTCGGTGACCGGGGCCTCGAAGGCCGGGGTCATCACGATCTCGGTGGTGCCGTCGGGGCGGTCGTCGATCAGCACCTGGCCGCCGGAGACCACGAAGACCCGGGTCGTGGGGTGGCTCCAGGCCGCCGCCAGCCACGCCTCGTCGAGGCGGTGGTGGGCGGCGCGGTCGATGCCGCTCGGGGCGGTGAGCGAGATCGGGCGGTCCGCGAAAGCGGGCGCCGGGCTGCTCGGCGCGTTCTTCAAGGTGCTCACGGTTGCTTCCAACTCCCCCGGATCGGTGTGTGGGTTCAGCGGGCGACGCTGTGGAGGGCGGCGGGCAGGTCGCCCCACAGGTACGCGGTCGTCTCGACGCCCTTCATGAGGAGGTCGAGCTCGACCTTCTCGTCGGGGGCGTGCCAGCCGTCGGACGGGACGGAGATGCCGAGGAACAGGACGGGTGCCTCCAGGACGTCCTGGAGGTCGGCGGCCGGTCCGGATCCGCCCTCGCGGGTGTAGCGGACCTTGGCGCCGTCGAAGGCCCGGCTCATGGCCCCGGCCACCGCCTTGAGGGCGGGGTGGTCGAGGGGGGTGAGGCAGGGACGGGTCGGGGCGCCGAAGACGATCTCGTGCCGGATGCCGGCGGGGACGAGCGCGTCGAGCCAGTCCCGCACCGCGAGCTCGATCTTGGCCGGATCCTGGCCCGCGACCAGCCGGAACGACAGCTTGATCCGGGCGGAGGCGGGGACGATCGTCTTGCCGCCGGGGCCCTGGTAGCCGCCGCCGATGCCGTTGACCTCGGCGGTGGGGCGGGCCCAGACCCGCTCCAGGGTCGTGAAGCCGGCCTCGCCGAGGGTGCCGTGGGACTTGGCCGTCCGCAGCCAGGCGGCCTCGTCGAAGGGCAGCTCGGCGATGAGGGCCCGCTCGGCGTCGGTGAGTTCCGTCACGCCGTCGTAGAAGCCGGGGATCGCCACGTGCTCGTGCTCGTCGTGGAGGGCGGCGACGATCCGGCCGGCGACGGTGGCCGGGTTCGGCACGGCGCCGCCGAAGGAGCCGGAGTGGATGTCCTGGTCGGGGCCGTACAGCTCGATCTCGCAGTCGGCGACCCCGCGCATGCCGGTGCAGACGGTGGGGGTGGTCTCGGACCACATGCCGGTGTCGGAGACGATCACGGCGTCGGCGGCGAGCCGCTCGGCGTGCTCCTCGACGAGCGCCCGGAAGTGCGGGGAGCCGGACTCCTCCTCGCCCTCGACGATCAGCTTGAGGTTGACGGCGGGCGCGGTGCGGCCGGTGGCGGCGAGGTGGGCGCGGACGCCGAGGGTGTGGAAGAACACCTGCCCCTTGTCGTCGGCCGCCCCGCGCGCGTACAGCCGGCCGTCGACCACCGTCGGCTCGAACGGGTCCGTGTGCCAGCCGTCCTCCCGGGCCGCTGGCTGCACGTCGTGGTGGCCGTAGACGAGGACGGTCGGGGCGTCCGGTTCCCCGGAGGGCCACTCGGCGAAGACGGCGGGGGCTCCGTCGGTCTCCCAGATCTCGACCGTGGTGAAACCGGTCTCCGTGAGCTTGGCGGCGAGCCACTCGGCGCTGCGCCGTACGTCTCCGGCCAGGTCCGGCCGGGCCGACACGGAGGGGATGCGCAGCCACTCGGCCAGGTCGCCGAGGAAGGCGGCACGGTGCTGCTCGACGTACGTGCGTACGGTGCGGACGGCGCTGTCCGGGGTCTCGCTCATGCCCCGAGCCTATCCGGCGTCCGGAGGTGCCCCGCCCAGCAGGAGGGCCTCGAGCTCGGCACGGCCGGGCAGCCGGGCGGGACGGGCGACCTCACCCGTTCGGACGTACACGAAGGCGGCGGCCACCTCCTCGGGCGCGAGGCCGTGCTGCTCGGCCCAGGCGAGCCGGTAGATCGCGAGCTGCAGCGGATCCGCGGAGCGGTCCCGGCTGGTCTTCCAGTCGACGACCTCGTACGCGCCGGACTCAGGGTCCCGGTAGACGGCGTCGATCCTGCCCCGGACGACCCGGCCCGCGAGGGAGAGGTGCACGGGGACCTCGACGCGGTACGGGGTGCGGTGGGCGTACGGCGTGCGGGCGAAGGCCTCCTTGAGCTCGTCGAGGTCCCGCTCGTCGAGGATCTCGGGCTCGCCCGCGAAGTCCTCGCCGCCGGGGAGGTCCTCCGGGCCGAGGAACGGCAGCGGGAGCTCCTCGAAGCGGGACTCCACCCACGCGTGGAAGCGGGTGCCCCGGCGGGCCGCGGGCTGCGGCGCCTTCGGCATGGGCCGGGCCAGCTCCTGGGCGAAGCCGTCGGGGTCGGCGGCGAGGCGCAGGACCTGGGAGGCGGAGAGGTACGCGGGGAGGAGGACGTCCCGGGTCGTCGCGCGGGCACGGCGGAGCTCGGTGGTGAGGGCGGTGAGGTCGCGGTCCCAGGAGGCGATGGTCTTCGCGTCCTCGGGGGTGAGCGGGGCCGGCTCCTCGGGGCGCGGCTCCTCGGGGCGCGGCTCCTCGGGGCGCGGCTCCTCGCGGGGGGCGGGGATCGCGTCCTTGTGGGTGTCTTCGGGGAGGGTCTCTTCGTCCCAGAGGGGTTCCTCGTCCTCCCAGGCGGGTTCCTCCTCGGGCCAGAGGTCCTCGGGGCCGGGGTCCGCGGCGTCGCGCTCCGGGGGGCGGTGCCCGCCCTCCCCCGGACTCCGTCCGGCGGTGCCCCCGTCGCCCTGCGGAACGTACGCCCACAACCGGTGACGGACGGCCTCCGCCGCCTCCTTGCGGCGCCTGAACGACCCCTCGTCCAGCGGCAGCGGCCAGGCCAGGTCCTTGTCCTCCTCCGTCAGGGACGGGTTCTGCGCGTCCGGTTCCGGTTCGTCCGCCCAGGCCTCGATCTCCCCGTGGCCGGCCGTGCAGTGGTCGTACAGCGCGCGGAGGAAGTCCGAGGGGCCGCGGGGCTTCTTCTGGGCGGGGCCCCACCAGTGGGCGGAGCCGAGGAGCAGGGAGCGGGGGCGGGTGAAGGTGACGTAGCCGAGGCGGAGTTCCTCGGTGTGCTGGTGGTCCCGCATCGCGTTCTTGAAGGACGTGAGGGACTTGGCGTCCCAGGTGTCGATGTCCGGCAGGGTGGCCGCGTCTCCGCGCAGGGCGTGCGGGAGCACCTGGGGCTGCGAGGTCCACGACTCGCGGGCCCGGGCGCTCGGGAACTGGCCCGCCACCAGGCCGGGGACGGCGACGACGTCCCATTCGAGGCCCTTGGACTTGTGGGCGGTGAGGACCTTCACGGTGTTCTCGCCGCCCGGCAGCGCGCTGTCGAGGCCCTTCTCGAACTGGACGGCCGTGCGCAGGAAGCCGAGGAAGGCGAGGAGGCTGGCCTCGCCGTCGAGGGAGGCGAAGCCGGCGGCGATGTCGAGGAAGTGGCCGAGGGTCTCGCGGCGACGGGCCGCGAGGGCGTGCGGGGAGGCGGAGAGCTCGACCTCCAGGCCGGTCGCGGCCAGGACGCGGTGCAGCACGTCCATGAGCGGGTCGGCGAGGGAGGTGCGCAGGGCGCGCAGCTCGGTGGCGAGGCGCGCGAAGCGGACCCGGGCCTCGGCGGAGAAGGCCAGGCCGTCGTCGGTGCCGCCGGAGTCGAGGAAGGTGTCGAGCGCGTCGGCGAGGGAGACGACCTCGGCCGGGTCGACGCCCTCGACGGCGGCGGCGAGCCGCTGCTCGGGATCCGTCTCCCCGCCGCCGCGGTGGACGAGGAGGCGGGCACGGCGGCCGAGGAGGGCGAGGTCGCGGGGGCCGATGCGCCAGCGGGGGCCGGTGAGGAGCCGGACCAGGGCGGCGTTGGCCCCCGGGTCCTGGAGGACCTCGCAGACGGCGACGAGGTCGGCGATCTCGGGCAGGTGGAGGAGGCCGGAGAGGCCGACGACCTCGACGGGGACGTCACGGGCGACGAGGGCCGCGTGGATGGCGGGGAAGTCGGTGGCGGTACGACACAGGACGGCGATCTCGCCGGGCTCGCGGCCGGTCCGTACGAGGTGGGCCAGGGAGTCGGCGAGCCAGTCGATCTCCTCCGCGTGGGTGGGGAGGAGCGCGATGCGGACGGTGCCGTCGTGCTCGGCGCCCGGGGCGGGGCGCAGCGCCTCCACGCCCGCGTGCATGGCGCGCAGGGGGGCGGCGAGCCCGTTGGCGAGGTCCAGGAGACGGCCGCCGCTGCGCCGGTTCTCGGAGAGGGAGTAGCGGCTCGCGGGGCTGCCGTCCCGGTGCGGGAAGTGCTCGGGGAAGTCGTCCAGGTTCGCGACGGAGGCGCCGCGCCAGCCGTAGATGGCCTGGCAGGGGTCGCCGACGGCGGTCACGGCGTGTCCGGTGCCGCGGCCGGACGGGCCCTGGCCGAAGAGTCCGGAGAGCAGCAGGCGCTGGGCGACGGAGGTGTCCTGGTACTCGTCGAGGAGGACGACGCGGAACTCCTCGCGCAGGATGGCGCCGACCTCGGGCCGGGTGGTGGCGAGCTCGGCGGAGCGGGCGATCTGGTCGCCGAAGTCGAGCAGGTCGCGGGAGCTCTTGGCGGCGCGGTAGCGGACGACGAGGTCGAGGAGTTCGCGGCGGGCGGCGGAGGCCTCGGGGACCTTGCGCAGTTCGGCGTTGCTGAGCTTGGCGCCGGCGAGGGCGTCGAGGAGCTCGGAGTCGTACGCGAGGAGCCGCTCGGGCGGCACGAGGTGCTCGGCGAGCTCGGCGTCGAGGGCGAGCAGGTCGGTGATGAGGCTCGGGAAGGACCGGGTGAGCGCGGGGTACGGGCCGGGGGCCTCGCGCAGCACGCGCGCGGCGAGCTGGTAGCGGGTGGCGTCGGCGAGGAGGCGGGAGGTGGGCTCCAGGCCGATGCGGAGGCCGTGGTCGGTCAGGAGCTGACCGGCGAAGGCGTGGTACGTGGAGATGCGGGGCTCGCCCGGGGGGTTCTCCGGGTCGATGACGTCGGGGTCGGTGACGCCGGCGCGGACGAGGGCGGTGCGGACGCGCTCGGCGAGCTCGCCGGCCGCCTTGTTGGTGAAGGTGAGACCGAGGACCTGCTCGGGGGCGACCTGGCCCGTGCCGACCAGCCAGACCACCCGGGCGGCCATCACCGTCGTCTTGCCGGAGCCGGCTCCGGCCACGACGACCTGCGGGGCGAGCGGCGCGGTGATGCAGGCCGTCTGCTCCGGAGTGAACGGGATGCCGAGCAGCTCCTTGAGCTGCTCGGGGTCGGTGATGCGCGGGGTCACCGGAAGAGGCTAGCCGGGCCTGCCGACACTCCGGTCACGCACGGGTCCCACCTGCGCTTCTACGAGGGCGTGCCCTGGTCCAGCTTCGAGAGGTCCACCGTCTCGTCGGCCGGCGGGGCCTTCACGTCGACCGGCTTGTCGTAGTCGGAGAGCACGACGGCGCCGGGCTCCTTCCCGCCCGTCCTGACCGTCTTCAGGATGTACGGCTTGCCCTGCTCGGAGACGGACACGGTGGTCGTCTCGCCGCCGGCCTTCTTCCTCACCAGGGTCGCGACGGGGGTCCCGTCGACCTTGCCGTCCGGCCCCCGGGTCAGCCCCCTGCGCTGCTTCTCGTCCTTGTCCAGGTCGTCGAGGAGCGACTTCAGGTCGCAGACGCCGCCCAGGTCCTCGCTGCCCGCCTGTCCCGGGGCGATCTTCAGCCAGCGGTCCCTGATCAGTTCGAGGGTGGCCCCGATCTGCGCCTCCGGTATCCCCTGTGAGGTCATCGAGGCGCGCCAGAAGGCCTCGTCGCCCTTGATGTACGTGACACGGTCGAGGCGGCGCAGCTCGGAGGTGCCGCCCTTGACCTTCATCACGCCGGTGCACTCGCCGCTGTCGTCGACGGCGAAGTCGATGTCGAGCGGCTGTCCCTCGCTGACGACCCGTCCGGTCATGCGCAGGGACGTCGCGGACCGGGTGGCGGTCACGGCCCGGTCGCCGATCTCGTCGGCGGTGAGGCCCTCGAACGGGTCCGGGGAGGGCGCGGGCGCCGCGGCACCGGACGGGACGGCGTCGGCCCGGGCGGTCGCCGCCCAGGCCGCGGCCGGGGCGGGGCCCGTGACGACGACGGCGGCGCAGACGACCGCCGCGGCGCGGAGCTTTCGGTGGGACGCCATGCGGGCCTCCTCGCGTTCGGACCCTCGTCCACCAGCGTCGCCCCGCACGCGCGTGGCCGCGACCCGGCCGGGGTCAGTCGACGACCTGGCGGCCCTCCGGACGGGCGCTGCAGGAGGCGCGGAAGGCGCAGGTCGTGCAGTGCTGGCCGGTGCTCGGGGTGAACCGCTCGTCGAGGACCCGACCCGCCGCGTTGGCGAGCAGCTCGCCGACCCACTCCCCGGTCAGGGGCTCCTGCGCCTGGACCTTGGGCAGGGCGTCGCCGCCCTCCTTCTTCGGGGCGGCCTGCCGCAGCTGGACGAGTTCCGCGCCGCCCGGCTCCGGGCGGTCGCCGCCGAAGACCTCGTCGAGGGCGCCCTCGCGCACCGCGAGCTGGTAGACGGCGAGCTGCGGATGGTGGGCGACCTCGTCGCGGGTGGGGGCCGACTTGCCGGTCTTGAAGTCGACGACGTACGCGCGCCCGTGCTCGTCGGTCTCGACGCGGTCCATGGAGCCCCGGATGCGGACCTCGTACTCCCCCGCCGCCAGGGTCACGTCGAAACCGTGCTCGGAGGCGGCGGGGGTGCGGCCGCCGCGGTCCATGACGTGCCAGCTCAGGAAGCGTTCGAGGGCCACGCGCGCGTGCTGCTTCTCCTGGGCCGACTTCCAGGGCGCGTCGAAGGCGAGGGCGTCCCACACGGAGTCCAGCCGGGCCATGAGGACGTCGAGGTCGGCCGGGGTGCGCCCGGAGGCGACCTCGTCGGCGAGGACGTGGACGACGTTCCCGAAGCCCTGGGCGGCGGTGGCCGGGGCCGCCGCCTTGACCTCCCGGCCCAGGAACCACTGGAGGGCGCAGGTGGAGACCAGGTTCTCCAGGGAGCTCGGCGACAGCGCCACCGGGCGGTCGCGGTCACGCAACGGCGCCGTGCTGCGCGTCGGCTCGAACAGGCCCCACCAGCGGTCCGGATGCGCGGCCGGAACCAGCGGCTGGCCGTCCTCGTCGGTGAGCGCGGCCAGCCGGGCGAGCCGGTCGGCGGCCGCCTCGCGGAGCGCGGGCGAGGCCTCCGGGTCGACGGTGGTGGCGCGGAGCTCGGCGACCAGGGCGGAGACGGCGAGCGGGCGGCGCGGGCGGCCGGGGACGTCCTTCGGCTCGGCGCCGAACTCGGTGAGGAAGCGGGAGGGCTGGTCGCCGTCCTCGGCGGCGGCCTTCACGGCGGTCACGACGAGCCGGTCGCGGGCGCGGGTGGCGGCGACGTAGAACAGCCGGCGCTCCTCCGCGAGGAGGGCGCCGGGGCTGAGGGGCTCGGCGAGGCCGTCGCGGCCGATGCGGTCCGCTTCGAGGAGGGAGCCCCGGCGGCGGAGGTCCGGCCAGAGGCCCTCCTGCACACCGGCGACGACGACGAGGCTCCACTCCAGGCCCTTGGAGCGGTGCGCGGTCATCAGGCGGACGGCGTCCGGACGGGTGTGCCGGCGGGTGAGGGTGTCGGCGGCGATGTCCTGGGCGTCGAGCTCCTCCAGGAAGTTGAGGACGCCCCGGCCGCCGACGCGCTCCTCGGCGCGGGCCGCGGTCTCGAACAGGGCGCAGACGGCGTCGAGGTCACGGTCGGCGTTGCGTCCGGCGGGGCCGCCGCGGAGGGCGGCGCGCTCCAGGCGGCCGGGCCAGGGGGTGCCCTGCCAGAGCACCCAGAGGGCCTCCTCGGCGGTGCCGCCGGCGTCGAGCAGCGCGCGGGTCTCCTGGAGGAGCTGCCCGAGGCGCTGGGCTCCGCGTGCGTACGCGGGGTCGTGCGCGACGAGGCGCTCGGGCTCGGCGAGAGCCCTCGCGAGGAGGACGTCCGAAGGGGGCGGGACCTTGTTGCCGGCGGCGCGTTCCTCGTCCCTCAGGGAGCGGCCCAGGCGGCGGAGGTCCGCCGGGTCCACGCCCGCGAGGGGTGAGGCGAGGAGTTCGAGGGCGGTCTCCACGGGGAGCCAGGTCTCTTCGGTGCCGGGGGCGTCCGGAGTGCCCGCCGCACCGGGAGCGGGGTCGCCGTCCTGCGTGGACGTGGCGTCCTGGGACTCGCCGTCCGGGGCGGGTGCGGCGCCGTCGTCGGTCGTGCCCACCCGTTCCGCCCCGGCGGAACGGGTGGGCACGACCGGGGGCTCGGAGCGCGTGCCCGCGCCCCCCGCCACCGCCCTCAGCGCCAGCAGCAGCGGGGCCACCGCCGGTTCGTGGCGGAGGGGGGTGTCCGCGGCGTCCGTCTCCACGGGGACGCCCGCCGAGGTGAGGGCGCGGCGGAGGGAGGGGAGGGAGGCGGCGGCGCGGGTGAGGACGGCCATGTCCTGCCAGGGGACGCCGTCCTCCAGGTGGGCGCGGCGCAGCAGGTCGGCGATGTTCTCGGCCTCCGCCGAGGCCGTGGGGTAGGTGTACGCCTCCGCCCGTCCCCCGTCCCGCGTCGGGGCGAGCTCGCGGTGGGCGCGGACCTTGTCGGCGGGGAGCCGGGGCATCGGCATGCGCTGGGCGAGCAGCCGGGTCGCGCCGAGCAGCTTCGCACCCGAGCGGCGCGAGGTGCGCAGGACGCGGACGGCCGCGCCGGCGAAGGAGGAGGGGAAGTCGAGGATGCCGTTCACGTCGGCGCCCCGGAAGGCGTAGATGGACTGGTCGGGGTCGCCGAAGGCGACCACCGTGCTCCGGCCGTCGCCCGCGAGCGCGTGCAGGAGCCGGACCTGCGCCGGGTCGGTGTCCTGGTACTCGTCGACGTAGATCGCGTCGTACGCGGGCAGGCGGGAGTCCCGGGCGAGCGGTACGGCCCGGTGGACGAGCTCCGCGTAGTCGAGGACGCCCTGGAGGTCGAGGACGTCGAGGTACTCGGCGAGGAAGCCGGCCGCGGCCTTCCAGTCCGGGCGGCCGACCCGGTCGGCGAAGCGGGCGAGCGCGTCCGGTCCGAGGCCCAGTTCGCGGGAGCGCGCGAGGACGGCCCGCACCTCGTCGGCGAAGCCCCGGGTGGTGAGGCAGGCGCGGAGTTCGTCGGGCCAGCCGACCCGGCCGAGGCCCGCCTTCTCCAGGTCGATCTGGCCGGCCAGCAGTTCGCGGACGGCGAGGTCCTGCTCGGGTCCGGAGAGCAGCCGGAGCGGTTCGGCGAAGAGCTCGGCGTCCTGGTGGGCGCGGATCAGGGCGTAGCAGTACGAGTGGAAGGTCGTCGCCTGCGGCGGGCGGCGGCCGCCGAGCCGGCCGGCCATGCGGTCGCGGAGTTCGACGGCGGCCTTGCGGCTGAAGGTGAGGACGAGGAGGCGTTCGGGGTCGGCGCCGTTCTCCATGCGGGCGGCGACCGCCTCGACCAGCGTCGTCGTCTTGCCGGTGCCGGGTCCGGCGAGGACGAGGAGAGGTCCGCCGGTGTGGTCAACCACTTCCCGCTGGACTGCGTCCAGCTGAGGGGGATCCAGCGGGGCCGGCGTGGTGCGCACCAGTCGGTACGCGCCCGGGGTCCGCTGCCGTCCCGGACCCGGGTACGGCTGTCCCTGGGGCGGCGGCGTACGCCGGGTGGTGGAGGAGGAGCTCACGTGGTTCGCCGGTCCTGGTGGGTGTGGTGGTGCGGGTGAGGCGGCCGTGTGCCGTGGCCGCCGCCTCGGGAGACGCGAGCGAAGACGTTACGCGAAGCGGGCCGCCGACAAGCCGTACTCCGGACCGCGTCCACCCTCGCGGGCCCGTCCCGCCCGGGCCGACCGGGGCGGCTGCCTCAGATGTGAGTTCCGTCCCAGCGGGCCCGGCGCATGTCGATCCTGGGCACGTGCCCCTCGGCCGCCGGTCCCGCCGCGCGCAGTGGGGTGCCCTCCTCGCGGTAGTGGCCGAGGGCCCGGAGCTCGTGGCCGGGCAGCAGCGTGCCGTCGGCGCGGACCACCCGCCACCAGGGGGCCGTCCCGCCGTACAGGGCCATGACCCGGCCGACTTGGCGCGGTCCGCCCTCGCCGAGCCACTCGGCCACGTCGCCGTAGGTCATGACGCGGCCGGGAGGGATCGAGTCGGCGAGGTCGAGCACCCGCTCCGCGTACTCGGGCAGTTCTCCGGTCTCCCCCACGGGCTCCTCCATGCTCATCCGCCCCATCCTGCCTCACCCCACCGACATGGCCCTGATGCCTCCGCGCGGCAGCTCTTCGTGCCACCATCGTGCGGGCGGTGACTGGTGATACGAGATCAAGAGCGACAAGTACAAGAACAAGACGCACAAGAACGTGATCGACGAGACGCGCAGGCAGAGACGGACATGGTGATGGGGCAGGACACGCAGCCTCCCGGCGGGGCTCAGCCCGACGTGCCCGAGCGGGTCTCCGGCGACGAGCCGCTGCTCGCCGCCCGCGTCCACCGGCCCTCCGACCTGATGCGGCTGCTCGTCGGTCTGCTCGCCATCGGGCTCGTCATCGCCGTCGCCGCGTTCGCCCACGCCACGACCTCGGGTCTGGAGCAGGACATCAACAAGGGGGCGACCGGCACCCCGGACGTCTTCGTCAAGATCGCCGGCCTCGTCTCGTCCATCGCCGTCCTGCTCGTGCCGGTCACCTTCGCCATCGAGCGGCTGATCAAGCGGGACGGGCTGCGCATCGCGGACGGCGTCCTCGCCGCCGTCCTGGCGCACGGCGTCACCCTCGCCACCGACCTGTGGGTCTCCCAGGCCGCGCCCGGCACGGTCCAGGACGCGCTGACCCAGCCGCAGTCCGGGGGCGGGCTCACGGACCCGGTGCACAACTACCTCGCGCCGGTGATCGCGTACATGACGGCCGTCGGCATGGCCCGCAGGCCCCGCTGGCGGGTGTCGCTCTGGGTGGTGCTGCTGCTCGACGCGTTCACGATGCTGGTGGCCGGCTACACCACCGCCCTCTCGATCATCCTGACCGTCCTGATCGGCTGGACGGTGGCGTACGGCACCCTGTACGCCGTCGGCTCGCCGAACGTCCGGCCCACCGGGCAGACCCTCCTCGCCGGTCTGCGCCGGGTGGGCTTCCGGCCGGTGACCGCGCTGCGCGCCGAGGGCGTGCCCGACTCGGCGGACAGCGGCGACCGGGGCCGCCGCTACATCGTGACCCTGGAGGACGGGCCGCCGCTCGACGTCACGGTCGTCGACCGGGAGCAGCAGGCGCACGGCTTCTTCTACCGCGCGTGGCGGCGGATCACGCTGCGGACGATCACCACCCGCCGCTCGATCGTCTCGCTGCGCCAGGCCCTGGAGCAGGAGGCGCTCCTCGCGTACGCGGCGATCGCCGCCGGGGCGAACGCGCCGAAGCTGATCGCCACCTCGGAGCTCGGCCCGGACGCCGTGATGCTGGTGTACGAGCACATCGGCGGCCGGAGCCTGGACTCGCTCGACGACGCCGAGATCACCGACGAGCTGGTCCGCAGCGCCTGGCGGCAGGTCCGGGCGCTGCAGTCGCGGCGGATCGCGCACCGCCGGCTCACGGGGGACGCGATCCTGGTGGATCGTTCCGGCAGGGTGATCCTCACCGATCTGCGGGGCGGCGAGATCGCGGCCGGCGACCTGGTCCTGCGGATGGACATCGCCCAGCTGCTCACCACCCTCGGTCTGCGGGTCGGGGCGGAGCGGGCGGTCGCCACGGCCGTCGAGATCCTCGGCCCGGACACCGTCGCCGACTGCCTGCCGCTGCTCCAGCCGATCGCGCTGAGCCGCTCCACGCGCGCGACGCTGCGGAAGCGGGCGCGGGAACGGTCCGCGCGGGAGCGGGAGGCCGTGCTCGCGGCCTCGGAGGCGGCCAAGCACGAGCGGGAGCTCGCGAAGGCCGAGGCGGCGGCGGACCGGAAGGCCGTACGGGCGGAGACGAAGGCCGAGAAGAAGGCGGACAAGAAGGCCGAGAAGCGGGCCCTCGACACCGCCCTGGACGAGGCCCGCGAGGAGGACCTGCTCGCGCAGATCCGGCAGCAGGTGCTGCTGATCCGCCCGCAGGCCCCGGTGGAGCCGGTCCGTCTGGAGCGGATCAAGCCGCGGACCCTGGTCAGCCTGATCGCGGGCGCGGTCGCCGCGTACTTCCTGCTCTCCCAGATCGCCCGCACGCCGCTGTCGACGATCAGCGAGGCGGACTGGCGGTGGGTGGCCGCGGCGGTGCTGTTCTCGGCGCTCAGCTACGTGGCGGCGGCGATGAGCCTGCTCGGCTTCGTGCCCGAGCGGGTCGGGTTCTGGCGGACGGTGGTGGCGCAGGTCGCCGGCTCCTTCGTGAAGATCGTCGCCCCGGCGGCGGTCGGCGGCGTCGCCCTGAACACCCGCTTCCTCCAGCGCTCGGGGGTGCGCCCGGGGCTCGCGGTGGCGAGCGTCGGCGCCTCGCAGCTCTTCGGTCTGGGGGCGCACATCCTGCTCCTGCTCTCCTTCGGCTATCTGACGGGCACGGAGAAGTCGCAGTCCTTCACCCCGTCGAGGACGGTCATCGCCGGGCTCCTGACGGTCGCGGTGCTCGTCCTGGTGGTGACGGCGATCCCGTTCATGCGCAAGTTCGTGTCGACGCGGCTGCGCTCGCTCTTCGCCGGTGTGGTGCCGCGCATGCTGGACGTGCTCCAGCGGCCCATGAAGCTGGCGACGGGCATCGGCGGGATGCTGCTCCTCACCGGTGTGTTCGTGCTCTGTCTGGACGCCTCCATCCGGGCCTTCGGGCACGAGGGCCAGACGCTCAGCTACGCGAGCGTGGCCGTCGTCTTCCTCGCGGGCAACGCACTCGGTTCGGCGGCGCCGACGCCGGGCGGTGTCGGCGCGGTCGAGGGCGCGCTCACCTTCGGGCTGGTGGCGGTGGGCCTGCCGATCGAGGTCGCGACCCCGGCCGTGCTCCTGTACCGCCTGCTCACGCTGTGGCTCCCGGTGCTGCCGGGGTGGCTCTGCTTCAACTGGCTGACCAAGCGGGAAGCCCTGTAGGGGCCGTCCCGCCGGGCGGACCGGGCTCCCGGCGTGACCGGCGGGAGCCCCTCCTCCGCCACCCGCTTGGACCTCCGTCCCGCGCGGCGGCGGGGGCGGCGGCCCACGATGGGCCTATGCCGATCTCCGCCGCCCAGCGCGCCGCTCTGCTCACCGCCACCACCGTGCTGCTCGCCGCCGGTTGCTCGGACGGGGGAGACCAGGCGGCGGACGCGGTGAAGCCGACCGCCACGAGCGGGCTCTCGGCACTGACGGCGCAGAAGCTGTCCTGGGCGCCCTGTCCGCCGCCGTCTCCCGCCGAGGGCGGCGGGCCGGCGCCCACGCCGCTGCCCGGGGGCGCCGCCTGGGAGTGCTCCTTCCTCCAGGCGCCGCTGGACTGGTCGGTGCCGGACGGCGAGACCATCGAGCTGGCCCTCATCCGGGCCAGGGCCCGTGACACCTCCCGGCGGATCGGCTCGCTGCTCTTCAACTTCGGCGGCCCCGGCGGCTCCGGCGTCACCGGCCTGCCCGGTTTCGCCGCCGACTACGAGACCCTGCGCGGCCGCTACGACCTGGTCTCCTTCGACCCGCGCGGGGTCGGCCGCAGCGATCCCGTCGAGTGCGCCACCGACAAGGAGCTCGACGCCTACTACGCCCTGGACTTCACGCCCGACGACACCGCCGAGGAGCGGACGCTGTCCGACGCGCAGAAGCGGTACGCGAAGGGCTGCGAGCGGGACGCGGGCGCGGCCCTGCCGCACGTCGGCACGGAGAACGCGGCCCGGGACATGGACCTGATGCGCCAGGTCCTCGGCGACGAGAAGCTGCACTACTTCGGCATCTCGTACGGCACCGAACTCGGCGGCGTCTACGCCCACATGTTCCCGAAGAACGTGGGCCGGGCCGTCTTCGACGCGGTCGTCGACCCGGACGCGGGCGTCGAGGACGGCGCCCTCGGCCAGGCGAAGGGCTTCCAGCTCGCGCTGGACAACTTCGCCCAGGACTGCGTGGACCGCGGCGACGAGTGCGCGCTGCCCGGCAGCAGCGTCGCCGAGATCGAGACGGGGATCACGGACCTCCTCGCGGCCCTCGACAAGAAGCCGATCCCCGGGATCGGCTCCCGGAAGCTGACCCAGACGCAGGCCACCAACGGCATCGCGCAGGCCCTGTACTCGAAGGAGTTCTGGCCGTATCTGGAGCAGGGGCTCGACGCGGCCGACGGCGGCGACGGGGGGCTGCTCCTCTCCCTCTCCGACTCGATGAACGGACGCGGCGAGAACGGCTCCTACAGCAACATCCAGGCCGCGAACGCGGCCATCAACTGCGTGGACTTCAAGGAGCGCTACACCCTCGGGCAGGCGAAGGAGCGGCTGCCCCAGTTCCGCGAGGCCTCCCCCGTCTTCGGCGACTTCATGGGCTGGGCGCTCGCGAGCTGCTCGCAGTGGCCGGTGCCGGGGGCGTGGGAGCACCCGGACGTCTCGGCGCCCGGTTCGGCGCCGATCCTGGTCGTCGGGAACACCGGCGACCCGGCCACGCCGTACGAGGGCGCCCGGGCCATGGTGAAGGCGCTCGGCAAGGGCGTCGGCGTGGAGCTGACGTACGAGGGCGAGGGCCACGGCGCGTACAACAGCGGCAGCGCGTGCGTGAAGAAGGCGGTGGACGACTACCTGCTGGCGGGCAAGGTCCCGGCCTCGGGCACGGTCTGCAAGAAGTGACGGCCCCGGTGCGCGCGGAGGGCCCCGGGCCCGTGTCAACGGGTCCGGGGCCCTCCGCGGCACGTCCTAGTAGACCGGCTTCTCGGGCTCGATCTGGTGGACCCAGCCGATCACGCCGCCGCCGACGTGGACCGCGTCCGCGAAGCCCGCGGACTTGAGCACCGCGAGGACTTCCGCGCTGCGGACACCCGTCTTGCAGTGCAGGACGATCCGCTTGTCCTGCGGGAGGTCCTGGAGGGCGTTGCCCATCAGGAACTCGTTCTTCGGGATCAGACGCGCGCCCGGGATCGAGACGATCTCGTACTCGTTCGGCTCGCGGACGTCGATGATGTCGATCTTCTCGTCGGTGTCGATCCACTCCTTGAGCTGCTTCGGAGTGATCGTCGAGCCGAGCGCCGCCTCCTGGGCCTCCTCGGACACGACGCCGCAGAAGGCCTCGTAGTCGATGAGCTCGGTGACGGTCGGGTTCTCGCCGCAGACCGCGCAGTTGGGGTCCTTGCGGACCTTGACCTGGCGGTACTGCATCTCCAGGGCGTCGTAGATCATCAGACGGCCGACCAGCGGGTCGCCCACGCCGGCCAGGACCTTGATGGCCTCGGTGACCTGGATGGAGCCGATGGACGCGCAGAGCACGCCCAGGACGCCGCCCTCGGCGCAGGACGGGACCATGCCCGGCGGCGGGGGCTCCGGGTAGAGGCAGCGGTAGCAGGGGCCGTACTCGGACCAGAAGACGGACGCCTGTCCGTCGAAGCGGTAGATCGAGCCCCAGACGTACGGCTTGTTCAGCAGCACGCAGGCGTCGTTCACCAGGTAGCGGGTGGCGAAGTTGTCGGTGCCGTCGACGATCAGGTCGTACTGGCTGAAGATGTCCATCACGTTGTCGGCCTCGAGCCGCTCTTCGTGGAGGATCACGTTCACGTACGGGTTGATGCCGAGGACCGAGTCCTTCGCGGACTCCGCCTTGGAGCGGCCGATGTCCGCCTGGCTGTGGATGATCTGGCGCTGCAGGTTCGACTCGTCGACCTCGTCGAACTCCACGATGCCGAGCGTTCCCACGCCGGCGGCGGCCAGGTACATCAGGGCCGGGGAACCGAGGCCGCCGGCGCCCACACACAGCACCTTGGCGTTCTTCAGCCGCTTCTGCCCGTCCATCCCGACGTCCGGGATGATCAGGTGGCGGGAGTACCTGCGGACCTCGTCTACGGTGAGCTCGGCGGCCGGCTCGACCAGGGGTGGCAGCGACACGGGGACTCCGGTGGTCGGGATGTCAGTACGGTTGTTCTCCCCGTAACACTGCCACGCCCCTTCTCATTCCGAGACACCCGTTCCGATCCGCGAGACGATTTCGTCCCAGTAGCCGGGCAGTGATTGAAATGGTGCGGTTTGCCCCGGCGGCCCCGCGCGGTCCGTGAAGAAGATCGTTCCCGCCCCCTGCCAGCGGGCGATCCGCAGGGCCTCGTCCAGGTGGGTGCGCGGAATCCCGTGGACGAGGTGGACGAACTTGGTCTCCGCGTACTCGGCGGTCCACTCCGCAACCTGCGACCAGCGGTAGTCCACCCAGGAGCCGGCGAAGGTCACCAGCTGGTCGGCGGCCTCGGCGTACCCCGGGTGGGGGTGGGTGCCGTGGCCGAGGACGAGGTGGGCCTCGCCGCCGAGCACGGCCTCCAGGGCCGCGGTGAGCCGCCGGGTGCCGGCCAGGTCCGCCCGGTCGGCGGGGGCGCGGTCCAGGTAGAAACCGCCGGTCCCGTACCAGTCGAGGAAGCGGTGGGCGTCCGAGACCAGCTCCCCGAAGGGCCGGGAGCCGTGCGCCAGGTCCAGGTGGCCGAGGACCTTCACCCCGGCGTTCCGCAGCTTCCCGGCCGCCTCCAGGCAGTGCGGGTCGGGACGGCTCCCGGGGCCATCCGCCACGTTGAGCACCGCCCAGTGCAGCGGGGTCCCGGGGCGGGTCAGCTCGGCCCACTCGACGGGGGCGAGCAGCGGATGGGCGTATCCGGGGACGCCGAAGCCGAGCGCCTGGACGGCCCCGGTGGCCGTGGTCGTCGTCAGATGCGACACGCCGCCTCCATCCAGATGTCGGCGAGGGACTCCTCCAGGTTGATCCGGGGCCGCCAGCCGAGCCGGTCGCGGGCGGTGCGGACGTCGGCCTGCTGCCAGGGCCCGCAGCCGTCGGGGTACGGGTACGGGGCGGAGGCCAACTGGTCGGCGATGGTCCCCTCGGTGCGGGGGGCGCCGATCATCGGGCGCTGCGGGATGCCGTGCGGGGCGTCCAGCTCGTGCAGGTTGCCGGAGTAGCCGGCGACCCTGGCGAGGACGGCGGCGGCGTCCCGGAGCTTGACGGCGCGGCCGGTGCCGATGTTGACGACGCCCTGGGCGGCGGAGAGGGAGGCGGCGTGGACGGCCCGCGCCACGTCCCGCACGTCGACGAAGTCCCGCTGCACGCCGAGGCCGCTGAGCTTGAGCTCGCCGTCCCCGGCCTGCATCGCGCGGCGCATCGCCTCGGCGAGGCGGCCGAGCGGGGAACCGGCGGGCGTGCCGGGGCCGACCGGGGAGAAGACCCGCAGGACGACCGCGTCGAGGCCGGAGCCCAGGACGAGTTCCGTCGCGGCGAGCTTGGACACGCCGTACGGGCCGCCGGGGCGCGGGACCGCGTCCTCGGCCGTGGAGGAGCCGGGCTGGCTCGGCCCGTACTCCGAGGCGCAGCCGACCTGGACGAGGCGGGCCCCGCAGCCGCTGCGGCGCAGGGCCTCGCAGACGGTGGCGACGGCGACGGTGTTGTGCCGGGTCAGCTCGCGGGCACCGCCCCGGGTGGCGCCGGCGCAGTTGACGACGACCCCGGGGTGGACGGCGTCCAGGAAGCGGGTGAGCGCGCCGGGGCTGCCGGAGGCGAGGTCGAAGCGCACGTCGGCGTCGTCGCCCCGGCCGAGCGCGGTGAGGTGGACGGCCGGGTCGGCGAGCAGCCGGTCGGCGACGAAGCGGCCGATGAAGCCGTTGGCTCCGAGCAGTAGCACCCTCATCGTGCGGCCCCTACGTGCCGACCGGCCGGTCCTTGGGTTCGGGGGGTCATGATCTTCGTTCTCCTTGCGGGGTGATGAGAGGGGTGACGGGGCGCGCCCGCGGCGTCGGCTCCGCGGGTGCGAGGGGGTTCTTGACGGGAGGCCCGGCGAGGTGGTCGCTCCGGTCGCCGGGCCTCCGGCGGGATGCGGGGCCGGTTCTCATGGGGTGGCGTGGGCGGAGGCCCGGGTGAGGGCACCGGTCGCGTGGGCCAGCAGGCCGAGCGCGGCGGCGCCGCAGACGAGGGTGGGTACGGCCCCGGGGCCCCAGGCCTCGACGAGGGCGCGCACCGGGGCGGCGAGCGCGTCGAAGCCGGGGAGGGGGACACGGGCGGCGAGGACGCTCGCGAGGGCGAGGGCCTCGCCGGCACAGGCGGCGGCGAGGACGGCGGCGGCCGTCTCGGGATGGCCGTGGACGGTGTGGAGCCGGGCGAGCAGCAGGAGCGCCCCGAGGGCGAGGGCCCCGGAGCTGAAGCCGGTGAGGGCGAGCAGGGCGGCGAGGGCGAGGAGTTGGAGGGTCACGGTGCCGAGGAGCAGCGGCCGGGTGGCGGCGGCGAAGTCGGCGAGGCCGCGGCTGTCGGCGATCCGGCGGCGGGCCCGGCTCGCGAAGATGTGGGCGCCCCAGGCGGCGGGGGCGACGGCGAGGGCGAGGCCCAGGAGGGGCGCGGGGGCGAGCTCCCAGGGCCCGTCGGGGCCGCCGGTGAGGACCTGGTCCAGGAGTCCGTCGCCGCCGACCGCGTACGCCAGGAGCCAGAGGGTCCAGAGCCGGGCGGCGGGGACGGCTCCTCCGTCCGGGCCGCGGAAGGGGCCCTGCCGGACGGCGAGCAGCAGCGCCCCGCCGAGGGCGAGGGATCCGGCGGCCCCGACGGCGAGCCGCACGGGCCCGTGGCCGAGGGCGAGCCCGAGCCCCGTGAGCCCGGCGACCCCGCCGGGGGCGAGGGCGGCGAGCGCCCAGGGCGCCCGTGCCCGCTCCGGCTCCACGACGGGCGCGGGGTTCTCCTGTCCGCGGGGCACGCGCGCGTACAGCTCCTCGGCGAGCGAGAACACGTCCCGGTGCCGGAACCGTGCGGCGGTCCGGTCGGTGAACCCCTGCGCTTCGAGGCCGGCGGCGATCTCCAGCGGATCGACGGCCCGCTCGCAGAGCTCCCGGTGGCGGTGCATGAGCACCTTCACGGGGTCGGCCTGCCCACGACGGCTCCGGGGGCGCGCGGCGCCGTCCGCGGCGGGACCGACCGGTGCGGGGCGGGGTGCGGTGCCGTCCACGGCAGGGCCTGCCGGTACGGGGCGGGGCGGGGTGCCGTCCACGGCAGAGCCCGTCGATGCGGACCGGGGTGCGGTGCCGTCCACGGCGGCCGCCTTGCGGTCCTCGGCGCGGGTCCGCTCGGCCGGCTCAACCGACTCGGGCCGCTGGGCCCGCTCGGGCTGCTCGGCCGTCCCGGCCCGCTCCCCGGCCGGACCGGGGTCCTCGGAGGCCCGGCCGGGGGCCGGCGGATCCGACGGGGTCGCTTCCTCCGGCGCCGGGTCCGGCGCGCCCCAGGCCGTGCCGGGTCGTGGGGGCGCCGTGGGGGCCGCCTCCGGGGCCGGGGCTATCCCGGAGGGGGCGGCGTCGACGGGGTCCTCGGGCGCGGGGGCGCGCAGGTCGAGGCTGCCGGCCGCGGTGAGGGCGGGGGTGCCGAGGAGGGCTTCGGAGCGGGCGTCCCAGGCTCCGGGACTCGTCGGGGCGGCGGAGCCGCGCATGGGGGTGTCTCCTTCAGGCATCGGGCGCTCCCGTCCCCGCGGCCACGGCCTTGTGCGTCCAACTGCCGGGCACATGCGCCTCGGCCGGGTGGGCGAAGGGGACGCCGTCCCCGGGGCGGTGGCGCACCGGCGCGTGGGAGAGGAGTTCGAGGTAGATGCCGCGGAACGCGGCGAGGTTCTGTTCGACGGTGAAGAGTTCGAGCGCGCGGGCGCGGGCGGCGGCGCCGAGCCGGTGGCGGCGCTCGGGGTCGCGGAGCAGCGCGAGACAGGCGTCGGCGAGCGCCCGGGGGTTGCGCGGGGGGACGACGAGGCCGGTGCCGCCGATGATCTCGACGACGGCGCCGACGTCGGTGGAGACGGTGGCCCGTGCGCAGAACATGGCTTCGACGAGGCTGGCGGGGAAGCCCTCGGCGAGGCTGGACAGGACGACGAGCGCGCCGGAGGCGTACGTGTCCTCCAGGGTGGGCGCCTCGGGACCGCCGAGCTCCTCGAAGGTGACGGGGTTCTCGCCGACGGCGTGCGCCCCGGGGGCCTCGTCGGGGAAGAGCTGGGCGGCGAGCCCCTTGCAGTACGTGAGGTAGGCGCCGCCGCCCGGTTCGCGTTCCGGCACGGCGACGATCCGCAGCCGGGCGTCGGGCCGGCGGGCCCGGATCTCGGCGAAGGCGTGGAGGAGGCCGATGAGGTCCTTGGCGGGTTCGACGCGGCCGACCCAGACGAGGGTGGCGGGGTCGCCGCTCTCCTCGTCCTCGCCCACCTCGGCGAAGCGGTCCGCGGCCATGCCGGGGTGGACGGTGCGGATGCGGGCCCGGTCGGCGCCGCACTTCTCCTGCCAGCGGCGGGCGTGGGCGTTGCCGGGGGTGAGGAGGGCGGCCTGTCGGTAGATCTCGCCGGCGAGCCGGCCGTGGAGCGCGGCGAGCAGGGCGCGCAGGGGGGCGGAGCGGTCGGCGCCGGCCGTGGAGAGGTAGTGGGCGCGCAGCGGTACGCCGTACTCGGTGACGAGCAGCGGGGTCCCGAAGAAGCGTTTGGCCAGCAGTCCGGGAAGGGCGGTGGCGCCTCCGGCGGCGGCGTGGCAGAGGTCGGCGGCGCCGAGCGCGTCCTCCCCGTACCAGTCGAGGGAGAGGGGACGCAGGGCCCGCTCCAGGTGCTCGGCGAAGGCGAGGTGGTCGGGGAGTCCCGCGGCGGCAGCGCCCCGGCGTGCGCCGGGCGCGCGGCAGGCGGACTCCAGGACGCGGACGGCGTCGTCGGAGCGGAGGGCGCCGGGCAGTCCGCCGCGCTCGCGGGCGAGTTCGGCGAGGGCGTAGAGCCCTTCGGCGAAGGGGACTTCGCCGTCCTCGGCGCAGAGCCCGGTGGCGAGCCGGTGGCAGGCCTCGGTGAAGCGGCGCCGTTCGTGGCGTCCGTAGGCCCGGCGGGAGGCGCGCGGCTCGCAGGGGCTCCACGCTCCGGAGGTGGCCGGGGTCCCGTCGGGGCCGCCGAGGTCGGCGGTGCGGGCGACGCGGGCGTTCGGCGGCAGGGGCCGCGGGGTGCCGGCGGGACCGAGGGCGTAGAGGTCGAACCGGTGCTGTCCGAGCCCGCGCACGAGCCGCTCGCACCAGCGTCCGGAGTCACCGGTGGCGTACGGGTAGCCACCCTCCGTGAGCAATCCGATCCGCACGCGTGCACCCCCGATCTCCCTTGACGGCCGCCACCGTCGGCCCGGTGACTCGCAGCGGGAAGAACGTAAGCGGAGACACCGGTGGTGCGACGGACGGTTGTCCGTCGCACCACCGGAAGGGGTGAATGCACGTAACTTTCCCACCCCGGTCGCGTTCCGTCGCGGTACGCGGTGGAACGATCACGGAGCGTCAGGCGGCGGCCAGCTCCCGGCGCCGTTCCCTGCGCTCGGCCGCGAGGACCGGGTCGAGGGAGGGGACGGCGGCGAGCAGCTGCCGGGTGTACGGATCCCGGGGCTCGCCGTACACCTCGTCGACCGTGCCCTGCTCGACGATCCGGCCCCCGCGCATGACGGCGACCCGGTCGCTGACCTGCCGGACCACGGCGAGGTCGTGGGCGATGAAGACGAGCCCGAGGCCGAGTTCGGCCTGGAGCTCGGCGAGCAGCGCGGTGACCTGGGCCTGGGTGGTGACGTCGAGGGCGGAGACGGGTTCGTCGCAGACGATCAGCCGGGGTTCGGCGGCGAGCGCGCGGGCGATGCCGACGCGCTGGCGCTGGCCGCCGCTGAACTCGTGCGGATAGGCCGCGTACCGGTCGGGATCGAGCCCCACCCGGTCGAGCAGTTCGCGCACCCTGCCCCGGATCCGGGTCTCGTCCCGCTCCCCCGCCACGCGCAGCGGGTCGGCGATCGACTCGCCGACGGAACGGCGCGGGTTGAGCGAGGAGACGGGATCCTGGAAGACCATCTGGAGCTCTCGCCGGTACGGCAGCAGCCGCTTGTCGGACAGCCCGCCGATCTCCTCGCCCCGGTAACGGAGTTCGCCGCCGGTGGGGTCGAGGAGGCGGACGAGCATCCGTCCGAGGGTGGTCTTGCCGCTGCCGGACTCGCCGACGACGCCGAGGGTCTCGCCGGCGCGGACGGTGAGGGAGACCCCGTCGACGGCGGTCACGGCGGCCTTGCCCCGGCCGAACTCCCGCCGCAGGCCGACCGCTTCGAGCAGCGTCTCCTTCGTTTCGGGGGCGGTCCTGACCGGTCCGTCGAGCCGGGGCACGGCGGAGAGCAGCGCGCGCGTGTACGGCGCCGAGGGCGCGCCGAGCACTCCGGCGACGGCGCCGCGCTCGACCTCGCGCCCGTGGCGCATGACGAGCACCTCGTCGACGCTCTCGGCGGCCACGCCCACGTCGTGCGTGACGAGGAGCAGGGCGGTGCCGGTCTCGCGCCGCAGTTCGTGCAGCAGGTCGAGGATCTGGGCCTGCACGGTGACGTCGAGGGCGGTGGTGGGTTCGTCGGCGACGACGAGCCGCGGCTCGCAGGCGAGGGCCATGGCGAGGAGGGCGCGCTGTCGCATGCCGCCGCTGAACTCGTGCGGGCGGGAGCGGGAGCGGCGGGCCGCGTCGGGGATGCCGACCCGGCCTAGGACGTCGACGGCGCGGGCCCGGGCCGCCTTTCGGGATCCAGGGTGATGGATCCGGTAGACCTCGGCGATCTGGTCGCCGACGGAGTGGTAGGGGTCCAGGGCGGACAGCGGGTCCTGGAAGACCATGGCGGCCACCCCGCCGCGCAGCCGCCGCAGCTCGGCGGGGCCGGCGGCGCCGACGTCGATGCCGCCGACCCGCACGGTGCCGCCGAGCCGCGCGCCCGTGCCCCGGTGGAGGCCGAGGAGGGCGCCGGCGACGGTGGACTTGCCGCTGCCGGACTCGCCGACGAGGGCGAGCGCGCGGCCGGCCTCCAGGGTGAAGGAGAGGCCGTCGACGGCCCGGGCGCCGCCGTCGAAGTCGACGGTGAGGCGGTCGACCTCGACGAGCGGGGCCGCGGCGCCGGGCCGGGGGTCCGGTTCGACGAGCGGGGCCACGGCGCCGGGCCGGTGGTTCGGGAGCGTCATGTCAGGGCGACCCTTCGGTCGGCGAGGGCGTAGAGGAGGTCGGCGACGACGTTCGCGAGGACCACGGCGACCCCGGTGAGGAGCACGATGCCCACGACGATCGGCAGGTCGACGTGGCGGACGCCGTCGATGAGGGTCTTGCCGAGGCCGGGGATGCCGAAGAGCGACTCGGTCAGCACGGCCCCGCCGAACATGGTGCCGAGGTCGATGGCGCTGAGCGCGATGACCGGCGGCACGGCGCCGCGCAGCGCGTGGCGGGTGACGACGGACCGCTCCCCCACCCCGTACGCGCGGAAGGTGCGGATGTGGTCCTCGGCGAGCGTCTCCAGGGTGGAGCTCCGGGTGAGCCGCGCGTACTTGGCGGATTCGAAGAAGCCGAGGGCGAGCCAGGGCAGCAGCATGTTCCAGGCCCACTGCTCGGGGTCCTCGCCGAGCGGTACGTAGGTCGGGAAGGGCAGCCACTGGAGGTAGGCGCAGACCGCCATGAGCAGCAGCAGGCCCAGGATGAAGACGGGCGTGCCGGTGCCGGCGAGGGTGAGCACGGTGAGGGTCCGCTCGGTGAGTCCGCCGCGGCGGAGCGCGGAGAGCAGCCCGGTGCCGATGCCGACGACGAGCCAGATCACCATGGCGCCGAGGGCGAGCGAGGCGGTGGCGGGCAGCCGGTCCAGGATGAGCTCGGTGACCTGCTGGTCGGTCTGGTACGACAGGCCGAGGCAGGGCGCGTCGCAGTGCAGGACGCCGGTGCCGGTGAAGTGGTCGCGGCCGGCGAAGACGCCCTGGAGGAAGTGCAGGTACTGGGCGGTCACGCTCTCGTTCAGGCCGAGTTGCTCCCGCACCTGGGCGATCTGCTGCGGGTTGCAGCGCTCGCCGCAGGCGAGCCGGGCGGGGTCGCCGGGTGCGACGTAGAACAGCGCGTACACGAGGACGGAGAGCGCGAGGAGGACGAACGCGGCGCCCGCGAGCCGCTTCAGGGCGTAGCGGGTCATCGGGAGGTCTCCTTTCGCGTGCCCACGCCGAGCCGGCCGGCCTCGCGCGGGTCGAGGGCGGTGCGGACGGCGTCGCCGAGGACGGTGAAGGCGAGCACGGTCGTGAAGAGCAGTCCGGCCGGGAGCAGCACGTACGCCGGGTCGGCCCGGAACCAGGTCTGCGCGGTGGACAGCATCTGCCCCCAGGAGGGGGTGGGCGGGGTGACGCCCACGCCGAGGAAGGAGAGCGAGGCCTCGACCACGATGTTGGTGGGGACGAGGATCGCCGCGTACGTGATGACGGGCGCGGCGAGCGAGGGCAGCAGCTCGCGCCGGGCGGTCCGCCACCGCCCCGATCCGGCGAGCCGTGAGGCGGCGACGAAGTCGAGGCCCTTGAGGGTGAGGGTCTGGGCGCGCACGATCCGGGAGGTGCCGGCCCAGCCGAGCAGGCCGATGACCAGGATGAGCAGCAGCGGGCGCGGGAAGTCGCGGGGGACGACGGCGGTGAGGGCGATGGCGAGGACGAGGAACGGCAGGGCGAGGAAGACGTCGGTGATCCGGCCGAGGACGCCGTCGACCCAGCGGTTGCCGAGCCCGGCGGCGAGGCCGACGAGCAGCCCGAGCAGGACCTGGACGACGGTGGCGCCGACGGCGACGAGGAGGGAGACCCGGGCGCCGTAGAGGAGCCGGACGAACAGGTCGCGGCCGGTGCCGGGTTCGATGCCGAGCCAGTGGTCGGCGCTCGCCCCGCCGAAGGCGCCGTAGGGGACGCCGCCGCGGGCCGAGTCGACGAGGTCGTCGTGGTACGTGTGCGGGTCCTGGCCCGCCAGTGCGGCGAGCAGCGGCGCGGCGAGGGCGAGGAGGACGAGCAGGAGGAGGACGGCGGCGGAGACGAGGGCGGCCGGGCGGGTGCGCAGCCGTCGCCACGCCTGCCGGGCGGCGCCCGTGACGGGAGGCCCCGTCACGGGCGCCGGAGCGTCGGTGAGCGTGGTCACTTGACCGCGACCTGCGAGATGTCGAGGACGCCGGTCCAGTCGCTGATGACGACGTTCTTGACGTCCTTGCCGACGAGCCGCTTGTAGACCGGGTGGAAGAGCGGCACGTCGAGGGCCTGCTCACCGATCTTCTTGTCGAGGGCGCCCCAGCGGGCGGCGGCGGCCCCGAGGTCGGTCAGCTTGTTGATCTCGTCGATCTCCTTGTTGACCGCCGGGTCGTTCAGCTGCGCGTGGTTGTAGTTGGAGCCGTCGGTGACGATCTGGCGTCCGTCGAAGATCGGCGCGAGGAACGGGCCGCCGGCCGGCCAGTCGGCGCCCCAGCGGGAGAGGAAGAAGCCGGGGGCGTCCTTGACGCTCCAGCGCTTCTCGTTGAAGGAGTTGGGCTCCTGCCCGTCGAGCTCGACGGTGATGCCGGCCTTGCCGAGGGCCTCCTGGACGGCGGTGGCGACCTCGGGGCTGGTGAGCCGGTTCTGGGCGGTGGAGTGGAGCAGGGTGACGGTCAGGCCGTTCGGGTAGCCGGCCTCCTTGAGCAGCTGCTTGGCCTTCTCCGGGTTGCCCGTCCTCCCGGCCGGGAAGTGGTCGTACGGCGTGAAACCGAAGGACTTCTGCTCGGGCAGGAAGGTGGTGCCGGCCTCGGCGAGGGCGGAGCCGCCGGCCGCGTTGACGACGCTGGTGCGGTTGACCGCGTACGAGATCGCCTGGCGGACCTTCGGGTTGTCGAAGGGCTTCACCTTCGGGTTGAAGGCGAGGTAGGCGGTGAAGCCGAAGTGGCCGGTGCCGACGCGGGCGGCGAGCGCCTTGTCGGAGCCGATCTGGGCGAGTTCGGCGGGTCCGAGGTTGGTGTCGGTGGTGACCGCGGAGGCGTCGGCGCCGGAGGAGGTGGCGAGGCGCTGGTTGATGACGGCCTCGTCGAGCCCGGACCTGACGTCGATCTTGTCGGGGTAGGCCTTGCGCTCCTCGTCGGTCTTCGGGTCCCAGTGCTCGTTGCGCTCCAGGACGAGGTGCTCGCCGTCGTTCTCGTTCTTCACGACCTTGTACGGGCCGGAGGAGACCGGGTGCTCCTCGTACTTGGTGCCGGAGTCCTTGGCCTTGGGGACGGGGGCGAACTGCGTCTGGGTGGCGACGAAGGGGAACTCGCCCTCGGGCTTCTTCAGTTTGAAGACGATGGTCCGCGCGTCGGGGGTGACGATCGACGCGAGGCCCTTCTTGTCCTTGTAGGGGCCCTGGTAGGTGTCGCCGCCGACGAGCCAGTCACGCAGGTAGGGCGCGCCGCCGGAGAGCTCGGCCGCGAAGGAGCGCTCGATGCCGTACTTGACGTCGGCGCTGGTGATGGGCGTGCCGTCCTCGAACTTCAGGCCCTCCTTCAGGGTGTACGTCCACTCCGTGGCGTCCTTGTTGGGGCGGCCGGTGTCGGTGGCGAGGTCGGGGACGACCCGGGTGCCGGCGGCGCCCGCCTCGCGGTTGCGGGTGGTGAGCGTGCGGAAGACGAGGGAGGGGACGTTGCCGCCGCCGGAGGTGTAGAGGCGGGCCGGGTCGAAGTCGCTCTGGGCCTCGCTGTTGAGGACGGTGAGCGTGCCGCCCTTCTGCGGGGCGCCCGCGGCCTTGCCGGAGGTACCGCCCTTGGCGCCCGCGTCCTCGGGACCGCATGCGGCGGCGCCCGAGGCCAGGACGACACTGACGGCGGCCGCTGCCACGCGGCGCGAGATGACGGACGAATGACGCATCGGAAAGAGACCTCTCGGGGTGGACTGCGGAAAGGGGAAAAGGAATTCCGCAGGCACGGAGAAAGAGCCCGAAAGGGGGGACGGCGCCTGCGGGAATGAAGAACCCGGGCGCGGCGAGAAAAACGAAAGGCCGACGAGCGCTCGGGCTGCGTCAGCTACAGAGAATGTCGGCGACCGTGTGTCCGGTCACGCCGAAGAGCGCCAGCTGGAGGGCGGCGCTGTCGGAAACGGCGTGGCGGGGCGACATGCCGAGAAATATGGACGAACGCGTGAGCGATGTCAACGCGCATCCACTCCATCCCGAGACGGTCGTCTCGGGATGCGGACACCCTCCGATCGGGCGTGGCGTCAACTCGTCGGATAGACCCAGGGGTTGGGGCGGCACTTGATGCCGTCGATGTCCAGGGACTTCGTCTGCTGCTGCATCACGGGGGCGAGCGCGCCCGGCGTGCGGCAGCTCACGTGACCGTGCCCGAGGCGGTGCCCGACCTCGTGGTTGATGAGCATCTGGCGATAGGCGTGCATCGCCTTCGGACCGAAGGTCTCCGACCCCTTCGCCCAGCGGAACGCGTTGATCATCACGCGCTGGGTCGAGGCCGAGTCGCAGGAGACGTTGTCGACGGTGGTGTCGAGCCCGGACTTCGCGCACCAGGTGCCGGTGGTCCCCGGGCTGGCCAGGGTGATCACGAACTCCGGCTCGCCGCTGGAGATGCGCTCGAAGGTCATCTCGCCCCGGCCGGCCCAACTGCGCTTGTCGTTGAGGGTCTTCTGCACGGCGTCGGCGAAGAGCTTCGGGTCGAGACCGATCCCCTTCTCGACGTCGACCCGGTAGCGGATCAGCCGCCCCTTGCCGGGCGCCTTCGCCAGGCCCGGCACCGCCTCGAACTCCCCCGGGCCCTTCAGCTTCGGGTCGATCGGGAACTGGCGGGTCATCAGCTGCTCGTACGTCGGCGGGGCGACGACGGGCACCGGCTTCGCCGGGACCGCCCGCTCGTCGGACCGGGAGGCCGAGGTGTCGTCCGAGGGCCGCTCGGCCGGCTCCTCGGCGGCGCGGGCGGCGGCCGGGGGCTCGTCCCGGTCGGCGACCTGCCCGGCGACGACGACGGCGAGGACCGTGGCGACGGCGGCGGCCGCGACTCCGGTGAGGGCACGGCCGAGACCGCCCCGGGAGGCCGGGGCCTCCGCCTCCGGACTCCCGTCGGCGCCCTCCCGGCGCGGCGCGGGGACGAACGGCGCCTCGGCACCGTCCTGTCCGGGCGCGGAGGGCCGGGCGCCGGCGCCGCGGGGGCCGTAGGGAGCGGGGCGCGGGGCGGAGGCCTCGTCGTGCTGCGGATGACCGCCCCGTACGGACGCCCCGTAGGCGGGGACGCCGTGCGCCGGGGTGCCGGGGGTGCCGTGCGCGGGGGTGTCGAAGGCCCCGCCGGCGTACGCGGGGGTCCCGTGGGCGGGCGTGGCGTGCCGCGGCGGCCCGTACCCTGCCGCGCCACGCCCCGAAGCCCCTTGCCCAGGGGTCCCGTACCGGGGGGTGCCGTGCGCGGGGGTCCCGTGCCGCGGAGTCCCTTGCGGGGGAGTCCCTTGCGGGGGAGTCCCTTGCGGCGGGGCCCCGTACTGGGGGGCCGCCTGGCGGGGAGTCCCCTGCGCGGGAGCCCCCTGGCGCGGCGCCCCCGGGACCGGAGCCCCGTACTGGGGGGTGCCGTGCGCCGGGGTCCCGTACACCGGCGTGCCCTGTGCCGGGGTCCCGTACACCGGCGTGCCGTGCGCCGGGGTCCCGTACCCCTGCGGGCCGGTGGCGTCCTGGCCGCCGGCGGCCGTGGTCCTGCGGCGGCGTCCCGTCCCGGGCGGCGGCCCTGCCGGGGACGAGGCCCCCGTCCCCGTCCCCGCTCCCGCCTGCTGCCCGGTGTCGGCCACCGAGGGCGCGGAGCCCTTGCGACTATGTCGTCCCACGCCCCGGATCAGCTCCCGCCGTCATCGGCGATCAGGTCCCGGACGGCCTGGGCGACCGCCTCCGGGTACTCCATCATCGCCACGTGCCCCGCCTCGGGGAGGGTCAGCAGGCGCGAGCCGCGGAAGGCGGCGGCCGCCTTCCGGGCCATCCGGTACGAGACGAGCCGGTCGCGCCTGCCGTAGACGAGGAGCGTCGGGGCGAGGACCCGCTCGGCCTGGCGCCACAGCCCATGCTGCCCGCCCAGGGTGTACGCGTCGACGATGCCGCGCGAGGAGCGCGCCATGACGTCCCAGAAGTACGGGAGCTCCAGGCGCCGCTCCATCTCCTCCACGGCGTGCCGGAGGCCCTCGTCGGTGACCAGGCCGGGGTCCCCGTAACAGAGGGCGAGGACGCCCTTGACCCGCTGCTCGGCCGTCCAGTCCTTGGTGAGCTTCGCGAAGAGGGGGGCGACGCCGGGCACCGCTAGCAGCGCGGTCGGCCAGGCGGTGCGCTGGGCGCGCAGCTCGGGCAGGGCCGGGGAGACGAGGGTGAGGGTGCGGACCAGGTCGGGCCGGACGGCGGCGACACGGGTGGCGACGGCGCCGCCCAGCGAGTTGCCGAGGAGGTGGACCGGTCCGCGCCCGCCGGCGTCGAGGAGCCGGATGACGGCGCGGGCGTGCCCGGTGACCGAGTAGTTGCCGTCGTCGGGCGGCGGGGAGTCGCCGAAGCCGGGCAGGTCGACCGCCTCGCCGTCGACGTGGTCCGCGAGCAGCGGCATGAGGGCGGACCAGTTCTGCGAGGAGCCGCCGAGTCCGTGGACGTACAGCGCGGGCGGCAGACCGGGCCGGTTCCCCGGCCGGGCGCGCACGGTGAGGGTGAGTCCGGGCAGCGCGACGGAGCGGAGCTCCTCGCCTTCGGCGACCCGTACGGCGCGGGCCCGCGACGCGGGCGAGGCGGCGGCGGTCCGGGTTTCCGGCAGCTCGGTCGAGGACATGGCCGCAATATTACGAGACGATCACGCGCCGACGTGTGTGGGTGGGGTCACAGGTGCGTGTGCGGCGGGGCGCGTTCGCTCCTAGGCTCGGAGAGAGGGCCATCGGGAGCGCCGCGACCCGCACCCCCGGAAGGAACCGTATGACTGTCGATCCGAGCGAGCCGGACACATTCACCGAGGAAGAGGACGTCGTGCTGGACCAGGAAATCCCCGAGGCCGACGCTGCCGAGCAGCACACCGAACTCCAGCAGCGCGAGGACGAACAGCCCACCCACCTCGAGCGCGACTCGGCGAACGAGGCGGACGCGTCCGAACAGGCGCGTGTCGTCGCCCTCGACGAGGACGACTACCGCTGAGCACGCGACTCCCGCTGATTTGTTCGGTTTAATCTTGAATCGACTGTCGACCCGGGCGTCCGGTCCGTGAAATTCTGCGTTCGCACCGCGCACAGCCGGGTTACCCAAAAGTACGATGGCGGCGCGGCGCGACAGCGCGCATGGATCGATTTTTGGGAGGCCGCGTGAGCGCCATCGAGCAGACAGAGGCAGCACGCCCTCGGGGCACGCGCCTGCCGCGACGTGCCCGACGGAACCAGCTGCTCGGCGCGGCCCAGGAGGTCTTCGTCGCCCAGGGGTACCACTCCGCAGCCATGGACGACATCGCCGAGCGGGCCGGCGTCAGCAAGCCGGTGTTGTACCAGCACTTCCCGGGCAAGCTCGAGCTCTATCTCGCCCTGCTCGACCAGCACTGCGAGTCCCTCCTGCTGGCCGTGCGCACGGCGCTGGCGTCCACCACGGACAACAAGCTCCGGGTCGCGGCGACGATGGACGCGTACTTCGCGTACGTGGAGGACGAGGGCGGCGCGTTCCGGCTCGTCTTCGAGTCCGACCTGACGAACGAGCCGGCCGTGCGCGAGCGCGTGGACCGGGTCAGCCTGCAGTGCGCGGAGGCCATCTCCGACGTGATCGCCGAGGACACCGGCCTGTCGAAGGACGAGTCGATGCTGCTCGCCGTCGGCCTCGGCGGGGTCTCCCAGGTCGTGGCCCGCTACTGGCTGTCCAGCGGATCGGGCATCCCCCGCGACAAGGCGGTCGGGCTGCTCACCTCGCTCGCCTGGCGCGGCATCGCGGGCTTCCCGCTGCACCCGGTGGACGGCCAGTTGAGCGCCGAGGGGCACTGACGCCTTCCCGCGCGCCGCTCCCCCGAGCTCTCGGCTTCGCTCGCGCAAGGGCCCCCTCGGACGCTGTTCGCTCCTGGCGTGCGGCGGCTGACCCGTGCGGGTCCCCTCACCGGGCTAATGTGTGCAGCGTACGGCGCGGGTATTTCGCGCAACGCTGACCGTTCGGAGGGACATAGCCGTGGAGGTCAAGATCGGCGTGCAGCACGCACCCCGGGAGATCGTTCTGGAGAGCGGGCAGTCCGCCGAGGAGGTCGAGCGCGCGGTGGCCGACGCGCTGGCCGGCAAGGCGCAGCTGCTCAGCCTCTCGGACGAGAAGGGCCGCAAGGTCCTCGTTCCCGCCGAGAAGATCGCGTACGTGGAGCTCGGCGAGCCCACCGTGCGCCGCGTGGGCTTCGGCGCGCTCTGAGCCCCGGATCCGACGGGAAAGGCCCGGTGGACCACTTCGGTCCGCCGGGCCTTTCGCACGTCCGTACTCCCGTGCGCCGCTCCCGTACTCCCACGTCAGGGGGTACGGGAGGATTGCGTTCCGGGCGCCGGGGGTAGGACGCCTCTGACCGCACCACCCGCCCCGCATCCCTCGCGAGGTGATCCACCGTGCTCCTGGAAGCCCTCGGCTCCGCCCTGCTCGGTTTCGCCCTGGCCTGGGTCGCCGCGCAGCGGCTGCCCGACCGCCTCCCCGTCCGCGCGATCGTCCTCGTCACCGGGGCGCTCGGCGGCGTCTTCGGCGCGCTCGTGACCCACGGGGCGCTCGGCCCCGGTCACTTCCTCGCCACCCTGATCGGCGCGGTGGCCGTGACGGCGGTGCTGCTGTCGCTGCTGATCCGCCCGGCCTCCCGCAGACTGCGCCGATCAGCCACCGTCTGACCGGCGCCCGGCCGCTGTCCGGCCGGCCCCCGACTCAGGCCGCGAGGCCCAGCGCGGCCATGCGCTTGGTGTGCGCCTCGGTGATCCGGGAGAACATCCGGCCGACCTCGGCGAGGTCGAAGCCGTCCGCCACGCCGCCGACCAGCATCGTCGAGAGCGCGTCGCGCTCGGCGACCACGCGCTGGGCCTGGGAGAGCGCCTCGCCCATCAGCCGGCGCGCCCAGAGCGCGAGCCGGCCGCCGACGCGCGGGTCGGCGTCGATCGCCGCGCGGACCTTCCCCACCGCGAAGTTGCCGTGGCCGGTGTCGTCGAGCACCGCGAGGACGAGCCCGCGCGTGTCGGAGTCGAGGCGGGCCGCGACCTCCCGGTAGAAGTCGCTGGCGATCGAGTCGCCCACGTACGCCTTGACCAGGCCCTCCAGCCAGTCCGAGGGCGCGGTCAGGCGGTGGAAGTCGTCGAGCGCCTTCGCGAAGGGCTCCATGGCCGAGGTCGGCTCGGCGTCGACGGCGGCGAGGCGGTCCCGCAGCCGCTCGAAGTGCTGGAACTCGGCCGCGGCCATCTTCGCCAGCTCCGCCTTGTCCGCGAGGGTCGGCGCCAGCTTGGCGTCCTCGGCGAGCCGCTCGAAGGCCGCGAGCTCTCCGTAGGCGAGGGCGCCGAGGAGGTCGATCACGGCGGCGCGGTACTGCGGCTCGGCGGAAGCCTCCGCCCAGTCCTTGGCGGCGATCCCGGTGGGTGTGGCGTTGTCAGGCGTCTCCATGGAGCGCACAATAGCCCGCTCGCGCGGCCCGGGAAGGTCCTGGTCAGTCAGTGTGACCGTGCCCTCATCACGATTTCTCCCAACACACATGCGCGAATCCGGGGTACAGTGGTAAGGCGCCTGCTGAGTATGCGGACACGCTTTCGCACGTTCGGACGTATTCAGTGGGCCGACTCATGAATGAGGATGCCCGGTCGGTGGCCCGATCGGCTCCGGCCCGACAGCCCTTCCGGCGGACCCGCGGAAGGGTCACCCTCAGCGGTACGACGCTCGAGCGACGGCAGTGGTCCCGCGCCACCCGGCGGTGATCTCCCCTGATCCCCCCGGAAGATCCCGGCACGGTACGACCCCCTTCGTTCGCCTCGCACCGCGTCTCACAGAAGAGGCAGCACCCTGACTACGACTTTCCGAGAACTCGGAATCCTCCCCGAAACGGCCGAGGCCCTGGAGGCCGTCGGCATCGTCACCCCCTTTCCCATCCAGGAGATGACCCTCCCGGTCGCCCTCACCGGCACCGACGTCATCGGCCAGGCGAAGACCGGCACGGGCAAGACCCTCGGTTTCGGCCTCCCCATCCTGGAGCGCGTCACCGTCCCCACGGACGTCGAGGCCGGCCGGGCCAAGCCCGAGCAGCTGACCGACGCCCCGCAGGCGCTCGTCGTCGTCCCCACCCGCGAGCTGTGCCAGCAGGTCACCAACGACCTGCTCACCGCGGGCAAGGTGCGCAACGTCCGCGTGCTCGCCATCTACGGCGGCCGGGCGTACGAGCCGCAGGTCGAGGCGCTGCAGAAGGGCGTCGACGTCGTCGTCGGCACCCCCGGCCGTCTGCTCGACCTCGCCGGCCAGCGCAAGCTCGACCTCTCGCACGTGAAGGTCCTCGTCCTCGACGAGGCCGACGAGATGCTCGACCTGGGCTTCCTGCCCGACGTCGAGAAGATCATGAACATGCTTCCGGCCAAGCGCCAGACGATGCTGTTCTCGGCGACCATGCCCGGCGCGGTCATCGGCCTGGCCCGCCGCTACATGTCGCAGCCCACGCACATCCGGGCCACCTCGCCCGACGGCGAGGGCGTGACCGTCGCCAACATCAAGCAGCACGTCTACCGCGCGCACAACATGGACAAGCCGGAGATGGTCTCCCGCATCCTGCAGGCCAACGGCCGCGGGCTCGCGATGATCTTCTGCCGCACGAAGCGCACGGCGGCCGACATCGCCGAGCAGCTGGAGCGGCGCGGCTTCGCCTCCGGCGCCGTCCACGGCGACCTCGGCCAGGGCGCCCGCGAGCAGGCGCTGCGCGCCTTCCGCAACGGCAAGGTCGACGTGCTCGTCTGCACCGACGTCGCCGCCCGCGGCATCGACGTCGAGGGCGTCACCCACGTCATCAACTACCAGTCCCCCGAGGACGAGAAGACCTTCCTCCACCGCGTGGGCCGCACCGGCCGCGCCGGTGCCAAGGGCACCGCGGTGACGCTGGTCGACTGGGACGACATCCCGCGCTGGCAGCTCATCAACAAGGCGCTCGGACTGGACTTCCACGACCCGGTCGAGACGTACTCCTCGTCCCCGCACCTCTACGAGGACCTGGACATCCCGGCGGGCACCAAGGGCATCCTGCCCCGCGCCGAGCGGACCCGCGCGGGTCTGGACGCGGAGGAGCTGGAGGACCTGGGCGAGCCCGGCGGTCGCCGTGGCCGCGGCCCGAAGGCCGCCGAGCGGACCGAGGAGCGCCCGGCCCGTACGCGGACCCCGCGCCAGCGTCGCCGCACCCGCGGTGGCGGCGAGCTCGGTGACGCCCCGGCGTCGGCGGCTCCGGCCGTCGAGTCCGCGGCGGACGAGGCCCGCGCCGAGGCCGGGCCGCGCACCCCGCGCCGCCGCCGTCGCACCCGCGTCGGCGCCCCGGGCTCCGTGCCGGTCGCGGCCCAGGCGGTCGCGACGGCCCCGGCGGTCGTCGAGGCGCCGGCCGCCGAGGCTCCGGTCGTCGCGGCTCCGGTCGTCGCGGCTCCGGCCGCCACCGAGGCTCCGGTGAAGGCGCCCGTCCTCGAGGCCCCGGTCGCCGCGGCGCCGGTCGTCGAGACGCCGGTCGTCGAGACGCCGGTCGTCGAGACGCCGAAGGCCCCCCGCCGCCGTGCCCGTGCCGCCCGTCCGGAGGCCGTGACGGCCGCTCCGGTCGACCGGGCCCCCGTGGCCGCGGAGCCGGCTCCGGCTCCGCGCCGCCGCCGTGCCCGGGTGGCGCGTCCGGTCGAGGAGACCGTGTCGTTCCAGACGCCCGAGACCGCCGCGGTCGCCCTGATGGCCCAGCGGTCCGCCGAGGCGCAGGTCGCCGAGGCCGCTCCGGTCGTCGTCCAGGAGCCCGTCGTGACGGAGGCCCCGAAGGCCGAGGAGCCGAAGAAGGCCGCCCCGCGCCGTCGCACGGCGAAGAAGGCCGTCGCGGAGCCGGTGGCCGAGCCGGTCGTCGAGGCCGCTCCGGTCGTCGTCGAGGAGCCGGTCGCCGAGGCGCCGACCGCCGAGGCCCTGGTCGTCGAGCTTCCCGCGCCGCGCCGCCGCCGCGCCGCCCGTCGGCCCGCCGGACCCCCGGTGACCGCCGAGGCGCCGGTCGTCGAGGCTCCGGCCGCCGAGCCGGTCGCCGCTCCGGTCGCGGAGGAGCCCGCGCCGCGCCGCCGCCGCGCGGTCCGTCGGCCCGCCGGGTCCCCGGCCTCCGGGGCGCCCGCCGAGGTCATCGTCGTCGCTTCGGTGACCGCGCCGGTCGCCGTCGCCGAGCCCGTCGTGGCGGAGGCCCCGAAGGAGGAGGCGCCCGAGGAGGCCCCGAAGAAGGCAGCCCCGCGTCGCCGCACGGCGAAGAAGGCCGTGGCCGAACCGGTCGCCGAGACCGTCGAGGCACCGCCGGCCGAGGAGGCCCCCAAGAAGGCCGCCCCGCGCCGTCGCACCACGAAGAAGGCGGTCGTGGCCGAGGCTCCCGAGGCCTCCGCGCCGAAGACCGAACCGAAGGCGCCGGCTCGCCGCCGCACCACCAAGAAGGCCGTGGCGGTCGAGGAAACGGCGAGCGAGGAGGCCCCCAAGAAGGCCGCCCCGCGCCGTCGCACCACGAAGAAGGCGGCGGCCCAGCCCGAGAGCTGACCCCACCGCCGATCCCGAGCGGCCCGCCCCTTCCGGGGGCGGGCCGCTCGGCCGTACGACGCACCCCCGCGCCCCGTGCCCTGCGGGGCGGTGCCCCGGCTCACCCGCCGTGTGGGCGATCGTCCCGCTGGGGCAAGGGGGTCCCCCCTGCTCGAGCGAAGCCGAGAGCTCGGGGGAGGGTGAGCACACGGGACGGCGCCCTTCAGCGGCGCCTCCGCGTTCCGCGCCTGGACCCGCACCACCAGGGAGTTGTGCACGGGGTGCGGGTCCAGGTGCGGGAGCCTGGGCCCGGCAAGGGGCGCCGTCCGTTGTGCCCACCCGTTCCGCCCCAGCGGAACGACTGCCCACAACGGGGCGCGAGGGGTGGGCGCCGCCCAGCAGAGCGACCGCCCGCGACGGGGGCGCGACGGGTGGGCGCGGGCCCGGCGGAACGGCGCCCGCAACAGGGGCGCGGCGAGGCCGGGCCCCCGGCTCCCCACTACAGTCCAGATATGAGCAAGCCCCGTTCCCTCGTCCTGCCACCCCGCACCCGTGCCCGTCGGCTCGAGACCGCGCGCGGGCCGTTCGCCGTGCTCGACGCGGCGGCCGCGGGCGAGCGGCGGGGCACGGTGCTGCTGCTGCCCGGGTACACCGGCAGCAAGGAGGACTTCCTCGCGCTGCTCGGGCCGCTGAGCGAGGCCGGGTACCGGGCGGTGGCCGTGGACGGGCGCGGCCAGAACGAGACGCCGGGCCCCCGGGGCCGGGCCGCCTACCGCCGCAAGGCGCTCGCGCTCGACGCGGTGGCGCAGGCGGCGGCGCTCGGGGACGGCCCGGTGCACCTGGTCGGCCACTCCTTCGGGGGCCTGGTGGCCCGCGCGGCGGCCGCCCTCGCACCCGGCGCCTTCCGCTCGCTCACCCTGCTCTCCTCGGGTCCCGGCCGGGTGGCCCGGCCGCAGCGGATCCGGGTGCGGGTGCTGCGCGCCTCGCTGGCGGTGCTGCCGAAGGAGCGGGTGTGGCAGGCCATGTGCTGGCTGGACAGCCGGGGCGACGAGCCGGCCACGGGCGACACGCCGGAGCTCGCGGGCTTCCTGCGGCGGCGCTGGATGCGCACCAGGATCGCCCAACTGGCGGGCGCGGGACGGCTCCTGCTGGCCCGTCAGGACGGCACGGAGGAGCTGGCCGCGCTGCGCCTGCCGCTGCACATCGCGTACGGGGCGGAGGAGATGGTCTGGGCCCCGGCGGACCTCTCGGCGGCGGCCGCCCGCACCGGTGCGCACCACACGGTGGTGGCGGGCGCCGGCCACTCCCCCAACGTGTCGCACCCCCATGAGCTGACGGAGCGCCTCACCGGCTTCTGGGAGCGGACCAGCAGTCCGGCCAGGGTCAGTACTGCGCCTTGAGGTGCTGCCAGAAGCCGTCGCGCAGTGAGCGCCGGAGTGCGGCGTGGCCGCGCAGGGAGCGGCTGAGCAGGCGCTCCGCCTCGACGAGCAGGTCCTGGTCGACCGGTCCCGGCAGGTAGGGCGCGCCCGGCAGGAGTTCGGCGAGCCGGTCCCGGCCCCGCTCGGCGAGCCAGGCCGCGGCGATCTGGGCGCCGACGAAGCGCACCTCCTCGCGGGAGGGCAGCGGCTCGCCCTCGTTCTCGTACGTGGTGACGGGGCGGCGCGTGACGTACGGGCGGCAGAAGTCCAGCTCGAAGGTGCGCTGGCTGTCGACCTCCCAGAGCAGTGCCTCGGCCTGGTTGCGTCCCTCGGCGGCCTCGATGCCCCAGAGGTGGACGCGGGCGCCGTAGCCCTGGGCGGCCTCGACGGCCGAGACGAGGTCCTCGTCGCCGCCGACGAGGGCGGCGTCGCTGATGGCGCGGTGGCGGGCGAGGGACTCCAGGTCGGTGCGGATGAGGGAGTCGACGCCCTTCTGCTGGTTGCTGGCGTTGAGGTTGCCGAGGCGCACCTTGACGTCGGGGAGCTCGGCGATGGTCTGCTGCTCGGGGGTGTGGATGCGGCGGCGGGCGCCGTCGTACCAGTAGACGCGGAGGAGCCGGCTGTCCGCGAAGATCGTGCGGGCCGTGTCGATGAAGGCCTCGATGAGGCCCTCGGCGTCGAGGTCGAAGGAGCGCCGGTCCTCGGTGCCCGCCACAAGCAACCCGGCTGCAGCATGGACGTAACCGGCGTCGACGAAGATGGCGTGGGTGGAGGGGGTCTTGGCCACCTCGGCCAGCATCCGCTGCAGGAGCTCATTGGTGCGCTCCAGGCGGGTGTCCAGCGCGTGCAGGCGGGCGTCGGTGTCGGCCGTGGCCGCGTTCGGTCGGGGGGTGGCTGCGTCGTTCATACGGGGCTCATTGTCCGCCGCTCCGGGACCGGCCGCCACACTTTCCTACCCACGGGTAGTTAGTCATCCGAAAATTTTCTTTAGCGTAAGGAATGTTTGCCGGATGCATGGCGTTGGACCCGTACGCAACGCAGTTCTCCACCAGGAGGATCAACTCAGACGAAGGGAGAAGCCCGTGCGCTTCGAAATCCTGCGACTCGACGACATCGACGGCACGCCCGTCGACCGGACCGTCGTGGACGCCGCCTCCGTCAACCGGATCGTGCAGCAGGCCGCCTCGATCGGCCAGCGCATCTGGATCCGCCCCGCCGAGACCTCGGCCTCGTAACAGGTCGGGTCCACCCCACGCACCGCGCCCCCGCACGGACTTCGCAAGAGCGGAATCCGTACGGGGGCGCAGTGGTGTCCGGGGGCTTCCCGGGCGCCTGATCAGGCGTTCTGGATCACCTGGGTGATGCCGTTGATGATCTGCTGCACGGCGATGGCGGAGAGCATCATGCCGGCGAGGCGGGTCACCAGGACGACGCCGCCGTCCTTGATGACGCGGATGATCACCAGCGAGTACCGCATGGTCAGCCAGAGCACGACGTGCATGGCGGCGATGGCGGTCCAGACGGAGACCTGCGAGGCGACGCCGTCGGCGTTCTGCACGGCGAGGATGACCGAGACGATGGCGCCCGGCCCGGCGAGCAGCGGCATGCCGAGGGGGACGAGGGCGACGTTGACGTCCTTGGTCTGCTTGGGCTCGTCGGTCTTGCCGGTGAGCAGGTCGAGCGCGATGAGCAGCAGCAGGAGACCGCCCGCGATCATCAGCGCGGGGACGGAGACGTGCAGGTAGTCCAGGATCTGCTGGCCCAGCAGGCCGAAGACGGTGATGACGCCGAAGGCGACGGCGACGGCCTGCCAGGCCATCCGGCGCTGCACCTTGGCCGGTCGCCCGGAGGTGAGGGCGAGGAAGATCGGGGTGATCCCGGGGGGATCCATGATGACGAAGAGGGTGAGGAACAGCGAGCCGAAGACGGCGACGTCGAACACGGTGGGGTGCCTTGCGGGAGAGGTGGAACGGTGGGGTGTGTCCCTACGGAGCGGAATGCATGATTCCGGCGCCGGGGCGGAAGGAGCGCCACCCCGCGCACGGCACGGAGCCGTACGGGGGCGGACCGGGAACGGGAAGAGGAACGGCCGGGAGCGCGGAGCAGGGGCGGGACGCACGCCCGCGCCGGCGGACCGGACGCGGCGCCGGCGGACCGGGCGCGGCGCGGACCGCCGGGAAGCGGGGTCCCGGCCGGCGAACCGGCGCGGCGGGTCCCCGGGCGGCCGGGGAGACGGACGCCTCAGCGGGCTCCTGGAAGTCCGGGGGCAGGGCCGTGCGGCCCGGTCCGCCGGAGTGGCCTCAGACGGCGGGTCCCCCGGCGCCCGGCACCGGGAAGGCGCCCGCGGCGCGGCGGGTGATCTCGCCGTAGATCTCGGGATCGGTGGTGTACTCGCCGAGGCGACAGGTCTTGCGGCTGCCGTGGTAGTCGCTGGAGCCCGTGGTCAGCAGACCGAGCTCCTTCGCGAGTCCCCGCAGCCGGGCCCGCGTCACCTCGTCGTGGTCCATGTGGTCGACCTCGATGCCGTCGAGTCCGGCCTCGGCGAGCCGGGCTATCGAGGCCTCCGGCAGCACCTGGCCGCGCTTGACGGCGAGCGGGTGCGCGAAGACGGTGACCCCGCCGGCCGCCTTGACGAGGCGGATCGCGTCGACCGGGTCCAACTCGTGCTTCCCGACGTACGCCCGGCCGCCGTCGGCGAGCCACTCGGGCGTGAACGCGCCGGACACGTCCGGGACGACCCCGAGCTCGACGAGCGCCTCGGCGACGTGCGGGCGGCCCACGGAGCCCTCGCCGGCGATCCGGGCGACCTGCTCCCAGGTGACGGGGACGCCGAGCTCCTGGAGCTTGCCGACCATGCCGCGGGCGCGCGGCACCCGGTCGTCGCGGACGAGTTCGCGCTCGGCGAGCAGCGCCGGCTCCTCGGGGTCGAAGAGGTACGCGAGCATGTGAAGCCCGATGCCGTCCATCCGGCAGGACAGCTCGGCACCGGTGACGAGGGTCAGCCCCTCGGGCAGGGCCGCGATCGCCTCGGCGTGGCCGCGGGTGGTGTCGTGGTCCGTGAGCGCGACGACGTCGAGACCGGCCGCGGCCGCGTTCCGGACGAGCTCGGCCGGGGAGTCCGTACCGTCGGAGGCCGTGGAGTGGGTGTGCAGATCGATGCGCACGACGCGGTACTCCAGGGACTCGGCACGGACGGAGGGACGCTCCAGCATAACGGGCGAATCGAACACGTCCGTACGGAACGTCACCGGACGGACCGCCTGACCCGCTCACCGCCGGACCCGCCGGTGGAAGGCGCCCCTCAGCCGAGCAGCCTCGGCGTGAGCGCGCCGCAGGGCAGCAGGTCGACCTCGGCCCCCGCGTCGCGCAGGTCCGTGAGGACCAGCTCGTCGTACATCAGGAGGCCTGACTGCTCGGGCCAGACGATCGCCCACAGCCACAGGCCGCGCGCCTCGCCCGCGAAGACCGCGCGGTCCTGCGGGGCGCCGGTGACGTGCCAGAGCGGGGTGGGACGCCCGGCGGCGAGCATCTTCACCTGGGGCGGCTTGTCGATGGCCATGCCGGAGCCGGGATCGAGGCCGTCGATGCCGGCGTACCGGGCGCCGAGTCCGACGCCGAGCTCCTCCGCGACCAGGAGCAGCTCGCCGATCCCCCCGAGCGGGCCGGGCCCGGAGCAGGCGACGGCCGTCGCGCGTCCGCCGCTGCGGTCGTCCCCGGCGTACGCGACTCCGGTGAAGAGCCAGCCGACGGGCAGGGGCCACGGCATCCACACCGGGACGTGGGATCTGTGCACCACGACCCCGAGGCCCTCGACGCTGGGCGGGATCACGGGCTGGAGCGGGTGCACCGAGCCGTGCACGTCACACTGCCAGGAGTCGGCGAAGAGACCGGGCGCCCTGACCCGGCCACCGCACTTCGGACAACTGGGTTCGCCCCTCATAGGGCTCAACGGTCCTAGCTCTTCCGCCCCGCGTCAAGAACGGCTGCGAACGATCACCCGTCCGGCCCGGGGCGTTCACCCGCGGTGGGCATGCGCTCTCCCGGCCACGGCCGGGAGGGCGCTCCGGGGCCGCGCGTTCTCCGTCAGGGCGGGATCCGCGGCGGAACCGACGGGTCCTCAGTCCAGGTTCACGGACCTGCGCAGCGGATCGCGCAGGTCCGTGCCCTGCGCCAGCCAGCGCTCCTCCAGGGCCTGTGCCCCGTGCACCCGCTTCCACGCCGCCTCGTTCGAGGTCATCGGGAGGAGGGGCAGGAAGCGGACGGGGTCCATGGGCTCGTCGAGCTCCAGGTCCTCCACCAGGCCGCCCGACCCGGCGACGAGCACCGAGCTGAAGGGGGCGCCGGGCCAGAGCGGGTCGCCGACGTCGAGCGAGGCTCCCGGGGCCACGACCACGCCCTCGACCTGCGGGGTGGCGGCGAGGACGGCGAGCGGCCGCAGCACCTTGTCGGTGTCGGCGAGCCCGCCCCGTACCGTGAGGACGAGCTCCGCGCGCGGGCCCTTCACCGGGTCGGCGAGCGCGGAGGTCGGATCGGCCATCGGCTGGGCGGACATCCCGAGGGTCGCGTACCGCACGAGGTCGCCGTCGACGAAGCGCAGCACCTCGATCCGGTCCGTGCCGAGGAAGGTCACCGCGGCCCGCGCGTCCGGTTCGCCGAGGGCGGTCCGCAGCCGGGCCTCGACCAGTGCAAGAACTTCTCCCATGCGGGGAGCATAGATCGCGTATGGAACGGGCAAAGTAAGGGATTGACCCTCTGTCGGCTGATAGTGTTGGCCACTGGTCGGGATTCCCGACTGCTCGTCACACGTCATCCCCGACAGGGGACCGGCCGGAGGAGGTGGGACTGCGATGGACCGAAGTCGATCGGGCAGTACCAGCCGCTCTTCCGCCGCTCCGCACCCCAGCCCGGTGCGCTCCTTCCGGTGACGTCCGGGTCCGGCACGGACCCGCCCCTCCGGCATCTCGCACGACGGAAGAGCAATTTTCGCCTTTCCCTGTCTGTAGCGACCGCCGTCTCCGCGCCCCTCCGGTGCCGCCCGCTTTGTGGACGACGTACCTCTCCGTCCCCATTCCGGGCTGTGCCACGCTCCGCGCCGACGGCCGATCCGTGAAGGAGCACGCCCATGTCGATGATCCGTGACATCACCGCTGCCGTCCGCCCGAGCTTCCGTCACAGCCTGCGCAAGACCCCCACCACGTACACCTCGTACGACCCCACCCGTGACCACTCGGCCTCCAGCGCCGTGGTCGACTGCGCCGTCTACCGCGACGGGCGCCGGATCGACGACCGCGCGTGCCTCACGCCGCGCGGCGCGATGCGCCAGGTGCGGGAGAGCGGCGGCTTCGCGTGGATCGGCCTGCACGAGCCGACCGAGGCCGAATTCGCCGGTATCGCCGCCGAGTTCGGGCTGCACCCGCTCGCCGTCGAGGACGCCGTCCACGCCCACCAGCGGCCCAAGCTGGAGCGGTACGACGACACCCTCTTCACCGTCTTCAAGACGATCCACTACGTCGAGCACGCCGAACTCACCGCGACCAGCGAGGTGGTGGAGACCGGCGAGGTGATGGTCTTCACCGGCCCCGACTTCGTCATCACCGTCCGGCACGGCGGCCAGGGCTCGCTGCGCAACCTCCGCCACCGCCTCCAGGGCGAGCCGGAGCTCCTCGCCAAGGGTCCCTCGGCCGTCCTGCACGCCATCGCCGACCACGTCGTCGACGGTTACATCGCGGTCGCCGACGCCGTCGAGCTGGACATCGACCAGCTGGAGATCGACGTCTTCTCGCCGGCCGCGAAGGGCTCCACGCGCGGCACGGACACCGGCCGGATCTACCAGCTCAAGCGCGAGGTGCTGGAGTTCAAGCGGGCCGTCACGCCGCTGCTCCGTCCGATGCAGCTGCTCTCCGAGCGGCCGATGCGGCTGGTCGACCCCGACATCCAGAAGTACTTCCGGGACGTCGCCGACCACCTCGCCCGCGTCCAGGAGCAGGTCGTCGGCTTCGACGAGCTGCTCAACTCGATCCTCCAGGCCAACCTGGCGCAGGCGACCGTCGCGCAGAACGAGGACATGCGCAAGATCACCTCGTGGGCGGCGATCGTCGCCGTCCCCACGGCGGTCTGCGGGGTGTACGGCATGAACTTCGACCACATGCCCGAGCTGCACTGGAAGTACGGCTACCCGATGGTGCTGACCGGCATCATCGCGGTCTGCTTCACCATCCACCGCACGCTCAAGCGCAACGGCTGGCTGTAGGCCTCGCGGGCCCGGCCCGACCGGCAGGCCCTCCGGGGCCGGCCCGATAGGCTTCGGGCCATGACAGAAGAGCTGCTCGGGTCCGCCCTCGTCGAGGAGGCCACCAAGAAGTCGGGCCTGGTGTGGGTGCGCGGCACGGGACCCGCCCGCGCGCTCTGGCACGTCTGGCACGACGGCGCCGCGCACGTCGTCGGCGACGGGCCCGGCGAGCAGCCGCTGCCGGGCTTGGTGGACGGCGGCACGGCCGAGGTGACCGTCCGCAGCAAGGACAAGGGCGGCCGGCTCGTCGCCTGGACCGCCGCCGTCCGCGAGATCGCCCCCGGTACGGAGGAGTGGGACGCGGCGGTCGCCGAGCTGAAGGGGAAGCGGCTCAACGCCCCCGACGGCGAGGCCATGCCCGAGCGCTGGGCGCGCGAGTGCCGCGTGGTGCGGCTCGACCCGCGGTCCTCGACCACGGAGCTGCCGGACGGCTCCCTGGCCGCAGTCCCGCTGCCGACGTCGGCGAACACCCGCCGCCCGGTCCCGGCGGGTCTGCCGAAGCTGCTGTTCCGGAAGAAGAAGCGGTCCTAGGTACGGGGCAGCTGCTTGCCGTAGTCGAGGGTCTCCTCCTTCGACGGCTCGGTGAGCGGGAAGTCCTTGTTCCACTCGGAGAGCACCACCACGCCCCCTCCCCCGCCCCGTGCGAACTGCACGGGGTAAGGCTCGCCGTCCAGGGACACGTCGAGCGTGCCGCCCTCGCCGTCGGCCCCGCCCTTGACCTTGACCGTGCGGACTCCGCCGATCTGGTCCCGGTCGCCCTTGACCTTCTCGCCGTGCAGGCCGATCAGGCCGTCGAGGAGCAGCCCCATGTCGGTGAAGCCGCGCAGCTGCTTGTACGAGGGGTCGCCCTGCGGGACCTTCACGTACTTGTCGTCGAGCTTGTCGGCGGCCTCGGAGTCCGCCTCGGACGGCGTCTCGCCCTCCTTGCCGTCGTGGGCCCAGAACCCGGCGTCGGCCTTCAGGTAGAGCGCGTCGCCGACCCGCAGCAGCTCGAAGGTGCTGTTCTTCGTCGTCACCGAGCCGGTGGCGCCCTCCTGCTTGAGGCGCATGTTCAGCTTGAAGGTGCCACCCTTGCTGACCAGGGTGCCGGACAGCCGTACCGCCTTCGCCGCGTCCGCCGCGGTCTGCGCCTTGCTCTCGATCTCGGGTGCGGAGAGTCTCCCCACGCCGTTCGTCCCCTCGTCCGGGTCGGCTGCGCAGGCCGTGAGTCCCACCGTCAGTCCGGCGCAGAGCGCCAGGGGCGCGACGGCCCTGCGGATACGCGATGACGGGGTACGAACGGTCATCTGCGCTGCCTCTCGTGTCGAGTGTGGGGGACGGGCGCGGCCCGTACGGGATGCCGGGGCGGCCGCGTTCCGGCCGGGCGGAAGGGCCGGGTCCGGTGTCGGGGCCGATGGGGGGAACGGCAGACCGCAGCGTACCCGGGCCAGGTGACGGGCCTCGCAGGCAGCCGTACGGAGTCACTGCCGGGGCGGGGCGGAACGTCACGGGCTAGCCTGAACCCGGCAAAGCTCTGCAATCCCCGGCAAAGCTCTGCGGCAGCTCGAATCGTGCGGCATCGAGGAGGCGCGTGGCATGGCGGCAGGCGCCCCCCGGGTCTTCGTCTCCCATCTCGCCGGGGTCCCCGTCTTCGACCCGGTCGGCGACCAGGTGGGCCGGGTCAGCGACCTCGTCGCCATGCTCCGCGTCGGCCGCAGGCCGCCCCGGCTGCTCGGCCTGGTCGTGGAGGTGCTGAGCCGCCGCCGGGTCTTCGTCCCCATGACCCGGGTCACCGGTGTCGCCTCCGGCCAGGTCATCACGACCGGCGTCGTCAACATGCGGCGCTTCGAGCAGCGCCCCACCGAGCGGCTCGTCCTCGGCGAGCTCCTCGACCGGCGCGTGACGCTGGTGGAGTCGGGCGAGGAGGTCACCGTCCTCGACGTCGCCATCCAGCAGCTGCCCGCCCGCCGCGACTGGGAGATCGACAAGGTCTTCGTCCGCAAGGGGAAGGGCGGGGTGCTGAGCCGCAAGGGGGAGACGCTGACCGTCGAGTGGTCGGCCGTCACCGGTTTCTCCCTGGAGGAGCACGGGCAGGGCGCCGAGAGCCTGCTCGCCACCTTCGAGCGGCTGCGTCCCGCCGACCTCGCCAACGCCCTGCACCACCTCTCCCCCAAGCGGCGCGCCGAGGTCGCCGCCGCCCTCGACGACGACCGGCTCGCCGACGTCCTGGAGGAGCTGCCGGAGGACGACCAGATCGAGATCATCGGCAAGCTGAAGGAGGAGCGCGCCGCCGACGTCCTGGAGGCGATGGACCCGGACGACGCGGCCGACCTGCTGTCCGAGCTGCCCGAGGAGGACCAGGAGCGGCTGCTCACCCTGATGCGGCCGGACGACGCGGCCGACGTGCGCCGGCTGCTGGCGTACGAGGAGCGCACGGCGGGCGGTCTGATGACGACCGAGCCGATCGTGCTGCGCCCGGACGCGACCGTCGCGGACGCGCTGGCCCGGGTCCGTCAGCAGGACCTGTCCCCGGCGCTCGCGGCGCAGGTGTACGTGTGCCGGCCGCCGGACGAGACGCCGACCGGCAAGTACCTGGGCACGGTGCACTTCCAGCGGCTCCTGCGCGACCCGCCGTTCACGCTGGTCGGTTCGCTCGTGGACAGCGATCTGCCGCCGCTCGGGCCCGGCACCCCGCTGCCGGCCGTGACCAGCTACCTCGCCGCGTACAACATGGTCGCCGCGCCCGTGGTCGACGAGAGCGGCTCGCTGCTCGGCGCGGTCACCGTCGACGACGTGCTCGACCACCTGCTGCCGGACGACTGGCGGGAGACCGAGTTCCACGAGGAGGGGGCCGGACATGGCGGCTGAGCGCGAGCGGGACCGGGAGCGCGAGCGGGAGCGGTCCGTGCCCCGCATCCGGCTCGACCTGCCGCGCGAGCGGCGGTCCCGGCTGCTGCCGGAGTACGACCCCGAGGCCTTCGGGCGCCTCTCGGAACGGATCGCGCGCTTCCTGGGCACGGGCAGGTTCCTGGTCTGGATGACCCTGACGGTCGTCGTGTGGATCGGGTGGAACGTCTTCGCGCCGTCGTCGCTGAAGTTCGACGAGTACCCCTTCATCTTCCTGACGCTCGCGCTGTCCCTGCAGGCCTCGTACGCGGCGCCGCTGATCCTGCTCGCCCAGAACCGGCAGGACGACCGGGACCGGGTCAATCTCGAACAGGACCGGAAGCAGAACGAGCGGTCGATCGCGGACACCGAGTACCTGACCCGGGAGATCGCGGCGCTGCGGATGGGCCTCGGCGAGGTCGCGACCCGCGACTGGATCCGCTCGGAGCTGCAGGACCTGCTCAAGGAGATGGAGGAGCGCCGGGATCTATTCCCGTCCGGCGAGGACCGCGGAAGTGACGTACCCGACCGTTGACAGCCCTTTCATCGGCCCGTGGTCGGCGCCGTACCATCGTCGGTATGGCTACGGAAGACGCGGTGCTCGAAGCACTGGCGACGGTGAACGACCCTGAGATCAACAAGCCGATCACTGAGCTCGGCATGGTGAAGTCGGTGGAGATCGGACCGGACGGCAAGGTCGCCGTCACGGTCTACCTGACGGTCTCCGGCTGCCCGATGCGCGACACCATCACACAGCGCGTGACCGAGGCCGTCTCCCGGGTCGAGGGCGTCACCGCCGTCGACGTCTCGCTGGACGTGATGAGCGACGAGCAGCGCAAGGAGCTGGCGGCGGCGCTGCGCGGCACGAGCGCCGAGCGCGAGGTCCCCTTCGCGAAGCCGGGCTCGCTGACCCGGGTGTACGCGGTGGCCTCCGGCAAGGGCGGCGTCGGCAAGTCCTCCGTGACCGTGAACCTGGCCGCGGCGATGGCCGCCGACGGGCTGAAGGTCGGTGTCGTGGACGCCGACATCTACGGCCACAGCGTGCCGCGGATGCTGGGCGCGGACGGCCGTCCGACCCAGGTCGAGAACATGATCATGCCGCCGTCGGCGAACGGCGTGAAGGTCATCTCCATCGGCATGTTCACCCCGGGCAACGCGCCGGTGGTGTGGCGCGGCCCGATGCTGCACCGCGCGCTGCAGCAGTTCCTCGCGGACGTGTACTGGGGCGA
>NZ_JAINVG010000057.1 GCF_020400725.1 Streptomyces sp. NK15101 | reverse complement strand
GCGGGGGCCCGGCCGGGCGGGGGCCCCCGGGTCCCCGGGCCCCCCCCCGCCGCTCCCCGCCAGGACCGACACCCCGGGCAGCGCCACACCGTTGGAGACCAGCCGGGTCGCCTTCGGGTGGTCGGGCGCCACCTCGACCACCGAGCCCTCGACCAGCGCGGGGCCGTCGAAGGCGAGCGCCTTCGGTGCCCGGGCCCACGGCTTCCCGGTCACCGCGAGCGTCGCCTCGGCCATGCCGTACGCGGGCTGGAACGCGGTGTCGGACAGACCGAACGGCCGGAACCTCTCCGTCGCCGCCGCCAGCGTGTCCCAGTCGACGCGCTCCGCCCCGATCACGGCCGCCCGCAGCTTCAGCTCCTTGGGCAGCGTGCCCCGGCCCTGCGCCCGCGCCGCGAGGTACACGGCGGTGCTCGTGCCGGCCGTCATCGTCGCCTCGTACTCCGACATGTCCCGGAACCAGGTGCGCGGCGCCATCCCGAACCGGTCGGGCGAGGACAGCACGAAGTCGAAGTCGTACGCCCACGAGTACAGCAGGCAGCCGAACATGCCCATGTCGTGGGAGAGCGGCAGCCAGGAGGCGACGGTGTCGGCGCCGGGGCGACCGCCGGTCAGGTGCAGGATGATCTGCAGCTGCTGTTCGATCGCCCGGGTGGTCAGCGCGCAGCCCTTGGGGGTGCTGGTGGACCCGGACGAGTACTGGACGAACGCCACGTCGTCCCGGCCCGGCGTGCTCGGCTCGATGCGTCCCCCGCCGCGCAACGAGGCCCAGCCGCGCACCGGCAGCTCCTTGCCGAGCTCCACCGGGACCATCGCGGTCAGCCAGTCGTCGACGAGCAGCAGCGTCGGGTCGAGCCGCGCCGAGAGAGCCATCAGCTGCTCGCCGTACGCCTGTTGGCTCTGGCCGCGGGTCGGCAGCGGCAGCGAGGCCACCGCGCCGCCGGCCAGCCAGATCGCCAGCAGGCCGCGCACCGTGTCGGGCGTGTTGGTGAGGATGGCGGCGACCCGGGTGCCCGGCCCGACGCCGAGGGTGCGGAGCCCGGCGGCCATGCCGTGGGCGTCCCTGACGACCTCGCGCCAGGGGGTGTGCTCGAACCGCTCGCCCGTCCACTCGTGCAGGACGCCGTGCGAAGCCCCGTTCGTCAGGGCGTGGAAGAACTCCATGAACGTGATCCCCGTCTGTTCGTCTGCTCGTGCGGTGGCCGCGCTATTCGACGTCCACCAGGGAGGCGTCGGCCTCGCGGACCTCGCGGCGGCGCTCCGCCATCGGCGCGATGTTCTGCTGGGTCTCCAAGAGTTCCCGCTTGTCCTGGGAGGCCGCGTGGACGCGGCTGACGCCCGCCTCCCGCATCTCCATGCGGTCGGGGTCGATGCGCACGACCTTCCAGGCGAGGCCGGTCTTCTCCAGGCTCCAGATGAGGATCGCGGAGAGGTCGATCTCGTACCACTTCATGCCGTGGCGGGCGGAGCGCGGGAAGGCGTGGTGGTTGTTGTGCCAGGCCTCGCCGAAGGAGGGGATGGAGAGCCAGGCGACGTTGCGCGACTGGTCGGTCGTCTCGAAGCGGCGGCGGCCGAAGACGTGGCCGACCGAGTTGACCGCGTAGGTCATGTGGTTGATCAGGAAGATGCGGACCAGGCCGCCCCAGAGCATGCCGGTCAGGCCGGCCCGCCAGTCGCCGCCGGTGAAGGCGTAGGCGAGGAGACCGGGCAGCACGATGCTGGAGACGGTGACCAGGACGAGGTGCTCGCTGAGCCAGCGCAGCGGCTTCTCGCGCACCAGGTCGGGGCAGTAGCGCATCGGGTCGGAGCTGAGGTTGACGTCGAACAGCCAGCCCAGGTGGGCGTGCCAGAGACCGGCGACCGTGCCCTTGAAGCCCGGCTCGAAGTCCAGGTGCGGGCTGTGCGGGTCACCGGGCTTGTCGGCGACGCGGTGGTGCTTGCGGTGGTGGGCCGCCCAGATCAGCGGCGGTCCCTGCCCGGCCATCACCCCGGCGGTGGCCAGGGCGACGCGGATGGGCTTGTACGTCTCGAAGGAGCGGTGGGTGAGCATCCGGTGGTAGCCGGTGGAGATGCCGAAGCCGGAGATCGCGTACATGATCACCAGGACCGCCACGTCCGACCAGCCGAAGATCTCGTTCCACAGCAGGGCCATCGCGCCGAACACCGCGACCAGCGGTATCAGCGACGCCCCGAGGATGAACCAACGGTGTTTTATGCCGTCCATGTGACTGTGCCTCTCGCTTGCGGAAGTCGGGCGTCTTACGGAAGTCGGGCGTACCGACCAGGGGTGGATGCGGGAGCGCTCCGACCACGGGTGGATGCGGGAGCGCTCCGGGCGCTGCGGAAGAGGGGCAGCAGCACCGAGCGCAGCACGGGGAAGAGCAGGGGGCGCGGCGTGTGCCGGCCCGCGAGGTACTGGGCCTTGGCGACCGGCCCGGGGACCACCAGGCGGCGCCCCTGCGCCAGGCCGCGCAGGCCGGCCTCGGCGACCCGCTCGGGCGTCAGCCAGGCGAGGAAGCTCCGCTCCTGGAGCCGTGACATGCCGCCCACGGCGTAGAAGTTGGTGCGCACGGGGCCGGGGGCGAGCAGGGTGCAGGTCACTCCGGTGCCGCGCAGTTCGACGTGCAGGGACTCGGCGAAGGTGTTGGCGAAGGCCTTGCCGGCCGAGTAGGTGGCCGCGGTCGGCACGGGCTGGCAGCCCGCGGTCGAGCCGGTGACCAGGATCCCGCCGCGCCGCCGGGCCAGCATGCCCGGCAGCAGCGCCTGGGTGAGCGAGTGCAGCGAGACGACGTTGACCTGGACCTCGGCGCGCTCCTTGGCGGGGTCGTTCTCGCTGAACGGGCCGCAGGTGGGGAAGCCCGCGTTGGCGCAGAGCACGGAGACCGGCTGCCCGGCCAGCTCCTCCTCCAGTGCGCGCCGGGCGTCCGGGTCCGCGAGGTCGCAGGTCCGCACGTGCACCGGTACGCCGTGCCGGTCGCGCAGTTCCTCGGCGATCCGTTCGAGCGTGTCGGTGGAGCGGGCCACGAGCCACAGCCCGTACCCCCGGGCGGCCAGGCCCCGGGCGAGGTGCTCGCCGATGCCGGAGGAGGCACCGGTGACCACCGCCCAGTCGGCCGGGCCGGTCACGCCGCCGCCCGCGCGGGCACCGAGGGCGAACCGAGGTGGGCGGCGAGCCGGCCGGCCGCGGCACGGCCGGTCCGGGCGCACGCCTCGAGGGACACGCCCTGGATGTAGTCGCCCGCGAGCTCCAGGCCGGCCAGGCCCTCGACGCCGTGCCGCACGTCGGCGAGGAACTCTGCGTGGTACGGGAGGTAGCCGCTGTAGGCCGCCTTCCAGTGCTTGACCAGGAGGTTGACGCGCTCGGCGCGCGGCGCCCCCAGGTACTTCACCAGCCGGTCCTCGGTCTCACCGGTCAGCCGGTCGATGTTCTCCGGGCTGAGGTCGGTCAGACGCCCCTCGCGCCCGCTGTACGTGTAGCGGACGATGTGGCGTTCCTCCATGCCGTACGAGCCGGCGTTGCTGCACGGCCCGTCGTCCATGGCGAGCGCGCGCACGTCGTGGCCGAAGACGGGCCGGTCGTACTCGACGAGGACCACGGTGGACGGGAAGTAGTTGACGTCCATGAGGCGCCGGGCGAGCGCGGGCCGCGCGGAGCGGACGATCCCGGCGGTCGCGTGGGCCGGGGTGGCCAGCACCACGCCGTCGTAGTCGCTGGTCCGCGCGGGTGCCCCGCCCTCGGAGACACGCAGCCCGGTGACCCTGCCGTCGCGCGTCTCCAGGCCCTCCACGGTGGCGCCGAGCCGCACCGGGACCCGCTTGGCGAACGCTTCCAGGACCGGCTGGATGCCACCGGACAGCTGGTCGTAGTGGTCCATCAGCATCGACAGGTTCGTGCCGAACGAGCCGGGGTAGACCTCGTCGGGCTCGGCCCCGTTGTTGCGGATCACCATGGGCCGCACCAGCATGTCCGTCATCTCGCGTCCGAAGAACGCGCTGAGCGGGGCGTGGTCGTGGCGCCGCGAGACGCCGCTGAAGTAGCGCGAGCCGAGGAAGCGGTTGCGGTCGTCGGCGCGGATCCGCGCCGCCATCGCCGCCATCCGCGCGAAGTCACGGGCCGAGCCCATGCGCCGGATGTTCTTCAGGGTCTGGCTCCGCCGCTCGCTGTCGAGGGTGAGGATCTCGCCGTCCTTGATGCGGGACGCGTTGTAGCCGAAGGACTCGTACGCGTCCACGCCGAGCTCCGAGGTGAACCAGCGGAACGTGTGGTAGCGGCGGCCGATGTTCTTCCCGCCCGTCATCACCGGTCGGTCGCCGAGCCTGTCGAGGCCGAAGCGGCCGCCGAGGACCCCGTCCGCCTCGATGAGCTCCACGTCGTACCCGAGGAGGTCGAGGCGGAGCGCCGCGGTGAGGCCGGAGACGCCGCCTCCCACGACCGCCACGCGCCGCCGGTTCCTTGCGCTTTCACCAGTGTGTGCAACTGCCATGGATCAGACTCCGTGCGCTCGCGTTCTCGATGGGGAAAGGGGAGCCGCGTCGGGAAGCAGCTCGATGCGGCCCTCGACGACCGGTTTGCCGAACTGGCGCAGGACCACGGTCACCGGGACGCGGCCGTCCGCGCCTGGGGCGCCGACCACGGCCTCGTGGACGAGGTCCGCCTCGAATTCGGCGAAGTCCAGGAAGGCCGCCTCGCAGCCGACGGTGAGGGCGTGCGGACCGGCCGCGCCGGTCCGGCAGGCCGCGACCAGGGCGGCCTGCCGCATCGCCTCGACCATCAGGGGACCCGGCACGTGGTCGTACTCGTGGTCGAAGAAGGCGGGGTGGTGCGGGTCGGCCGCCGGCAGGAAGCGGAACACGCCGTCGTGGGGCACGGCGTCCTCGGGCGCACCGTGCTCCGGCAGGCCGATGACGACGTTCCGCGGGTTCTCGCGCCCCACCAGGCCGGGGTCGAGCCGCCGCACCGGGGTCCTGCGGGCTTCCGCCACCGGCTTGCGCGCCCGCTGGAAGGCCCGGAAGATGTCGTAGTCCTCCTGCGACATGAAGGCCAGGACGGCGCTCAGGGTCATCGCCCGGCGCCCGCCGATCTCCATGACGCCTTCCAGGACCATGCTCACGACGTCGGAGCCCTTGCCCTGCCGCTCGGCGACCCGGTAGTGCACATAGCCCTGGAGCGCCGACGTCCCGTCGTGGGCGTACGCCTGTGGGTCCGCCACCCGCAGAGTGATCCGCTGGAGGCTGAAGGGCAGCCCGACGGGCACCCCGACATGGCGGTGCAGCAGCACGAAGATGGACTGCCGCGCGGCCTCCGCCGACGCGAACGGGTCGTGGAATCCGGCCTGCCGGTCCGACCACAGGCTGTGGGCGCGGGGGATCTGGAAGGAGAGGTGGAAGTCCTCCTCGGACCCCTGCGCGGAGTCGGTGACGAACACCTCGCCGACCTGCCGGCGGTGGGCGAGGGAGCGCGGCACCGTCTGATCGAAGGCCAGCTCGACGCCCGGGGGCGGCAGTTGACCGCGTGCGGCGGCGAGCGGGGTCGTGCGGGTCATCGGCTCAGCTCCGGTTCTGGGGTGTCCTGCAGTACGGGGCGCGGCGCCGGGCCGCTCTGGAAGACGGGCCTGCGCATCGCGTTCCTGCGCCGGATCTCGGTGGACGCGAGCCGCCCGAGCTCGCCGAGCGCGGCGCGGCGCCGGCCGGGGGCGCGCAACAGGTGCCCGCCCGTGGCGCCGAGCACCCGCGCCGGGGTGAGGACGTCCAGGACGGAGGCGCGGTGGCTCAGCAGGTTCAGGACGCCGTCGATCCTGCCGCGCGCGTGCAGCCCGCCCACGACCCGCGGGACGATGCCCGCGATCGGTCCGGCCACGCCGAGGTCCGCGGCCAGGCCGTAGTACTCGGCGTACGTACGGTCCCGCCAGCGGCCGAATCCGGCGACGGCGCGGTCGAGCCCGACGCTCGACCCGATGGCGTCGCCGACCGCGTCGGCGAGCCGTTCCGCCTGGTGGAAGGCATCGCCGATGCCACGGCCGCCCGCCGGGTCCTTGAAGTGCCCGGCGTCGCCGAGCAGCACCCAGCCGGCGCCCGCCGCCTCGCGGAAGTAGCCGAAGAAGCGCCGGATGCCGTAGATCCTGCTCGCCCTGGTGGCTCCGGAGAGGGCCTCGGCGATCGGCGCGCAGCGCAGCGCGTGGGCGCGCACGTTGGCGTCGAGGTCGGCGCGGAAGCTCTCCCGCTCGTGCTGCTGCGGGGAGACGCCCACGATGTAGAGGCCGTTGTCGGCGGGGCCGCCCAGCATGTGCCGGTCGCCCCAGCGGTGGAAGACGAACGTCGGCTCCGGACCGGGGTCGGCGCCCTCGAAGTACGTCCAGTAGTAGCTGCGTTCGCCGGGACTCACGTGGTACATGCGCGCCCCGCAGGCCTCGGCGACCTTCGAGTTCCGCCCGTCCGCGCCGACCACCAGGCGCCCCCGCAGCCGCGACTCGACGCCGCCCGACACGGTACGGACGCCCGTGACGCGACCGCCCTCACGGATCACGCCGACGACCCGGGTGCCCAGCCGCACCTCGGCGCCCGACGCGCGTGCCTCGTCCACCAGGACCGGGTCGAGGACCTCGCGGCGGATGCACGCCGCGCCGCCCGCGTCGCCGGGCTCCTGCGGGAACGCGGCCCGGCAGCGGAACTCCTCGAGACGCATGTCGACGTGGCTCATCGTGGTGACCCCGGCCGCCCGCAGCCTGTCCATCACGCCGAGGCGGTCCAGGAACGCCAGGGAATCGGCCTGGAGGATGTTCGAGGACAGCGTCGAGCGGATCTCGGCGGCCTGGTCGAGCACCACGACCCGCAGACCGCGGCGGGCGAGGAGGGCGGCGAGCGTGGCCCCGGCGCAGCGCGCGCCGACGACGATCACGTCGAACTCCACGGTCATGAGGCGCCGTTCCAGCGCACCGCCGCGGCGGCCGCGAAGTCGCCGGCGTGCGCGAAGCCCGACATCACCACGAGGTCGCCGTCGCGCAGCCGCCCGGCGCGGGCCGCCCGGTCGAGGGTGACGGGTACGGCGGCTCCGTACAGGTTCCCGTACCGGTCGAAGGTGTCCAGGTGCCGAGCCTCGTCCAGCTTCAGGGCCTGGCGCCAGTTCTTGAGGAAGATCCGGTTCGGCTGGTTGGTGACGAGCACGTCGATGTCGGACGGCAGCTCGCCGAGGTCGGCGCAGAGTTCGCCGACGAGCTCGGGCACGAGGGTGTTGCCGCGCTGGAGGATCTCCGCCGTCTTGTCGGCGGCGAACCCGATGTCCATCTGGCCGTCGCCCGGCTCCCAGTACTTGCGCCCGTCCGTGGTCTTGATGCCGAGGTCCACCGCGTACGCGGGGATGCTGCGGGTCCGTACACCGAGGATCGGCGAGCCCGCACCGGCCTCCAGATAGGCCACCCCGCAGCCGTCGCCGGGGATCGGCGCGTGCGACAGCCTGCGCACCTCGGACTGGGCGAACATCTGGCCCGCGGTGTTCTGCACATTGGCGATCAGCGCGGTGCGCGCCGCTCCGTCGGCCATGATCTTCCGGGCCAGCGAGAGCATGTACGGGAACGAGGCGCAGCCGCCGTTGTGCAGGTCCACGATCCACTCGGGATCGATGCCGAGGGCGTGCGCGGCCTGGGCGCCGACGCCCATGAACGGCTCGTCCGGCAGCAGCACGTTCGTCAGCAGCACGTCGACCTGGCCCGCGGGCTCCTTGCCGAGACGCTCGAAGACCGGCCGGGCCGCCTCGGCGATCATGTCGGCGGCCCGCTCGCCGGGGGCGACGTGGTGCCGGGTCGGGGGCACGCGGAACAGCGGGGCGTTGGCGAGCGGGTCCACCGGGGCGTTCTCGTCCAGGAAGAACTCGGGCCCCACCACGTTCTCGGGCAGATAGCTCCCGAAGTCGACTATGCCGACGGGCTGCATGACAGTTCCTTTCGAAGCCAGTCCTCGACGGTGTGCGCCGTGTGAGCGGCGTGCTCCTCGAGGAGCGAGAAGTGGTCGCCGGCGACGGGCGCGACGGTGTCCGCGGCCTGCCAGAGCCGCCAGTCCGCGCCGTCCGGCGCGTCGGGACCCCGCTCCGCGGTCAGGAGCAGCGCGGGCGCCCTCAGCGGGTCGGCCGCCCAGTCGTCGAAGAGGCGCAGATAGCCGCCCATGGCCAGTACGGCGTCGTCGTCGACGCCCCCGGCCGCGCCGTCCCGGTCGAGGATGCGACCCATCGCCCAGGCGAACACCGCGCGCTGCTGCGCGGGTTCGGGCTCGTACGTGTCGATCAGGACGACCCCTTCGACGGGGTGCCCGGCGCGCTCCAGCGACGCGGCGGCGGCATGCGCGAGGGCGCCGCCGATGGAATGCCCCGCGAGGACCAGCGGGGCACCGGCCGCGGCACGCAGGGCGGCCGCGGCCAGGCCGTCGACCGCCGCACGCCAGGAACCGGGCAGCAGCGGCGAGGCGCCCAGGCCGGGCAGGGTGAGCGCGGACATCCGCGGCCGGCGGGTGAATCCGGCGGCGAACCGCGCGAACTGGTGCGGGCCCGACCCGGCCAGGAAGGACGGGACGCAGACCACGGCGGGCCGGGCGGGCCCTTCGGAGACCAGTACGGATTCGCCCGCGCCCGCGGCCCGGTCGGCCGTGGAGAAGACGGGCCGGTCCGCGGAGGCCGCCCGCAGCAGCGGTACGGCCTCGTCGAGCCGGCCTCGTCGGTGCAGGTCCTTGAGCAGGTCGGCGGGGCTGCTCGGGGCGGTCGGGGTGCTCGGCGTGTTCGGAGCGAGCGGGTCGGCCGGGCCGCTCGGTGTGCTCGGGGTGAGCGGGTCGGCGGTACCGCTCGGGGTGTTCGCGGTGCTCGGTGTGAGCGGGTCGGCCGGGGCGCTCGGGGTGAGCAGAGGCCTCAGGTGCTCGGCGAGGGCCGCCGGGGTGGGGTGGTCGACCAGGAGGGTGGCCGGGAGGTCGAGACCGGTCACCGTGGTCAGGCGACGCTGGAGGCGGACGGCGCCGAGCGAGTCGATGCCGAGCTCCAGCAGCGTCAGCTCCGGGTCGATCCCTGCGCCGTCCTCGTAACCGAGCACGAGGGCTGCCTGGGTGCTGACCAGCGCGAGCACGTCCCGCTCCTGGTCCGCCCGCCCCGGCCCGTCCCCGTCCGGTGCGTCCCCGTCCGGTGCGTCCCACGCGCCGGGAGCCGCGGTCGTCCGGTCGTCCGCCGACGGGCCGGGAGCCGTGTCCCGTACGGTCTGCGGTACGTCGATCCAGTGGCGGCGCGGCTGGAAGGCGTACGTGGGAAGGCTCACCCGGCTTGCGGCGTCCCGGGGGAGGAGAGCCGCCAGGTCGCCGCCCCGGCCGTGCGTGTGCAGCTCGGCGAGCGCCGTCATGAGCGCGGCGGGCTCGGGTCCCCGCCCGTCGAGGGCGGTGGCGAGCACCGCGGAGCCCGGTTCGCGCAGGCAGCGCCGGGTCATCGCGGTCAGCACGCCGCTCGGCCCGAGCTCCAGGAACGCCGTCACCCCCGCGTCCTCCAGGCGCCGTACCCCGTCGTGGAAGCGGACGGGGCGCTCCACGTGGCGGACCCAGTAGTCGGGCGAGGCCAGGGTCGCTGCGTCGGCGACGTTCCCCGTCACGTTCGAGACGATCGGCACGGTCGGCGCGTGATAGCTCAATCCGCTTGCCACGGAGGACAGTTCGTCGAGCACGGGCCGCATCAGGGGCGAGTGGAAGGCATGGCTGACCCGCAGCGGGCGGGTGCGGCGGCCCTCCTCCTGCCAGGGGCGCAGCCAGTCCGCGAGGGCGTCGGCGGCACCGGACACGACGACCGATCGGGGCCCGTTCACGGCGGCCACGGCCAGCCGTCCCTGATCGCGCAGGCGCTCCAGGACCTCGTCCTCCGTCGCCTCCACCGCGACCATCGCGCCGCCCTCCGGCAGGGCCTCCATGAGCCTGCCGCGAGCGGCCACGAGAGCGCTCGCGTCGGCCAGGGACAGGACCCCGGCGACATGCGCGGCGGACAGCTCGCCGAGCGAGTGGCCCATCAGGAAGTCCGGCGTGAACCCCCAGGACTCGACGAGCCGGTAGAGGGCCACCTCAAGGGCGAACAGCGCCGGCTGCGTCCAGCCCGTACGGTGCAGCAGCTCCGCCTCGGGAGTGCCCTCGGGGGCCTCCATCACCTGGCGCAGAGGCAGCTCCAGATGCCGGTCGAGCTCGGCGCGGGCCGCGTCCAGGGCGTCGGCGAACACCGGGTGGGCGGCGGCGAGCCCGCTGCCCATGCCGGCCTGCTGGGAGCCCTGCCCGGAGAAGAGGAAGGCGGTCCTGCCGGCCCGCGCCGCCACGCCCATGACGGCGTTGCCGGGCAGTTCCCCCGCGCCGACCGCGGCGAGTCCCGCGAGGAGTTCGGTGCGGGTGGTGCCGATGAGGGCGGCGCGGTGGTCGAAGTGGGTGCGGGTGTGGGCGAGGGCGGCGCCGATGTGGGTGGGGGTGGCGTCGGGGTGTCGGGTGGTGAGGTGGGTGTGCAGGCGGTTCGCCTGGGCGCGCAGGGCGGTGGGTGTCTTGGCGGAGAGCAGCCAGGGCACCACCGGCGGGGCCTCGGGCTCGGCCGGGGTGCCGGGCTCCGGCCGGGTATCGGGATCCGCCACGACGACGTCGGTGTCGAGCGGTGCCTCCTCCACCACGACGTGCGCGTTGCTGCCGCTGATGCCGAACGAGGACACCCCGGCCCTGCGGACACGTTCGCCGCGTGGCCACGGGACTGCCTCGGTCAGCAGGGAGACCGCGTCGCCCGACCAGTCGGCCTTGGGCGTGGGCCGGTCGACGTGCAGGGTCCGGGGGAGCGTCTCGTGGCGCAGTGCCTGAATGATCTTGATCAGTCCGCCGACGCCCGCGGCGGCCTGGCTGTGTCCGATGTTGGACTTCAGCGAGCCCAGGCGCAGGGGCTGTCCGGTGGGCCGGTCCTGGCCGAAGACGGCCGTGAGGGCGTCGATCTCGATGGGGTCGCCGAGCGTGGTGCCGGTGCCGTGGCCCTCGACGGCGTCGATGTCGCCGGGGCGCAGCCGTGCGGCGGTGAGGGCCTGGGTGATGACGCGCTGCTGGGAGCCGCCGTTCGGGGCGGTCAGTCCGTTGCTGGCGCCGTCCTGGTTGACCGCGGAGCCGGTGATGACCGCCAGGACGCGGTGGCCGTTGCGGCGCGCCTCACCGAGGCGCTCAAGCACGACCACGCCGACGCCCTCGCCCCAGCCGGTGCCGTCGGCGGCCTCCGCGTACGAACGGCACCGGCCGTCCGGCGAGAGCGCGCGCTGCCTGCTGAACTCGGTGAAGACGCCCGGTGTGGACATCACCGTCACGCCGCCCGCCACGGCGAGCGCGCACTCGCCCCGGCGGAGGGCCTGCGCCGCCAGGTGCACGCTCACGAGCGACGAGGAGCAGGCCGTGTCCACGGTGAGGGCCGGACCCTCGAACCCCAGCACGTACGAGACCCGACCGGAGAGCACGCTGCCCGCCGAGCCGATGCCCCAGTAGCCTTCGAGATCCGCCGGACCCGACCGCGCGAGCTGCGCGTAGTCCTGGCCCGTCGTCCCCACGAACACGCCCGTCCGCGAGCCGCGCAGACGGCCCGGGACGATGCCCGCGTCCTCCAGGGACTCCCAGACGGTCTGCAGGAGCAGCCGCTGCTGCGGGTCCATCGCCAGGGCCTCGGTGCGGCCGATGCCGAAGAACTCCGCGTCGAACTCCGTCGCCCCCTCCAGGAACCCGCCGGCCCTGGCGTACGTCGTGCCGGGGTGGTCCGGGTCGTCGTGGAAGAGCCGGTCCAGGTCCCAGCCCCGGTCCGCGGGGAAGTCCGTGACCACGTCGCGCCCGGCGGCCACCAGGTCCCACAGCCCGTCGGGGGAGGTCGCGCCGCCCGGATAGCGGCAGGCCATGCCCACCACCGCGACCGGCTCGTACGCGCGCTGCTCGGCCTGCTTCAACTGCGCTCGGGTGGACTGGAGTTCGGCGGTGACGCGCTTGAGGTACCGCAGGGTCTTGTCGTCGTCCGTCATGGTTCAGCCCACCCCCAAGTCGTTGTCGATCAGGTCGAACAGGTCGTCGGCGGACGCCTCGTCGATGCGTTCCCTGCGCAGCTCGCCGGTGTCGTCGCCGCCCCGGCCGTCGAGCGCCCCGAGCAGGGACCGGAGCCGGGCGCGGACCTCCGCCACATCGGACTCGGCGACCGAGGGGAGCAGCCCCGCCAGGCGGTCCAGATCCGCGTGCACACCGGGTGCCGCGGTCTCCTCGTCCTCCCCGGGAGCCCGCTCGTCGAGGAGCGTGCGCAGATGCGCGGCGAGCGACGGCACCGTCGGGTGGGCGAACACGAGGGTGGACGGCAGGGTGAGGCCCGTCACCTGGCTCAGCCGGTTGCGCAGCCGTACCGCGCCCAGCGAGTCCAGGCCCAGTTCCTTGAAAGGGCGCTCCGGGTCGACCGCGTCCGCGTCCCCGTACCCGAGGATCACGGCGAGTTCCGCGGAGACCGCCGCCGACACCAGCGCGTCCCGCTCCTCCGCCGGAGCGACCGCGAGACGCGCCGGCAGCGTCGCGGCCGGCCGGGCCGCGGGCCCCTGCGCCGCCGGCACGAGGGCCCGCAGCACGGCCGGCAGCGAGCCTTCGCGGGCCTGGGCACGCAGGGCGCCCAGGTCCAGCCGCGCGGGCAGCAGCAGCGCGTCCTCCGTGCCGTGGACCGCGTCGAACAGGCGCAGCCCCTCGTCGGTGCCGAGCGGCGCGAGCCCCGACCTGCCCAGCTGGGCCACCCCGGCGTCCCCGAGGTGCCGGGTCATGTCGCTCGCCTCCTCCCACAGGCCCCAGGCCAGCGACAGCGCGGGCAGGCCCTGGGACCGGCGCCACTGCGCGAAGGCGTCGAGGAACGTGTTGGCCGCCGCGTAGTTGCCCTGCCCCGGGCCGCCGATGGTGCCGGCGACCGAGGAGAACAGGACGAAGGAAGCGAGCGGCACCGAGGCGGTCAGCTCGTGCAGGTGCAGGATCGCGTCCACCTTGGGTCGCAGCACGCGGTCCAGACGCTCGGGCGTCAGCGCCTCCAGGAGGCCGTCGTCGAGCACCCCCGCGGAGTGGACGACGGCGGTGAGCGGATGCGCGGAGTCGACCGACGCGAGGAGCGCCGCCGTCGCCGACCGGTCCGTGACGTCGCAGGCCGCGACGGTCACCCGGGCGCCGAGGCCCTCCAGTTCGGCCCTCAGCTCCGGCACGCCTTCGGCGTCCTCGCCGCGACGGCTGCTCAGGAGCAGGCGCCGGGCGCCCCGCTCGGCGACGAGGTGCCGGGCCACCTGGGCGCCGAGCCCGCTCGTGCCCCCGGTGATCAGGACCGTGCCGTCGGGGTCGAAGGGAAGCGGCTCGCCGGAGGCGCCACGCACCCGGACCGCACGCGGGACGTGGGGCACTCCGTTCCGTACCGCGATCTGGGGCTCCTCGGCGGCGAGCGCGACGGGCAGGATCCGCGCGGGATCGTCGGAGGCGTCGCCGGCCAGGTCGACCAGCGTGAAACGGCCGGGGTGCTCGGACTGCGCGGAACGCACCAGACCCCACAGGGGCGCGAGGTCGGGGGAGACGGCCGCGCCGGGAACGGTGGCGACGGCGTCCCGGGTGACCAGGACCAGACGCGCGTCGGCGAACCGCTCGTCGGCCAGCCAGCCGCGCAGCAGCGCGAGGGCGTGCCGGGCGCGGCCGCGGGCCGCCTCCGCCGTGGGCGAGCCGTGCGCCGCGGGCACGAACGCCACGACGACGTCCGGCACGGTGCCGCCCGCGTCGAGCGTCTCGACGAGGCGGGGGAGCGAGGTGAAGGTGGGGAACGCGGGGAGGTCCGAGGCGGTGGATCCGGCCTCGGCGTCCGGGCGGACCATGACCGTGCCGTCCTCGTCCAGGACCGCCCAGCGTCCGGACACGGAGTCCGGAGCGGGGGCGGGCGTGGGTACGGCCCGCCACTCCACGCGGAACAGGGAGTCGGCCGCCCCGCGGGCACCCGCGAGCCGGGCCGGGGACACCGGACGGGCCACGACCGACCCGACGGTGACCACCGGGGCCCCCGACGCGTCGACCGCGGACATCCGTACGGTGCCCTCGCCGAGCGTGCCGAGGGACACCCGCAGGTGCGTGGCGCCCGTCCGGACGACACGCACACCGGACCAGGTGAACGGCAGCCACGCCTGCCCGGACGCGCCGTCGGCACCGGCCAGTTCGGTCAGCCGGGCGTGGAACGCGGCGTCGAGCAGGGCGGGGTGCACCCCGTACCCCTCGGCGGCGTGGCCTCCGTCGAGCACCTCGGCGGCGTCCACCTCGGCGAGGAGCTCACCGTCGCGCCGCCAGGCCGCGCGCAGCCCGCGGAAGACGGGCCCGTATCCGAAGCCCCGGTCGGCGAGCCGTTCGTAGAGGCCGTCGACGTCCAGCGGCTCGGCGCCCGGCGGAGGCCAGGACGCGGGTGCGGGAGCGGTGTCGCCGTGTGCCGCGGAGGGGGCGAGGAAGCCGGCGGCGTGCCGCGTCCACTCGCCGCCGCCTCCCACCGGGTCGGCCGGCCGGGAGTGGACCGTCACCGGCCGCCGTCCCCGGTCGTCCGGGACGCCGACCGACGCCTGGAGGTCGGCGGCGCCGTCGTCGGGGAGCACCAGCGGCTCCTCGAGCGTCAGTTCCTCGACCAGGTCGCAGCCGGTGTGCGAGGCGGCGAGGACGGCCATGTCCACGAAGGCGGTGCCCGGCAGCAGGACCGTGCCGTAGACCGCGTGGTCGTCCAGCCAGTCGTGCGTGTCCCGCGAGATCCGCCCGGTGAACATCCATCCGCCGTCGGCTAGTTCGGTCCCGGCGGTCAGAAGCCGGTGCCCGGTGGAGTGCAGTCCCGCACCGCCGACATCGCCCGCGACCGGCCGGGGCGTCGCCCAGTGGCGCGTCGACTCGAAGGCGTACGTGGGGAGTTCGACGTCACGCGCGGCGGCCGCGTCGTACACCGTGCCCCAGTCCACGGACACCCCGTGGGCGTGCGCCGCGGCCAGCGAGGCGGTGAACTCGGCCCGTTCGCGCTCGCGCCGGGACGAGCCGAGGACGGCCGCGGGGGTACGGCCGGGACCGCCGGGACCGCCTGCGCGTCCCTTCGCCCGCTCGGCGGTCTGCCCGACGGCCTCCTCGACGGTCTGCTCGATCGCGAAGGTGAGGATCGGATGCGGGCTGACCTCGATGAACGTGGTGTGGCCCTGGTCGAGGAGCGCGCGGACGACCTCCTCGAACCGCACGGTTCCGCGCAGGTTCCGGTACCAGTAGCCGGCGTCGAGACCGCTGGTGTCGAACTCGCCCGCGGTGACCGTGGAGTGGAAGGGCACGTCTCCGGAGCGTGGCGCGACGGGTGCCAGGACCTCGGCCAGCCGCTCCTCGATCGACTCGACCTGCGAGGAGTGCGAGGCGTAGTCGACGGGAACCCGCCGGGCCCAGATGTCCTCGGCGGCGCAGCGGGCGAGCAGCCCGTCCAGAGCGTCGGAGTCCCCGGAGACCGTCATGGAGGAGGGCCCGTTCACGGCGGCGACGGATATGAGTCCGTCCCAGTCCTCCAGGAGCGGCCGCAGCCGCTCGGGCGACGCCGTCACCGAGGCCATGCCGCCCCGGCCCGCCATCTCCGCGATGGCCTTGCTGCGCAGCGCCACGACGCGGGCGGCGTCCTGGAGCGACAGCCCGCCGGCGACGTACGCGGCGGCGATCTCGCCCTGCGAGTGCCCGACCACGGCGTCCGGGTGCACGCCGTGGTGCCGCCAGAGCGCGGCCAACGCCGCCATCACCGCGAACAGCGCGGGCTGTACGACGTCCACCCGGTCCAACGGGGGAGCGCCGGGCACCCCGGCCAGGACCTCGTCGAGCGAGAAGTCGATGTGGGGCGCGAGGGCCTCGGCGCAGGCGCGGAGCTCCTCGGCGAACACCGGGTACGAGGCGGCGAGTTCACGGCTCATTCCGATCCACTGCGAGCCCTGGCCGGGGAAGACGAAGACGGTCTTCCCGGCGCGGGCGCGGGACCGGGTCACCTGATCCGCCTCCTCGCCCCGGGCGACCGCGGCGAGTCCCGCGAGGAGTTCGGTGCGGGTGGTGCCGATGAGGGCGGCGCGGTGGTCGAAGTGGGTGCGGGTGTGGGCGAGGGCGGCGCCGATGTGGGTGGGGGTGGCGTCGGGGTGTCGGGTGGTGAGGTGGGTGTGCAGGCGGTTCGCCTGGGCGCGCAGGGCGGTGGGTGTCTTGGCGGAGAGCAGCCAGGGCACCACCGGCGGGGCCTCGGGCTCGGCCGGGGTGCCGGGCTCCGGCCGGGTATCGGGATCCGCCACGACGACGTCGGTGTCGAGCGGTGCCTCCTCCACCACGACGTGCGCGTTGCTGCCGCTGATGCCGAACGAGGACACCCCGGCCCTGCGGACACGTTCGCCGCGTGGCCACGGGACTGCCTCGGTCAGCAGGGAGACCGCGTCGCCCGACCAGTCGGCCTTGGGCGTGGGCCGGTCGACGTGCAGGGTCCGGGGGAGCGTCTCGTGGCGCAGTGCCTGAATGATCTTGATCAGTCCGCCGACGCCCGCGGCGGCCTGGCTGTGTCCGATGTTGGACTTCAGCGAGCCCAGGCGCAGGGGCTGTCCGGTGGGCCGGTCCTGGCCGAAGACGGCCGTGAGGGCGTCGATCTCGATGGGGTCGCCGAGCGTGGTGCCGGTGCCGTGGCCCTCGACGGCGTCGATGTCGCCGGGGCGCAGCCGTGCCGCGGTGAGGGCCTGGGTGATGACGCGCTGCTGGGAGCCGCCGTTCGGGGCGGTCAGTCCGTTGCTGGCGCCGTCCTGGTTGACCGCCGTGCCCGGTATGAGGGCGAGGACGCGGTGGCCGTTGCGGCGCGCCTCGCTGAGGCGTTCCAGGAGGAGGACGCCGACGCCCTCGGCCCAGCCGGTGCCGTCGGCGGCCTCCGCGTACGAACGGCACCGGCCGTCCGGCGAGAGCGCGCGCTGCCTGCTGAACTCGGTGAAGACCTTCGGCGTGGCCATCACCGCGGCGCCGCCCGCCACGGCGAGCGCGCACTCGCCCCGGCGGAGGGCCTGCGCCGCCAGGTGCACGGCCACGAGCGACGAGGAGCAGGCCGTGTCCACGGTGAGGGCCGGACCTTCGAGGCCGAAGGTGTAGGCGACCCGGCCCGACAGGACGCTGCCGGCCGAGCCGATGCCCCAGTAGCCCTCCAGCTCGCCGGGGCCGGACCGCGCCACGTTCTCGTAGTCCTGGCCGCTGCTGCCCACGAACACACCCGTCCGCGAGCCGCGCAGACGGCCCGGGACGATGCCCGCGTCCTCCAGGGACTCCCAGACGGCCTGGAGGAGCAGCCGCTGCTGCGGGTCCATCGCCAGGGCCTCGCGGCGCGCGATGCCGAAGAACTCGGCGTCGAAGTCGGCGACCCCGTCGAGGAATCCGCCGGAGCGGGCGTAACTCGTACCGGGTTGCTCCGGGTCGGAGGAGTAGAGGCCGTCGACGTCCCAGCCCCGGTCGGCGGGAAAGTCCGTGATGACGTCGCGCCCGGCGGCGACCAGGTCCCACAGCTCGTCGGGGGAGGTCACGCCGCCCGGGTACCGGCAGGCCATGCCCACGACGGCGATGGGGTCGTCGTCGTGGTCCGGGCCCTCGACGGCGTCCGCCGCCTCCGCCCGCGGGGCGTCGTCCTCGCGGGGCGCGAAGCCGAGCAGGTCGAGCAGGTGATCGGCCACGGCGGCCGCGGTCGGGTGGTCGAAGAGGAGGGTGAGGGGCAGTTCGAGGCCGGTGGCCTGACTCAGCCGACTGGTCAGCTCCACGGCCGCGAGGGAGTTGTAGCCGTAGTCGCGGTAGGCCATCTCCGGGTCGATGTCGAGCGGGTCCGTGCCCGCCAGACCCGCGGTCTCCTCGCGGACGAGGTCGAGCAGGGCCGCGGCGCGGCGGTCGGCCGACAGCCCGGCCAGCCGACCCGTGAGGCCCTGGTCCGGTCCGGGCTGTCCGACCGGGGGATCCGTGAGGCCCTGGTCCGGTCCGGGAGCCCCGGCCGGCTGACCCGTCGAACCCTCGGTCGGTCCGAGGTCTCCGGCTAACGCGTTCTCGGCCGGCTTCGCTCGCCGGGTTCGGTCGTCCATCGGGTCAGCCATGCCGTCCTCCACGTCGTCTCCCCGCTCCCCCGTGCCCTTCCGCCGCCCCCGCGTGCGGGGGGCCCTCTACGAGGAGGCGGGCTCGTCGGTCAGCAGGAACGCCCGGATGTGGGCGCTGAGCTGTTCCGGCTGGTCCTCGGGAATGAGGGTGTAGCTGTCTTCGATCTCGACGAGCCGCCCCTTGGGCAGCAGCTCGGCGAGCTTGCGCCCGTGCTCGGGCGGCATCACCTTGTCCTCGGCCGCCCATACCACGAGGGCGGGGCGGTCGAAGTCACGCAACTTCTCGGCCCAGCGCAGGAGTTCGTCCTTCGGCGGGACACCGAGCACGTACTTGCGCAGGTCGCGGCGGATCTCCTCGGAGGTCCACAGCGGTTCGAACCAGGCGTCCATCACCTCGTGCGGGACCGGCCGCTTGCTCATCCAGCCCCAGGTCATCGGCAGCCGCCGCATCGGCTTCCACTTCAGCAGCTTGAAGGCGAAGTTGATGCCGCCCGGCAGCTTCGCCGAGGTGAGGAGGTTGCTTCCGGGCAGGCCCGGAGGGAAGTTGTCGAACGCCTCGCACGAGGTGATGACGAGGCGCCCGATCCGTTCGTCCCTGCCCTCGGCGACCAGGGCCTGCGCGCCACCCCAGTCGCTCATCACCAGCGTGACGTCGCGCAGGTCGAGCCGGTCGAGGAACTCCGCGACCAGCCGTGCCACGCCGGCGATCGACAGGTCCGCGTCCGGCTTCATCGGCCGGCGGTGACCACCCAGCGGCAACGTCGGCACCACGCAGCGGAACTGGGAGCGCAGCGACTCCACCACGTTCCGCCACAGGGAGCCGTCCATCGCGACACCGTGCAGCAGGACCACGACCGGCCCCTCACCGCCCGTGTCGAGATACTCCACCGTGCCGGCCGAAAGGTCTACCTCAGCCATTTCTCAGCTCCTCGGATCGTAAGGGGTTCGAGAGGTCGCGAAGGCTTGCTCGCCCGGGAGACGGCAGACGAAGCCCAGTTGGGCGGCGACGCAGCCGCCCGGACGGGTGGGCCGAGGCAAGCAAAACATCTCAGACTCTGTTTCGCCACCAACAACTCGGACCCGTGAACGATCATTGCCCTTAAGGGCAATAGTCGGCCGTCTGCAGGCTGGGTACGGTGACAACTCCCGTGCCGGAGCCGCCTGTCACCAGGTGATGGAGGAGTACCCGGACGCGATACGCCGTGCGGCTCAGAACCGCATCCGAGAGGTCATCACCCCGGAATATCCCGATCTCCTGGCCAATTGGCCGGATCGCGGCTCCACGGAACATCGGTCATTTCATCACCGTGCATCGGAAAGGCTGACCTGTGATCACTGCTGAAGAAGTGTGTGCCCGCATTGCCAAGAAGCTCGGCGGCAAGGCGAACTCCTACACCCTGAACGAGGACACCGCTTTCGAGTCCGTGGGTCTGTCGAGCCTGCAGATCGCCGACATCGTCTACTCCATCGAGGACGACCTCGACATCGAGTTCGACGAGAGCCGGGCCGCGAGCGTGAAGACGGTCGGGGACCTGGTGAAGCTCGCCGAGGAGACCAAGCAGGGCAGCGCCGCCGCGTGACGTCCACCGACTACCAGGGCGCCACCGCGGAGTCCATCCGACACCATTACGACGTCTCCAACGACTTCTTCGCGCTGTGGCTGGACAAGGACCTCACGTACACGTGCGCGCTGTGGGCCGAGGGCGACACGCTCGAAACCGCCCAGACGCGCAAGCTCGACCACCTCATCGAGGGCGCGCGGGCGGCCGGCGCGCGCCGCGTCCTCGACGTCGGCTGCGGCTGGGGAAGCCTGCTCGAACGGCTGGTTCGCACCCACGGGGTGCAGCAGGCCGTCGGCCTCACCCTCAGCGACAAGCAGGCGGAACACCTGCGTGAGCGCGCGCTGGAGCGCACCGAGGTGCGGGTGGAGAACTGGCTCGACCACGAGCCCGTCGAGCCGTACGACGCGATCATCTCGATCGGCGCGTTCGAGCACTTCGCGCGCACCGGTCTTTCCCGTGCGGAGCGGGTCGCCGCGTACCGCGAGTTCTTCGAGCGCTGTCGTGCCTGGCTGCCCAGGGGCGGCAGGATCGCGCTGCAGACGAACATCAAGGGGAACAACGTCCGGATGGACAAGCAGACCGTTCGGGATCTGCTCTTCATCATCGACATGATCTTCCCCGAATCCGAGATTCCGGCGCTCTCCGAGGTCGTCGAATCGAGCGAGAAGCGCTTCGACATCGTCCGCCTGCGCAACGACCCGGACCATTACAGCCGCACCTGCCAGGAATGGTACGACCGGCTGCGGGCCAACCGGGATCAGGCCGTGAAGGTGGCCGGCGAGGAAGTCGTCGCCCATTACGAGCGGTATCTGAGTTCCACGGTCGGCCACTTCAGGAACCGCCATCTGGGTCTGTCGAGGATCGTCCTCGAAGCCGTGTGACCGACAGCTCCACCTGCGGGTCCTCTTGAGGAGCACTGATTTGAACGCGTACAAGCACGTCGTCTATTGGCACGACACCGAGAAGGTCGCCGTGGAGGCCCCGCTCCGCGAGCGCGTCGACTGCGACGTCTGCATCGTCGGCGGTGGTTTCACGGGGCTCTGGACCGCCTACTTCCTCAAGGAGGCCGAGCCCGCCCTCGACATCCGCATCGTCGAGGCGAACCACTCCGGTTACGGCGCCTCGGGCCGTGCCGACGGATTCGTGACGCCGACCATCGGCAAGGACATCCAGGCGCTGGTGAAGGAGTTCGGCCTCCAGCGCGCGCTGGAGGCCTCGCAGGCGGTCGGCCGTTCGATCCTGGAGATCGGCAGGTTCACCCGCAGGAACCGCGTCGACGCGGAGTACGAGGCCAACGACTACCTGATGGTGGCCACCGACGCCGCCCAGCTCAGGCGACTGGAGCAGGACCGCGGTCTCGCCGAGCGGATGGGCGCCGCGCAGGCGGAGATCCTCCCGCGCGAGGAGTCCCAGGCCGTCATCGGCTCGCCCGCGGTGATCGGCAGCATGCGCACCGGCGGGGCGCTCGTGAACCCCTTCAAGCTTTCCCGCGGCATCGCCCGCGTGGTGCGCGAGAAGGGCGTGACGATCTACGACAACACGCCGTGCCTGCGGGTGGAGCCGGGCGTGCGGCCGACCGTCGTGACCGCCGGCGGGCAGATCAGGGCCGACAAGGTGGTCCTGGCCACCAACGTCCACATGGACGCCTTCCCGCCGTTCCGCCGGAAGGTCATCCCGGTCTGGACGTACGCGATGGTGAGCGAGCCGCTCACCGAGGCGCAGCTGGCCCGCGTGAACTGGGCGGGCCGCGAGGGCCTGGTCGAGGCCAAGTCCCTGCTGACCTGCGCCCGTTTCACGCACGACAACCGCATCATGTTCGCCGGCGGCCCGGCTCCGTACTACTACGGCAGGGACAAGCGGCAGCGGAACATGAACAGGCCCGGGGTCTACCGGGAGATCCACCGGGAGTTCATGCGGTTCTTCCCGATGTGGGGCGACGTGGAGTTCAGTTACGCGTACGGCGGCACCGCCGATGTCGTACGGGACTTCGCCCCGCACTTCGGCAGGCTCGGCGGCGGCAACATCCTGTACGGATACGGGTACTGCGGCAACGGCATCGCGGCCACCCACACCGGAGGCAAGGTCCTGCGCGACCTGACGCTCGGCAAGGACACCGACTACTCGCGGCTGCTGTTCGTGGACGACGAGCGGCGCAAGCCGCCGGCCTCCTTCCCGCCCGACCCGCTCCTGTTCGCCGGCGCCCGCGCCATGACACGGCTGATGGACTGGAAGGAATCCCGCGCATGAGGCCCGTCGTGAGCGGCGGGGGCGCGCGTCCCACCGTCCTGCTGACCGGTGCGTCCGGGGTCGTCGGACGCTCCCTGCTGCGGGAGCCGGACGGTCCGCGGTTCATCGTCGCCACCCACAGCACGCCGGTACCCGAGGCCGGGGACGCGAGGCCGGTGCGTCTCGACCTGACCGCGGAGCGCTTCGGGCTCGACGAGGACAGCTACGCCGCCCTCGCCTCCGAGGTCGACGTCGTCATCCACTCCGCGGGCCTGACCGAGTGGGGCCTGCCGGCCGAGGCCTACCGCGGGATCAACATCGAGGGCACCCGGCGGATCGCGGAGTTCGCCGGACGGGCCGACGCCACCGTCCACTTCATGAGCACGGCGTTCGTCGCCGCGCTCGCGGACACCGCGCCCGTCCCGCTCGGCGCGGACAACGTCTGCCGCAACTACATCAGCTCCAAGCGGGAGGCGGAGCGCGTCCTGCGCGAGAGCGGGGTGCGCCACACCGTCTTCCGCCCCACCAACCTCATCGGCGACTCCACCACGGGCTGGACCTCGCAGGGCCAGATCGTGCAGCTGATGTCGGACTGGCTGGGCCGCGGCAGGGCGCCCTTCGTGCCGGCCCACCCGGGCATCCGGATGGACTTCGTCCCGCAGGACCTGCTGTCGAAGGCGGTGCTGCGCTGCGTGGAACTCGGCGACGAAGCCGGCGAGTTCTGGGTGACGTACGGCCCGGAGGCCATGGACGTGGAGACCTGCCTGAAGCTGCTGGTCGAGCACGCCGCCGGGCGCGGGCGTTCGCTGACGCCGCCGCCGGTGGTGGACGCCGACGAGCTCGCCCCGGACGCCATCGAGAACACCCCACCGCGGACCCGCTCCTACCTGTCCGTCCTGCGTGACGTCAGCGAGGTCACCCGGTGCAGCGGTGGCGTGCTGCCCACCTCCATGCCGGAGCTGCGCGAGCGCTACGGCATCCCCCACGTCGACGACACGACCGCGTATCTGACGAGCCTGGCGTACGCGGCCGAGCACCTCGGCTAGACCGAACGGAAGGACAGTGCTGTGAACGAGGACTGGAACGCGCCGGACCTGAGCGGCAAGGTGGCCGTGGTCACCGGCGCCAGCCGCGGCGTGGGCCGCGGCATCGCGCTCGCGCTGGGCGCGGCGGGCGCCACCGTGTACGTCACGGGCCGCAGCACTCGGGACGGCGCGCGCACCGAGGGGCTGCCCGGCACGGTGGAGGAGACCGCCGAGGAGGTCACCGCGCGCGGTGGCAAGGGCGTCGCGGTCCGCTGCGACCACGGAACGGCCGCGGACAACGAGGCGCTCGCCGACCGCGTCCAGGCCGATCACGGCGGCCTCGACCTGCTGGTCAACAACGCCTGGGGAGGCTACGAGCGCTCCGCCGAGGTGCGTTTCGACGCGCCGTTCTGGGACCAGCCGATGTGGCGCTACGACCTGTTCGAGACCTCGCTGCGCGCACAGTACGACGTCACCCGCAGGCTCGTTCCGCTGATGCTGCCGCGGCAGAGCGGCCTGGTCGTCGGCATCAGCTTCTCCGACGGCGACATCTACCTCGGCCAGGTCGGCTACGACGTCTTCAAGTCGGCCTCCGACCGCATGTGCCGCGGTTTCGCCGCCGATCTGCGCAAGAAGGGTGTCGCGGCGCTCTCCCTGCACCCCGGCTTCGTCCGTACGGAACGGGTGGAGGCCGCGTGGGAGGCGATGGGCGACGGTCCGGCGTCGGTGGTGCACTCCCCGGAGTACGTGGGGCGGGCGATCACGGCCCTCCTCGCGGACCCCGGGGTGATGGAGCGCTCGGGCAAGGTGCTCAGCACCGGCGACCTGGCGGTGGAGTACGGCTTCGCCGACGTGGACGGACGGCGGCCGCCGGCGTTCCGTCTCGAGGGCCGGATGAGCCTGGCGACCCGGATGCACCGGCTGAACAAGGTGGTCACATCGGCGGCGGAGCGGTAGCGCGTCACTCCAGTACCAGTGGGGAGGTACGCATGACGGGGTGCCGTTCCTGTCCCGCGGACGCCCGGAGGCGCACGGCGACGGCCGCGTGGCAGCCGTCGGGCGCGGGCACGTCGAAGAGCGTCCAGCCGGCGGGCGCGGGCGGCGCCCAGGACGGCGCCAGCGCCGCGGCGAGGCCGACGTGATGGGCGCCGACCCCACCGGGCAGTCCGGTGCCGATCCCCTTGAGGAAGGCCTCCTTGCGCACCCAGCAGCCGAGCAGCGCTTCCGGGCGCGCGGCGGGAGGCAGGGCGTCGAGGGCGCGCCGCTCGTCGGGGTGCAGGCGCCTGGCCATCCGTTCGAGGCCGTCGCCTGCGAGTTCCGGGGACTCGATGTCGGCCCCGACCGGTGCGGCGGCCAGCGCGTAGAGCGCGAGGTCCCCGGCGTGCGAGAGCGAGAAGTGAACGCCCGGGTGGCCGGAGACGGCGGGACGCCCGTGCGGCTTCTCGCAGCCGGGCATCCCGCACCGTTCGCGGACCAGGGTGACGTCCTGCGGAGGCGTTCCGAGACGGGCGCCGAGCAGCACGCGCAGCCCCACGTGGGAGGTGACGAAGCGCGTGCGCGCCGCCGGGTCCTGGAACCCGGCGGCACGCCTCGCCTCCTCGGCGTCGAGGATCCCGGCGCGTGCGGCGGCCGCCGCCGCGTGGTCCGGAATCCGGAGCGTCCACACATCGACGTCGTGAGGTCCGGGCGGCCCGCCCGGACGCATCGGAAGAGACCCGGTCATGAAGGTGTCACTACGGCCTGTCGAGGCCCTTCGGGTCCGGCCGGAGCTCGTCGGACCACTCCGCGGAGAGCAGGGCGGCCTCCACCCGGGACCGCAGCCCCAGCTTCCTCGTGATGCTTGTCAGATGGGCCTTGACCGTCCGCTCCGCGATGCCGAGCCTTCGGGCGAGCTCCCGGTTGCCCTCGCCGTCCGGTAACACGCTGAACACTTCGAGCTCCCGTGGCGTCAGCACCCCTAAGGCGGACCGTTCCACCGAGGCGAATCGGCCGCCACCGATCTCTCTTCTTTTTTCGGCGCGTCCGCCGACCTGAAGCCTGTCCCCGTGCATGTGCTCTCCAACTCCTTGAGGAAGTCGTCGCAGCGAAGGAATCCGAACGATTTTGTCCGCCGCCCGGGGAGCGTATGTCGACGCGGCGGTCTCGATCAAGCCAATGCGGCCTGAGTCAGTGATCGTGCACAAGATTTGTTGAGGGGTCAACTCCCCATGGTGAAACGGCTGTTCGCCGCAGGAGGAGCGCTGGTGAAATGCAATCCGCGCCGCCGTGCGATCCCTTCGGCCGGTCGTGCGGCAAGGGAATCCCGTCAAAAAGTGGAATTGACGACTCCGTGCAAAGGATGGCGCTCGTCATGTCATCCGTAGTGCCCCAAAGTGTGACATCTCAAATTTCCGGAGTCTCCGGAGAGCCGAATTCCCGGTTTCCTCCGGACCGTCCGCCACCGCAGTCAGTCGAGGTGACCGTATGTTGTCCAATTCATCTGCTCTGGACGGTTTCGGAGCCGGGGCCGGGGCCGGGGCCGGTTCCCGGATCGCGGCGGTGGCCGGTGTCCGCCCCGAACGCCTCGTCGGCAACGAGGAGCTGGGCGGGGGCCTCGGCGTCACCGCCGAGTGGATAGAGCGGCGGGTGGGCGTCCGCGAGCGGCGGTTCGCGGGACCGGAGGAGACCGTCACCGGAATGGCGGCCGACGCGGCGGCCAAGGCGCTCTCCGCGGCGGGCCTCACCTCCGCCGACGTCGACCTGCTGGTCCTCGCCACCTGCTCCATGCCGTCCCCCATGCCGAGCGGCGCGGCATCCGTCGCGGCGCTCCTGGGAGTCCCGCACATCGCCGCCTTCGACGTGAACGCGGCCTGCGCGGGCTTCTGTTACGCCCTCGGAGTCGCCGACGGCCTCGTCCGCTCCGGCGTCAGCCGGCGTGCCCTGGTCATCGGGGCCGAGCGGATGACCGACTGGGTGGACCCGGACGACGTGGACACCGCCACCGTGTTCGCGGACGGGGCCGGTGCCGCGGTCGTCGTCGCCGCCGAGCGGACCGGGATCCACCCGGTGGAGTGGGGAGGGGACGGCGACAAGGCCGGTCTCGTCGCCATTCCCGACCGGCACGGCAGCGTGACCATGCAGGGCCAGGCCGTCTACCGATGGGTGACCTCGGAACTGACCGCGGTGGCCGCGGCCGCCTGTGCGCGCGCCGGAATCGCCCCGTCCGAGCTCAAGGGCTTCGTGACGCACCAGGCGAACCTGCGGATGATCGAGCGGCTGGCGACGAGCCTGGGCGCCACGAACGCCGCCGTGGCCCGGGACATCGTGGAGACCGGCAACACCTCGGCGGCATCCGTCCCGCTGGCGCTCTCCCGGCTCATCGACCTCGGCCAGGTCCGCCCCGGCGACCCGATCCTCCTGATGGGCTTCGGCGCGGGCCTCAGCTACGCGGCGCAGGTGATCATCTGTCCCTGACCCCGGGCCGATCGATCCCGTGCGGGCACGGGCGTCGCGGGCGGGACCGCCCGGGCCCCCGTCGCGGGGGAGTCCCGCCCTCGACCGTCCCCCCCCCGCGGCGCTCGCGTGGACGGATCCGGGCCGTGGTGACGGCACCTGGCCGTCCCCCACGCCCGTGCCCGCTTTGTTGATTAGGGTGGCAAGTGCCGGGTGCGGAGTGGGATTCGGTCCTGACGGGCGGGGGAGAATGCGGCGTGAACGGGTGAACGGGGCTTCTGTCGCCGGGGTGTTGCCTTCGGCGGTACGGGTGGGGCTCGGGGGGATCGCGGGATTCGCCGCGGCGGTGGTCTTCGTGTTCGGGGTCCGGTACGCCGGTGACGGTCAGCCCGGTGGGATGGACCTGCGGGTTCGGGACGTGTTGGGTGGGGTGGCCGGATCCTGGCGGGACGTCGCCCTGGCCACGGACTTCCTGGGGGAGCCCGTGGGGGCCGCCGCTCTGGTCGTGGCCGCCGTGGCGGGGTGCCTGCTGCTCCGGTGGCCCCGGGCCGCCGTGCTCGTCGGGGTCGGGGTCGCCGCGGCCGTGGGGACGGCAAGGCTGCTCAAGTTCCTGGTGGGGCGCACCATCCACGGTGACAACCTGTCCTACCCGAGTGGGCACACCGCTTTTCTGACCGCGTTCGCTCTCGTGGTGGCGCTGCTCCTGGCCGGACGGCTCGGCCTCGGCAGGGCGGCCGGAGTGTCGTTCGTGTTCACCGCGGCGCTCGTCGCCGGCGCCGCCATGGGCTGGGCGCAGGTCGTCCTGGGCGCGCACTACCCGACCGACGCCCTCGGCGGCTGGTGCACCGCGATGGCGGTGGTACCGGCGGTCGCCTGGGGCGTCGATCGGGTGGCCGACGGTCGTCGGTGACGTCAGGAGGTGACGTCAGGAGGCGACGTCAGGAGGCGACGTCATGCCAGGCGTCGGAAGACCGGCTTCACCGGGCGGCCCGCCAGCCACGGGGTGGGGTCGCCGGCGTCCAGCGCCTTCCGGTACGCCGCGCAGGCCTGGGCCACGGCGTCGACGGTGCGGTCGATGTCCGCCTCGCCGAGCGCGCTGCTCACCACGAACGACGGGGCCAGCACCCCGCCCGCGAGGAGCCGGCGCAGGAACAGGGTGCGGTACTCCTGCGAGGGCTGCCCGTTCTCGTCGAGGGTGGCGAAGACCAGGTTGCTGGCCCGGCCCCGTACGACTACGTGCTCGCCCACGCCCATCGCCGTCGCGGCCTCGCGGACTCCGGCTGCCAAGCGCTCGCCCAGGGCGTGCAACCGGGCCGTGATCCCCTCCTCCGTGTAAGTGGTCTGTACGGCCATCGCGGCCGCCAGGGAGTGCGTCTCCGCGCCGTGCGTGGTGGAGAGGAGGAACACCCGGTCGTCGGAGTGGCGCAGGCCGCCCCGCTCCATCAGGTCGCGGCGGCCCGCCAGTGCGGAGACGGCGAATCCGTTGCCCAGCGCCTTGCCGAACGTCGAGAGGTCGGGGACGACTCCGTACAGGCCCTGGGCGCCCGCCTCGGACCAGCGGAAGCCGGTGATCATCTCGTCGAAGACCAGGACGCAGCCGTGCCGGTCGGCCAGGTCACGGAGGCCCGCGAGGTAGCCGGGCGGCGGCTCCGCGTGGGTGGCGGGTTCCAGGATCAGGCAGGCGATCTCGCCCTCGTGCTCGGCGAGCAGGGCCTCCGTGGCCTTCAGGTCTCCGTAGGGGAACGTCAGCGTGAGGTCCGTGGGCGGGATTCCCGCCTTCATCGGTGTCGTGCCGATGAACCAGTCGTCGACCGAGAAGAACGGGTGGTCGGCGCAGATCGCCACCCGCGGACGTCCGGTGGCGGCGCGGGCGAGGCGGACCGCGGCCGTCGTGGCGTCCGAGCCGTTCTTCGCGAACTTCACCATCTCGGCGGTCGGCACCGTGGCCAGGAAGCGCTCCGCCGCCTCGGCCTCCAGGATCGACGGCCGGACGAAGTTGCTGCCGCGGTCGAGTTCCCGCCGGACCGCCTCGACCACGCGCGGGTGGGCGTGGCCGAGGCTGACCGACCGCAGGCCGGAGCCGTACTCGACGTACCGGTTGCCGTCGACGTCCCACACATGGGCACCGCGGCCGTGGCTGATGACCGGAGCCAGGTTCTCGGGGTACTGGTCGTCGCCCTTGGCATAGGTGTGCGCGCCCCCGGGGATCAGGGTGTGCAGGCGCTCGTTCGCCCGCCGGGACGCGGGGAGTTCGAACTCTTCGGTGTCCACGGCCGCCTCAGCTCTCCTTCTGCTTCAGGACCTCGGCGAGGCTCGGCGCCTCGCGGTCCCGCCGGGACACCGACGTGACCGGCAGCGGCCAGGGAATGGCCAGCTCCGGGTCGTCGAAGGCGATCGTCACGTCCTCCGCCGGATCGTGCGGGCGGTCGATCCGGTACGAGGTGTCGGCGGTCTCGGTCAGCGCCTGGAAGCCGTGCGCGCACCCCGCCGGGATGTACAGGGTCGTCTGCGTCTCGCCGGACAGCTCGAAGGAGGCCCGGTTCAGGTACGTCGGCGAGTCGGGCCGCAGGTCCACGACGACGTCGAAGACCTTCCCGTACGAACAGCGCACCAGCTTGGCCTCGCCCTCGCCGGAGCGCAGGTGCAGACCGCGCAGCACGCCCCGGACCGAGCGGGACAGGCTGTCCTGGACGAAGGCGTCCGGGTCGATGCCCACCGAACGCACCACGTCGGCGTCGAAGGTGCGGCAGAAGAAGCCGCGTTCGTCGGCGTACGGCGTCGGCTCGAACAGGTACGCGCCGGCGATCTCCGGGACTTCGGTCGCTTTCATGGAGCCTTCCGAGAGGTTGTACGGAACAGGGTCGCCGTCAAGGCGGCGAAGTGGACGTTGAGTTGTCGTGCGGCTGCCCGGTTCCGCTCGGCGAGCGTCTGCCGCAGCTCCGCCGAGTGCTTCTCCAGCTCCCGGAACTGTTCGAGCAGCCGGTCGGCGTCGACCTCGCGCGCCGGGTGGCAGTACTCGGCGAGACCCATCTGCGCCATGAGGGCGTCGCTCTTCGCCGCGTAGCTGAGCGCGAGCACCGGAGTGCCGGTCTTCAGCGCGCAGATCAGGTTGTGGTAGCGGATCGCCACCACGCTGTCGGCGGCCGCCGTCTCCTTCATCAGGCCGGCCAGTGAGGACGCCTCGGCGGCGGTGACCAGCGGCGAGTCCACCGCGCCGAGGATCGCGGCGACCACCGTCGCGTCGACGCCGTCGCCGGTGAGCAGCCGGACCGGCCTGCCGTCCTCGACCAGCGCGCGGACGAAGCGGATCGTCCCGTCGAGATAGCGCCGGTGGATCTCCTCGGCCCGGGCACGGTCGTCGTTGCCGCCGTGGAAGGCCATGACGCCGACGCAGACCAGGCCCGGAGGGCCGGCCGGGGCGGGGGCACCTCCCTGCTCGAGCGAAGCCGAGAGCTCGGGGGAAGGCGGTGTCGGCAGGGAGAACGCCAGGTCCGGATGCACCTCGTCGCGCGTGGTGTCCACGCCCATCGCCCGCATGGCGTCGCGGGACTGGACGTCCCGGTACGACCGGTACGCGGCGAGCCGCGCCGACCAGCGCACCAGGGCCCGGGTCGGCCGGTCGCGGATCGCGGCGGCGCCGACGCCGACGAGCGCGACCGGGGTGCCGAGGAGCCGGCCGGTCGCGCAGAGCAGGAACAGCGAGTACGGGAAGCCCCACGGCCGCAGGGGCAGCGTGGCCTCCAGCACGCCCATGCCCGGCACGATCACCACGTCGTGCCGGCGCACCCAGGCGGCGGTGCGGACGACGTCGACGAGCTTGCCCAGGCCCTTCCCCGCGACCGCGCCCGCGCGCGACGCGGTCCGGTACTCCCCGCGGTACCAGTGCAGGCGGGTCGCGGGGATCCCGTACCGGGCCGTCACGGTCTCGGGTCCGCCGCACAGCGCGTCGACGACCGCCTCCGGGTGCTCGGCGCGGAGGTACCCGAGCACGGCTTCGAGCGATCCGTCGTTGCCGAGGTTGCCGGAGCCGAGCAGGCCGAAGACCCCGACCCGCACCGGAGTCATGACCGCCTTCCCACACGCCCGGCCACGAGGTCGTCGACGGAGACGGCGAGCAGCGCCGGGTCGACCGGCGTGCGGTCCTCGACCCGCTCGCCGGCGCCCGGCCGGGCCCGGCTGGTCGCCCAGGCGGCGAGGTGGCGGTAGCAGGCGCGCCGGTCGGCGGCGGACAGCGGGGCCCTCTGGATCGCCGAGACGAAGCCCCAGACGTACTCGGCGAGCAGCCGGGGCGTCGGGTGCAGCGGACCTGCCCGGCGCGGGTCCAGGTTGACGCACCGGGAGCGCTTGGAGGGGTTCGCCCGCTCGGCGCGGGTGGGGTGGTCGCGACGGAAGTACAGCAGCTCCGGCACCTGGTGGAAGGGCCCGTGCAGGCCGATCTCGGAGACGAAGGTGCGGTCCGCGTGGTGGTAGCTGTCGTGCGGCTTCACCCGGCGCAGCACGTCGGCCCGCATCACCCCGTAGAAGTCGTCGCCACCGGGTTCGAAGAGCATGCTGCGGAAGCGCTCCGGCGCGTGCGGGGAGGCGGTGGCGAGCTTGTACTCGTACGGGACCTTCACCCGGCCGTCGGCGTCGATGACGGCCTGGTCGGCGTGGGCGAGGATCACCTCCGGCCGCTCGTCGAGCGCCTCCACGCAGCGCCGCAGCAGGTCCCGGGCGTACAGGTCGTCGTGCGAGGCCCACTTGAACAGCTCGCCCCGGCACTCGGTGAAGACGTAGTTGTGGTTGGGCGCGGCCCCGATGTTCCGGGACAGCCGGATGTAGCGGATGCGGGAGTCCTTCTCGGCGTACCGGCGGCAGATGTCCCGCGTGCCGTCGGTCGAGGCGTTGTCGGAGACGACCAGCTCGAAGTCCTCGTACGTCTGGCCGAGCAGCGCGTCGAGCGACTCGGCGAGGTACTCCTCGCCGTTGTACACGGGCAGGCCGATGCTCAGCCGGGGTCGGGCGGTCATGAGGTCCTCACTTCGTGGTTCGGGTTCCGGTGGTGCTCCCGCAGGGCGGAGCGCAGCTGCAGCCACCACACGGCCGAGCCGGCGGCGGTCGCGGTGGCGACGCCCCAGGCCGAGCCGACGGTGCCGGCCACGACCGCCCCGCCGAGCCCGCCGGCGACGTAGCAGGCGGAGGCGAACAGCTGGGCGCGCAGGCTGCGCCGGGCCGCGCCGAGCGCGCGCAGCCCGGCCGCCGCGCCGGTGCCGAGGCCGGCGCCCGCGACGCCGAGCGTGGCCGGCACGATGAGTTCCGAGGCGGAGTGCCAGACGCCGCCGAGCACGAACTCGCCGAGTCGGTCGGGCACCAGGAGCAGCGCCGCGCCCCAGAGCAGCGCGGCGACGGCCTGCCCGCCGCCGAGCAGGAGGCAGAACCTGCCGAGGCGGTGCGGGGCCCGGCGCAGCACCCGTGCCGCCTCGGCGACGGTGACGAGCGAAAGGCCCATCAGCAGGGCGAGGAACGGGCCCTGCAGGAGCTCGGCGCCCCGGACCGCGCCCACCGCGCCGACCCCGACGATCACGCCGAGTCCGTACGACCGCAGCTGGCCCGCGCCGCTGAGGCTGCCGTTCTCGACCAGGTACCGGTAGCCGAGGTCGCGCTGCTCGCGGAGCCACCCGCGCGCCTCGGCCGGCCGGGGCCGGATGCCGGACTGGAGCAGGCCGTACGCCGCGGCGACCGCGGCGGACGCGCCCCAGGCGAGCAGGAAGGCGGCCACGCTGCCCACGCGGGCCGCCACGAGCATGGCCGGGACGAGCGCGGCGCCCCACACCAGGTCGTTGACGAACGCCTTCCGTCCGGCGCCGGCGGCGAAGAAGGCGAACCGCCAGGCGTCCTGCAGCAGCAGCCCCGGCAGGGCGACGCCCAGGCAGGCGAACGCGGCCCCCACGCCGCCGCCGAGGGCGAGCCCGACCAGCAGGCACACCGTGCCGACGGCGGCGCCGACGGCGAGCGCGGCGCCCGACGACCGGGCCACCGCCCCGCGCCAGGACGCCTCCGGCACGCCGCTGAAGCGCACCACCAGCGGATCGGTGGCGAGCCCGCGGGAGACGCCGAGCACCACGCCGTAGGTCACCCACGCCAGGCTGAACACGCCGAAGGCGGTCACCCCCAGCGAGCGCGCCACGTAGAACCCCACCACGAAGTTGGACATGCTGGAGGCCGCCTGGTCGGCCAGTCCCCAGGACAGCCGGCCGACGACGGCACGCCGGACGGACCCGGCCGATGCCGCCGTCTTCTCCTCCTCCTCGGTGGTCATCGGCGTCATGCCTTGATCAGCCCGGCGGCACCCAGGGCGTCCGCGGCGGCGGCGACGGTGTCGAACGGCAGCCCGGACCGCTCGGCGACGTCCAGCAGACCGTGCTCCCCGTCGGAGAGGCTGAGCACCCAGAGCATGGCCATCTGGGCCTGCTTGGTGTCGCTGCGGCCGCCGAGCGCGTCGTACAGCCCGCGCCGGCCGAGCTGCGGTTCGCCGTGGGGACTGAGGTTGAGGTACCGCCGGTTGCGGTCGAGGACGGCGAACGCCTCGCGGCAGACGGCGAGCGTGTCCTCCATCGCCTCCGGGGAGACGAAGTCCGGGTTGTCCGCCGAGGTGTGGTACTCGGGATAGCCGGCGTACGGGGTACGGGTGAGCGAGCCCACGCCGAGGTCGAAGCCGGGCGAGCAGAACTGCCGCTCGTCGTAGCCGTACGGAGTGAACTCGACGATGTCGTGCGGCCGTCCGGAGGCGGTCAGCACGTGCCGCATCACCCGGTCGATCTCCGCGTCGCCGCGCCGGCTCCGCTTGTACGTCAGGCTGCCCCGGTCGCCGGCGCAGGCCAGCACGAGCCCGTGCCTGACCCGGTCGATCCGCTCCCTGTTCCGGGCCAGCCACGTGATCGCCCCGATGGTGCCGGGCGCGAAGAGGAACCGGTACGTGTAGTACGGCGTGCCCTCCGCGAGCGCCCGGGCGAGGAACACCGCCACCGCGATGCCGGCCAGGTTGTCGTTGGCCAGCGACGGGTGGCAGACGTGACAGGAGACGATCACCTCGTCGGCGACCTGCCCGGGGACCACGTGCTCGGCGTAGGTGAGGTGGCCGTCGGCGAGCGTGGAGTCGATCCGCACCTCGTACTCGCCGTCCGGCAGCGCGTCCAGGGTCTCCTGGGCCAGGCAGAAGCCCCACTCCGGCTTGTAGTAACTGGTGCGGTACGGGACCAGCTTCGGCTGCTCCGGCAGGGTGTGCAGGTGCCCGCGCAGCTCGCTCAGCGGCATGGTCGCCGACACCGGCACGCTGTAGCCGAGCACGTGCAGGCTGGACGCGGCGAAGTCCACGACCCGCTTGCCGGTGGGGTCCGCCACGTACGCGTCCCGGATGTTCCACTCCTGCGGCACCGTCCAGTCCAGCACCCGCGTCCCGGTCGGCACCTCGTGCACCTGGAGCGGGACGTGCTCGCCGACGATGTCCAGGGTGGCGCGCACCCCGTCGCCGGTGATGCTCCGGCACAGCGGGTACAACCGCTCCACCAGCGCGTGCATCTCCTCGCCGGCCGCCGTCATCGGCGCCACCGCAGGGTGTCGTCGACGGCGCCGGTGCCGGAGGCCGCGCGCAGCACGGCGAGGCGGGTGAAGCGCCGCTCGAAGTCCTCCCGGGTGAGGCCGTGCTTCCGGTACGCCTCGGCGAGTTCCAGCGCGCCCCGCTTCACCGTCCACTCGCAGTCGAAGCCGGGTATCGCGGCGCGGAGCCGGGAGAAGTCCACCCGGTACGACCGCGGATCGGCACCGGTCTCGCCGGTGATCACCACCTTCGCGCCGTCCACAGCCTCGGCGACCTGCGCGGCGATCTCGGCGACCGTGACGTTGTTGACCTCGCTGCCGATGTTGAACGCCCGGTCGTGCACCGCCTCCCGGGGCGCCTCGAGCGCGGCCGTGAAGGCCCGCGCGATGTCGGCGGCGTGCACCAGCGGGCGCCAGGGCGTGCCGTCGGAGAGCACCAGCACCTCGCCGGACAGCAGCGCGTGGCCCACCAGGTTGTTCAGGACGATGTCGGCGCGCAGCCTGGGGGAGTAGCCGAAGGCGGTGGCGTTGCGCATGTACACCGGGGTGAAGTCGTCGTCGGCCAGCGCGTGCAGGTCGTCCTCCACCCGCACCTTGGACTCCGCGTACGGCGTCACCGGGCGCAGCGGGGCGTCCTCGGTCACCAGCTCGTCGCCGCCGGCGGCCCCGTACACCGAGCAGGTCGACGCGTACAGGAAGCGCTTCACCCCGGCCTCGCGGGCCAGCCGGGCGAGGCGCACGGACGCGTGGTGGTTGATGTCGTAGGTGAGCTCCGGCGCCAGCGATCCCAGCGGGTCGTTGGACAGCGCGCCCAGATGGATCACGGCGTCCACCCCGGTCACGTGCTCGGCCGTGACGTCGCGCAGGTCCACCCGGTGTCCCGCCGGGTCCGCCGGCGCCGGGCCGAGCACGCAGTCGGCGAACAGGCCGGAGTCGAGCCCGACGACCTCGTGCCCGGCGGCGGCGAGGACGGGGGCCATGACGGTTCCCAGGTAGCCCTGGTGCCCGGTCAGCAGTACGCGCAAGGTTCAGTCCCCCAGGTCGAGAGTGAGTTTGGTGACGGCGAACGCCTCGGCGTAGCGCGCGTGGCATTCGATGCCGCGGATCCGTGCGAGGCCGAGGAAGGCCTCCCGGTCGTACCAGGGCCGGTGCCGCTGCGAGGGGTAGTGCTCCTGCAGCAGCCGCACCTTCTCCTCGGCGATCTCCGGCGACAGCGGCTGGTACGCCACCGGACGGCCGAGGTCGGCGTCCCACTTGACGATCTCGTAGCCGAGCACGAGATGGTCGCGGAACGCGGTGGACATCAGCTTCGCCAGGGTGCGGTGGTCCTGGTGCGCGTCCTCGGTGCGCGGGGCCAGGATCAGATCCGGATCGGTCCGCTCGCGCAGCTCCTCGACCGCCGCCTTGGCCTCCTCCCAGTGGGCGGGCAGCCGGCCGTCCGGCAGCTTGAGCACGGTCAGCCGCAGGTCGGCGCCCGGGCAGAAGGCGGCGAGCGCGGCCCGCTCCTCCTGCTCCCGCTCGCCGCCGCCGCCGGAGAGCACCAGCGCGTCGACGCGTGTGCCCGGCCGCGCGAGGCACAGCGCGAGGAGCGTGCCGCCGGCGCCGATGGCGATGTCGTCGCAGTGCGCGCCCACCGCGACGATCCGGTCCAGGCGCCCGGTGCCGAGGCGGATCAAGCGGTCACCCCCGTGGTGTCCCGTTCCCACACGGCCCACGGCCGGTCGCCCCGGGCGTAGGCCTCGTCGAGCGCGGCCCGCTCCTTCACCGTGTCGGTCGGCTTCCAGAAGCCGCGGTGCCGGTGCGCCACCAGACGGCCTTCCTTGGCCAGGCCGGCACAGCCGTCGGCGACCAGGTCCCCGCCCTCCGGTATGTGGTCGAAGACCTCCTGGCGGAGCACGAAGTAGCCGCCGTTCTCCCACAGCGGCAGTTCGCTGACCGCGGTGATGCCCCCCACGAGCCCGTCCTCGCCCAACTCCACGCAGTGGAAGGAGGACTGCGGCGGCACCACCATCATCGACGCGCCGGCGTCCCGCCGGGCGAACCGGTCGATCATCTCCGGCAGCGGCGCGTCGGTGAGCACGTCGGCGTAGTTGGCGAGGAACATCTCGTCGCCGTCCAGGTGGTGCCGCACCCGGCGCAGCCGCTCCCCGATCGGCGACTCGATGCCGGTCTGGGCGAACGTGATCGTCCAGTCGGACATGTCGGTGGACAGCAGCTCGGTCCGGCCGCCGCGCAGCACGAAGTCGTTGGACGTCGTCTCCTCGTAGTTGAGGAAGAACTCCTTGATGTGGTGCGCGCCGTAGCCGAGGCACAGGATGAACTCCGTGTGCCCGTAGTGCGCGTAGTAGCGCATGACGTGCCAGATCAGCGGCCGCGGGCCGACCATCGCCATCGGCTTGGGCACGTCGTCGGAGGTTCCGTTGCGCATCCGCATCCCGTAACCGCCGCAGAACAGGACGACCTTCATGCTGTGACCTCTTTCGCTGGCACCTCGACAACGCTCAGTTCCGGGATGGGGAAGACGAGACGGCCGCCCCAGTCGCCCACGAAGGACAGCTGCTCGACCAGCTCGGCCCGCAGGTTCCACGGCAGGACGAGGACGTAGTCCGGCCGGTCGGCTGCGATCCGCTCGGGCGGCAGGATCGGGATGCGGGTGCCCGGTGTGAACCTGCCGTGCTTGTAGGGGTTGCGGTCGACCGTGTACGAGAGCAGGTCGGGCCGGATGCCGCAGTGGTTGAGCAGCGTGTTGCCCTTGCCCGGCGCGCCGTAGCCGACGACCGTCTCGCCGCGCTCGGCCGCCTCGATGAGGAAGCGCAGCAGGTCCCGGCGCACCTTGGCCACCCGGTCGGAGAACTCGGCGTACCCGGACAGGTCCTGCAGTCCGGCGGCCTTCTCCCGGTCCAGGACCTCGGCCACCCGCGCCGTGGGCTCGCCGGCCACCCCGGCGGGCCGGGCCCACAGCCGGATGGAGCCGCCGTGCGTGGGCAGCAGCTCGACGTCCACGAGCGCGAGGCCGCCGCTCGCGAGCGCCCGGGCCGCGGACGCGACCGTGTAGTACTGGAAGTGCTCGTGGTAGATCGTGTCGTACTGGTTCTCCTCGATGAGGGTCAGCAGGTGCTGCACCTCGATGGAGACCCAGCCGTCGTCGGCGACCAGGGCGCGCAGCCCCCGGGTGAAGCCGACGACGTCGGGGATGTGCGCGTACACGTTGTTGGCGACGACCAGGTCCGCCGGGCCGTGCTCGGCGCGGACGGCCGCGCCGGTGTCCGGGCTCAGGAACTCGGTGACCGTGGGCACCCCCGCCTCTCGTGCCGCGGCGCCGACGTTCACCGAGGGCTCGACGCCGAGGCAGCGGATCCCGCGGTCCACCACGTGCTTCAGCAGGTACCCGTCGTTGCTCGCCACCTCGACCACGAAGGCGTCGGCGCCGAGGGCGAGCCGCTCCACGGCGTCCGCGACGAACGTGCGGGCGTGCTCCACCCAGGAGGTCGAGTACGAGGAGAAGTACGCGTACTCCTCGAAGGTCTCCTCCGGCGTGATCAGCGGAGGGATCTGCGCCAGCCAGCAGTCGGTGCAGACCCGCAGGTGCAGCGGGTACGCGGGCTCCGGCCGGTCCAGCTGGTCCGCGGCGAGAAAGCTCTCGCACGGTGGTGTCGCCCCCAGGTCGACGACGCTCGTGAGCGCCGCCGAGCCGCAGAGTCGGCATCGTGTCATTTACTGCCCCCTATTGATTCCGTCCGACCCGCGATCGCGGTGCGGTACCCATCCACCAGGCGCTCCAGCCCGACGGCCGGGCTGAAGTCCTGCTCGTAACGGCGCCGGGCCGCCAGCCCCATCTCCCGGCCCCGTACCGGCCCGGCCGTGATCCGGCGCAGGCAGGACGCGAGCGAGGCGGCCTCGCCCGGCCGGTGCAGCAGCCCGGTCACCCCCTCCTCGACCAGTTCGACGAAGGCGCCGTGACCGGCGGCGACGGCCGGGACCCCGGCCGCCATCGCCTCCGCGACCACCAGGCCGAAGGTCTCCCTGGCCGTCGAGGGAGCCACCACGGCGACCGACCGCGCGACGGCCCGCCGGCACTCCTCCGGGTCGTACAGGCCGACGTACCGCACGTCGTCCCGGTCCGCCGCCCAGGCGGCCACCTCCCGCTCCAGCGGCCCCGCCCCGGCGAGCACGAGCGGCACGCCCACCCCGCCGTCCGCGGCGAGTTCGTCCCACGCGGCCATGAGCAGCCGTACGCCCTTGGGCTCCGCGAGCCGGCCGAGGAAGAGCAGGTGCTCGCCGTCGCCCGTCCGCCGGGCGCCCGTGTCCGGAACGAAGTTGTGCTTCACCGCGAGGCGTTCGGCCGGCATGCCGGACCGCACCAGGAGGTCGCGCTGCGCCGCGGAGATGCAGAAGAACCGCTCCACGCCGGACCACCACCGCCGCCGGTTGACCGACAGGCTGACCGCGAGCGGGACCGTCGCCAGGCGGGAGTCCCGGTAGCAGCCGTGCCGGACGGCGGGCAGCGACGTCCTCGAACCGACGCACTCGGTGCACGGCCGGCCGTCCCGGTGCAGTGTGCCCGGCGGGCAGACCTGGGTGTAGTTGTGCAGCGTGGCGACGACGGGCACGCCGACGTCGGCGCAGGCGGCGAGCACCGCCGGCGACAGGAGCGGGAAGACGTTGTGGACGTGCACCACGTCCGGCCGGTCGGCGCGGAGCCGGGCGGCGAGCTCCGTGCGGACCGCCGGGTTCCACGGCACGAGGAGCGGCACCGCGGCCTTGCCGAGGAGGGACCGGCCGGCGATGTCGTCGCTGCGCCGCTCGAACAGGTCGACCCGGTGGCCGGCCGCGCGCAGCAGCCCCACCTCCTCGTCGACCACCCTGTTCTCCCCGCTCGGCTGCGCCGAGGAGTAGCGGTTGTGCACCACCAGGACATGCATGCTCAGGTCACCCTCCGGGCCCATTGCGGGATACGTCGTCGAGGAACTTCCGCCGTCGGGAGCGGCGCGGCCGCGGCGGGGGCCGGTGCGGCGAGCAGCGAGGCGGCCAGGGCCAGGTGCAGCAGGTACGCCGAGGCGTCGCCGAGCCCGACCTCGGTGTACGAGGAGAGCCCGCAGTAGCTGATCAGGAAGATCGCGCAGGCCCGCGACAGCGACGGCGGCCGCAGCAGCGCGACGCCGCCCAGCACGATGACGAGCGCCGCCACGATGCCGACGCCGATCAGGCCCTGCTCGTTGTAGACGGCCAGCCAGCTGTTGTCGATCGGGAGCCCGCCGAAGGACTTGTCGCCCAGGCCCGTGCCGAACACCTTCTCGCCGGTCGTCCGGGGTGCGGCGAGGAGGGCGTCCCAGACCTTGGCCCGGCCGGTGAGGTTGGAGAAGTTCTCCTGGCTCTGCCCGCGCAGGAACCAGGCCCGCAGCGCGGAGCCGAACACCACCGCGGCCACCGTGGCGCACACCACCGCCCAGGCGAAGACCCGGCGGGCGGCGCCGCTGGTCAGGAAGAGCGAGCCGATCGCCAGGACCAGCCCGATGATCAGGCCGAGCGTGGCCGTCCGGGTGTGGGTCATCGCGAGCAGGACGAGGCTCGGCACGACGACCACCGCCGCACTGGCCCCGGTGGTCCGGCGGCCCAGCAGGAGCAGCACGCCGAGCCCGGTGATCACCGCGGCGTACTGTCCGATCTGCGGCGGGGTGAGCGGCCACAGGGCGCCGACGAGCCGCCCGCCGTAGTACTCGGGCATGGCCGTGCCCGGTGAGACGACCAGCCCGGCGGCCACGAGACCGAGCACCGCGAAGTACATCCGGATGTGGTGGCGGACGAACGTCAGGCCGCCGTCCCACCAGCGGCTGAGCAGCCACAGCGTGGCGACGAAGAGGGTCAGCCGGGCGCAGCGGAACAGCGCGCCGGCCCCGGCGTCCAAGCTGGAGATCACGCTCGGCACGAGCAGCAGGGTCAGCAGGAAGACGAAGGCGCTGGGCCGGATGCGCAGCCGGGGATTGACGAGGAGCGCCAGCGCGAACGCGGCGACCAGCGCGCCCATGGTGATCATCTGGATGAGGGAGCGGGGCAGCGGGACGACGGTCTTCGCCCCGGCGGAGCCGAGCGTGTTGAGGGCGAGCAGTCCCCAGGCGATCCCGACGGTCCTCGGCGTGTGGTCCGTGCGCATCGACGTGTGGTCCGTGAGCATCTCAACCACCGGCCCGCGCGCGGAGGGTGCTGCCCGCGTCCTGCCGGTACGGCGCGTCCCGCCACTGCCCGAAGTCGAGGACCCGGCCCGGGTCGTGGGCGACGAACTTCCACGGCCCGACGTAGACGTTGTCGTGCCAGCGGTTGTCCTGTCCGTGGGTGATCGCCTCGGCCACCCGCTCGCCCCGGTACGGCGACCAGTCCGGATAGGTGCCGAAGTTGGCGAGCACCGCCATGCGGTCGCACATCGCCGTGCAGCCGACGACGGACTTGTCGAGGACGAAGCGGTTGTCGTGGATGTCCACCCGCCGGGTCCTCCACCGGCAGTCGGCGTAGAGCGGTGCGGTGGCGATCGCCGGCCGCGCGCAGCGGCCGGTGTCCTTCACCAGCAGCGTGCAGTAACCGGTGGAGGTGTTGGCCGGGCTGTTGCAGAACCGGTCGGCGTTCTCCCACAGGGTGATCCCGGACCAGTTGTCCTCCAGCACGTTCCGGTAGATCTCGATCTTGTCGGTGCGGGCCCGGACCCGTGGTTCGCCGCCGGCCTCGGACACGTAGACGGTCGCGTACGGGAAGTCGTCGCCGTCCTCCGCGTACCTACGGCCCTCGACCCAGTTGTTCCGCCGGATCGTGTTGTTCCGGATGACCGCGTTGTAGCTGGTCTCGTAGATCAGCGCGGCACCGTCGTTGGCCTCGAGGAGATTGCCCTCGATGCGGAAGTCGTTGTTGTTGTTGTCCGCCCACAGCCCGCTTCCGCGGTTGTCGTGCACCCAGTTGCCGCGGATGTCGGCGCCGTCGACGGCCCAGAACTTGACGCCTCCGGTGCAGCCGCAGCCCGGCTGCCGCCGCTCCCAGTCGTCGGTGTTGTTGCCCGTGATCTCGTTCCCCTCGACCACCAGGCCCTTGATGGAGTCACCGGTCTTGTACGCGTTCATGCCGTACTGCCCGTTGCCGCGCAGACAGCTGGCGCGGACCTGCTGGCGGGCACCGGCCATCAGCCCGGCACCCGAGTTGTGCTGGATCGTCGCGTGCTCGATCACCCACCCGTCGGCCATGTCGTGGTTGACCACGCCCTCGTCGTGCGGGGCGGCGAACCCCTGCACGGTCAGGTACCGGATGGTGACGTCGCGGGCGGTGCCGCCGAACGCGTACTGGCTGAACTTCCGGCCGTCGAGCACCGCGCCCGGCGCGCCGAGGTAGCGGTTCCCCTCCTTGGGAAGGACCTGGTCGTAGGGGCCGGGCCCGAGTGTGTGCCGGCCCGGCCGAAGCCAGAAGGTGGTGCCCGGAGGGCTGTTCTCGGTCTTCGCGGCCAGGTCACCGGCCACCCCGGGATCGACCGTCACCGCGCCCGCCGGCGCCTTCGCCGGCCCGGCCGCCGGCTCGGCGCACACCCCGCTCCCGGCCACGGTCACGGAGGCCGGCGGCGCGGCGGCGGGCTTCGGCCGCGCGGCCGGCGTGCTGTCGCAGCCGGTCGCCGCGAGCAGCGCCAGCGCGAGCGGTGCCGCCGGCACCACCCGGTGCCGCCACTTGATCCCCAAGGTCTTCCTTCCTAGCCGTGGAACCCGAGCACGGTCGTGAACCCTTCGGCGCTGTCGGTGAAGCCCGTGCCGACCAGCGTCGTGGCGGGCTCCTTGCGCCCGAAGCCCGCGGAGTACCAGCCGAGGATGGGGTATCCCCTGCCCGAAGAGCTTGGGGAAGGTTCGCTCTCGCCGCGGTGCGCCCGCCAGGACAGCTGCCCGGGCAGGTCGAGCACCGCCGAGCGGTCCTCGCCGTCCCGCGTCCAGCTGAGCTCCGCCCGGCTTCCCACCAGGTCCGCGGTGATCGCCGGACCCAGGTGGAACACCAACTGCACGGCCCGGCGAGGCCCTTCGCGCACCTCGTCGACGATCCTCAGCTCCCGGGTCGCGTCCGTCAGCTCCACCCGGCGGCGGTGCACGGAGGGCAGGTAGCCGTCGTGCTCGGCGCACCAGCGGGCCACGCCCTCGCCGGAGGCGTCCGCGACCAGGACGCGGCTCTCCGCCCGCCGGGTCCACAGGAACGGACCGCCGGAGACGGACTGGTCCTCGCCGTCCAGCCGCAGGGTGTTGTGGCCGAGGGTCGACCGGAAGTACTGCCGCCACTCGGGCTGCCCGTGGTAGCAGAACGTCCCCGGGTCGGCGAGCACGTCGACGCCGTCGTGCCGGACCTCCACGGACAGCGCGTCCGCGTGGGCGTGCGCGGCGATGGACAGGAATCCGTGCGGACCGCCGTCGCAGCGGCACCAGATCCCCCCGGGACCGCGCAGGACGGTCATGCCGGCGTCGGCGAAATGGGCCGGCCGGCTCGCCGGGCGGGACACGGCGGGACGATGGGGCCGGACGAGCGCGGCGAGCAGCGGGGTGCGCACGTCGGTGCCGGTCACCCCGGGCCACCAGGGGAGCCGGCCGAACACGGCGTCCCCGGTGGCGAGCAGCGAGCCCCAGCGGTCGGTGCCCTCGCCGTCCACGACCAGACCGTGCCCGTCGTCCGAGTCCCCCTGGCGCGGCGGCCGCAGCCGGTCGTCCACGACGGCGGCGAGCGCGTCGGTCATCCGCAGCAGCACGAGCCGGACCGTCGGGGGGACCGGCACGCCGGCGGCGTCCGCCTCGGCCACCGCGGCCAGGCCCAGTTCCAGGACCAGGCCGTGGTACTCGGAGGCCAGCTCGCGGTTGAGGCCCGAGAGGAAGGTGTTGCTCCGCAGGTGCCGGTCGAGGGACCGCAGCGCGTCGGTCCGCCAGCGCGCCGAGGAGGGGAACCAGCCGAACGCGCAGGCCGCGGCGAACTGCCCGGCGGCCTCGGCGATGACGTGGTTGTTCGCCGAGGACCCCCGGCTCGGGAAGGCGGCCAGCCAGCGCTGGTGGTGCCAGATCTGCCGGAGTGCCACCGGATTGCCCTCGAACAGCCCGGCCGCCCCCGGCCAGCCGTCGAGCAGCCGGCGGATCCACACCCAGGAGAGCAGCCGGATCCCCAGCTCGATGCCGCTGGTCCAGTGCACACCGCGCAGCGGCGCGTTGGCCGCCCACCACGACCGCAGGTGCGCGTCCACCCGCTCGGCGTACCGCTCGTCCCCGGTGATCGCATAGGCGGCGGCGAGCACGGTGAGGTACTGGTGCCGGGACAGCTCCCAGATCTGCTTGACGTCCCCGATCGCGTCCTCGTCCCGGTACGGCACGTCGAAGGCGTAGCCCCCCGGCGCCCGGCGCCCGGTCTTCGGGTCGTACCCCCAGTCCGGGTCGACCAGGTCGTCGCGGGCCACCCCGAAGTACTCGGCGTGCCCGGCCATCAGCCGGTCCGCCTCGGCGACGAGGCGCTTCGCGGCGTCCGGGGGTATCGCGTCGATCGTCCCGGCGGGCAGTACGGCGGTGAACCGGGCGCCGGTCACGGCCGGGCAGACCGGCCGTGCCGACCGCCACCGCCGCCTGCGCACCGCGTCGACCGTCCGCCCGCCGATCTCCCGCGGCCCCATCGCGGACAGCCGCCGCAGGTACCAGCCCGCGCTCATCGTCATCGTTCGCCCGCCAGCGTCACCGGCACGCCGCCCGCCAGGCCGGTCCGCACGGCGAGGGTGGCCGCCGTGGTGGCGACCAGCGACTCCAGCGGCACCGGCATCGGCCCGCCGGTCCGCACGGCCCTGACGAACGCGGCCAGCTGGGCGCTCTGGCCCTTGTCCCGGGCCTTCGGCAGCCGCGAACTGACCCAGCGCTTGCGGCCGGCCGTGCTCTTCTCGAAGTACACCGAGGAACGGACGAAGTCGTCGAGCCGCAGCACCTTGCCGTCCGCGAGCAGGTCGAGGGTCTCCTTGGGGAAGCCGGGCGCCCCGGTGGTGACGTAGCTGATGGTGGCGGTGGAGCCGTCCGGGTAGCGCAGGACGACCTGCAGGTCCTCGTTGCCGGACGGGGCGACCGCGTACACCGAGACCGGGTCGGCGTCGAGGAGCCAGCTCGCCGTGTCGATGAAGTGCCCGCCCTCGCCGGCGAACCGCGAGCCCTCCGTGCCCTGCTGGAGGTACCAGCTGCCCTGCTGGAGCCGGCCGGCGTTGACCAGGTAGCGGAGGTTCGCCGGACCGCTCCGGGCACCGAACCGCTGCTTCGCCTCCTGCAGCAGCGGCGCGAACCGGCGGTTGAAGCCCACCTGCAGCCGGTCGTTGCCGGACTCCTCCACCGCCGCGAGCACGCCGGCCAGTTCGTCCTCGGTGAGCGCCAGGGGCTTCTCCACGAACACCGCCTTGCCGGCGAGCAGCGCCTTCCGGGTCAGTTCGGCGTGCGAGCTGTGCCGGGTGACCACGAACACCGCGTCGACGGACCCGTCGCCGAGCACGGCGTCGAGATCGGTGGTCGCCCCGGCGAAGCCGAACTTCCGCTGCGCGTTGGCCGCGGACAGCGCCGTCGTGGTGACGACCGTGGACAGCTCGACGCCCTCGCGCCCCGTCAGGTGCGGCAGCAGCATCGACGTGGCGTAGTTGCCCGCGCCGACGAACGCGAGCCGCACCGGCGTCCTCAGGGGCCGGGCCGGACTCCGCTTCACGCGCACCGCGGGCACGGCCACCGCCGGTGCCACCGCCTCGGCTCCCGCCTCGGCCTCCGCCGCCTGCCCGGGGTACCGGAACAGCACGGCCACGGCCTTCAGCTCGCCGTCCTTCAGGGACCGGTACGTCTCGACGGCGTCGTCGAAGTCGGCGACGTGGGAGACCAGGGGCTCCACGTCGACGCTGCCGCGGGCGAGGAGGTCGAGGAAGCACGCCAGGTTGCGGCGCTCGGTCCAGCGCACGTAGCCGATCGGGTAGTCCCGCCCCTCCAGTTCGTACTCCGGGTCGTAGCGCCCGGGGCCGTAACTGCGGGAGAACCGGACGTCGAGCTCCTTCTCGTAGTACGCGTTCCACGGCAGGTCCAGCCGGCACTTGCCGATGTCGACGACCCGGCCGCGGTCCCGGCACAGCCGGGCGGCCAGCTCGACGGGCTCGTTGCTGCCGCCGCCGGCCGCCAGGTACACCTGGTCCACGCCGTGACCGCCGGTCAGTTCGGCGACGGCGGCCTCCACGGCCGCGGACGCCGGATCGCCGCAGGCCGCGGCGCCCAGGCGCTCGGCGAGCTCGCAGCGCGCCGGATCGGGGTCGGCGCCGACGACCCGGACCCCCGCGGCGGTGAGCAGCTGCACGACCAGCTGCCCGATCAGCCCGAGGCCGATGACCAGCGCCACCTCGCCGAGCTGCGGCTCGCCCTGGCGGATGCCCTGCAGGGCGATCGACCCGACGGTGCCGAAGGCGGCGTGCCGCGGCGCGAGACCGTCCGGCACCGGCGTGTAGAGGTTCTTCGGCACCCAGTTCAGCTCGGCGTGCAGCGCGTGCTCGTTGCCGGCGCAGGCCACCAGGTCGCCGACCTTCACGTCGTCGATCCCGGCGCCGACCTGCTCGACCACCCCGCACAGGGAGTAACCCAGCGGCGTGTACGAGTCCAGCTTGCCCATCACCTTGCGGTAGGTGGCCGGCACGCCGTTGACGGCCACGCTCTGCATGACCTTGGCCACCTGGTCCGGGCGGGAACGGGCCTTGCCCACCATCGACATGCCGGCCTCGGAGACCTTCATGAGCTCGGTCCCGGTGGAGATCAGCGAGAAGGCGGTCCGGACCAGCACGCCACCCGGCTTGCACCCGGGCACCGGCACGTCGAGCAGCGCCAGCTCGCCGCTCTTGTAGTTCTGCACAACCTGTTTCACCGAAGTCCTCTTGTTCTCTACGCCGTGAAGGAAGGGCTCTGGTCGGCCTTGGCGGTCGCGCCGCGGTACCAGTACTCGAGGGTCAGCACGTGCCACAGATGCTTGGAGTGGTCCCGGTGCCCGGCGGCGTCCTCGGCGGCCAGCCGCGCCAGCGCGTCACGGCGCAGGAAGCCGGCACGGACGAGCTCGCCGTCCTGGATCACCTCGCGCACCAGCGGTGCCAGGTCCCGGCTCATCCAGGCGCGCAGCGGGGCGCTGAACAGGCCCTTGGGCCGGTACACGATCTCCCGGGGCAGCACCGAGGCGGCCGCCTCCTTGAGGACCGCCTTGCCCTGCCGTCCGACGATCTTGCGGTCGCCGGGCACGGCGAACGCCGCCCTGACCACCTCGACGTCCACGTACGGCACCCGCACCTCGGTCGACGCGGCCATGCTCGACCGGTCCGTGTACGCGAGGTTGAGGCCCGGCAGGAACATCCGCGCGTCGCCCAGGCACATGCGGTTGACGAAGTCGTCGAGCTCGTTGTCCGCGTAGACGTCCGCGTGCTCGGTCAGCACGTCCTCGACCGTCCCCGCCAGGTCCGGATCGACCAGGTCGAGCAGCTCCTCCCGGTCGTACATGGTGTAGCTCCGCCGGAACGCGGTCTCCTCCGGCAGGTCGGCGAAGGAGAGGAACCGCTTCGCGAAGCGCACCGACCGGTAGCCCCGGCGGGCCGTGGCGACCGGCAGCCGGTCCACGGCCGCCGACAGACCGCGCCGCAGGGGCCGCGGGACGCGCTGGTAGCGCAGCGCGAGCAGGTTGGCCAGGTGCTTGCGGTAGCCGGCGAACAGCTCGTCGGCCCCCATCCCCGAGAGCAGCACCTTGACCCCGGCCTCCCGGGCGGCCGAGCAGATCAGGAAGGTGTTGATCGCGGCGGGGTCGCCGATCGGCTCGTCCAGGTGGTACGTCATCCGCGGCAGCAGGTCGAGCACGTCCGGGGCGATCTCGATCTCGTGCAGGTCGACACCGAACCGCCGGGCCACCTGCCGGGCGTAGCGCAGGTCGTCCGGCATCGCCTCGAACCTGGCGTCCTCGGCACGGAACCCGATCGTGTAGGCCGAGATCCCCGGCCGCTCCCGGGCCGCCAGCGCGGTCAGATAGCTGGAGTCGAGCCCGCCGGAGAGGAAGGTCGCCACCGGCACGTCGGCGACCAGATGGCGCCGGGTGGACTCCTCGACGATGGCGGCGAGGTCCGGCCGCTCACCCGCCCGGGCCCGGTCCCGGCCCTCGGCGGCGACGTCCTTCAGGTGCCAGAACCGGCCGCGGTCCACCCGGCCGTCGGGCCGGCACCGCAGCCAGCTGCCCGGCGGCAGCTTCTCCGCCTCGCGGAACGCGCACCGGGAGTCCGGCACCCAGTAGTACAGCAGCGAGGCCACGAGCGCCCCGTGGTCCACCTCGAGCGACCCGCCGGTCACGGCCGCGAGCGCCTTGAGCTCGGAGGCGAACACCAGACCCCCGCCGCGCCGGACCAGGAACAGCGGCTTGATCCCGAGCTGGTCGCGGGCGAGCACCAGCTCACCGGTGCGCTCGTCGAAGATCCCGAACGCGAACATGCCGCGCAGCCGCGGCAGACAGTCCGTGCCCCAGCGCCGCCAGGCCTCCAGGACCACCTCCGTGTCGGAGGCGCCGCGGAAGCGCACACCGGCCGCCGTCAGCTCGGCACGCAGCTCGGGCGCGTTGTACAGCTCGCCGTTGTACGTCAGGACGAGGCCGCCCGAGGCCATCGGCTGGGCGCCGGTCTCGGACAGGTCGACGATGGAGAGCCGGCGGTGCCCGAGGTGCACCTCGCCGTCACCGACGGGGTGGCCGTACCGGCCCGCTCCGTCCGGACCGCGATGGGCGAGGGTGTCGGTGAGCCGGTCGGTCACGACCTTCCCGTCCGGCCACCGGTAAGTACCCGCGATGCCACACATGTCCTACCGCGCCTCCTGGTCGTTTTCCGAGCCCGCCGCCGCCCACATCGGCAGCCGCTCCTTCCGCCGTCGGCCCGCCCCGTTCGGCCGGGCCGGCGGCTCGTTCCGGCCGCGCGGCGCGGTCCGCGGCCCTTCCCACAGCGTGCCGTCGGTCCGGTCACGCGGATCGGGGTCGATCAGCACCACGCCGATCACCGCGATGCGCTGGTCCGCGAGCTGCCGCGCCACGGTGTGCAGCCACGCGGCGCTGCCGTGCCCGGCGCGCACGAGGAGCACGGTCCGGGTGCCGAGGTACGGGAGCTCGGTCCACGCCGCGCCGGGCGCCACCGAGCCGACGCCGAGCCGGCGCTCCTGGTGCGGCACGGTCGCGGCGCGCTCGACGCCCACCACGGCCGGATCTCCCGGCTTCGGGCGGCGGTCGGCGAGCTGCCCGCCGGGCAGACCGTCGACGACGACCACCGGCCGCTCCGCCGCCAGCACCCCGGCGAGGTCCAGGGCGAGCGCGCCGGTGCCGCGCGCACAGCCCAGTTCCAGCAGCGACAGCGGTTCCGCGGAGTTGCGCACGGTCCGGGCCAGGGACGAGATGAGCCTCGTCCGTGCCGCCCGGCCCTTTCGGCGCCCCCACAGCCGGGGCGGCCGGCCGGGCAGTTCCGCGATGACCGAGGCGCCGAGGTGCGCCGCGATCTCCCGGCGCAGCACGGGGCGGTCCGCCACCACCGAGCCGACCGCGGCCACCGCGAGCCCGAGCGCGAGCCCGAGGGCGAGCCCGATCGCGGCGTCGGTGGCGGCCGTCTTGAGCAGCGAGCGCCGCACCGCGCGCGGCTCGTCCACGATCTGGGTGCCGGCGATGAGCCGGGGCATGCCGATGCGCGCCTCCTCGGCGCGCTGGCCGACATCGGAGATCCGCGAGGTGAGCTCGGCCCGGCGGGCGAAGAGCGACTCCATGTTCGCCGACGCCCTCGGCGCGCCCTCCGGCGACGCGCCCCCGATCTCCCTGTTGATCCGGGCGAGTTCGTCCCGCAGCCGGTCACGCTGGTCGAGCAGGGCCTTGGCGTCGGCGTTCGCCGCCTCCCGCAGCCGCCGCACGTGGTCCGCGACGAACGCGTCGGCCAGCGCCCGGGCGCGGGCCACCGCCTCCGCCTCGCTGTCGCCCCGCACACTGATCTGCAGCACGTTGTTGGTCAGGCCGATGCCCTCGTAGTCCCGCATGAAGTCCTCGGGCCTCTCCGAGGACTTGAGGGCCCGCAGCGCCTCTCCGCCGATCCGCGTGGTCTGCAGCAGCGCGACGTCGGTACGGATCAGCGTTCCCGGGTCGTTCGGCTGGTCCTCCTGATGGGCGACCAGCACCTTGGTCACCGCGGTCGGCGGCTGCGGCAGCAGGACCGCCACCGCCACGCCGATGAGCAGGCCGAGCAGCGCCGTGGAGCCCCAGAAGCGCCGCCGCCTCCGCACCGCCGCCACCAGCGCCTGCAGGTCGAGCAGCGGAGCGGCGGCCGACGAGTCCGCCGTCGTACGCGTCGTCACCGTGCGCCCCCCGTCGTGTCGCCGCTCCCGACGAGCGCCGGCGCGGCGTCCCGGGGACGGCCGGCGGACCGCGACGGCCGGGCCCGGACCGCGCCGGCCAGGACGACGCCGACGATCTCGTGCCCCGCGTCCGCGCACGCCTCGGCGATGCCGGCGAGCTCCGCCGCCGTCCAGCTGCCCGCGCTGAGCAGGACCAGGGCACCGGACTCGTCCTCGCGGTCCGGCACCATCGGCCGGGACACCGAGACCTCCACGGTCCGCAGCCGGGGATCGCTCCCGGCCTCGGCGACGAGCTCCCCGGCGGCCCGGCGGGCGATCCCGTCGCCGTCCGGGACGACGACGAGCAGCCGCCGGGGCGCCGGCAGCCGGTCCCGGAGGCGCGCGGCGGCCCCGCCCACGTCCGAGGGACGCGGGCAGGGCGCAACAGCTTGAGTTACGA
>NZ_JAINVG010000056.1 GCF_020400725.1 Streptomyces sp. NK15101 | reverse complement strand
CCCCCCTCTCTCCCCACCCGCCGTCCTCCCGACGGGGGGACCCCCCCCGGGGGGGAGACGAAGAAGTCCTTCACCCGCCGGTCCCAGCCGCTCATGCAGATGACGAAGCCGCTGATGAGGAAGAAGAACTCCACGCCGAGATAGCCGTAGGAGGCGAGGGGGAAGGCGGTGGGGAAGAGGTCCTCGACCGGCGTCGGCCAGCCTTCCCCGAAGGCCAGGTAGTGGTAGGCGACCACCATGAGGGCGGCGGCGAGGCGCAGACCGTCGAGGGCGTGGAGACGTCCGCGCCCCCTGCTCACGGGGACCGTCGTGAGGCGCGGGGGGCTCCCGGGTTCGAGGGATGCCGGAGCGGCAGGCGCTGTCTGGTCGAGCAAGGGGCATCCCACCTGGATATGCAGTCGCAAATCTCGTTCGGGGCGAGAGCATAGGGGCGGTTTCGGGAGCCTTACAAAAGCGCTCGGAAGCGTGACGCCCTTCACATTGGAAGGGGTTCGGCAAGGTTCGCTCCGGCGAAATCCCTGTACAAGGGCACCATGCTCGCCTCCCGTCGACCGCGGTCCCGCCGCCGCTCCTCGCGGTCTCCTCGCGAACGTTTCGCGATCTTCACCGAACGGTCGTCCGATCCCCCCACGAACGAAGACCGGTCACCCGCTCCCGCCGCGCGAGCCCCGGACGCGCCCCCGGAACCGCGCTCGGCCCGGGAAGCGCGGAACCCCCGGCCGTCCGGCCGGGGGTTCCGTCGCGTCGCGCTCGCTCAGACGCCGATCTTCTGCTTGACCTGCGCGAGGCTCGGGTTCGTCAGGGTGGAGCCGTCCGGGAAGAGGACGGTCGGCACCGTCTGGTTGCCGCCGTTGGCCTTCTCGACGAACGAGGCCGAATCCGGGTCCTGCTCGATGTTGATCTCCGTGTACGCGATGCCCTCGCGGTCCATCTGGCTCTTCAGCCGACGGCAGTAGCCGCACCACGTGGTGCTGTACATCGTCACAGTGCCCTGCATGGCCAGGCGCTCCTCTTGTTCGCGGACGGGTGCCGAGAGGGAGAACGTACGCCCTCCCGGCGCCATTCCCGGAATTCGTATGACCGGCGTCTCCCCCCTGTGGACGGGCCGCCGCACCGGCCTCGGCGACCTGGCAGCATGGCGGGGTGACAGCAGCAACGCACTCCACTCTCTTCCCGCAGGTCCCGGAGACGGCCGACGCGGTGCTCGACGGGCTCGACCCCGAGCAGCGCGAGGTCGCCCTTGCCCTGAGCGGCCCGGTGTGCGTCCTCGCGGGAGCCGGGACGGGCAAGACGCGGGCCATCACCCACCGCATCGCGTACGGGGTGCGGGCCGGCATCCTGCAGCCCGCCAGCGTGCTGGCCGTCACGTTCACCAACCGTGCCGCGGGCGAGATGCGCGGCCGGCTCCGACAGCTCGGCGCGGGCGGCGTCCAGGCCCGCACGTTCCACTCCGCGGCCCTCCGACAGCTCCAGTTCTTCTGGCCGAAAGCAGTCGGTGGCGAGCTGCCCCGCCTCCTGGAGCGCAAGGTCCAGCTGGTCGCCGAGGCCGCGGCCCGCTGCCGGATCCGGCTCGACCGAAACGAGCTCAGGGACGTGACCGGCGAGATCGAGTGGGCCAAGGTCACCCAGACCGTCCCCGCCGACTACCCGGCCGCCGTCGCCAAGTCCGTCAGGGACGCCCCCCGCGACCCGGCCGAGATCGGCCAGATCTATGCCATGTACGAGCAGCTGAAGCGCGACCGCTCGGTGATCGACTTCGAGGACGTGCTGCTGCTCACCGTCGGGATCCTCCAGGACCGGCACGACATCGCCGACCAGATCCGCCGCCAGTACCAGCACTTCGTGGTGGACGAGTACCAGGACGTCTCCCCGCTCCAGCAGCGGCTGCTCGACCTGTGGCTCGGCGACCGCGACAACCTCTGCGTCGTCGGCGACGCCGGCCAGACGATCTACTCCTTCACCGGTGCCACCCCCGACCACCTGCTGAACTTCCGCACCCGGCACCCGGCCGCCACCGTCGTCAAGCTGGTCCGCGACTACCGCTCCACCCCGCAGGTCGTGCACCTGGCGAACGGGCTGCTCGGCCAGGCCCGCGGCCGGGCCGCCGAGCACCGCCTGGAGCTGATCTCCCAGCGCGACCCCGGCCCCGAGCCGGTCTACGCGGAGTACGCCGACGAGCCCGCCGAGGCCGAGGGCACCGCCCGCCGCATCCGCGACCTCATCGCCGCCGGCGTCCCCGCCGGAGAGATCGCCGTCCTCTACCGGATCAACGCCCAGTCCGAGGTGTACGAGCAGGCCCTCGCCGACGCCGGAGTGCCCTACCAGCTCCGCGGCGCCGAGCGCTTCTTCGAGCGCCAGGAGGTGCGGGAGGCGGGCATCGCCCTGCGCGGCGCCGCCCGCGCCGGGGCCAACGACTCGCTCCTCGACGACGCCGAGGACCTCCCCGCCCAGGTCAGGGCCGTCCTCTCCACCAAGGGCTGGACCAGTGAGCCGCCCGCCGGCTCCGGCGCCGTCCGCGACCGCTGGGAGTCCCTCGCCGCCCTCGTCCGGCTCGCCGAGGACTTCGTCCGCGCCAAGCCCGGGGCCACCCTCTCCGACCTGGTCGCCGAGCTCGACGAGCGGGCCGCCGCCCAGCACGCCCCGACCGTCCAGGGCGTCACCCTCGCCTCGCTGCACGCGGCCAAGGGCCTCGAATGGGACGCCGTCTTCCTGGTCGGCCTCACCGAGGGCATGCTGCCGATCACCTACGCCAAGACGGACGAGCAGGTCGAGGAGGAGCGGCGCCTGCTGTACGTGGGCGTCACCCGGGCCCGGGTCCACCTCACGCTCTCCTGGGCGCTCTCCCGCTCCCCGGGCGGCCGGCCCGGCCGGCGCCCCAGCCGCTTCCTCCAGGGCCTGCGGCCCGGCTCGGGCTCCCTCGGCACCGTCGGCTCCGGCGGCGCCTCCGGCTCCGTCGAGCGGGGGAGCGGCCTGCGCCGGCGGGGGCCCCGCGGCCCCGTCCTGTGCCGGGTCTGCGGCGCGACCCTCACCGAGGCCGGCGCGATGAAGCTGATGCGCTGCGAGGACTGCCCCTCGGACATGGACGAGGGCCTGTACGAGCGACTGCGGGAGTGGCGGTCGGAACAGGCCAGGCAGCTCGGCCAGCCCGCCTATTGCGTGTTCACCGACAAGACGCTCATGGCGATCGCCGAGCGGGTCCCCGCCACCGACGGAGAGCTCGCCTCGATCTCCGGCGTCGGCGTCCGCAAGCTGGACCGCTTCGGAGCCGAGGTCCTGGCCATCTGCGCAGGTGAGGACGGTGGCACGGACGAGGGCGAAGTCTGAGGAAAACTCGTCGGAAAAATAGTTTGCGCCCGCCCCGTCAAGCCCCATAGGTTCTTAACCACGGAAACGGCGGCTTCTTCGAAGCCCTGTCTTCGTGCTGTACTTGTCCAAATAAACATGAGGGTCCGGCTCGCACCCGAGCCCTCCGAGACGCCGAGAGGAGGCGATTCCAGTGATCAGCTACACCATCCAGACCAGCACCGCCGGCACCGTCGGCTTCGTCGGCACGGCCAAAATGACCGATCGCTCGGTCGTCTCCGCCTGCTCGCTCGGCCTCTCCGCCTCGGCTCTCATTGGCACCGGTCTGCCCGTCGCCGGCCTTCCCGTCACCGGTTTCTCCGGTCTCGGTCTGGTCGCCGCGGAGCGGCGCAATGAGCGACCGACCAAGGCACTGGAAGCAGGAGTAGCAGGCAAGGCCACGGCCTATGGCTTTGCGGCGACCGGTGCCGGAACCCAGCAGCAGACGACGACGCACCACCACATGATGTGGGCCTTCCGTGGGCTCGAACCCTGGAGTGATCCAGCCTGATCCATGATCAGGCCGGCGCCTTCAGGGCCGCGGAACCCCACCCGGGATCCGCGGCCCTTCTGTTTGTCCTCGAACGGGGACGACGGCGCGAAGGGGCCTCGGGAAAGACACCACCCGGTACCAGCCGAAACCCCGGCCAACAGGCCGGAACGACCAGACGAGGAAAGACCACCGTGCAACTCGAAGCGCACGCCCCGTCCGTACCGCATTCCGAATCGATCCCCCTGCCCGGCCTCACGGAGGACCCCGCTTTGACCCCCCTCACCGCGCTCACCGCGCTCGACGACGCCATCGAGAACCTCGGCGTACCCGTCCCCTGTCGCGCCTACGACCCCGAGGTCTTCTTCGCGGAGTCCCCGGCCGACGTCGAGTACGCGAAGTCCCTCTGCCGGACCTGCCCGCTCGTGGCCGCCTGCCTCGCCGGCGCCAAGGAGCGCCGCGAGCCCTGGGGCGTCTGGGGTGGCGAGCTCTTCGTCCAGGGCGTGGTCGTCGCCCGCAAGCGGCCCCGTGGCCGCCCGCGCAAGAACCCGGTCGCGGCATGAGCGCCACCGGAACCATCGACCGCCCCCTCACGCACGATCCCCAGAAGCAGGCCCCGATGACCTCTTCCACCAGCGAGCCCGTCGGCTCCGCGACCCCGGTTTTCTCCCCCGCCGCCGCGCACACCGCGCGTCAGAACAGGACCCGTGAAATGCAACTCGCCCCAGAAGCCCTGGCCCGTGCCCATATGCACGAGCGACAGCGTGAGGCCGACGCGGAACGCCAGGCCGCGCGCCTGGTCGCCGCCCGGCGCATGCAGCGTCGCGCCGAGCGCGTCTCGCTGCGCGCCCGCCGCGCGCTCGCCATGGCCGTCATGAACTGAGCGTCTCCGTGATGCCCTCGCGGGGGCCGGTCCGAACGGACCGGCCCCCGCGGTGCGTTGCTCGCACCGTGCCCCCGCCCCGCGTTATCGTCACCAGGGTGAACGAAGCCCGCGTCCCCCAGGAGCCCGTCTCCTGCGCCCGCTGCGGCAGGACCGCCGACCCCCTCCCGGTGACCTGGACCTGCTCCGTCGAGAACGGCCGCCGCGAGTACTTCTGCGAGGAGTGCGCCCGCGCCAACATCCGCTCCATCGAGGGCCGCCTCGACTCCTCCTGGTGGTGATCCCCGCCCGCCCCGTCGCGGGCGCCGCGGGCGGCGCCTGCCGGGCCCGGGCTCCCGCGCCTGGACCCGCACCCGCACCCGTGTGATGGACTCCCCCGATGGCAGCCCTCACAGATCGCCTCCTGCGCGCACTCGAACGGTTCAACGCCGCCCACCCCTGGGACCACAACGCCCACTACCACCGGTGGATCCTGAGGCAGCTGCCGCGCCGCGTCGACCGTGCCCTGGACGTCGGCTGCGGCAGCGGTGACCTCGCCCGGCTCCTCGCCGGCCGTGCCACGGCCGTCCGTGCCGTCGACGCCGACCCGGCGATCGTCGCCCGTGCCCGCGCGCTCACCGCCCCGGTCGCCCCGGTGTCCTTCGACGTCGCGGACGCCCTCGCCGACACCGGTGACGACGGTGACTACGCCGCCGTCACCTGCGTGGCGACCCTCCACCACCTGCCGCTCGCCCCGGCCCTCCAGCGGTTCAGGGACCGGCTGGCCCCCGGCGGAACCCTGGTCGTCCTCGGGCTTTCCCGCCCCGACACCGTCGGGGACCACCTCCTCGGCCTCCTCGCGATCCCCCTGAACGCGGCCACCGGGTGGCTCAGGAACCGGGGCCGCCCGGCGCCCCGGCCCGTGGCCATGACCGCCGCGACCCGCGACGCCGAGGAGACCCTCGCCGAGATCACCCTCGTCGCCCGGCGGGTCCTCCCCGGCGCCCGGATCCGCCGCCGCCTCTACTGGCGCTACACCCTCGTGTGGCGCAAGCCCGCCCCGAACTCCTAGGCGGGGTGCGGGTCCTCGAAGCCCGGCAGCCACTCGGCGAGCTCGTCCCGCAGCCGCACCGTCGCGTTCAGCTGGCAGAGCACCCCGATGGTGCTCAACGTCACACGGTGTATCAGCAGGTACGAGGGCGGCAGGTTCAGCTGCTTGCCCAACTGGTGGGCGGGGGAGCGGGGGTCGGCGATCCGGGCCGCCTGGGTGCGCATCCAGCCACGGGTGAAGGCGAAGGACTCCACCTCGGCCGGCTCGATGATCGGCAGCAGGTACTCCAGGACCGCGTCCGGGTCGAGCGCGACGGACTCCTTCACGAAGCCCTCCTCGCACAGCAGCTCGTAGACGGTCTCCGCCTCGCCCGCGACCGTCATCCGCAGACAGGTGCCGATCGTCTCCGGCAGCCCGCCCGGCAGCCGGTCCACGGTGCCGAAGTCGAGGACGCCGAGCCGCCAGCCCTCCGGCCCCTCGTCCTCGCCGCCCGGCAGCAGCCGGAAGTTCCCCGGATGCGGGTCGGCGTGCAGCAGCCCCGTGCGCGCGGGGCCGGAGAAGAGGAAGCGGGCGAGGAGCTGGCCCGCCCGGTCCCGCTGCGCCTCCGTGCCGTCCGCGATCACCTCCGCGAGCGGCACCCCGTCCATCCACTCGGTCACGAGGATCTGCTCCGACTGGTGCACCACCGCGGGCACCACCACGTCGGGATCGTCCGCGAACTCCTCCGCGTGGATCCGCTGCGCCTCCGCCTCCAGGGCGTAGTCCAGCTCCTCGGAGACCCGGTCCCGCATCTCGGCGATCAGCGGCTTGATGTCCATGCCCGGGATCAGCGGACCGAGCAGCCGGGCGAAGCGGCTCAACTGCGTCAGGTCCGAGAGCAGCGCCTCCCCGGCGCCCGGGTACTGCACCTTCACCGCGACCTCGCGGCCGTCGTGCCACACGGCCCGGTGCACCTGCCCGATCGAGGCCGCCGCCGCGGGCTTGTCCTCGAACTCGAGGAACAGCTCCCGCCATTCGGCCCCGAGCCGCTCCTCCAGGACCGTGTGCACCGTGCGCGTCGGCATCGGCGGCGCCGCGTCCTGAAGCTTGGTCAGGGCCGCCCGGTACGGCCCGGCGACCTCCTCCGGCAGGGCCGACTCGAAGACGGACAGGGCCTGCCCGAACTTCATGGCCCCGCCCTTGAGCTCGCCGAGCACCTTGAACAGCTGCTCCGCCGTGCGCTGCTGGAGCTCGCGGGCGACCAGCTCCGCCGATCTGCCGCCGATCCGCTTGCCAAGACCCCAGGTGGCCCGGCCCGCGAAGCCCAGTGGCAACGCGGCCAACTTGGCGGTCCGGGTGACCGCCTTCCGGGGAAGATCAGACATGCGCCCCTCCAAAACCCAGACTGCCGTGCCGCGCAGGGCCGTTACCCCGCCATTGTGTCGTGCGCTTCCCCGGCCGCCGAGGCGCGCTCCCCTTCTCCTCCCCGCGCCGCCCCGCAGGGGCAGGCCGGGTGCGGTCTCAGCCGCTCCGCCCGCCACTCGAGCAGCGGCAGCGACGCCTCCCAGCGGGTGCCCGTGCTCGCCGGGAGGTCCCCGTCCAGAAAGGCCAGCGCGTGCGCGGCGGCCAGCCCGGCGACCGCCGTGGCCAGGCCGAGGTCGCAGGCGGGCAGCGGATGCGGGGCGCCGGAGCGCCACTGGGCGAGCAGCCGGGGCGTCACCGGCTCCCGGTCCGCCCGCTCCTCCTGGAGGCACCGCGCGCAGGCCGTGCCGCCGGGCAGCACGAGCGGCCCGACCGTCCCCGTCGCCTCCAGGACACCCGCGTACAGATGAGGGGTGCCGGTGGAGATCCACGGCTCGGCGGGGAGCGGATCGGGGACGTACGCGCCGAGCCCGTCCCGCGGCGTCACCACGACGAGTGACAGCCCGGGCTCGCCCGCCAGTTCACCCGGGCCGCCCCGACCGCCCCGGCGGCGCGATCCGCCGGTTCCACCGGCACCGACACGTCCGCCGGACCCACCGGCCCCGCCGGGTCCGTCAGGCCCGCCCGGTCCGCCGGGCCCGGCTCCCGTCCGCGCCCCGCGCCCCGGTTCCCGTGTCCAGCGGTTGACCAGGCGGCGGGCCGCCGTCGCGCGGCGCTCGCCGACGGACTCGGCGGGCAGCCCGCCCGGGGCCGTCTCCCAGGGCTCGACCCGGCCCGAGTCGAGGACCTCGACCGAACCGACGCCCGCCGCGGCGAGCAGGGACGCCACCGTCGTCCCCACCCGCCCCGCGCCCCGGACCTGGACGCGCAGGGCCCGCCGGGCCGCCAGGGTCCGCGCCGCCCGCTCCGGCCCCGGGTGCACCACGGAAAGGGAGGCCAGGTCCGCGCGGAGCGGATCGAGGGCCACGTCCACCGCCCCGGCGGCCGGACCCGTCTTCCCCGGCCGCCCGGTCGCGGCGTCCGTGAGGAGTCCGGCCGACTCCAGCCGGCCCAGGAGCCCCTCCAGGCGTCCGTCCGGCAGGCCGAGCGCCCGTGCCTCGGCCCGCAGCAGCGCGGTCCCGCGGGTGCCGTCGAGCAGCCCGAGCACCGCCCCCGTCACCTGGTCGACCGGGTCGAGCACCACCGCGTGCGCGGGGGCGACGCCGAACTGCACGCACTGCAGACTCCGCCACGCCCGCCGCAACGCCGGTTTCACCATCGGATGCATTTCCCCGCCCCCGTCCGTCCCCATGTCCGTCCTCGACGTCCGTCCTCGCCCGTGACCGCATTCATGATCGACAACGGCATTCCGCCGCCCCGAAGTGAGAATGCCCCGCCGCCGTGCCGGTCGCCGAAAGTTGTCCACAGACCAGGGGGATTAGTCATTCAAATGGTGCGCGGTGGGGTCGGATCGTTCCGAAACCGCTCCCGGGCGGGACTTCCCCCGCCGCCGGCGGGTAACGTCGGGGCCGTGCCCGCCGACCCACAGCGCAGCGTGACCAGTGAACCGCCCCGCGGGGCGGGAACGAGCGCGGTCGAGGTCCGCAGAAGCCCGCGGCGGCGGAGAACCGTCTCGGCCTACCGCGAGGGCGACCGGACCGTCGTGCTCATCCCGGCCCGCATGTCGGAGGCGGAGGAGCGCCGCTGGGTGGGCGTCATGCTGGACAAGCTCGCCGCCCAGGAGAGCCGGAGCGTCCTCGGCGACCGTGAGCTCGCCGAGCGCGCCCTGCGCCTCTCGGAGCAGTACTTCGACGGCCGGGCCCGCCCCGGCTCCGTCCGCTGGGTGACCAACCAGAACACCCGCTGGGGCTCCTGCACGCCCTCCGAGGGCAGCATCCGCCTCTCCCACCGGCTCCAGGGCATGCCCGAGTACGTCGTCGACTACGTCCTCCTGCACGAGCTGGCACACCTCCTCGTCCCCGGTCACGGGCCGCGGTTCTGGCGGCTCCTGGAGGCGTACCCCCGCACCGAGCGGGCGCGCGGCTACCTGGAGGGCGTGGTCGCCGCCGGGCGCCTGCCGCACCTTCCGGCCGCCGACGAGGAGTGACGGCGCCGCCACGCGCGCGGGCGCCTGTTTCCCGATTCCGTACCGAAAAGGACCTGGCCTGTCTCAATGTCGTGCCCAGCGGTTAGCCTGGCGCGAGCATTCGCCATTCGGGATGGGGGACGGTCGTTACGCATGGCCAGGGAATTCCAACGCGGCCACAAGGCCAAGATCAGTGATCTGACCGCGGGGACCGATCTGTACGTCGGTGTGCAGATCGCGGCCCCCGGACTGACTTTCGACATCAGCTGCTTCGGACTCGACGCGGACGAGCGGCTCTCCGACGACCGGTACTTCGTCTTCTTCAACCAGCCGAAGTCGCCCGAGGAGTCCATCCAGCTGCTCGGCGCGCAGTCCGGTGACACCGAGTCGTTCCGCGTCACCCTCGACCGCATCCCCGCGCACATCCACAAGCTGTCGTTCACCGCGACGATCGACGGCGCCGGCCAGATGTCCCAGGTCGGCCCCGGTCACCTGCGGATCGTGGCGGGCGGCGAGGAGGTCGCGCGCTACGCGTTCACGGGCGCGGAGTTCTCCACCGAACGCGCGGTGATGCTCGGCGACTTCTACCTCAAGGACGTGTGGCGGTTCGCCGCCGTCGGCCAGGGCTTCGACGGAGGCCTGGAGGCGCTCCTGCGGAACTTCGGCGGCGAGGTCGCCGAGGACGAGCCGGCCGCCGCCCCGCCGCAGCAGGCCGCGACCCCCGGCTTCGCCCCGCCGCCGCAGGCGGCGGCGCCCCCGGCCTTCGGTGCCCCCGCCGCGCCCGCCCCGGCCCCCGCGCCCGCGTTCGGCGCCCCGCAGGCCCCGCAGGCGCCCGTCCCGCCCGCGCCGCCGGTCCACACGGCGCCCACGATGGTGGCGCCCATGGCCCCGGCGCCCGTGCCGCCGCCCGCCCCGGCCCCCGCCCCGTACGGGCAGCCGCCGCAGCAGCCGCAGTACGGCCAGGTCCCGGGCCAGCCTCCCGGCCAGTACCCGGGCCAGGTCCCGGCCCAGCCCCCCGGCCAGTACCCCGGTCAGGGCCAGCCGCCGCAGGCCCCCTACGGGCAGGCCGCGCCCGCCCCGTACGGGCAGCAGCCGCCGGCGTACGGGCAGCAGCCCGGCGTCCCGCAGGGCGTGCCGGCGACCGGAGCGGGGCTCGCCGCCGCGCTCGCGCCGTACAAGGAGACCCCCACCGGCACCCGTTGGACCCCGCAGAACCAGCAGCTCATGCGGGTCGACCTCGCCATGGGCGGCGTGCCCGTCCTCGCCCGGCAGGGCTCCATGGTCATGTACCAGGGCAAGGTCGACTTCGGCTACAAGGGCGCGGGCTTCGCCGGCCGGATCGTCGGCAACGCCACCGGCCAGGAGATGCAGCTCATGCGCTGCACCGGCCGCGGCCAGGTCTTCCTCGCCGAGGACGGCGCCCATCTGCACCCGATCGAGCTCCAGGGCGACGGCATCTGCGTCTCCGCCGAGAACGTCCTCGCGTTCGACGAGTCCCTGCAGTACGAGGTCCGCCGCATCGAGGGCCACGGCATCCCCGGCGGCGCCCTGTTCACCATGCAGTTCCAGGGCACCGGCACCGTCGTCGTGAAGACGCACGGCATCCCCGTCGTCCTGCCCGTCACGCCGACCACCTTCGCCGACTGCAACGCCGTCGTCGCCTGGTCGTCCGCGTCCCAGGTCATCCTCTCCAGCCAGGTGCGGCTCCGCCGCAACGCCTACCCGGGCCACAGCGGGGAGACCGTGAACCTCCAGTTCCGGGGAGCCCCCGGCAACTTCATCGTCGTCCAGCCCTACGAGGTCTAGAGGGAGCCCGTCATGAACCAGCAACTCGCGGGCTACGCCCCGACCCCCGTCGCGGCCCGGATGGAGAACCACGGCCGCACCATGCTCAAGGTCGCCATGGCCTCCGGCCAGGACCTGTACGCCCGGACCGGCTCGATGGTCGCCTACGAGGGCTTCATCACCTACGAGCCCAACCCGCCCGCCGTCCGCCAGGTCGCCCAGCAGTGGGCCACCGGCGAGGGCGCGCCCATCATGAAGTGCTCCGGCGACGGACTGCTCTACCTCGCCGACTACGGCGCCGACGTCGTCGTCATCAACCTCCAGAACGACTCGATCTCGGTGAACGGCACCAACGTGCTCGCCTTCGACGCCCACCTCCAGTGGGGCGTCGAACGGGTCAAGGGGCTCGCCAAGTTCGCCGGCCAGGGCCTGTTCAACGTGGAGATCGCCGGCACCGGCTGGGTCGCGCTCACCTCGCGCGGCACGCCGATCGTCGTCGACTGCGGCCGCGGCGAGGACGAGACGTACGTCGACCCCGACGCGCTCGTCGCCTGGTCGCCCGCGCTCAAGGTCAAGGGCAAGCGCAGCTTCAAGGCTTCCTCCCTCATCGGGCGGGGCAGCGGCGAGGCATACCAGATGGCCTTCTCGGGCCAGGGCATCGTCGTCGTACAGCCGAGCGAGGACAGCACCGACCGCCTGCGGATCCGGGGCTGAGGGGGAGCGAGAACACACCATGCAGAGCCCGCTTTTCAACCACGCCGAACAGCAGAGCCAGGAGCGGTACGTCGTCCAGAACCCGCAGCTCCTGCGGGTCAGCCTGACCGGCCAGGACGACGTCCTCGCCCGCAAGGGCGCCATGGTCGCGTACCAGGGCCTCGTCGACTTCGACGGCGAGTACCAGACGCCGAGCCAGCGGCGGGCCCGCGCCCGCACCGGTGAGGGCCTGGACCTGATGCGCTGCTCCGGCCAGGGCACGGTCTACTTCGCCAACCTCGCCCAGTACGTCCACATCGTGGAGGTCGAGCAGGAGGGCCTGACCGTCGACAGCGCCTACGTCCTGGCGCTCGACTCGACCCTCCACACCGAGGTCATCGCCGTCGACAGCCAGTACGGCATCTCCGGCTCCGGCAAGTACCAGCTCAACATCTCCGGCCGCGGCAAGGTCGCCCTGATGACCTCGGGGCAGCCGCTGATGATGCAGGTCACGCCCGAGAAGTACGTCAGCGTCGACGCGGACGCGATCGTCGCCTGGTCCACCGGACTGCGCGTCCAGATGCAGGCGCAGACGACCAACTCCAGCATCCGCCGCCGCCGCGGCGACACGGGCGAGGGCTGGGAGCTCAGCTTCCTCGGCCAGGGCTTCGCGCTCGTCCAGCCGAGCGAGGTCATGCCCCCGCAGCACGCGGCCATCGGGCAGGGCATCGCCGCCCAGTTCGGCGCCGGCCAGCACGGCTCCCACGCCCAGAACCAGAACAACGCCTGGAACTGAGCACACGTGAGGGGCCGGTCGCCGTGGCGACCGGCCCCTCACCGCTGTCCGTCACGCCAGTCGCGCCAGCGTGCCCTTCAGGAGCTCGACCACCGAGGTGTCGGCCACCGAGGCCACCTCGTCGTACGCGAACCAGCGCAGGTCCAGTGACTCGTCACTGATCTCCGCCACCGCGTCCGCCGGGGCGAGCGCCGCGTACTGCACGTCCAGGTGCCAGTGGCAGGGCGCCGGGATCGGGTGCCGGTCCAGCCGCACCGGACCGCCCGGCAGCAGGCCGAGGCCCGCGATGCCGGACTCCTCGGTCGCCTCGCGCAGCGCCGCCGCCTCCACCGTCGGGTCGCCCGGCTCGCAGTGGCCGCCCATCTGGAGCCACATGCCCAGCTTCTTGTGCAGGGTCAGGAGGACCCGCCCCCGCGAAGGGTCGATCACCAGCGCGCTGGAGGTCAGATGCCCGGCCTCGCAGGGCTTGTACATGCCGTCCTGATGCCGGGCGAGATGGTCCAGGTAGACATCGCGCAGCTCCGGCTGGTCCTCGTACCCCTTCAGGACGAGGACCGCGTCGTCGTGCAGGGTCACTCCTTGCCGTCCCCGTCTTCCGGCGCGTCGCCCCTGGCCGCCTCGCCGAGCATCTTGTCCAGCTCGGAGAAGTCGAGGTGCTCGCGGTGCACGAAGCCGTCCGGGTCGTCCAGGTCCGTCGCCGTCGGCAGCATGTCCGGGTGCTCCCACAGCGCGTCCCGGCCGTCGACCCCGCGCGCGTCCGTGAGCGAGGCCCACAGGCGCGCCGCGTCCCGCAGTCGCCGCGGCCGCAGCTCCAGACCGATCAGGGTCGCGAAGGTCTGCTCGGCGGGACCGCCCGAGGCCCGGCGCCGGCGCAGCGTCTCGCGCAGCGCGTCCGCCGAGGTCAGCCGGGCCTTCGCGGCCTCGTGGACCACCGCGTCCACCCAGCCCTCGACCAGCGCGAGCGCCGTCTCCAGACGGGCCAGGGCCGCCTTCTGCTCCGGGGTGTCCTCCGGCTGGAACATGCCCTGCTGGAGCGCCTCCTGCAGCTGCTCCGGGTGCGTCGGGTCGAGCTGCCCGACGGCCTCCTCCAGCTTCGAGGTGTCGACCTTGATCCCGCGCGCGTACCCCTCGACCGCGCCGAAGAGGTGCGCCCGCAGCCACGGCACGTGCGCGAAGAGGCGCTGGTGCGCGGCCTCGCGCAGGGCCAGGTAGAGCCGCACCTCGTCCGAGGGCACGCCCAGGTCCTTGCCGAAGGCCTCGATGTTCAGCGGCAGCAGCGCGGCACGCCCGGCCGGGCCCAGCGGCAGACCGACGTCCGTCGAGCCGACGACCTCACCGGCGAGCGCGCCCACGGCCTGCCCGATCTGCTGGCCGAACATGGCCCCGCCCATGGAGCGCATCATGCCGATCAGCGGGCCGGCCATGGCCTGCATCTCCTGCGGCAGGACGTCGCCCATCGCCGAGCCGACCCGCTCGGCGACCGGGTCCACCAGCTGCTGCCACGCCGGCAGCGTCGCCTCGACCCACTCGGCACGGCTCCACGCGACGGCCGTGCCCGCGCCGGAGGGCAGCGAGGTGACCTGGTCCAGCCAGAGGTCGGCCAGGCGCACGGCCTCCTCGACCGCCGACTTCTCGGCCGGGCCCACGCTGGCGTCCTTGGTGCCGTCGGCGGTGCCCTGGGCCACCACCTGGCGCGCGATCTGCTTGGCCATGTCCCAGTTCACGGGACCACCCGAGTGGCTCAGCATCTGCCCGAGCTGCTGGAAGGCCGCGCCCAGGTCGTTGGGGTTCAGGGAGCCGAACATCGCGGCGAACGGATTGTCCGCGCCGCCGGGACCGCCCATGCCCGGCAGCCCGCCGAAGCCGAAGGGGTTCGCGCCGAACGGGTTGCCACCGGACCCCTGGCCACCTCCGGCGGGGTCCTTCTTCTTGCCCTCGTCGCCGTTCTCCGGCTCCTCCGGCGGAAGGCCGAATCCGAATGGGGTGTCACTCACAGGTTTCCTCGGCTCGTAGGGCCGCCGGCCTCCTGCCGACGGCGACTGCCCGACCAGGGCCTGTCCAGACAGGCCCCGCACACCACCAGCGTAGACATCCGGGCCGGAAATGGGCTCGGTGCTCCGCCGGGCCGTGCCCTGCGGCAGGATGGACGCCACCTGGTCCGTACGCGTCATGCGCGTGCGTACTGAAGACAACCGCTGGAGACGCCCGGTGAGTTCCCCAGATCCACAGGTTCGCGGAGCGCGAAACCACTCAACCCGGTCCGCCGTGCGCGGCCCCGTCGTCGCGGTCACCGGCGCCGCTTCCGGTGTCGGTGACCTGCTCACCAGGCGCCTCGCCGCCTCCGACGAGGTCAAGCGGGTCGTCGCCATCGACGAGCGCCGCGGCGAGGTCGACGAGGCGCAGTGGCACATCCTCGACGTGCGCGATCCGGCCATCGCCGAGAAGCTGCGCGGCGCGGACGTCGTCGTCCACCTCGCCGTCGACCTCGACCTGGAGACCGACCCCGCCGCCCGGACGGCCTACAACGTGCGCGGCACGCAGACCGTGCTCACCGCCGCCGCCGCGGCCGGCGTCCACCGGGTGGTGCTCTGCACCTCCACCATGGTCTACGGCGCCCTGCCCGACAACGACATCCCGCTCTCCGAGGACGCCGAGCTCAGGGCGACGGCGGAGGCCACCGGCGTCGGCGACATGCTGGAGATCGAGCGCCTCGGCCGCCGCGCCCCCCGCGCGCACCCCGGCCTGAACGTCACCGTCGTCCGCCCGGCCGTCCTCGTGGGCGGTACGGACACGGCGCTGACCCGCTACTTCGAGTCGCCCCGGCTGCTCGTCGTCGCCGGCTCCCGGCCCACCTGGCAGTTCTGCCACGTCGAGGACCTGGTGAGCGCACTGGAGTACGCGGCCCTGGAGAAGGTCGACGGGGAGCTCGCGGTCGGCTGCGAGGGCTGGCTCGAACAGGAGGAGGTCGAGGAGCTCTCCGGGATCCGGCGCATGGAGCTGCCCTCCGCCGTCGCCCTCGGCACGGCGGCCCGCCTCCACCGGATCGGGCTCACCCCGTCCCCGGCGGGCGACCTCGCGTACACCATGCACCCCTGGGTGGTGAGCGTCGGACGCCTGCACGACGCCGGCTGGCGCCCCAAGTGGACGAACGAGGAGGTCCTCGCCGCGCTCCTGGAGGAGGTCGAGGGCCGTCACACGGTCGCCGGCCGCCGCCTGGGCCGCAAGGACGCCACGGCGGCCGGTGCGGCCGGTGCGACGGTGGCGCTGCTCGGCACGGCGGCCCTGGTGCGGCAGATGCGGAAACGGCGCGGTCTGTAGCCCTCCGGCTTGTAGGACCCTCCTACGGGGGGTCCCGTCCACAGGCTGAAAGGTCCCTTACCGGATGCCGGAGCCGTACGGCACCATGGGCTCATGGCGCAGACGCACGACCACCCCGGCGAGCAGGCGGCGGACGACCCGATCAAGCTGCTCGCGATCCGTGACACCCCGCTCTCGGTCGACGAGGTCTTCCGGGCCGTCGGCGACGACGCCGCCGGCGGCACCACCCTCTTCGTCGGCACCGTGCGCAACCACGACGGCGGCGCGGACGTCGACGCGCTGGGCTACTCCTGTCACCCGACCGCCGAGGCGGAGCTGCGCCGCGTCGCCGAGAAGGTCGTCGCGAACTACCCGGTCCGTGCCCTGGCCGCCGTGCACCGCGTCGGCGACCTGCGCGTCGGCGACCTCGCGGTCGTCGTCGCCGTCTCCTGTCCCCACCGCGGCGAGGCCTTCGAGGCCTGCCGGAAGCTCATCGACGACCTCAAGCACGAGGTCCCCATCTGGAAGCACCAGAAGTTCTCGGACGGCACCGAGGAGTGGGTCGGGGCCTGCTGAGCCTCCGCCCCGTGCCCGGCGGTCCCTCCCCGGCCGGGGGCCGGCGGAGGGCCGGGACCCGTCGGACGACGGCAAGGCGGCGCGCCGACAGGGTGTAGTCGAACGCCCGATTTGCGTAACCGGCCCCCAAGGGCGAGCGTTGACCTCACAGATGAGACAGTCTGCTGATCAACTCACTGGGGATGGGAGGTCGGGATGGCAGCGCTGGCCTGGTTGCTGATTCCGCTTTTCGCAGTCGTCGGCGCGGCGATATGGGGAAGCTGGGCTTCGAGGAACAAGACCATAGGCGACGTGGCGGAACTCGCCGGCTATGCGCGCTTCCGGGACGCCATGGAGCGGTCCCACACCGCGATCACCGATTCCGCTCGTGAGGAGCGCGAACCGGCCGCGACGGCCTCCGCCGTCACCACGTCGCCGTCCGGCTGACGCGGAGCGGTCTCGTACGGACCGCCCCAGGGGTGCACCCACAGACGAGTCCCGTACTGTCGTTCCATGCCACGCCGCACCGCGACGATGCTCGCCTCCACCCTGGTCCTGATCTGTCTGCTCATCGCGGGCGTTCTGATCCCGGTGCCCTACGCGGAGATGAGCCCGGGTCCCACGGTCAACACCCTCGGCGAGGCCAGGGGGGAACCGGTCCTCCGGATCTCCGGACGCAAGACCTACCCGACCGACGGCCACCTCAACATGACGACGGTCCGCGTCACCAGCGCGGACTACAGGATGAACGCCGTCGAGGCCGTCTACGGATGGCTGGCCCACGACAACGTGGTGGTGCCGCACGACACCCTCTACCCGGACGGGAAGACCGAGGAGGAGTCGAGCCAGGAGAACGCCGAGGAGTTCACCCAGTCCCAGGAGAGCGCCAAGGTGGCGGCCCTCGGGGAGCTGGGCATCCCGGTGGTCGCCCGGGTCGTCGTCGCGACCGTCGTCAAGGGCGCCCCGGCGGAGGGCAAGCTGCACGCCGGGGACGTCATCAAGGCCGTCGACGGCGTGCCGGTCAAGGAGCAGGGCGACGTCGCCAAGCAGGTGACGAAGCGGAAGCCCGGCCAGGACGTCGTGTTCACGATCGTCCCGGCCAAGGAGGCGGCCGCCGCCGAGAAGGCCCACAAGGAGCCCACCGTCACCCGGAAGGTGGTCATCACGACGACCACGTCGGAGGAGGGCGACCGGGCCGTCGTCGGCATCCAGGCCGGCACCGACCACGTCTTCCCGTTCACGATCGACATCAACCTGGCCGACGTCGGCGGCCCGAGCGCCGGTCTGATGTTCGCCCTCGGCATCGTCGACAAGCTCACCCCGGAGAGCCTCACCGACGGCCGGTTCATCGCCGGCACCGGCACCATCGACGACAAGGGCGAGGTCGGTCCGATCGGCGGCATCGAGATGAAGCTGGTCGGCGCGCGGAACGCGGGCGCCGAGTACTTCCTCACCCCGGCCGACAACTGCGAGGCGGCCGCCGCCGACACGCCCGACGGGCTCACCCTGATCAAGGTCGGCACCATCGACGATGCCACGAAGTCGCTGGAGAAGCTCCGCGCGGGCGACACGAAGTCGCTGCCGAGCTGCTCGAAGAGCTGAGCGCACGCGCGTACGAGGAGGGGCGCCCCGTCATCGACGGGGCGCCCCTCCTCGTACGCGGGCGCGGCGCTCTCGGAGCCCCACCCGGACGGCTCAGCCCTCGAAGGTCGCCGCCAGCGCCTCGGCGAGGCCCGGCACCAGGTCGGGGCCGGTCAGCACCTCGGTCGGGGAGTCCTTCTCGCGCAGCCGGATCGCCGCCTCGCGGGTGCCGTTCCGCAGCACCGCCACGGTCATCCGGACCTCCTGGCGGTCCGGGTGCCCGGCGACCCACTTGGCGAGCTGCTTCTCGTTCAGGCCCTGCGGGACCTGGGCCTCGGCCGACGGGGGCAGCATGAGCCGCTCCACGGTCAGGGCGCAGCCGGCCACGGCGTCGGGCCAGGCGATCGTGCCGAGGAACTCGTCGAGGGCCTTGCCGCGCGGCAGCTTGTCCTGCTCGATCGGGGTGTAGGAGGTGGCGTCGTCGCCCAGGCCGAGCTGGGAGGCGAGCTTGGGTTCCTGGGCGCGCAGCCGTGCGGTGTCGACCAGGGCGAACAGGCGGGCGGGCTGGTCCCAGCCGAGGCCCGAGGCGTACTCGTCGATCTCGAGCACCGCGCGGGTGAGGGGGCTCGCGGCCATCGCCGGGCCGGAGGGGGAAAGGTTGGACATGACCAATATCCTGCCTCCTCTTCCCCGGAAGGCGGGAACTAGGTAAAGCCTCAGTAAGTTGCATCAGTGGGCTCTACGATCGCGGGGCCTGCTTTCAGACGCATCAACATCGAGGGGCGCACGTTGGCTTTCCAGATGCCGGACCGTGGCCAAGGCCCGTCCGGGCCGAGGGTGAGAGTCGGCCGGCCGTCCCGGCGGGCCCGCACCCTGCTCATGACACTCGGGGTGCTGGCCGTCCTCGCCATGGCGTTCGTGATGTTCGCCGGGTTCTGGACGGACTGGCTCTGGTACCGCTCGGTCGAGTACTCGTCCGTCTTCACCACCACCCTGTGGACCAAGATCGGTCTCTTCCTGGTCTTCGGCCTGCTGATGGGGCTCGCCGTCGGCTTCAACGTCTGGCTGGCGTACCGGCTGCGGCCGCCGCTCAGCGCGATGTCGTTGGAGCAGCAGAGCCTCGACCGGTACCGGATGGGCCTGGCCCCCTTCAAGAAGTGGGTGCTGCTCGCGGTCACCGCCCTGGTGGCCCTGATCGCGGGCGCCTCCGCGTCCGGCCAGTGGCGCACCTGGCTCATGTGGGTCAACGGAGTGAAGTTCGGCCAGAAGGACCCGCAGTTCGGGCTCGACGTGTCGTTCTACGCCTTCGACCTGCCCTGGTACCGCTTCCTCCTCGCGTTCGGCTTCGCCGCCGCCGTCCTGTCGCTGGTCGCCGCCGCGCTCACGCACTACCTGTACGGCGGGCTGCGGATCACCAGCCCGGGGGCGCGCGCCACCGCCGCCGCGACCGGGCACCTCTCGGTGCTGCTCGGCCTCTTCGTCGCGCTCAAGGCCGTGGCGTACTGGCTCGACCGGTACGGCCTGGCGGTGAAGTCGAGCGACTTCAAGGCGACGGGCAACTGGACGGGCCTGCGGTACGTCGACGCCAACGCGTACCTGCCGGCGAAGACGATCCTGTTCTGCATCGCCGTCATCTGCGCGCTGCTGTTCTTCGCGACGCTCTGGCGCCGCACCTGGCAGCTGCCGGTGATCGGCTTCGGCCTGATGGTCCTCTCCGCGATCCTGATCGGCGGCCTGTACCCGGCCATCGTGCAGAAGTTCCAGGTCCAGCCGAACGAGCAGGCCAAGGAAGCGCCGTACATCCAGAAGAACATCGACGCGACCCGCAAGGCATACGCGATCGACGGGACGAAGCCCGAGAACTACTCGGGCAAGTCGACGGTCAAGGCCAAGGACAAGCTGCGGGCGGACGCCGACACGGCGGCCGGCTACCGCCTCCTCGACCCGAACATCGTGTCGCCGACGTTCCAGCAGCTGGAGCAGAAGCGGAAGTACTACCAGTTCCCGACCACCCTGGACGTGGACCGCTACGCCGGCAAGGACACCGTCGTCGGCCTGCGCGAGCTGAACATCCGGGGCATCCCGAAGCGGAACTGGATCAACGACCACTTCACCTACACCCACGGCTTCGGCGCGATCATGGCCTCGGGCACGCAGACGGACGCCAACGGCTCCCCGGTCTTCACCGAGTCCGGACTGCCGACGACCGGTTCGCTCGGCACGTACCAGCAGCGGATCTACTACGGCGAGAAGACCGACCAGTACTCGATCGTGGGCGGCCCGCAGAAGGAGCTGGACTACGAGGAGAACGGCGAGAAGACCACCAGCTACAAGGAGAAGAGCGGCGTCAGCCTCTCCAGCACCTTCAACCGCGCCGCGTACGCGGTGGCCTTCAGCGAGCCGCAGATCCTCTACTCGGGAGCCATCGGCGAGGGCTCGCGGATCCTCTACAACCGCACGCCCAAGGAGCGCGTCGAGGCCGTCGCGCCCTGGCTGACCATCGACGGCGACGCCTACCCGGCGGTCGTCGACGGCCGGATCCAGTGGATCGTCGACGCCTACACGACGACCAACGGCTACCCGTACGCCTCGCGCACCACGCTCGGCGACACCACGGCCGACTCGCTGACCGTCGGCAACCAGCAGCGCACGGTCGTCGCCCAGCAGAACCAGGTCAACTACATCCGCAACTCGGTCAAGGCCACCGTCGACGCCTACGACGGCACGGTGAAGCTCTACCAGTGGGACACCCAGGACCCGGTCCTGAAGACCTGGATGAAGGCCTTCCCGGACACCGTCAAGCCGAAGTCCGAGATCAAGGGCGACCTGCTCGCACACCTGCGCTACCCGCAGGACATGTTCAAGGTGCAGCGCGAGCTGCTGACGCGCTATCACGTCACCGACCCCGCGCAGTTCTACAGCGGTTCGGACGCCTGGCAGGTGCCGGACGACCCGACCAACAAGGACGGCAACGCGGTCCCGCCGTACTACCTGAACATGAAGATGCCCGGGGACACGGCGCAGCGCTTCTCGCTGACGACGACGTTCACGCCGAACGGGCGGCCCAACCTGGGCGGCTTCATGGCGGTCGACGCCGACGCCACCAGCAAGGAGTACGGCCGGCTGAGGCTGCTGCGGGTCACCGAGGACGTGCCGGGCCCGGTCCAGGTGCAGAGCAAGCTCAACGGTCTGCCCTCCGTGGCCACCTTCGTGCGGGACATGAAGGGCGCCGACTCCGACATCCAGTACGGCAACCTGCTGACCGTGCCGCTCGACGGCGGGTTCCTGTACGTGGAGCCGGTGTACGCCCAGGGACGCAACGCGCTCTACCCGCTCCTGAAGAAGGTCGCGGTGTCGTACGTGGACGCGGACCAGCCGGACGGTGACACGACCAAGGACACCACGGTGTTCGAGGACAACCTCACCGAGGCGCTCAACGCGGTCTTCGGGGTGGAGGCGCCCAACCCGCCGACGACCCCGCCGGGCACCACGCAGCCGCCCGGCACGACCCAGCCGCCCGCTTCGAACGACGCGGCCCTGCAGCAGGCCATCGCCGACGCCCAGAAGGCGTACGACGCGGGCGAGGCCGCTCTGCAGAAGGGCGACTGGGCGGCGTACGGCAAGGCCCAGGAGGACCTCCAGGCGGCGCTCCAGAAGGCCGCGGAGGCCGGGGCGAAGCTCAAGAAGCCGGGGTCAGGCGGCTGACCTGAGGTTTTCCGTCCCCGCGTCGTGATACTGTGGTTTCACCGACGCGGGGTGGAGCAGCTCGGTAGCTCGCTGGGCTCATAACCCAGAGGTCGCAGGTTCAAATCCTGTCCCCGCTACTCAGAGGACAAGGGCCCGGATCCATAAGGATCCGGGCCCTTGTCGTGTGTCGACGTGCCGGGGGGTGCCGAAGAGCGGTAGGGAAGGGGCGAGTTGGCGTGAGTCGTGTTTGACTTGTCTCTCTGTGGGCATGTCGACAAAACGCTGAGTGACCTCACTGGCTGCGGTATACCAGGTGTGCTCGGGTTGCGGGTGGTGCGACGATGGTATTTATGGGGGACAGGGCAACTCTGTTGGAGACAGGGCGGTTTGTGCAGCGGCACGCCAGAAACGCCGCGGACGAGATCATCGAGGCAGTGGGGGCCGTCGATGCGGTCGTCGGCACCACCGCCGAGACCGACGCCGAGAACGAGACCGAGACCGAGGTCGAGGCCCGGCACCGGCGGGCCGCCGAGCGCGGTGACCTCGCCTCGATGAGCGCGCTCGGCGCACTGCTGCTGCGTCGCGGCGACCTCGACGGCGCCGAGCCGTACCTGCGCGCCGCCACCGCCGAGGGGGACCGGGCCGCCGCCAACAACCTGGGCGTCCTGCTCCACCAGCGCGGATACCCCGACGAGGCGGCCGGCTGGTGGCGGGTCGCCGCCGTCGCCGGTTCCGCCCCCGCCGCCCACGCCCTGGGCCGCCACCACCGCGAGCGCGGCGACGAGCCGGCCGCCGAGTACTGGCTCCGCCAGGCCGCCGAGCAGGGTCACGCCCTCGGCGCGTACGCCCTCGCCGACCTCCTGGAGCACCGCAGCGACGTCGGCGCCGAGCGCTGGCTGCGCGCCGCCGCCGAGCAGGGCCACCGCGAGGCCGCCTACCGCCTCGCCCTCGCCCTGGAGCGCCGCGCCACCGAGACCACCCGCGGGCCGCACGAGACCGGCACCCGGCTCCGCACCCCGGGCGCCAGGGCGGGCGTGCCCTCCGGCGCGGCCGTGACCGGCACCGCGGTCGCCGTTCCCGGGCAGCCTGCCGGCGAGGGCGCGGGAGAGGCCGCCGAGGCCGAGCAGTGGTTCCGGCAGGCCGCCGCGCGCGGCCACCGGCGGGCCGCGCTCCACCTGGGCGCCATCCTGGAGCACCGCGGCGAGCTCAAGGAGGCCGGCCGCTGGTACCTCAGCTCCGCCAAGGAGGGCGAGGCGAAGGCCGCCTGCGCCCTCGGCTTCCTGCTCCGCGACGCGGGCGACGAGGAGAGCGCCGCCGTGTGGTGGCTGCGGGCCGCCCAGGACGGCGACGGCAACGCCGCCAACGCCCTCGGCGCCCTGCACGCCGCCCGGGGCGAGCAGCAGACCGCCGAGCGCTGGTACCGGGCCGCCATGGACGCCGGCGACGTGAACGGCGCCTACAACCTCGGGCTGCTCTGCGCCGCCCAGGACCGCATCCCGCAGGCCGAGCAGTGGTACCGGCGCGCCGCCTACGCGGGTCACCGCGAGGCCGCCAACGCGCTCGCCGTCCTGCTCCTCCAGGCCGGCGACGCCAACGGCGCCGAGCCCTGGTTCTCCAAGGCCGCCGAGGCCGGCAGCGTGGACGCCGCCTTCAACCTGGGCATCCTCCACGCCGGCCGCGGCGACGACCGCACGGCGCTGGTCTGGTACGAGCGGGCCGCGGCCGCCGGGCACACCGAGGCCGCCCTCCAGGTCGGCATCGCCGCCCTGCGGGACGGTGACGAGCAGACCGCCGAGCGGCACCTGCGGTGCGCGGCCGGGGGCGGCAGCGCCGAGGCCGCCTTCCGGCTCGCCTCGGTGCTCGACGCGCGTCGCCCCGAGCCCGGCCCCGCCGTGCTCGGGGCGCCCCGCGAGGAGAAGTCCGAGTGCGAGGAGTGGTACGAGCGGGCCGCCCAGCAGGGGCACCGGCGTGCCCAGGTGCGGGTCGGGATGCTCGCCGCCGGGCGGGGCGACCTGGCCGAGGCCGACCGCTGGTACCGCGAGGCCGCCGAGGCGGGCAGCCGCAACGGCGCCTTCAACCTCGGCCTGCTCCTCGCCCGCGAGGGCAGCGAGCGGGAGGCGGCCCTCTGGTGGACCCGGGCGGCCCGGGCCGGCCACGGCCGCGCCGCGCTCCGGCTCGCGCTGCTCGCGGCGCGCCGGGGGGAGCTCACCGAGGGGCGTCGCTGGTGCGATCGCGCGGTGGAGCTGGGCCCGGCGGAGGTCGCCGAGCGGGCGGCCCGGCTGAGCGAGGCGCTGCACCAGGAGCTCACGGCGTAGCGGGGTGCCGAGCGTTAACGGATTTGCGCTGGTGACGGGGGTCCCGTAGGGTTGGGTTCACCGACGCGGGGTGGAGCAGCTCGGTAGCTCGCTGGGCTCATAACCCAGAGGTCGCAGGTTCAAATCCTGTCCCCGCTACTCAGTAGCACCGAAGGCCCGGATCCAGTCACTGGATCCGGGCCTTCGGCGTTCCCGCGTGCCCCGGGACACGGAGAGGCCCCCGCCGGAGCGGGGGCCTCCTCGGTGCGTCGTCAGGCCGTCGCGGCACAGTTCGGGCAGATGCCCCGGTAGGTGACCTCGACGTTCGAGATCGTGAAGCCGAAGCGCTCGGTGTCCGGGAGGTCCGCCAGCGGGTCGCCGGCCGGGTGCACGTCGCGGATCGCGCCGCAGCGGCCGCAGACCAGGTGCTGGTGGGGCCGGTGGGCGTTGGGGTCGTACCGCTTGGCGCGGCCGTCGGTGGCGACCTCGATGACCTCGCCGAGGGTGACCATCTCGCCCAGCGTGTTGTACACGGTCGCGCGGGAGATCTCGGGCAGCTTCGCCACCGCGCGGGCGTGGACCTCGTCGGCGGTCAGGTGCACATGATCCCCGTCGAGGACCTCGGCCACGACGCGGCGCTGCGCGGTCATCCGCCAGCCGCGTCCGCGCAGTCGTTCCAACAGGTCACTCATGGGAGCCAGGGTAACAGCCGGGAACAAGATCCCGAACGTATGTGACTTTGGACCTCAACTTGACTTGGACATTGTCCAATGTAGGATCTGGGCAGGCACTGGCCGAGGGCTCGTTCGAGGGTCCGGCCGGGAGACAGGACTCGCAGGGATGACGCAGGAGGCGCACGTGACGCAGGGACCGCTCACCACGGAGGCCGGGGCTCCGGTCGCCGACAACCAGAACAGCGAGACCGCGGGCGTCGGCGGTCCGGTCCTCGTCCAGGACCAGCTCCTCCTGGAGAAGCTCGCCCACTTCAACCGCGAGCGCATCCCGGAGCGCGTGGTGCACGCGCGCGGCGCGGGCGCCTACGGCACCTTCACGGTGACCCGTGACGTCACGCGGTGGACGCGCGCCAAGTTCCTCTCCGAGGTCGGCAAGGAGACCGAGACCTTCCTGCGCTTCTCCACCGTCGCGGGCAGCCTCGGCGCGGCGGACGCGGTACGCGACCCCCGCGGCTGGGCGCTGAAGTTCTACACCGAGGAGGGGAACTACGACCTCGTCGGCAACAACACCCCGGTGTTCTTCATCAGGGACGCCATCAAGTTCCCCGACTTCATCCACACCCAGAAGCGCGACCCGTACACCGGCTCGCAGGAGGCGGACAACGTCTGGGACTTCTGGGGCCTCTCCCCGGAGTCGACCCACCAGGTCACCTGGCTCTTCGGCGACCGCGGCATCCCCGCCTCGTACCGCCACATGAACGGCTACGGCTCGCACACGTTCCAGTGGAACAACGAGGCCGGCGAGGTCTTCTGGGTCAAGTACCACTTCAAGACCGACCAGGGCATCAAGAACCTCACCCAGGACGAGGCCAACCGGCTCGCCGGCGAGGACCCGGACTCGCACCAGCGCGACCTGCGCGAGGCCATCGAGCGCGGCGACTTCCCGAGCTGGACCGTGCAGGTCCAGATCATGCCCGCGGCCGACGCGGCGAACTACCGCTTCAACCCGTTCGACCTCACCAAGGTGTGGCCGCACGCCGACTACCCGCCGATCGAGATCGGCAAGCTGGAGCTCAACCGCAACCCGGAGAACATCTTCGCCGAGGTCGAGCAGTCGATCTTCAGCCCCGCGCACTTCGTGCCGGGCATCGGACCCTCCCCGGACAAGATGCTCCAGGGTCGCCTCTTCGCCTACGGCGACGCCCACCGCTACCGCGTCGGCATCAACGCCGACCACCTGCCGGTGAACCGCCCGCACGCCACCGAGGCGCGCACCCACGCGCGTGACGGCTTCCTCTACGACGGCCGCCACAAGGGCGCGAAGAACTACGAGCCGAACAGCTTCGGCGGTCCGCACCAGACGGACCGGCCGCTCTGGGCCGGCTCCCCGGTCACCGGCGTGACCGGCGACCACCCCGCCCCCACGCACGCCGAGGACGACGACTTCGTGCAGGCGGGCGACCTCTACCGCCTGATGTCGGAGGACGAGAAGGGACGTCTCGTCGGGAACCTGGCCGGCTTCATCGCCAAGGTCTCGCGCGACGACATCGCCGAGCGGGCGATCGACAACTTCCGCAAGGCGGACGGTGACTTCGGCAAGCGGCTGGAGGCCGCGGTCCAGGCCCTGCGTGGCTGAGGGCGCTTGCCGTGGGTAGGGGGCGGGCCGGACTTCCGTGAGGAGTCCGGCCCGCCCTCGCGTGCTCCGGGGGACCGCTCAGCCGGTGGCGACGCTGTGCACCGGGATCCAGCAGCGGATGATGTCGCGCACCGAGACGATGCCGACGGGGCCCCGGTCGTCGAGGACGACGAGGTGGCGGAAGCCGCCGTGCGTCATGGCCTCGGCCGCCTCCGCCAGGGTCCAGGCGGGCGCGGCGAAGACCACGTCACGGGTGGTGTGGGAACCCGCGGTCTCCCGGTCGGGGTCCTGGTCCCGGGCCAGGGAGTTGAGGATGTCGCGCTCGGTGAGGATGCCGAGGCCGCCGGCGTCGGTGTCGAGGACGATCGCCGCGCCGACGCGGCGGGCCGACATCAGTCGCGCTGCCTGTCGGAGGGTGTGGGCGGGGCCGATGGTGAGTACCACGGTGCTCATGGCGTCACGGACGAGCATGGACGGAGCCACCTCCTTGGTGTGACCCCCCGAACGAGAAAGAATTCACAAGTTCACAAGTGGGGGGACTCTCAGAGTTGCACCGGGGAGGTGGCTCGACAAGGGGGCGCGCGAAGCGCCCCCGGGGAGCGCCGGCGGCGCTCAGCCCTGCGCGCCCTCCTGGTTCAGGTAGCTCAGCAGCTCGCCGTGGAGCAGGCCGTTCGAGGCCGCCGCGTTCCCGCTGTGCGGCCCGTGCCGGCCGTCCAGGCCCGTGTACGTGCCGCCGGCCTCCTGGACCACGATCGCGACCGCGGCCATGTCCCACAGCGACAGCTCCGGCTCCGCGCAGATGTCCACGGAGCCCTCCGCGACCATCATGTACGGCCAGAAGTCGCCGTACGCCCGGGTCCGCCAGCACGCGCGCGTGAGGTCGAGGAAGCCGTCGAGGCGCCCCTGCTCCTCCCAGCCGCTCAGCGAGGAGTACGCGAAGGAGGCGTCCGACAGGGACGCGACCTTCGAGACGCTCAGCCGGGTCGCCGAGGCCAGGCTGCGGCCCGTGTACGCGCCGAGCCCCTTCGCCGCCCACCAGCGCCGGCCGAGCGCCGGGGCGGACACCACGCCCACCACCGGCTGGAACCCGGTCTCCCCGGCCTCCATCAGCGCGATCAGGGTCGCCCAGACCGGTACCCCGCGCACGTAGTTCTTCGTGCCGTCGATCGGGTCGATCACCCAGCGGCGCGGGCCCGAGCCCTCCACGCCGTACTCCTCGCCGAGGATCGCGTCGCGCGGCCTGGCGCGCTGAAGCTGTCCGCGGATCAGCTCCTCCGCCGCCTTGTCGGCCTCGCTCACCGGAGTCATGTCCGGCTTCGTCTCGACCCGGAGGTCGAGCGCCTGGAAACGGTCCATGGTGGCCGCATCGGCGGCATCCGCGAGGACGTGGGCGAGACGCAGATCATCGTGGTAATCGGCCATGGTCGGCACTCTATCCCCGACGCGCGGACACCCGGCGAACCGTCCACCGCGGCCCCTTGACAGAGGGTGCGCGCCTGCCGACGCTGTGCGGAGAACCGTTCCCTCCGGAGGTGAGGATGGCGAGCGCCCGCGAGGCACTGCTCGACGCCGCGCTCGCCGCGCTCGCGCACCGCCCCTGGTCCGCCGTACGGATGGCCGACCTCGCCACCGCCGCCCGGGTCTCCCGGCAGACCCTCTACAACGAGTTCGGCAGCAAGGAGGGGCTCGCGCGCGCTCTCGTGCGCAGGGAGGCCGACGCCTACCTCCAGGGCGTCCGGGACCTGCTCGCCGTCCCCGCCCCGCCCGAGCGGAACCTCGTCGCCGTCGCCGAGTGGATCGTCACCCGCGCCGCCGTCCGCCCGGTACTCCGGGCCCTGCTCACCGGCGCCTGGAACGAGCGGCTGCCCCAGCCCCGGCCGGCCCGGCCCGGCGCCCGCCCCGCCCCCGTCCCCGCCCAGCGGCGCGCCGACGCCGGACCGCCCGCGCCCGGTGAGCTGGTGGCGGAGACCGCGGCCTGCGCGGGGGAGGAGTGGGCGGCCGGCTGCGAACTCGCCGTACGGATCGCCCTCAGCCACGTCGTCGCACCGGTCCTGCCGGTGACCCCTCAGTGCGCGGACCCGGAGAGCTGGAGTCCGATGACCCCCACGATGACCAGGGTGATCGAGACGATCTTGAGCGTGGAGACCACGTCGCCGAGGAAGACCATCCCGTAGATCGCGGTCCCGGCCGCGCCGATCCCGGTCCACACCGCGTACGCCGGACCCACGTCGAGTTTCCGCAGCGCCAGCGTGAGGAGGCCGAAGCTGCCCAGGGCGAAGGAGGCGAAGGCGATCGTCGGCCACAGCCGGGTGAAGCCGTGCGAGAGCTTCAGACAGACCGCGAAGCCCGTCTCCAGGAACCCCGCGACCACCACCAGCAGCCACGCCATCGTCAGTGCCTCCCACGCCGTCGGTGACTGCTCCGTCGCACTTGGTGCGATTATGCACTTACCGGCAGAGACCGGGCGTAAACGCCGGAGGCTCAGTCGCCCTCGCGTCGCTCCCGGGTGGCGAGCAGCCGCCGCAGCGAGACCAGCCGCGCCGGATCGGCGTGCCCCTCCGCCACCCAGGCGTCGAGCCCGCAGTCCGGCTCGTCGTGGCTGCACGCGCGCGGGCAGTTCTCCGTGCCCGGCTCCAGGTCGGGGAAGGCGTGGATGACCCGGGACGGGTCGACGTGGTGCAGACCGAAGGAGCGCACGCCCGGGGTGTCGATGACCCAGCCGCCCTCCTTGTCGTTCAGCGGCAGCGCGAGCGCCGAGGTGGTGGTGTGCCGGCCGCGGCCCGTGACCGCGTTCACCACGCCCGTGGTGCGCCGCCGGTCCGGCGGGACCAGCGCGTTCACCAGGGTCGTCTTGCCGACGCCGGAGTGGCCGACGAACGCTGTGGTGCGGCCCTTGAGGTGCTCGTGGACCCGCTCGGCGGCGACCCCGTCGACGAACTCCTCGCGGGTGGTCACCACATGGGGCACGCCCAGCGCGCCGTACATCTCCAGGAGCGCGTCCGGCGGGGCCAGGTCCGACTTGGTCAGGACGAGCAGCGGGGAGAGCCCGCCGTCGTACGCCGCCACCAGACAGCGGTCGATCAGCCGGGGACGCGGCTCCGGGTCGGCGAGCGCGGTGACGATCGCCAGCTGGTCGGCGTTGGCGACGACCACCCGCTCGTACGGGTCGTCGTCGTCGGCGGTGCGCCGGAGCACCGAGCTGCGCTCGGCGATCCGGACGATCCGGGCCAGCGTGTCCTTCTCGCCGGAGAGGTCGCCGACCAGGGAGACCCGGTCGCCGACGACGGCGGCCTTGCGGCCCAGCTCGCGCGCCTTCATCGCCGTCACGGTCCGGTCGTCCACCAGACAGGTGAGCCGACCGCGGTCGACGGTGAGGACCATGCCCTCGACGGCGTCCTCGTGCTTCGGACGGATGCTGGTGCGGGGACGGGTGCCCTTGCGGTTGGGCCGCTGGCGGATGTCGTCCTCGTCGGTGTGCTTGCCGTAGCGCCGCATGGTTCAGACCCCGAGCATTTCGGTCCACATCGTCGGGAAGTCCGGCAAGGTCTTCGCCGTCGTCGCCACGTCCTCGATCTCCACGCCCTCGACCGCGAGGCCGATGATCGCGCCCGCCGTCGCCATGCGGTGGTCGTGGTACGTGTGGAAGACACCGCCGTGCAGCGGACGCGGGCGGATGTGGAGGCCGTCCTCGGTCTCCGTCACGTCGCCGCCGAGCCCGTTGATCTCCTTGGTGAGCGCCGCGAGCCGGTCCGTCTCGTGCAGCCGCAGATGGGCCACCCCGCGCAGCGTCGACGGGGAGTCGGCCAGCGCCGCGACCGCCGCGATGCCGGGGGTCAGCTCGCCGACCTCGCCGAGGTCCACGTCGATGCCGTGGATCCGGCCCGTGCCGGTGAAGGTCAGGCCCGCGTCGGTGAGCTCGCAGGAACCACCCATCTCGGTGAAGATCCGGCGCAGCTCGTCGCCCGGCTGGGTGGTCCGCTCCGGCCAGTCGGGGATCGTCACCCGGCCGCCGGTCACCAGGGCCGCCGCCAGGAACGGCTGCGCGTTCGACAGGTCGGGCTCGACGACGAGGTCCCGGCCGCGCAGGCCGGTGGGCGTCACCCGCCACACGTTCGGGGCGCCGCCGTGCTCCGGCTCGTCGACCTGGGCGCCGACCGCCCGCAGCATGTCGACCGTCATCCGGATGTGCGGGAGCGAGGGGAGCCTGCTGCCGACGTGCCGCACCTCGACGCCCTGGTTGAAGCGGGGCGCGGAGAGCAGCAGGGCGCTGACGAACTGGGAGGACGAGGAGGCGTCGATCTCGACGGTGCCGCCGTCCAGGCCGCCGGCGCCGTGCACGGTCATCGGGAGCGCGCCCCGGCGGTCGTCGTCGATCCGGGCGCCGAGCGCGCGCAGCGCGTCGATCACGCCGTGCAGCGGGCGCTCGTGGGAGCGGGGGTCGCCGTCGAAGCGCACCGGTCCGTCGGCGAGGGTCGCGACCGGCGGCAGGAAGCGCATGACCGTGCCGGCGTTGCCGACGTCGACGGTCGCGGGGCCGCGCAGCGGGGAGGGGATGATCCGCCAGGCCTCGCCCGAGCCGTCGGGGCCCACCCCCTCCTCGATCTTCACGCCGAGGGTGCGGAGCGCCTCGGCCATCAGGAGGGTGTCGCGGGAGCGCAGCGGGCGGCGCAGCCAGCCCGGCTCGGCGGCGAGCGCGGCGAGGACCAGGGCGCGGTTGGTGACCGACTTCGATCCGGGCACGGTGACGGTCGCGTCGACGGCGCCGCGGGCGTACGGGGCGGGCCAGAGGTCGGTGGGCGGGTCGGTGTGCGCGGAAGCTGCTGCGGTCATGGACTCACTGTACGGGGGAGTCAGAAGCCCAGGAGCCAGCGCCCGCCGCCGATCAGGGCGGACAGGGCGACCGTGTGGAAGAAGAACAGCCACACGCCCGCGGGCACATGGGTGAGCCGCGACAGCTGGTCCGCGTCCGAGTCGGGGGCGCCGCCGCGGCGCCGCCTCGCCTGGAGCTCGAAGGCCGGGCGGACACCGCCGAGCAGCAGGAACCAGACCGCCGCGTACGCGAAGACCGACTGGACGTCGGGCCCGGTCAGCCAGGAGACGAGGAGGAAGGCGGCGGCCGTCAGGAGGACGGTGAGGACCCCGTACGCGTTGCGGACCATCACCAGCAGCGCGAGCAGCAGCGCGGTCGCGATCCACAGCAGCAGGGTGACGTGGCCGGTGCCGAGCAGGGCGGCGCCGCCGAGCCCGAGCAGCGGGGCCGCCGGATAGCCGGCGGCCAGGGTGAGGACGACGCCGAGGCCGGTCGGGCGGCCGCGGGAGACGGTCAGCCCGCTGGTGTCCGAGTGCAGCCGGATCGACTGCAGGCGGCGGCGCATGGCGAGGGCGACGAGCCCGTGGCCGCCCTCGTGGGCGATGGTGATCGCGTTGCGGGCCAGGAGCCAGGGACGGCGGAAGACGACCAGGCTCAGGGCGCAGGCGGCGGTGACGCCGACGACCCACGTGTCGGGAGCGGGTTGGGTGCCGAGGATCTCGGTCATTTGGCGGACGGCTCCTCGCTCGTGGTCGGGAACGTGGCAGTGTGGCACGTATGTGCGGACGTTATGCATCGAGCCGGCGGCCCGAGGAACTCGTCGACCTCTTCGGGGTCGAGAAGTGGGAGCCGGAGGAGACCCTGGCCCCCGACTGGAACGTGGCCCCCACCAAAGAGGTCTGGGCCGTTCTGGAGCGTCCTGTGAAGGACGCCGGATCCCCGCGCCCGGTTCGCCAGCTGCGCGCGCTGAAATGGGGGCTCGTGCCGTCCTGGGCGAAGTCGCCGGACGGCGCCGCCCGGATGATCAACGCGCGCGCGGAGACCGTGGACGAGAAGCCCTCCTTCAAGCGCGCCTTCCGGTCCCGCCGGTGCATCCTGCCCGCCGACGGCTACTACGAGTGGGTGACCGGGACCGCCGAGCGCGAGCTGGAGGTCGAGGGCAGGAAGAAGCGGCCCCGGAAGCAGCCGTACTTCGTGACCCCGGCGGACGGCTCCGTCTTCGCGATGGCCGGGCTCTACGAGTTCTGGCGGGACCGCACCCTGCCCGACGGACACCCCTCCGCGTGGTGGGTGACCTGCTCGGTGATCACCACCGAGGCCGAGACCGGACCGCTGGGCGTCGCCCCCGCCGAGGGCCCGCGCTCGCTCCACGACATCCACCCCCGGATGCCGCTGATGCTGACGGAGGACCGCTGGGACGCCTGGCTCGACCCGGCGCGCACCGACCCCGACGAGCTCCACGGCCTCCTCGCCCCGCCGCCGGAGGGCCTGATGCGGGCCTACCCCGTCGCGACCGCCGTCAGCAACGTCCGCAACAACGGCCCCGAGCTCCTGGAGGAGCTGTCCGGTCCGGAAGTCGGCACGCTGTTCTGACGCGCGAGCCGGACCGGACGGCAGGATGGGGACGTGACACAGTACGAGACCGTCCCCACCGACGCCGGTGAGGCACGCATCACGTGGTACGCCGGGACGGAGCCCCGGGCCGTCCTCGCCCTCGGGCACGGCGCCGGCGGCGGCGTCGAGGCCCGCGACCTCCAGGCGCTCGCCGGGGCGCTGCCCGCGCACGGCGTGACCGTCGCCCTCGTCGAGCAGCCCTGGCGGGTCGCCGGCAAGAAGGTCGCGCCCGCGCCCAAGACCCTCGACACCGGCTGGCGCGGCCTCTGGCCGTCCCTCGCGAAGCCCGGCCTCCCCGTCGTCGCGGGCGGCCGCAGCGCCGGCGCCCGGGTCGCCTGCCGGACCGGACGGGAGCTCGGCGCTCTCGCCGTCCTCGCCCTGAGCTTCCCGCTGCACCCGCCGGGCAGGCCCGAGAGGTCCCGCGCCGAGGAGCTCCTCTCCACCGGCCTGCCCACCCTCGTCGTCCAGGGCGGCAACGACCCCTTCGGGCGGCCCGAGGAGTACCCGGAAGGTCCGTACGAACTCGTGGAGGTGCCGTACGGGGACCACGGCTTCGCCGTCCCCAAGCGCGCGCCGCTGAGTCAGGAGGAGGCGCTCGCCGCTCTCGTGGACGGCGTCACGGCGTGGATCACCGTCCTCGGCTGACTCCTCCGGCGCGCCGGGAATGTTGAGCGGGGGACCACTGTTGTGGAGAGCGTCGGTGTGAGAGCAAGGAAGAGGGAGTCCGTCGCATGGGTTCGACCATCTGCCCGGAGCGTGCGAAGGCCGCTGACCTCGACTGGACAGTGCTGCCCGCGCCCCGGTCCGCCCCGATTCGGGCGGCGGTCGGAGCGGTTCCTCGTCTATCCTCCGAAACGAGCGGGTCCGCCCTCGGGCTCGCCGCCGCGCTGGAGGAGGTGGGTCCGGTCACTGGGACCGACACAGGGACCGACGACGGCCCCGAGGAGACGACCGAGGAGCGCAACGCGCGCTTCGAGCGGGACGCCCTCGGCTACCTCGACCAGATGTACTCGGCCGCGCTGCGCATGACGCGCAACCCCGCGGACGCGGAGGACCTGGTGCAGGAGACCTACGCCAAGGCGTACGGGTCGTTCCACCAGTTCCGCGAGGGCACGAACCTCAAGGCCTGGCTGTACCGCATCCTCACGAACACCTTCATCAACTCGTACCGCAAGAAGCAGCGCGAGCCCCAGCGCAGCGCCGCCGAGGAGATCGAGGACTGGCAGCTCGCCCGCGCCGAGTCGCACATGTCGACCGGTCTGCGCTCCGCCGAGTCCCAGGCGCTCGACCACCTCCCCGACTCCGACGTGAAGGAAGCGCTCCAGGCGATTCCCGAGGAGTTCCGCATCGCCGTCTATCTCGCCGATGTCGAGGGCTTTGCGTACAAGGAGATCGCGGACATCATGGGGACACCCATCGGTACGGTGATGTCCCGACTGCACCGGGGCCGCCGCCAGCTGCGCGGCATGCTCGAGGACTACGCTCGCGACCGCGGGCTGGTACCCGCGGGCGCCGGAGAGTCGTCGAACGATCTGAAAGGCTCGGGCTCATGAGCTGCGGAGAGCCGCACGAGACGGATTGCTCAGAGGTCCTGGATCATCTCTACGAGTTCCTCGACCATGAGATGCCCGACAGCGACTGCACCAAGTTCGAGGTGCACTTCGAGGAGTGCTCCCCGTGCCTGGAGAAGTACGGCCTGGAGCAGGCGGTGAAGAAGCTCGTCAAGCGCTGCTGCGGCAGTGACGACGTCCCCACCGACCTGCGCGCCAAGGTCATGGGCCGGATCGACCTGATCCGCGCCGGACACCTGGTGCCCGAGCAGGACGTCACGGCGAGCGCCCCCACCACACCGGCGCCGCAGGAGTAGCACCCCTCCCGTACCGGGAACCGAGGCCGTCGCGCACCGCTCGCGGCGGCCTCACGCATATGTCAGCTTGTATCACCCGATGGTGCGAATCACTCAGGCCGCGCCGTCGCCGCCCGCCCGACTCGCTAGCGTGACGGGCGTGATGGGCGTGAAGGTCATTCCGCGAGCGGCCCGCGTGTACATCGGCTGCGCCCTGCTCGGCGCAGGGGCCTGCGTCCTGCCCGCGCTGCGCTCCGGCGCGGCCGTCCCCTGGGGCACGGTCGCGCTCCTCGCCGCCCTCTACGCGCTCTGCGAACCCCCCGCCCGCTGCCGGCTCATCGGCCGCGCGCTCGGCCGCTCCCTCCCGGCGGGCACCGGCTCCTTCTTCCCCGTCCTCCTCGCCGCCGCGCTGCTCCTGCCGCCCGCCGCCGCCGCGCTCACCGCGATCCCCGGCAGCCTCCTCGCCCACGTCGAGGAACCCCCCGCCGCCCCCCGCCGCGCCTGGCGGGCCGCCGCCGCGGCCCTCGCCGTCTGGGCCGCCGCCCTGACCGCCGGCGCCCTCGGCGGCCCCGCCGCCCTCGGCCGGGGCCCGGACGCCCCCGACCTGCCGTACGCACTGCTGCCCGCCGGCGCCGCCGCCCTCGCCTTCTGCCTGGTGCTCACCGCCCTCGACGGCGGCATCCGCGCCACCGTCGGCGGGCTCCCGCCCCGGGCCGCCTGGCGCGGCCTCCTCGGCCGGACCCTCGCCCCGCACACCGTCCACGGCCTCGCCGGACTGATGATGGCCGTCCTCTGGCGCAGCACGTACGGTCCCGTCGCGGCGCTCTTCGTGCTCCTCCCCATGTACATCTCCTGCTGGGTCTTCGCCCAGTACCACCGCGAGCGCGCCGCCCACCAGGCCACCATCCGCGCCCTCGTCCAGGCCGTCGACATCAAGGACCGCTACACCCGGGGCCACAGCGAACGCGTCGGCCAGGCCTCCGTCCTGATCGCCCGTGAGCTCGGCATGGCCGAGGACCGCCTCGACGTCGTCCGCTTCGCCGGAATCCTGCACGACGTGGGCAAACTCGGCGTGCCCACCCGGGTGCTCACCAAGGACGGGCCCCTCACCCCCGAGGAGCGCCGGGTCATCGAACTCCACCCCGAGTACGGCCACGAGATGGTCCGCGGCATCGGCTTCCTCGGCGAGGCGCGGGCCGCCATCCTCCACCACCACGAACGCATGGACGGCAGCGGCTACCCGTACGGGCTCCACGGGGAGCAGATCCCCGAGTTCGCCCGGGTCGTGGCCGTCGCCGACGCCTTCGACGCCATGACCTCCACCCGCTGCTACAGCAGGGCCCGCCCGGTGCCCACCGCCCTCGCCGAACTGGAGCGCTGCGCCGGCACCCAGTTCGACCCCCGGATGGTCACCGCCCTCGTCCGGGCCCTGGACCGGCACGGCTGGCAACCCGTCGTCACGGCCGACGAAGGCGCCTCCCCGCAGCCCGAGCACGTCCCGCCGCCGCGCGGACCCCTCCCCGCACCGGCCTCCAAGGAACCCGCGTGAGACCCGGGGCGCTCACCGTCGGCGCCGTGCACGGCGCCGCGCTCCTCCTCGGCCTCGCCGGCTTCGGCAGCACCCTCTGGTACGGCCTCGACGAACCCGGCAACGCCCTCGCCTTCGGCACCCTCGTCGCCCTCGGCGAACTCGCCCGCTGGGACGCCGCACCCGGAGAACGCGAGCCCGCCCCCCTGGCCGCAGCCGGCGCCCTCGCGTACGCCCTGCTCGGGACCAGCGCCGGCACCGCCACCACCCACGGCGTCCCGCAGACCGTCGCCGTCGTCGTCGCCGCGGGCCTCGCCGGGATCGTCCCGCACATCGCCCGCGGCCGGGGCCCCGGACTCGACCACCTCGCCCGCCGCGTCCTCACCGTCGGCTTCGCCGCGCTCTGCTTCCAGCCCCTCTACAACGCGGGCCTCGTCACCGAGCACCTCGGCCAGGGCCCCGCGTACGCCCTCTTCCTGGGCCTCCTGCTCGTCCTGACCGCGCTGTGCGACGCCGTGCTCGGCGCCCTGCTGCTCCGCGCCCGCACCGGCTTCCCGTACGGCTCCCTCCTGCGCGACGAACTCCGCGCCTTCCTCGGCATCGGCTCCGCCGTCTGCGCCACCGGCACCGTCATGGCGCTCGGCGTCGCCGCCGCCGGACTCTGGGCGCTGCCCGTGCTCGCCGTCCCCCTCCTGCTCACCCAGGTCTCCTTCCGGCGGTACGCGGCCGTGCGGACCGTCAACCGGCAGACCATCGCCTCCCTCGCCCGCGCCACCGAGATCGCCGGCTGCACCCCGCCCGGGCACGCCCACCGGGTCGCCGCCCTCAGCGCCGCCGTCGGACGCGAGCTGGGCCTGTCCGGGCCCGAGCTGGCCGTCCTGGAGCACGCGGCGCTCATGCACGACATCGGCCAGCTCTCCCTCGTGGACCCCGTCGCGGGCGGCGCCACCGCCCTCCTCCCGGCCGAGGAGCAGCGCAGGATCGCCCTCCTGGGCGGCGAGGTCGTCCGCAGGACCGGCGTCCCCGAGGCCGTCGCCGTCGTCGTGGAGCGGCAGGCCGACCCGTACCGCGAGCAGCCGCTTCCCGCCCGGATCGTCCGGGCCGTGAACGCCTACGACGACCTCGCGGGCGCCGGAACGGGCGAGGGCGCGGGCGCCGCGCTCGGGGCCCTGGAGCGGCTCAGGCTCGGCACCGCCCGCGACTATCACCCGGATGTCGTCGAATGCCTGGCCAGGGTCCTGGGGCGGGGCGGAGCCACTGGGGTGACCTCCGCGGTCCCTGGGTAACCCATGGGTAATGAGCGCGCGTCCGACCGGGCATGGTTGGATGCGAACAAGAGGGTGAAGCGACCGGCAGGCGGGAATCGTGAAGATCTTCGGGAAGGTACGGCATCGGCCCTCCGCCTCGTGGCGGCAGGCCACCGACCGCGCGTTCACGCTGATCGGCGACGGCCGGTACGAGGACGCGGGCGCATTGCTGACGCGGGCGGCGGATCTGGAGCCCTGGCTCTCGGAGTCCTGGTTCAACCTCGCGCTGCTGCACAAGTTCCGGCACGACTGGGAGCAGGCCCGGGCCGCCGGGCTGCGCGCGGTCGCGCTGCTCGACAAGGAGAGCGGGGCCCCCGACTGGTGGAACGTCGGCATCGCCGCCACCGCGCTCCAGGACTGGCCGCTGGCCCGTCGGGCCTGGCAGGCCTACGGCCTCAAGGTGCCGGGCGCCGCCGCGGGCACCGGCGAGCCCGCCGGCATGGAGCTGGGCAGCGCCGCCGTCCGGCTCTCGCCCGAGGGCGAGGCCGAGGTCGTGTGGGGCCGCCGGCTCGACCCCGCCCGGATCGAGGTCCTCTCCATCCCGCTGCCCTCCTCCGGCCGCCGCTGGGGCGAGGTCGTCCTCCACGACGGCGTGCCGAACGGCGAGCGGACCACCACCGCGGGCCCCTCCTACCCCGTCTTCGACGAGATCGAGCTGTGGGCGCCCTCGCCCGTCCCCACCTGGGTGGTGCTCCTGGAGGCGGCCACCGAGGCCGACCGGGACGCCCTGGAACAGCTCGCCGCCGAGGCCGGTTTCGCCGCCGAGGACTGGTCGTCCTCCGTGCGGCTGCTCTGCCGTGCCTGCTCGGAGTCGACCATGCCGAGCGCCGAGGGCGAGGGCGAGCACTCCGACCCGCACGACCACAGCGAGCCGGGCCACCCGGGCCCGCTCGGCCACCGCTCGCCCGGCGAGCTGTGGGTGCCCGAGCGCGAGTGCGGCATCGCGGCCCCGGCGGGCCTGGTGCGGGGCCTCCTCGACGGCTGGGTCGCGGACAGCCCGGACTCCCGCGAGTGGCGGGATCTCGAGGAAGTCTGCTGACCGCTGCCCGTAGGCTGTACTCCGCACCTACCACGAGGTGTACCGGTTCGAGGAAGAAGGCATACGGCGGACATGTCGCAGCAGGGCACTGATCAGGAGCAGACGGGCGTGTACGCCGTGGACGACGAGGGCTTCATCGTCGACACCGAGGACACCGAGGAGCGCGAGACCGCCCACCGCGAGCGCGGCACCTCGCGCCCCATCACGGTCGTGGGCAACCCCGTCCTGCACCGGGAGTGCAAGGACGTCACCGACTTCGACGACGAGCTGGCGCAGCTCATCGACGACATGTTCGCCAGCCAGCGCACCGCCGAGGGCGTCGGCCTCGCCGCCAACCAGATCGGCGTCGACCTCAAGGTCTTCGTCTACGACTGCATGGACGACGAGGGCAAGCGCCACGTCGGCCACGTGGTCAACCCGGTCCTCGTCGACCTGCCGGCCGACCAGCGGCACCTCGACGACTCCAACGAGGGCTGCCTGTCGGTCCCGACGGCGTACGCCGAGCTGCCCCGCCCGGACTACGCCGAGGTCACCGGCCAGGACATGAAGGGCAACCCGATCAAGGTCCGCGGCACCGGCTACTTCGCCCGCTGCCTCCAGCACGAGACGGACCACCTGTACGGCTTCCTGTACATCGACAAGCTCTCCAAGCGCGACCGCAAGGACGCCCTCCGCCAGATGGAAGAGGGCACGCCGCGCTACCCGGTCGTCCCGAACGAGTGAGCCCACGGCGAAGGGCCCCGCACTCCAGGAGTGCGGGGCCCTTCGCCGTACCGGCTAGAAGTCCTCGTCGAGGTCCACCGAGCCCTCGACCGCCACCTGGTAGGCGGACGGGCGGCGCTCGAAGAAGTTGGTCAGCTCCTGGACGCCCTGGAGCTCCATGAACGCGAACGGGTTCTCCGAGCCGTACACCGGCGGGAAGCCGAGGCGCTGGAGGCGCTGGTCGGCGACGCACTGGAGGTACTCGCGCATCGACTCGGTGTTCATGCCCGGCAGGCCGTCGCCGCACAGGTCGCGGCCGAACTGCAGCTCCGCCTCGACGGCCTCCTTCAGCATGTCCGTGACCTGCTGCTGGAGGGCGTCGTCGAAGAGCTCCGGCTCCTCCTTGCGGACGGTGTCCACGACCTCGAAGGCGAAGTTCATGTGCATCGTCTCGTCCCGGAACACCCAGTTGGTGCCCGTCGCCAGGCCGTGCAGCAGGCCGCGGGAGCGGAACCAGTAGACGTACGCGAAGGCGCCGTAGAAGAACAGGCCCTCGATGCACGCCGCGAAGCAGATCAGGTTCAGCAGGAAGCGGCGGCGGTCCGCGGCCGTCTCCAGCTTCTCGATCTTCTCGACCGAGTCCATCCACTTGAAGCAGAACTGCGCCTTCTCGCGGATGGAGGGGATGTTCTCGACGGCGGCGAACGCGGCGGCGCGGTCGTCCGGGTCGGGCAGGTAGGTGTCCAGGAGCGTCAGGTAGAACTGGACGTGGACCGCTTCCTCGAAGAGCTGCCGCGACAGGTAGAGGCGCGCTTCCGGGGAGTTGATGTGCTTGTAGAGCGTCAGGACCAGGTTGTTCGCCACGATCGAGTCGCCCGTCGCGAAGAACGCGACCAGGCGGCCGATCATGTGCTGCTCACCGGGGGTGAGCTTGGCGAGGTCGGCGACGTCCGAGTGGAGGTCGACCTCCTCCACGGTCCAGGTGTTCTTGATGGCGTCCCGGTAGCGCTCGTAGAAGTCCGGGTAGCGCATCGGACGCAGGGTCAGTTCGAAGCCCGGGTCGAGCAGGTTCTTCTTCTCGGTGGAGCTCATTACTGGCAGGCCTCGCAGGACTCGGGGTTTTCCAGGGAGCAGGCGATCGCGTCCGCGTCGGGGGTCGCCTGCTGGACGGGGATCGGGGCGGCGGTCGTCGCGGCCTGGGCCGCGCGGGCGATCCGGGTCGCCGGGCGGGAGCGCAGGTAGTACGTCGTCTTCAGGCCCTGCTTCCAGGCGTACGCGTACATCGACGACAGCTTGCCGATCGTCGGCGTCTCCATGAACAGGTTCAGGGACTGGCTCTGGTCGAGGAAGGGGGTACGCGCCGCCGCCATGTCGATGAGGCCCCGCTGCGGGATCTCCCAGGCCGTGCGGTACAGCTCGCGCACCTCGGCCGGGACCCAGGTGAAGCCGGCCACCGAGCCGTTGGAGTCGCGCAGCGCCTCGCGGGTCTGCGCGTCCCACACGCCGAGCTTCTTCAGCTCGTCCACGAGGTACGAGTTGACCTGGAGGAACTCGCCGGACAGCGTCTCGCGCTTGAACAGGTTGGAGACCTGCGGCTCGATGCACTCGTAGACGCCGGCGATCGAGGCGATCGTCGCCGTCGGCGCGATGGCGAGCAGGAGGCTGTTGCGCATGCCCACGGCGGCGATCCGCTCGCGCAGGGCCGCCCAGCGCTCCGGCCAGTTGAGCTCCACGTCGTAGTGGTCGGGGTGCAGCACGCCCTGCGCGGTGCGGGTCTTGTCCCAGGCGGGGAGCGGGCCGCTGCGCTCGGCGAGGTCGGCGGACGCCTCGTACGCGGCGAGCATGATCCGCTCGGCGATCCGGGTGGACAGGGCGCGCGCCTCGGCGGAGTCGAACGGCAGCCTCAGCTGGAAGAAGACGTCCTGGAGACCCATGGCGCCGAGGCCGACCGGGCGCCACTTGGTGTTGGAGCGGCCCGCCTGCTCGGTCGGGTAGAAGTTGATGTCGACGACCCGGTCGAGGAAGGTGACGGCCGTGCGGACGGTCTCGTCAAGGCGCTCCCAGTCGATGTCCGAACCGGTGACGAAGGCGCCGAGGTTGACGGAGCCGAGGTTGCAGACCGCCGTCTCGCCGTCGTTCGTGACCTCGATGATCTCGGTGCAGAGGTTCGAGGAGTGGACGACGGTGCCGGGCTCGGCGGTCTGGTTCGCGGTCCGGTTGGAGGCGTCCTTGAAGGTCATCCAGCCGTTGCCGGTCTGGGCCAGGGTCCGCATCATCCGGCCGTACAGGTCGCGGGCCGGCATCGTCTTGCGGGCCAGGCCCGCCGCCTCGGCCTTGCGGTAGGCGGCGTCGAACTCCTCGCCGTACAGGTCGACGAGCTCGGGCACGTCCGACGGGGAGAACAGCGACCACTCGGCGTCGGCGTTGACCCGGCGCATGAACTCGTCCGGGATCCAGTGCGCCAGGTTCAGGTTGTGCGTACGGCGCTGGTCCTCGCCCGTGTTGTCGCGGAGCTCCAGGAACTCCTCGATGTCGGCGTGCCAGGTCTCCAGGTAGACCGCGGCGGCGCCCTTGCGGCGGCCGCCCTGGTTCACGGCGGCGACGGAGGCGTCGAGCGTCTTCAGGAACGGCACGATGCCGTTGGAGTGTCCGTTGGTGCCGCGGATCAGCGAACCGCGGGCACGGATGCGGGAGTACGAGAGGCCGATGCCGCCCGCGTGCTTCGAGAGGCGCGCGACCTGGTGGTAGCGGTCGTAGATGGAGTCCAGCTCGTCCTGCGGGGAGTCCAGCAGGTAGCAGGAGGACATCTGCGGGTGGCGGGTGCCGGAGTTGAAGAGCGTGGGGGAGGAGGGCAGGTAGTCCAGACGGCTCATCAGGCCGTACAGCGCGGCCACCTCGTCGAGGGCGCGGACGCTGTCGTCCTCGGCGAGGCCGCAGGCGACGCGCAGCATGAAGTGCTGCGGGGTCTCGATCACCTTGCGGGTGATCGGGTGGCGCAGCAGGTAGCGCGAGTAGAGGGTGCGCAGACCGAAGTAGCCGAAGCGGTCGTCGCCGGCCGCGTCGATCGTCGCGTCGAGCCGCGCGGCGTGCAGGGCGACGAAGTCGGCGGTGCGGTCGGCGATGAGGCCCTCGCGGTGACCGACGGCGACGGAGGCCGAGAAGGAGACGGCGCCCTGGCCCGCCGCCTCGTCTGCGATGGTGATCGTGAGGAGCCGGGCGGCGAGCCGGGAGTACGCCGGGTCCTCGGCGATCAGGCCGGCGGCCGCCTCGGTGGCCAGCTCGCGCAGCTCCGCCTCGTCCGACGTGGCGCTGCGGCCGCGGAGCGCGGCGGCGGCGACCTTGCCGGGGTCGGTGTCGGGGAGATCGGCGGTGAGGTCGGTCAGGGTCCGCAGCAGCACGGTCCCGGGTCCGTCGCTCTCGACCGCGGAAGCCTCGGCCGAAGCCGGATCGGCGGGCGCGATGGTCACGTGGGGGCTCTCCCTCGCTCGGCGGGGCGCGCGGGCGGGGAGGTGGGCAGGCGGGCACCCGTACGCGCGGGCGCGCCGCGTCCACCGGCCCACTCCGCGAGGCCCGGACGTCTGTGGCACCCGGAACGGACGGACCGGGCGCGCTGTCGGAAGGTCTTCGGACTCACCGCGTACGAAACCGCACGAAGCACACCGTTGCGGGACAGTTCCGGATTCGCGCCGGATTCCCCTGCGTCGACAGCGAGGATGAGCATACATGTGGGGGGCGCCGCTCGCGGCACCCCCCACATGTTGTGTCGGTCCCGGGGCTACAGCTCCAGGGCGTACGTCCTCAGCGAGTGGTCGGGGATCGGCTCCCAGTCCCGTTCGGGGGTGCGGACGAAGCCGAGCCGCTCGTAGATCCGGTGCGCCGAGACCATCTTGGCGTCCGTGGAGAGCGCGAGGCGCGCGCATCCGGGGAGGGCCCGCGCCCGGTCCACGCAGGCGCGTACGAGCGCCTCTCCGATGCCCCTGCCGCGGGCCGCCGGTGCGACCACGAGCATCCGGAACTCGGCCTCGCCGGCGACGGCGATGTCCGCCCAGGGGGTGCCGCCGGGGGCGAAGGTCACGCCGCCGACGATCCCGCCCTCCGCGTCGACGGCGACGAGCACCTCGCTCTCGCGGGCCCGCCGGGCCGTGTCGCGGAGCACGTCCAGGTAGAAGTCGTCCTCGCCGTGCAGCAGCAGACCGTCGTTCAGATAGGTCAGCCCGGTGAGGTCACCGAGCTCCTCGTGCTCCTCGGGCCGCACCGCCCTGATCATGATGTCCATGCGCCCCAGTCTGCCGCGCCCGCTCACACGCGAGGGGCCCGGGACCTCGTGGTGAGGTCCCGGGCCCCTGCGGGGAGTCGCCCGGTCAGTGCGTGGCGGCGCCGACCTTCGGGAGCTCGTGCACGCCCGCGTCGCCCGCGTCCGCCGTGTAGTCCTCCGGGGAGGTCTCGTCGACGCCCTCGGGGGCCTTGACGGCCTTGAGGACGAAGGTCAGGACGACCGTGACGACGACGTTGAGCACGAAGGCGGTGAGGCCGATGTAGCCGATCTCGCCGATGCCGGGGATCTCGGCGGCCGAGCCGCCGAAGTGCTTCTGGGTCGGGCTGGCGACGCCGTACGCGGCGGCCGTGCCGTAGATCATGCCGACGGCCCAGCCGGCGAGCAGCGCCCAGCGGTGGAACCAGCGGGTGAAGAGACCGCCGACGAGCGACGGGAAGGTCTGCAGGATCCAGATGCCGCCGAGCAGCTGGAAGTTGATGGCGACCGTCTTGTCCATGGTGAGGACGAAGACGAGCGCGCCGACCTTCACCAGGAGGGAGACCAGCTTGGAGACCTTGGTCTCCTGGGCCGGGGTGGCGTCCTTCCTGATGAAGTCCTTGTAGATGTTGCGGGTGAAGAGGTTGGCCGCGGCGATCGACATGATCGCGGCCGGGACGAGCGCGCCGATGCCGATCGCGGCGAACGCGACGCCCGCGAACCAGTCCGGGAACATGGTCTCGAAGAGCTGCGGGATGGCGAGCTGGCCGTTCTTGACCTTGATGCCGGCGGCGATCGCCATGAAGCCGAGCAGCGCGAGCAGGCCCAGCATCAGCGAGTACAGCGGCAGGATCGTGGTGTTGCGGCGGATGACCTCACGGCTCCGGGACGACAGCGTCGCCGTGATGGAGTGCGGGTACATGAAGAGCGCCAGTGCCGAGCCGAGCGCGAGCGTCGCGTACGTCCACTGGCCCGCCTCGCCGGGGGCCAGCGCGCCGCGCGGCTTGCCGGTCGCCGGGTTGGTCTGCGCGAAGGCCTCGCCGGCCTTGGCGAAGATCTCGTCGAAGCCGCCGAGCTTGATCGGGATGTAGATGATCGCCACCGCGATGACGATGTAGATCAGCGTGTCCTTGACGAAGGCGATGAGCGCGGGGGCGCGCAGGCCGGAGGAGTAGGTGTACGCGGCCAGCACGCCGAAGGCGATGAGCAGCGGCAGGTCCTTGACGAACCAGTGGGTGTTCTCGCCGCCGCCGACGCCCATCACGTCCAGGACGGCCTGGATGCCGACGAGCTGGAGCGCGATGTACGGCATGGTGGCGAGGATGCCGGTGACCGCCACCGCGAGCGACAGGCCCTTGGAACCGAAGCGGCCGCGCACGAAGTCGGAGGTGGTGACGTATCCGTGCTTGTGGGAGACCGACCAGAGGCGCGGCAGGAAGGTGAAGATCAGCGGGTAGACCAGGATGGTGTACGGGACGGCGAAGAAGCCGGCCGCGCCCGCCGCGTAGATGGCCGCGGGGACGGCGACGAAGGTGTACGCCGTGTAGAGGTCGCCGCCGAGCAGGAACCAGGTGACCCAGGTGCCGAACGACCGGCCGCCCAGGCCCCATTCGTCGAGGCTGTGCTCGTTCTCGGCCCTGCGCCAGCGCGAGGCCAGGAAGCCCATGACCGTGACGGCCAGGAAGAAGAAGACGAAGACGCCGAGCGCCACGCCGTTCACGCCGTCCTTCATCGCGCGTCACCTCCCTTGCGGGCGCGCTGGTCCAGCTGCCACAGCTTGTAAGCGATCATGGTGAGGGCCGTGGAGACCAGCACCCAGAGCATCTGGTACCAGTAGAAGAACGGGATGCCGGCGAAGAGCGGTTCGACCTTCGCGTAGGAGCTCACCCAGAGCATCGCCACGAACGGGGCGAACAGGCAGAGCGCGATCACCACCCGCAGGGGAGTGATGGCCGGTTGTTTCCCTTGTGTCACATCTGGCGCCTCTGACATGGCGATTCCCGTCCCCTCGCTGATCACCTCGGTAATGCTGGGGAAATCTAGGGGACTGCTTCCGTGGTGGGAACCCCTGTCCGCATAACGGAAGCGCTTCAACGCCGAACGGCCGCACCCCCCGCCGGGGTGCGGCCGTTCGTGTCGTACGGAGGCTCAGCCGTTCGTGTCGTACGGGAGCTCAGCCGTTGGGGCGCTGGAGGCGCGCCACGAACTTGTACCGGTCGCCGCGGTAGACGGACCGCACCCACTCCACCGGCTCGCCCTGGGCGTCCAGCGAGTGGCGGGAGAGCATCAGCATCGGCAGGCCCACGTCCGTGCCGAGCAGCCCGGCCTCGCGCGGGGTGGCGAGGGAGGTCTCGATGGTCTCCTCGGCCTCGGCGAGGTGCACGTCGTAGACCTCGGCGAGCGCCGTGTAGAGCGAGGTGTACTTCACCAGCGAGCGGCGCAGCGCGGGGAAGCGCTTCGCCGACAGGTGGGTGGTCTCGATCGCCATCGGCTCGCCGCTCGCGAGGCGCAGGCGTTCGATGCGGAGCACCCGGCCGCCGGCCGAGATGTCGAGCAGTCCGGCGAGGGTGTCGTCGGCCGTGACGTATCCGATGTCGAGGAGCTGCGAGGTGGGCTCCAGGCCCTGGGCCCGCATGTCCTCCGTGTAGGAGGTGAGTTGTAGGGCCTGCGAGACCTTGGGCTTGGCCACGAAGGTGCCCTTGCCCTGGATGCGCTCGAGGCGGCCCTCGACGACCAGTTCCTGGAGCGCCTGGCGCACGGTGGTGCGCGAGGTGTCGAACTCGGCGGCGAGCGTCCGCTCCGGCGGGACCGGCGTGCCGGGCGGCAGGGTCTCCGTCATCTCGAGCAGGTGCCGCTTCAGCCGGTAGTACTTGGGCACGCGCGCGGTGCGGGTCGGTGCCCCGCTCTCTGTCTCCGTACTGCCCGCGTCCGTGGCCATGGCCTGCCTTCCCGAGTCCTGTGCTGCTGCCGTCACCGGCTCCTCCGTCTGTCGCGGCTCACATGGTGGCACGGACCGGTCACGGGTCGTCGCCCTCCCTCAGGTGTCGGTCCGATAACGGACGCGACTGCCCTTCTTATACACCCTTGACACCCCTAAAGGTCTAGGCCAAGCTCCGGGTACTGGTCTAAACCATTAAAGACCAGGTCCCAGCCCCACGAGCATTACCTGACGTATGTCTTCGCGCGGTGGGCAGGGGTTGCAGGCATCCCTGAGGAGGGTGGCGTGAAGCGCAAGCTCATCGCGGCGATCGGCGTCGCGGGCATGATGGTCTCCATCGCTGCGTGTGGTTCGGACAGCGACAGCGGCAAGGACGGCGGCAAGGGGACGGCCGGCGGCGACAAGACCCTGACCGTCTGGGTGATGGACGGGTCCGCGCCGGACGCCTGGATGGCCGAGGTGAACAAGGCCTTCGAGGCCAAGCACCCGGGCGTCAAGGTCAAGGTCGAGAAGCAGATCTGGAACGGCATCCAGGAGAAGGTCACCACCGCCCTCTCCGAGGACACCCCGCCGGACGTGCTGGAGCTCGGCAACACGCAGACCGCCGGCTACGCGGTCACCGGCGGCCTCGCCGACCTCTCCGGCGACAAGGCCAAGCTCGGCTACGACGCCTGGAACAAGGGCATGGTCGCCTCCAACGAGCTGGACGGCAAGCTCTACTCCGCCCCCTGGTACGCCGCCAACCGCGTCGTCGTCTACGACAAGGCCGCCTTCAAGAAGGCCGGCGTCACCCCGCCGAAGACCCGCGCCGAGTGGATCGAGGGCCTGAAGAAGCTCAAGGCGTCCGACCCCAAGTCGCAGGCCATCTACCTGCCGGGTCAGTCCTGGTACGTCCTCGCCGGCCTCATCTGGGACGAGGGCAGCGACCTGGCGGTCAAGGACGGCGACAAGTGGAAGGGCAACCTGTCCTCCCCCGAGGCCGTCGCCGCGATGAACTTCTACAAGGAGCTGGCGTCCTACTCGACCGCTCCGAAGGACAAGGACGAGGCGACCCCGCAGCAGTCCACCGACATCGTCCCCAAGGGCGGCGTGGCGTCCTGGATCGGCCTCGGCTGGGAGGCCGGCGGCGCGATCGACGCCATGAAGAAGGCCGGCAAGACCGCCGACTTCGGCTACTTCCCGATCCCGGGCAAGACCGCCGACAAGCCGGGCTCCGTCTTCCTCGGCGGCTCCAACCTCGCCGTCGCCGAGCGCTCCCGGAACAAGGAGCTCGCGAAGGAGTGGCTGGCCCTCGCCGCCGGCAAGGAGTTCATGACGAAGTACGCCGCCGCCACCGAGGGCGCGCTGCTCCCGAACACCGACTCCGCGCAGTTCAAGCCCGCCCCGGGCTCCTTCGCCGAGGCCATGGCCGCCTCGTCCGTCTCCGGCAAGGTCACCCCGGTCACCCCGGGCTGGGCGAACGTCGAGACCGCCCCGAACCCGATCAAGGACTACATGACCAAGGTCCTGAAGGGCGAGGACGCCAAGAAGGCCGGCGAGGCGGCCGACAAGGTCATCGACGAGCGCATCAACCAGCAGTAATCCACAGCCCCGGTGGTGCGGCCGGTTCGCACCGGCCGCACCACCGGGGTGTCGCAGCGATGCAGTGATCAGCGGCCCGCTCCCCCGGGCCGCGCCCCGGTGGGCGCGGGAGCCCCAGAACCGCGAGGAATGAGACCATGACCGTGGACTCCCAGGGGACGGCGACCGCCGGTCCCCAGGACGCGCCCGGAAGGGCGACAGGGAAGTATCGGACTCCGCCGTCCTCTTCGGGCCCGAAGGAAGTCCTTCAGCCTCCACGCGGCAGGCGCTCCCTGCCCGGCGGGGTGCTGCCCTACCTGCTCGTCGCGCCGGCCCTGCTGTCCATGGCGGTGCTGCTGCTCTACCCGCTGATCCGCAACGTGATCCTCTCCTTCCAGCAGCTCAACCGGAAGGAGTTCATCACCCGCGAGACGGTCTGGACGGGCTTCGACAACTACACCGAGCTCCTCGGTGACGCGGACTTCTGGACCGTCGTCGTCCGCAGCGTCGTCTTCACGGCCGTCAACGTCGCCCTCATCATGGCGATCGGCACGGGCATCGGCCTGCTGCTCAACCGCCTCGGCAAGAAGATGCGACTGGTCCTCTCGCTGGCCCTGATGTTCGCCTGGGCCATGCCGATCGTCGCCTCCGTCACGGTCTTCCGCTGGCTCTTCGACGAGCAGTTCGGCGTCGTGAACTGGCTGATGCGCACGCTGGGCTTCTCCGGCTACGACCAGCACAACTGGTTCGAGACCGGCTTCTCCACCCTGGTCATCGTCCTGATCCTGCTCGTCTGGGGCTCCGTCCCGTTCGTCGCCCTCAACATGTACGCCGGCCTGACCACCATCGGCACCGAGCTGTACGAGGCCGCGAAGATGGACGGCGCGAGCGGCTGGCGGACCTTCTGGGCCGTGGTCTTCCCGAACCTCCGGTCCTTCTTCATGATCACGACGTTCCTGGAGATCATCTGGATCTTCAAGGCGTTCGCGCAGGTCTACGCCATGAACCTGGGCGGTCCCGACCGAGGTTCCGAGACGCTCCCGGTCTTCGCCTACATCGAGGGCGTCGGCCAGTTCCACTACGGCGTCGCCGCCGCCATCTCCATCCTGACGATCGTGATGCTCATCGCGGTCATGTCCTTCTACTTCCGCCTGATCCTGAAGGAGGAGGAGCTGTGAGCGCCGCCACCACCCCGACTCCGCAGAAGCTGCGCACCAGGAAGCCCCTCACGGTCGGTGCGGTCGCCAAGAACCTCGGCGCCCTCGTGATCGCGGTCGTCTTCGTCTTCCCGGTCTACTGGATGTTCTCGTCCTCGCTGAAGCCGCAGCACGAGATCATGACCAAGGACCCGGTCTTCGTCTTCGCGCCCACGTTCGAGAACTACGGGACCGCGACCGGCGTCGACCTCTTCTGGACGTACGTCACCAACAGCCTCACGGTCACCATCGGTGCCGTACTGCTCGCCCTGGTCGTCGCCCTGGCCGCGAGCTTCGCGATCGCCCGCCTCAGGTTCAAGGGGCGCAAGGGCATCGTCCTCGTCGTGATGATGGCGCAGATGGCCCCCTGGGAGGTCATGGTCATCGCGATGTACATGATCTCCCGTGAGAACGACCTGCTGAACAGCATCCCGATGCTCACGCTCATCTACTTCGTCATGGTCCTCCCCTTCACGATCTGGACCCTGCGCGGCTTCATCGCCGCCGTCCCGGTCGAACTGGAGGAGGCCGCGCAGATCGACGGCTGCACCCGCGGCCAGGCCTTCCGCAAGGTGATCTTCCCGCTGCTCGCGCCCGGCCTGATGTCGACCTCGCTCTTCGGCTTCATCACCGCCTGGAACGAGTTCGCCATGATCCTGATGCTGAACAAGGAGAAGGAGTCGCAGACCCTGACGCTCTGGCTGACCCAGTTCCAGACCGCGTTCGGCAGCGACTGGGGCGCCACCATGGCCGCCTCCACGCTCTTC
>NZ_JAINVG010000055.1 GCF_020400725.1 Streptomyces sp. NK15101 | reverse complement strand
ATCAGTCGAACCCGCCACGCTCATTCACTCCCACGCTTGCTAACTACCGTTAAGTAACCCAAATGGTAGGGCGTGACCGGGTCCCGGACCAGGGCCCGACTATGCTCGGGCAGGCATTCCGCCCGACGTTCCCTGGAGTCCCGCATGGCCCTCAAGATCACCGTGATCGGCACCGGCTACCTCGGCGCCACCCACGCCGCGGCCATGGCGGAGCTGGGCTTCGAGGTGCTCGGCCTGGACGTCGTCCCCGAGAAGATCGAGATGCTGTCCGCCGGGCGCGTGCCCATGTACGAGCCGGGCCTGGAGGAGCTGCTCGCGAAGCACGTGGCCGGCATCGAGGGGTCGAGCGGCCGGTTGCGCTTCACCACCTCCTGGGAGGAGGTCGGCGCCTTCGGCGACGTGCACTTCGTCTGCGTGAACACCCCGCAGAAGCACGGCGAGTACGCCTGCGACATGAGCTACGTGGACGCCGCCTTCGCCTCCCTCGCCGGGGTGGTGCGCGACGGGGCCCTGGTCGTCGGCAAGTCGACCGTGCCGGTCGGCTCGGCCGAGCGGCTCGCGGCGCTCCTCCCGGAGGGCGTCGACCTCGCCTGGAACCCCGAGTTCCTGCGGGAGGGCTTCGCCGTCCAGGACACCCTGCACCCGGACCGGATCGTGGTCGGCGTGCGCGGCTCCGACGAGCGGGCCGAGAAGACGCTCCGCGAGGTGTACGCGGTCCCCGTCGGCGGGGGCTCGCCGTTCGTGGTGACCGACTTCCCGACGGCCGAACTCGTGAAGACGGCCGCCAACTCCTTCCTCGCGACGAAGATCTCCTTCATCAACGCGATGGCGGAGGTCTGCGAGGCCGCCGGCGGCGACGTCGCCAAGCTCGCTGAGGCCATCGGCCACGACGACCGGATCGGCGCCAAGTTCCTGCGCGCCGGGATCGGCTTCGGCGGCGGCTGCCTCCCGAAGGACATCCGGGCCTTCATGGCCCGCGCGGGCGAGCTGGGCGCCGACCAGGCCCTGACCTTCCTCCGCGAGATCGACTCGATCAACATGCGGCGGCGCGGCCAGATGGTGGAGATGGCCCGCGAGGCCCTCGGCGGGTCCACCTTCCTGGGCCGCCGGGTCGCCGTGCTCGGCGCCACCTTCAAGCCGGACTCGGACGACGTCCGCGACTCCCCCGCGCTGAACGTGGCCGGCCAGATACACCTCCAGGGCGGCCAGGTGACCGTCTACGACCCGAAGGGCATGGAGAACGCCCGCCGCGTCTTCCCGACCCTCGGATACGCCTCCTCCGCCCTGGAGGCGGTGCGCGGGGCGGACGTGGTGCTGCACCTGACCGAGTGGCGCGAGTTCCGCGAGCTCGACCCGGCGGAGCTGGCCGGGGTCGCCTCGGCGCGGGTGATCCTCGACGGCCGCAACGCCCTCGACGGGGAGCGGTGGCGGGCGGCCGGCTGGACGTACCGGGCGATGGGCCGTCCGACCGCCTGACGTACGGGACACGAAGAGGGGCGCACCGCCGGGCGGTGCGCCCCTCTCGCGTACGGCTCAGGCCGCGGCCGGCCGGATCCGGTTCGTCCGGGACAGGAACTCCGTCTGCCGCAGCGCCCGGGTGGCGTTGGCGTGGGCGAGGCCGACCAGCTCCTGGGCGCTCCAGCCCCGGCGGAGCAGCTCGGCGAAGAGGGGCACGTAGCCGACGGCCGGGGCGGTGGTGTGGGAGACGCCGACGCACTGCGGGCCCGCCTCCGCCCGTACCCGGTCGAGGGCGTCGGCAGCGGCCTCCGGGTCCTCGGCGACGGGGACCATGAGGACGGCGCCGTTCCCGCCGAGGAGGCGCAGGACGTCGTCCGGCAGGGCCTCCGGGGCCGCCCTGGTCAGCAGGGCCGGGGCGCGGGTGACCGCGAGGGCGCTGCGGACCGTGTCCGGGTCGGCGCCGGAGAGGTCCACGGCCAGGCCGATGCGGTTCATCTCCCGTACGGCGTCGCGGGCGAAGCGGTCGAAGCAGGTGAGGTTCACGGCCCGCACGCCCAGGGCGTGGTAGGCCCGCAGGGTGGCGGCCGAGCCGCCGAGCGCCGTCCAGCCGACCGGGCCGAGCAGGGCGGCGACGCGGCCGCAGTTGCGGGCGTCGGCCAGCTCGGAGGAGCTGTGCGCGAGGCGCAGGTCCTCGGGGCAGTCGGCGACGAGGGCGCGGACGGAGTCGATCCGCCGCAGGGTCCCGATGACGCCCTCGTCCGCCTCGACATGCAGGGACCAGAGCTGGGCCCCGGCCTCTCGGGCGCGGACGGGCGGCAGGTCCTCGGGGTCGAGGGACTCGGGGAGTTCGGTGTGCCCCTCGGTGACGGGCTGGGCGGCCAGGATGGCGCGGGCGCGGGCCGTCTCGTCGAGCGGCGGTGGGTCCGGTGGCGCGGGCACGCCGGCAGCAGGGACGGTGGAGAGGGTGGGATGGTCGTCTAGCAGTTCCGCCATGGTGCGACTCCGGACTCGGCGATGCAGTACCGCCCCGCCGAGAGCGGCGGGGCAGTACCGTCCACCGTGCCACCGTCCCCTCCGGGGGGCGCGGTGGGCTGGACCGTCCGGGTGAGCACCGGCTACGGGGTGTCGAGCGCCTCGATGGTGGCGTTCGACGGGGCCGTGCGGCCCTTCAGGTCGCGGGAGACCGCTTCCGCGTCCCGGAGGGCGCGGACCGCGTTGGACCAGGTCAGCTTGGCCAGGTCCGGGCGGGACCAGCCGCGGTGCAGGAGCTCCGCGATCAGGTTCGGGTAGCCGGCGACGTCGTCGAGGCCGGCCGGGGTGAAGGCCGTGCCGTCGTAGTCGCCGCCGATGCCGATGTGGTCGATGCCGGCGGCCTCGCGCATGTGATCGAGGTGGTCGGCGACCGTGGCGGCGGTGGCGATCGGGCGGGGGTTCGCCTCCTCGAAGGCGCGGTGCAGCCTCATCGCCTCGGGGGTGGTGTCGAGGTGGTCGAAGCCGTGCGCCCGGAGGTTGTCGTCCGCCCGCGCGGTCCACTCGACGGCCGCGGGGAGGATGAACTTGGGCACGAAGGTGGCCATCGCGACGCCGCCGTTGGCGGGCAGCCGCTCCAGGACGTCGTCCGGGATGTTCCGCGGGTGGTCGCAGACCGCGCGGGACGAGGAGTGCGAGAAGATCACCGGCGCCGCCGTGGCGTCGAGCGCGTCCCGCATCGTCGTCGCGGCGACGTGCGAGAGGTCGACGAGCATGCCGGAGCGGTTCATCTCGCGGACGACCTGCCGTCCGAAGGCGGAGAGCCCGCCGACGCCGGGCTCGTCGGTCGCCGAGTCCGCCCAGTCGTTGTTGTCGTTGTGCGTGAGCGTCATGTAGCGCACGCCGAGGGCGTGCAGCGCGCGCAGGGTGGCGAGGGAGTTGTTGATCGAGTGGCCGCCCTCGGCGCCCTTGAGCGAGGCGATGCGGCCCTGCGTCCGGGCCGCCTCCATGTCGTCCGCCGTGAGGGCGGGGGCGAGGTCGGCGGCGTACCGGTCGAGGAGCTGGTCGACCACGTCGATCTGCTCCAGGGTGGCGCTGACCGCGTCGTCGCCGGCCAGCCGGCACGGCACGTACACCGACCAGAACTGGGCGCCGACGCCGCCGGCCCGCAGCCGGGCGAGGTCGGTGTGGAGCGCGCCGGTCTGGTCCGCGCCGATGTCCATCCGGTCCAGGTCGTAGCGCACGTGCTCGCGCAGCGCCCACGGGAGGTCGTTGTGGCCGTCGACGACGGGGTGGCCCGCGAGCAGCTCGCGGGCCTCCTCCAGACGGTCGGCCGCGCTCACCTGGCGAAGCCGAAGGACTCTGCGCCCTCGACCTTGGCCCGCAGGCGCTTGCCCTTCTCGGTGGCCTGGTCGTTGAGCTCCTGCTGGAACTCGGTCATGCGGGTGAGCAGCTCGGGGTCGTGCGCGGCGAGCATCCGGGCCGCGAGCAGGCCCGCGTTGCGCGCGCCGGCCACGGAGACCGTGGCGACCGGGACACCGGCGGGCATCTGCACGATGGAGAGCAGCGAGTCCATGCCGTCGAGGTACTTCAGCGGCACCGGCACGCCGATGACGGGCAGCGGGGTGACGGAGGCGAGCATGCCCGGGAGGTGGGCGGCGCCGCCGGCGCCCGCGATGATCGCCTTGAGCCCGCGGCCCGCGGCCTCCTCGCCGTACGCGATCATCTCGCGCGGCATCCGGTGGGCGGAGACGACGTCGACCTCGTACGGGATCTCGAACTCGTCCAGGGCCTGCGCCGCGGCCTCCATCACGGGCCAGTCGGAGTCGGATCCCATGACGATGCCAATGAGCGGATTACTCAACGATCGTTCCTCGCAGATAGCCGGCGGCGTGACGGGCGCGCTCCAGCACGTCGTCGAGGTCGTCGCCGTAGGTGTTGACGTGGCCCACCTTGCGACCGGGCTTCACGTCCTTGCCGTACATGTGGATCTTGAGCTGCGGGTCCCTGGCCATGCAGTGCAGGTACGCGGAGTACATGTCCGGGTAGTCGCCGCCCAGGACATTGCACATCACGGTCCACCGCGCACGCGGGCGCGGATCGCCGAGGGGCAGGTCGAGGACCGCCCGGACGTGGTTGGCGAACTGCGAGGTGATCGCCCCGTCCTGGGTCCAGTGGCCGGAGTTGTGCGGGCGCATCGCCAGCTCGTTGACGAGGATGCGGCCGTCCTTGGTCTGGAACAGCTCGACGGCGAGGTGGCCGACGACGCCCAGCTCCTTGGCGATCCGGAGGGCCAGCTCCTGCGCCTGCCCCGCGAGCTCCTCGTCGAGGCCGGGCGCGGGCGCGATGACCGTGTCGCAGACGCCGTCGACCTGGCGGGACTCGACGACGGGGTAGGCGACGGCCTGGCCGTGCGGGGAGCGGACGATGTTCGCCGCGAGCTCGCGGACGAAGTCGACCTTCTCCTCGGCGAGGACCTGGACCCCGGCGCGGAAGGGGTCCTGGGCGTCCTCGGGCGTGCGGACGAACCAGACGCCCTTGCCGTCGTAACCGCCGCGCACGGTCTTCAGGATGATCGGGAAGCCGCCGACCTCGGCCGCGAAGGCCGCGGCGTCGGCCGGATCGGCGACGATGCGGTGCCGGGGGCTGGGCGCGCCGATCTCGTCGAGCTTCGCGCGCATCACCCCCTTGTCCTGCGCGTGCACGAGGGCCTCGCGGCCGGGGCGGATGACGACGCCGTCCGCCTCCAGGGCCGCCAGGTGCTCCGCGGGCACGTGCTCGTGATCGAAGGTGATCACGTCGCAGCCGCGCGCGAAGTCACGCAGCGTGTCCAGGTCGCGGTAGTCGCCGAGGACGACCTCGCTCACCACCTGGGCCGCGGAGTCCTGCGGGGTGTCGCTGAGGAGCTTGAACTTGATGCCGAGGGGGATACCCGCCTCGTGGGTCATACGGGCGAGCTGCCCGCCTCCGACCATGCCTACTACGGGGAACGTCACCCTCTTAGGGTATCCGCACCATCGGGGAACACTCGTCCGGCTGTGCTTTGGCACAAGCTCCCACCGGGTGGGAGGCGCCGGAGAACGGGTTGTCCACGGCTTTGCGAGGTACACAGGCGGGTGACAGGGGCGCTGGTTAGCATGGTTGGGTTGACGTCGCCCGGACGTCATTCCGACGGACGGACACAGCGATCACCATGAGTGAACCCGGCGCACTGCGCATGCGACTCGAGGGGCTCGTCCGCGAGGTCGCCAAGTTCGGTGCCGTGGGCGCCGTCGGGGTGCTGGTCGACCTCGGGGTGTTCAACCTCGTCCGCCATTTCTCGGACCTGCCGGTGGTACGGGCGAGCGTCATCGCCACCGTGGTGGCGATCGCGTTCAACTACCTCGGTTTCCGGTACTTCACCTACCGGGACCGGGACAAGAGCAGCCGCACCAAGGAACTGGTGCTCTTCCTCGTCTTCAGCCTGATCGGTCTGGTGATCCAGAACGGCGTGCTGTACGCGGCGACGTACGGCTTCGGCTGGGACACCCCGCTGCAGAGCAACTTCTTCAAGTTCTTCGGCATCGGCGTCGCGACGCTGTTCCGCTTCTGGTCGTACCGCACGTGGGTGTTCCGCGCGCTGCCGGCGAAGGAGGCCGTGCAGACTGCCGAATCGTTCCTGGGGAAGACGCCCCGGCAGGCCGTCCGCCGCCAGCCCGACCGCGTCTGACACCTCCGCTCGCCGGGCCCCGGACCGGCTACCGCACGGGGCGCTCCGGCGGCTCCGCCGTGACGCTCCTGACCTCGCGGCTCAGGAAGAGCGCGAAGACCGGCGGCTGCTGCTGGAGCAGCTCCAGCCGGCCGCCGTCCGCCTCCGCCAGGTCCCGGGCCACCGCCAGGCCGATCCCCGTCGAGCTGCGCCCGCTCACCGCCCGCTCGAAGATCCGCGCGCCGAGGTCGGCGGGGACGCCCGGGCCCTCGTCGGTGACCTCGATCACCGACTGGTTGCCGGTGACGCGGGTGCGCAGGGCGACCGTGCCGCCGCCGTGCATGAGCGAGTTCTCGATCAGGGCGGCGAGGACCTGGGCGACCGCGCCCGGGGTGCCGACCGCCCGCATGCCCTGCTTGCCGGAGTGCACGATGGCCCGCCCCGCGCTGCGGTAGGCCGGGCGCCACTCCTCGATCTGCTGCTTGATGACCTCGTCCAGGTCGAAGGCGACGGCGGAGCCCGTGCGGGGGTCCCGTGCGTTGGTGAGGAGCCGCTCGACGACGTCGGTGAGGCGCTCGACCTGGGTGAGCGCGATGGTCGCCTCCTCCTTGACCGTGTCCAGGTCGTCGGCGAGGGCGACCTCCTCCAGGCGCATGGAGAGCGCGGTGAGGGGCGTGCGGAGCTGGTGGGAGGCGTCGGCGGCGAGCCGGCGCTCGGCGGTGAGCATCCGGGCGATGCGCTCGGCGGAGGCGTCGAGGACGTCCGCGACGCGGTCCAGCTCGGGCACCCCGTACCGCTTGTGCCGGGGCCGCGGGTCGCCCGAACCGAGCCGCTCGGCGGTCTCGGCGAGGTCCGTGAGCGGGGACGCCAGCTTGTTCGCCTGCCGTACGGCGAGGAGGACGGCGGCGACGACCGCGAGCAGGGCCACCGCCCCGATGATCAGCAGGGTGCGGCCGACCTCGGCGGTCACCGCGGAGCGGGACTCCTCGACGACCACGGTCTCGCCGCGCTCGCCCCGGGCCTCGCCCCGGATGACGTCGCCGTCGGGGCGGGTGCCGATCTCGATGGGGTCGCGGCCGGGGATGCGGATCTCGGCGTACCGCTTGGCGCCGCTCTGCTCGGCGAGGATGTCCGGGTTGACCGGCTCGCCGCCGATGAGCCGGCTGTCGACGATGGAGACGAGCCTCAGCGCCTCCGAGTCCACGCTCTCCTGGGCGCTGCTGGAGATCGTGCGGGTCTCGACGGCGACCAGGGAGACGCCGAAGACGGCGATGACGACGAGGACGACGGCGAGCGTGGAGTTGATCAGGCGGCGGCGCATGACGTGACGGTGACCCGGCTCATTTCGGACGTGGTGGGGCGGTGGCTCAGCTCTTCTCGAAGCGGAAGCCGACTCCTCGGACCGTCGCGATGTACCGGGGGTTCGCCGCGTCGTCGCCGAGCTTCTTGCGCAGCCAGGAGATGTGCATGTCGAGGGTCTTGGTGGAGGACCACCAGGTGGTGTCCCAGACCTCGCGCATCAGCTGGTCGCGGGTGACGACCCGGCCGGCGTCCCGGACCAGGACGCGGAGGAGGTCGAACTCCTTCGCGGTGAGCTGGAGCTCCTCCTCGCCCATCCAGGCGCGGTGCGACTCGACGTCGATCCGGACGCCGTGGGTCGCGGGGGCGACGGCGGGCTCGGCGGAGCCGCGCCGGAGCAGGGCCCGGACGCGGGCGAGGAGCTCGGCGAGCCGGAAGGGCTTGGTGACGTAGTCGTCGGCGCCCGCGTCCAGCCCGACGACGGTGTCGACCTCGTCCGCACGGGCGGTGAGGACCAGGATCGGGACCGTGTGGCCTTCGGCACGCAGCCGGCGGGCGACCTCCAGGCCGTCCATGCCGGGCAGGCCCAGGTCGAGGACGACCAGGTCGACGCCGCCCTGGAGGCCGGCGTCGAGGGCGGTCGGACCGTCCTCGCGGACCTCGACCTCGTACCCCTCTCTCCGCAGGGCGCGGGCCAGCGGTTCCGAGATGGATGCGTCGTCCTCGGCGAGCAGTACACGGGTCATGGAGTGATGGTAGTCCGCGGGACACCCGGGCCGGGGCGGGATCCGAGGGGCCGGGATGACCCCTGGAGATCTTGTGGGCATCCAGCAGATGACCTTCGAATGATCGCGTACGGTTCCCTCGTCACCTGTGATCCATCTCTCAAGTCCTTCCATATCCGGCACTGTCGTGTCGTATGGTGGCGAGACGTCAGTAGCGGTAATCGGGGACCTTTGGCCTGCTTCACGGGTCAAGGTCCTCTTTCTGCGTAGGGTCGGCCCGGCCGAACCTCGAGACGGTGAACGACCTGTGGGCCGGGTCCCTGGACGCGCACACGCGTCTCCCGGGGCGTGGATCCCGGCGGAGTCACTCGACCCCGCCGGTGCCGGCCTCCCCCACCGGGCGCATCACGCTCACAAGGCGTGCGTCCCGACAGAGCAAGGATCGACATGGCGTCCAGCCTGACGACGGCTTCGACCGGAACCCCGGGTTCCGAGAAGACGTTCTTCGGCCACCCCCGTGGTCTGGCCACCCTCTTCATGACCGAGATGTGGGAGCGCTTCTCCTACTACGGCATGAGGGCCCTTCTGGTCCTGTACCTGGTCTCCGGCGGCGCGGACGCCGCGACCGGCAGCCAGGGTGGCGGCCTCGCCATGACGGCGGCCACGGCGACGGCCATCTACTCGGTGTACGTCTCGATGGTCTACCTGATGGCCATGCCCGGCGGCTGGTTCGGCGACCGCGTCTGGGGCGCCCGCAAGACCGTCACCATCGCCGGTTTCGTGATCATGGCCGGTCACGCCTCGCTGGCCATCCCCGGCCAGGCGATGTTCTTCGTCGGCCTGGCGCTGGTCGCCGCCGGCTCCGGTCTGCTCAAGGCCAACATCTCCACGATGGTCGGCCACCTCTACGACGGCCCGGACGACCCGCGCCGTGACGGTGGCTTCACCCTCTTCTACGTCGGCATCAACCTCGGCGCCTTCCTCGCCCCGCTGGTCATCGGCACCGTCGGCGAGAGCCACAACTGGCACCTGGGCTTCCTGCTCGCGGCCATCGGCATGGCCCTGGGCCTGGGCCAGTTCCTGTTCGGCACGCGCCACCTGAGCGAGAAGAGCAGCGAGGTCCCGAACCCGCTGTCCGCCGCCGAGCGCAAGTCGGTCCTCGTGAAGGTCTGCCTCGCGATCGTCGCCGTCGCCGTCTTCTACGGCGCGGTCGTCGCCGCCGGCATGTACACCCTGAACTGGGCGCTGGTCCCGATCACCGTCGCCGGCCTGGTCATCCCGATCGCCGTGATCGTCCGCATCAAGCGCGACAAGGAACTCGACAAGACCGAGCAGTCGAAGGTCTCCGGCTACATCTGGTTCTTCGTGGCCGCGGCCGTCTTCTGGATGATCTACGACCAGGGCGGCTCGACCCTGTCCCTCTTCGCGGACAGCAAGACCACCGACCACATCGGTCCGCTGAGCTTCCCGGCCACCTGGTTCCAGTCGCTCAACCCGCTGTTCGTGATGGCGCTGGCCCCGGTCTTCGCCTGGCTGTGGGTGTGGCTCGCCCGCCGCAACCAGGAGCCGAGCACGATCGTGAAGTTCTCGCTGGGCCTCCTCGGCATCGGCATCTCGTTCTTCGTGTTCCTCGCCCCGATCGGCATGGCCTCCGGCGACGCCAAGGTCAGCCCGATGTGGCTGGTCGGCATCTACATGATCCAGACCATCGCCGAGCTGTGCCTGTCCCCGGTCGGCCTGTCGCTGACCACGAAGATGGCCCCGAAGAAGTACGCCTCGCAGATGCTGGGCGTGTTCTTCCTCGCCGTCACCGCCGGTGACTGCACCACCGGTCTGCTCTCCCTCGCGGGCGTGGACCTGAACGGCACCGGGATCATCGCCCTGCAGGCCGCGGCCGCGACCCTGGCCGCCTTCGCGATCTTCATGTACCGCAAGAAGGTCCGGGCGCTCATGGGCGACGTCCACTGACGCCACCCGCCCGCGCGGAGGGCCCGTCGCACCGCACCGGTGCGACGGGCCCTCCGTCGTTCCTCACCGCCTGAGCCGCGCCCAGGGGGTGAAGGTGAAGACCGCGCCGCCGACCAGGACGACCGTGCCCGCGACGAGGGCGAGGGCGCGCAGGGCGCCGTCGTTCTCCGCGCCGGTCTGGGCGAGGTTCCCGCCGTCGGAGCCGCCGGAACCCGAACCCGAGCCCGAGCCCGAACCCGAGCCCGAGGCGGTGCCCGCGTCCGTCCCGCCGTCGGAGCCGCCGGAGGCGCCGCCGGCCTGCTTGCTCGTGTCCAGTTCCAGGGAGGCCCGCACGGCGCCCTTGACCTGGCAGGGGATGACGATCGGCGAGCCGCCGAGCGAGACGCTGATGGTGAGCGCGCCGGGACTGAGGGTGGACCTGCCCGTCGCCCCGGGGGTGTAGGTGCCCTTCATGTCGGGCAGGTCGACCGGCTTGCCCGCTTCGAGGGGGGCCGCGTTGGCGGGGCCGGTGACCTTCACCGTCCCGCTGTCGGCGCCGCCGAGCCGGACCGCCATGGACGGCTTGAGGGCGCCGGCGGGCAGGGCCGCCGGGCTGTTCATGACGCCCTTGGCGGTCTTGACCGTGAGGTCGTAGCCGTTGCCGTTCTTCTTGGCGTCGATCGTGACCTTGGAGGCGATCGAGGCGGGGCCGGGGGGCCGGCAGGAGAACTGGACCGCGACCTGCTTGCCGGGGAAGTCGGTCTGACCGCCGGAGTCGCCGCCGGTGCCCTCGGAGTCGCCGCCGGTGCCGCCCGAGGAGCCCGTCGCGGAGCCGCCGGTGGAACTCGTACCGCCCGAGGCGGTGGTGCCGCCGGCCGTGGAACTCGTACCGCCGGAACCGGAGGAACCGCCGGAGGTGGTGGTGCCGCCGGAGGTGGTGGTGCCGCCCGAGGTGGTGGTGCCGCCCGAGGTGGTGGTGCCGCCCGAGGTGGTGGTTCCTCCGGACGTCGTGGTCGTGCCCCCGGACGACGAACCCCCCGACGCCGACGAACCGCCCGACGTCGTGCTCCCTCCCCCGTCCGTGACCTTGATCGTCGCACCGACCGGCACCGTCTCCTTGGGGGAGCACTTGGTGTCGGTCGACAGGGGCTTGGATACGTTGATCGTGTACTTGCCGGGCGTCAGGGTGATCTCGCCCGCCTTCTCCAGCTTCAGCCTCCCCTTCATGTCGGGCAGGACCATCGGCGAGTTCTTGGGGATCGGCGGGTTCTGCCGCGGTCCCTCCATCGCGACGGTCCCGCTTCCCGCGCCGCCGACGGTGAGGACGCCGGTCGGCTTCACCGTGTCCTTGTCGAGGTCGAGCACGTCGGGGTTCTTCGAGGCGGCCTGGACCGTCTTCCAGACGATCTCGACCTCGTCGCCGACCTTGGCCTCCGCGGGTGCGGTGATCAGCACCTTCGTCGTGCCCTGCACGGGCGGAAGCCCCGAGATCGACGGCGGGATGCACTCCGTCGCGTAACCCACCTCGGCGGCCTGGGCGGGGCCGGCGGCATACAGGATCCCCGCGCCGCCGAGCATCAGCGCGACCCCGGCCGCGCTCATCCTCCGTTGCGTACTCACGCATGTCCCTTCGTCGTCGGGCTGCTGCTCTCTGGCGCTGACGGTGCGGAGTCAGGGCTGAACCACGGCAGGGCCGCGGTCGTCTCCCCGTCCCCCGGTGCGGGGGCGGAAGCGGGTGTACGGGCGGGGGCGCGGCGACGCGGGCGCGCCCCCGGCCGGGTCCTGGGGGCCGGGGCCCGGCCGGCCCCGGAAGCGGGCCGCACGCGGTCGACCACGGCCATGCCGATCCGGAACAGCGCGGAGGGCACCACGACGGCGAGGAGCACCCAGAAGAGGGCCACGCCCCAGGGTCTGCCGACGCCCCAGGGCTGCTCGACGAGGACCTCGCCCGCGTACTTCACGGAGACCTGGTAGTCGCCGTGCGCGCCGGCGGCGAGTTCGGCGGGGAGGCGGATCAGGGCCTTCCCGCCGGGTTCGACGGTGCCGCGCCACTGGCGTTCCTCGTACTGCGGGGCGAAGACGCCGTGGCTGGTGCCGACCTGGAAGACCGGGTCCTTCACTGCGGCCGGGCCGAGGTTGCCGACGGTGAAGACGACCTCGCGGCGCGGGGGCGCCCCGAACCAGACGAGGAGGCCGCTGGAGCCCTCGAGGCGGACGGCGGCGAGGACGGCGAGGCGGCCGTCGCCGGAGGCCTCGGGGAGCGGGGCCGTGGGGTGCCCGGCGACCGTGAACTCCTTGTCGACGGCGTCCTGTTGCCCGGTGACACCGGCGACGTGCACCACGCAGGGGCAGGGCTCGGGCGGTTCGGCGACGGGGAGCTTCGTGCTGAACGCGCCCCTGGCGTCGACGGTGGCGGCCCGGCCCTCGGTGTTGGCGCAGGAGTTGGTGCCGCCGATGACGCCCTTGCCGGGGGCGCCCTGGCCGCAGATCAGGAGCATGAGCAGCGCGCCGGGCTTCCAGCCGCTGCCGCTGACGGTGATCTCGCCGCCCTTGCCGCCCTCGGTCTTCGAGAGCTCGACCACCGGTCCGGGGGCCGCCGTCGCCGCGGGGGCGGCGGGCAGCAGGACGAGGGCGAGGGCGGCGAGGAGGGCGGCGGCCGTACGGATCGTCCTCATGGTGTCGCTCCCGCCGGGGCTCGCCGGGTAGGGGACCCGCCGCGCCGCCGCACCGCGCATCCGGCGCCGCCCGCCGCCGCCAGGAGCAGGGCGGCGGTGCCGGTGAGCGCGGGGCCCGAGGCGAAGGCGGCCTCGGCGCGGGCGGTGGCGGGGGCGGCGCCCGGTGCGGTGGCCGTCAGCCGGACGGTGACGGAGTCGAGGGCGGGCGGGTCGGGCCAGGGTTCGGTCCGGGTGGCCCGCTCGCCGGGGCGGAGGGTGAGCGGCAGGGCGCGGTCGGGTCGGTCGAGGACGGTGCCGAGGAGGCCCTCGGCACGGACCGCGAGGCGCGGGGCTAGGACCGTGGTGCCGCGGTTGACCAGGGTGTAGCGGAGGGTGCCGGTGGCCCCGTCGACGTGGACGTCCTCGACGGTGAGCGCGGCGAGGCGCGGTCCGCTGACCCGTAGCCGCAGGTCGACGCGGACCTCCCGGCCGGCGGCCGAGGCCCGGACGGCGCCGCGGTGCTCGCCGGGCGGGGTGTCCGCGGTGACGGTCACGGCGAAGGGCACGTCGGCCCGGGTCCTGGCGGGCACGCGCACGGTCCGCGCGGCGAACGACACCGGTGCGCCCTGGCCGGTGAGGCGGACGGTGAGCGGTGCGGTGCCGGGGTTGGTGACCGACAGGGTGTCCTGGAGGACGCTGCCCGGCGGGCCCTCCAGGTAGGCGTACGGCCGTCCGGCGGCGGGCGCCGCCGTCCAGTCCCGGGCGCCGGGGGGCGCCGCCGCGACCGCGCCGAGGAGGGCGGTCACGGCGGCCACGAGCCCGGAGCGGGCGGCCGTGCGGCGCCAGGGGCGGGCCGTCGTGCGCCGTCCGGGCCGTCCGGAGCGTGCCGCCGTCCGCATCAGCGTGCCGTGCGCCGCGTGAGCCAGAGGACTCCGGCGGCGCCGGTCAGCAGGACGGTGCCGCCGAGGGTGCCGAGCGCCGGGGCGGAGTCCAGCGGGCCGGTCCTGGGCAGTTCGCCGCCGGAGTCCCCGGAGTCACCGGGGTCGCCCGCGGGCGGCGGGGCGTCGTTCCGCGAGCCGCCGCCGGAGACCCCGGTGACCTGGAGTTCCAGCGACGGCCTCGGGTTGTTCTTCGGTGTGCAGACGGCCGCGTCCATGCCGAGGGCGTGCACGGTGAGGGTGCCGGCCGTGAAGGTGACCCTGCCGTTCTTCTTCGGGGTGAACGTGCCGGTCAGCGTGCCTATCCGGATGGGGGTGTCGGGCGGGACGGCGGCCGTGTTCGGCGTCCCCGTGACCTTCACCGTGCCGCTCGCGTCCCCGCCGAGGACGATTTCGGCGCGCGGGGTCATGACGCCCTTGGGGAGCTCGACCGGGCTGTCGGAGACCCCTTTGTCGAACGACATGGTGATCGTGTAGCCGTTGCCGCTCCTGGCGGCCTTGATGTCGACGGGCGAGACGGCGCTCTTGGGCCCGATCTTCGTCTCGCAGGCGTAGTTCACGTCGACGACGGCCGCCCGGGCGGCCGGTGCTCCGGCCAGTACGGTCGCGCCCGCCACCGCGGCCGCCGCCGTGAGCGCGGCGGTCGTTCTCCTCCGGTTCGGCTCCTTGGACACCCCGAGCACCCCTCACCGCAATGAAACTGACGGTCTTTCAGATTGGGCGTCAAGGTACGCCCGAGACCTTGCGGAGGGAAGCCAGGGGAACGCGCGGACTTGTGAAAGTCCTATGCCGGTGCGGCCAGTTCGGCCCAGACCGTCTTGCCGGGGGACCCCGGGGTGCGGTCGATGCCCCAGTCCAGGCAGAGCCGCTGCACGATGAACATGCCGTGCCCGCCCGGCCGTCCGGACCGGTGGGGGGTGCGCGGCGCGGGCTGCCCGGCGCCGCGGTCGGTGACTTCGAGGCGCAGCGCCCGGGGCATCCGCAGGACGCGCAGCCGCTCGGGGCCCTCGGCGTGCAGGCAGGCGTTGGTGACGAGCTCGGAGACGACGAGCAGGACGTCCTCGGCGGCGGCCCTGCGGTCGGCTGTGGCGGCCGGCAGCCAGCCCCACTCGTAAAGCGCCGTCCGAGTGAAGTCACGCGCCAGCGGCACGGTGCCGCTGGTCTCGCCGAGGGCGAGCGTACGGACGTCGGAAGCCTGGTCCATCAACGCTTCACCTCACCTATCGACGGGACGGAGGGGACAGGACGTACGGGGGCCGTGCGGGGTGCCGGGGGTATGACGTGGGTCTCAGCCGGGGAGCGCCGTGTCGAGCGTCTCGTGGACGGTGAAGACGGCGTCCGCGCCCGTGATGTGGAACACCCGGGCCACCGCGGGCAGCATCGCCACCAGATGGACGCCACCGCCGGCGGCGTCCGCCCTCAGCCGGGCGCCGAGCAGCACGTTGAGCCCGGTCGAGTCGCAGAACTCCAGGCCCGAGCAGTCGACGACGAGCCGTGCGCGGCCCTGGTCGAGGGCGTCGTCCAGAGGGGTGCGCAGAAGTTCCGCGGTGTGGTGATCGAGCTCGCCGACGGGCGTGAGGAGCGTGCTGCCGGCCACGTCCCGGACCTCGACCCGCAGTCGCGCGGGCGGCGCGCTGCCGATGTGCTGGCGGTCCATGGCCGTGCCTCTTTCGCTCTCGCGGATGCCGACTGACGTGCCTAGAACCCTACAAGCGGCATGCCCTTCGATGCACATGAGGTACCTCTCATATCACCACGAAACGGATTATTGCCACTTGCAACCATCCGGGTCGACCGGGTAGGGCTAGTAGGGAACGTCCGACCCGGCCGGCTTTGGAGGCGCCGCAAACCGCAGCGAGAAGCACCAGAAGGAGACCCATGTCACCCCGGCTCGACGCCCCGCGTACCCCCGACGCGCCGTCGGCAGCACTCCCCCGGCACCCTGCCGTCGACCTGCCCGACCGGCTGCACGACACACCCCTCGACCGGATCGGCCCGGTCGACGCCCGCGCCCTGTCGAAGCAGCTCTTCGCCCGGCTCTCCGAGCTGGAGGAGGGCACCCATGAATACGCGTATGTCCGCAACACCCTCGTCGAACTCAACCTCGCCCTGGTCCGTTTCGCCGCCGCCCGGTTCGGCACCCGCAGCGAACCGATGGAGGACATCGTCCAGGTCGGCACGATCGGCCTCATCAAGGCGATCGACCGCTTCGAACTGACCCGCGGCGTCGAGTTCCCGACCTTCGCGATGCCGACGATCATCGGCGAGATCAAGCGCTTCTTCCGCGACACCTCGTGGTCCGTGCACGTGCCCCGCAGGCTTCAGGAGCTCCGGCTCGACCTCGCCAGGGCCGGTGACGCGCTCGCCCAGCGCCTCGACCGCGCCCCGACCGTCGCCGAACTCGCCGAGGAGCTCGGCATCGAGCAGCAGGAGGTCGTCGAGGGCCTGGCCGCGAGCAACGCCTACACCGCGGCCTCGCTCGACGCGCAGCCCGACGAGGAGGACGGCGCCGGCGGCGAGGCCGCGCTCGCCGACCGCCTCGGCTACGAGGACCACGGGCTCACCGGCATCGAGTACATCGCCTCCCTCAAGCCGATGATCGCCTCGCTGCCCGCCCGCGAGCGGCAGATCCTCTCCCTCCGTTTCGTCTCCGGCCTCACCCAGTCGGAGATCGGCGCGGAACTCGGCATCTCGCAGATGCACGTGTCCCGGCTGCTCAGCCGCACCCTCGGCCGGCTGCGGCGGGGCCTGACGCTGGAGGAGTGACCTCCGCCGGCCTCCACCGACCTCCGCCGGCATCTCCGGGCGACGGCCGCGAGAGGGCCCGTTCACGGTCTTCCGACCCTGGACGGGCCCTCCGTCATTGCAGAATGAGGGCCAAGGGGAGGAAGGGGGCGGGCAGTTGGAGATCATCGGGCAGGGCAGGACGGCGGACGTGCACGCGCTCGACGAGGAACGGGTGCTGCGGCGGTACCGGGACGGCGGGGACGCGACCCGGGAGGCGGCGGTGATGGCCCGGCTCGCCGACCGGGGCTATCCGGTGCCGGCCGTCCTCCACGCGCGGGGTCCCGACCTGGTGATGGAGCGCCTGGCGGGGCCCTCGCTCCTGGACGCGCTGCTGACGGGGGCGTACGAGCCGGAACCGGCGGGCGAGCTGATCGCGGACCTCCTGGACCGCCTGCACGCGCTGCCGGGGGACGGCGTGGTCCACCTGGACCTGCACCCCGGGAACGTGGTCCTCACGGCCGACCGGGGCCCCGTCGTCATCGACTGGCAGACGGCGGAGGAGGGCACCCCGCCGGGCCTGGACCGCGCCGTGTCGGCGCTGATCCTCGCGGAGGTGGCCGTCTCCCCCGCCCCGTACGCCCCCGGCGCCCGCGCGGGCCTCGCCTCCCTCCTGACGGCCCTCCGCGGCCCGGCCCTCCCCCACCTCCCCGCGGCCCGCGCCCGTCGCGCGGCGGACCCGAACCTGACGGCGGAAGAGGTGGCGGCGCTGGGGGCGGCGGAGGACCTGGTCCGGACGCTGGCTCCCTGAAACTCCCTGGCCGCGGCACGGAACGGGCCGGTACGGTCGGCCACTCCTTCCACAGAGAGCGAAGCCCATGACCGCCCAGCGACCGACGACCACCTTGTGGCGCCCCACCGGCCCCGTCGAGCTGGAACTCGTACGGGAGTCGGGCTGGCGCGCGTGGCCGCCGCGGCTGCCGGAGCAGCCCATCTTCTACCCGGTCCTCGACGAGGAGTACGCGGTGAGGATCGCCCGCGACTGGAACGTGAAGCACAGCGGCGCCGGCTACGTCACCCGATTCGAGGTCGACACGGAGTTCCTCCGCAGGTACCCGGTCCGGCAGGTGGGCGGCCGGACGATCCTGGAGCTGTGGGTGCCGGCGGAGGAGCTGGGCGAGTTCAACGCGCACATCGTGGGCGGGATCGAGGTCGTCCACGAGTTCCGCTGACGGCGCTCAGTCCCCGAAGGCCAGCCGGAGGCCGAAGGCCGCGACGGCCGTGCCCGTGAGGCGGTCGAGGGTGCGGCGGGCGGAGGGGCGGCGGAGCCGGGCGGAGAGGAGGCGGGCGCCGGCGATCAGGGCGGCGGACCAGAGGAGGCCGAGGAGGATGTGCTCCGTGGTGAGGAGGAGGCCCATCGCCAAGTGGTTCGTGTCCGCCGGGAGGAACTGCGGGAGGACCGCCACGTAGAAGGCGCCCACCTTCGGGTTGAGCAGGTTCGTGAGGGTGCCCTGGCGCCAGCCCGACGCGAAGGTGTCCGGGGTGTTCCGCTCCTGGGCCGCCTCCTGCACGGCGTGCCCGCCGAACGTCTTCCTCAGCATCTGGACGCCCATCCACACCAGGTACGCCGCGCCCGCCCAGCGCAGCGCCTCGTACGCCAGGTGGGAGGCGGTGAGGAGCGCGGTCACCCCCAGGGAGGTGAGCGCGCCCCAGGCCAGGACGCCCGTCTGGATGCCGAGGACGACGCCCCACGCCCGCGCGCGGCGGCCGAGGGCCGCCGTGCGCAGCACGAGGGCGGTGTCGAGGCCCGGCGTGAGGGTGAGGAGACCCACGACGAGGGCGAAGGACCAGAGGGCGGTGGCGGTCGTCATGGCACCTGAGGGTAGGTCCCCGCTCAGACCGTCCGCGCGCCCTTCCGCCAGACCTCCGCCACCAGCGGCACGCCCGGACGGTAGGCCAGGTGGACGTGGGACGGGGCGTCGAGGACGACGAGGTCCGCGCGGGCGCCGACGCCCAGCCTTCCGACGTCGGTGCGGCGCAGGGCGGCCGCGCCGCCGGCGGTGGCGGCCCAGACGGCCTCGTCCGGAGTCATCAGCATGTCCCGGACGGCGAGGGCGATGCAGAACGGCATCGAGGACGTGAAGGACGAGCCGGGGTTGCAGTCCGTGGACAGGGCGACCGTCACGCCCACGTCGAGGAGCCGGCGGGCGTCCGGCCACTCGGCGCGCGTGGAGAACTCGGCGCCGGGCAGCAGGGTCGCGACCGTGTTCCCCTGCGCCAGGGCGTCGATGTCGGCGTTCGTCAGGTGGGTGCAGTGGTCGGCGCTCGCCGCGTCCAGCTCGACCGCGAGCTGCACTCCGGGGCCGTACGAGAGCTGGTTGGCGTGGACGCGCGCCTGCAGGCCCTTCGCGATGCCGGCCTTGAGGATCGCGCGGGCCTGGTCGCCGTCGAAGGCGCCCTTCTCGCAGAAGACGTCCACCCAGCGGGCGTACGGGGCACAGGCGTCCAGCATCTCGCCGGTCACCAGCTTCACGTACCCGGCCGGGTCGTCGGCGTAGTCCGGCGACACGATGTGCGCGCCGAGGTAGGTGACCTCGTCGGTGTGCTCGGCGGCGATGCGCAGGGCGCGGGCCTCGTCCTCGACGGTGAGGCCGTAGCCGGACTTGGTCTCGAAGGTGGTGGTGCCCTGGCGCATCGCCTCCCACATGTAGCGGGCCACGTTGGCGGAGAGCTCCGCGTCGGTGGCGGCGCGGGTCGCCGCGACGGTGGTGCGGATGCCGCCCGCCTTGTAGGGCTGGCCGGACATGCGGGCGTTGAACTCGGCCGTGCGGTCGCCGGCGAAGACGAGGTGCGAGTGGGAGTCGACGAAGCCGGGGATGACGGCGCGGCCGGCCGCGTCGACGGCCTGGTCCGCGGCGGGGGCCTGCGCCGCCGGGCCCGCCCAGGCGACCGTCTCGCCGTCCAGGACGAGGGCCGCGTCCTCGATCAGGCCGAGGGGGCCTTCGCCGAGGGCGGGGTCGTTCGTGACGAGGCTGCTGATGTTCGTGATGACGGTGGTCGTCATGGCTGCTCTCCGGTGGGGGCGGGCGATTCGGGTGCGGGCCGGCGGCCGGGTCGTGCCCACCCGTTCCGCCCTGCGGAACGACTGCCCACGACCCGGGGGCGCTCAGCTTCTGAGGGCGGCGACCGTCGTCGCCAGGGCCTCTCCCACGTCCGGCACGGAGACATGGACGCCGTCCTGGACGATCGTCCGGCCGCCCACCACCACGTGGTGCACGTCCGCCGCCGCCGCCGCGAAGACCGCCGTCTCGGCCGCCAGGCGCGGGACCGGTCCCGCGGTGCGGACCGAGTCCAGGGCGATGGTGGTGAAGTCGGCCAGGGCGCCGGCCTCCAGGACGCCCGCGTCGGCCCAGCCGAGGGCCGCGTGGCCGTCCGCGGTCGCCGCGCGGAGCAGTGCGGCGGCCGTCCAGTGGCCGCGGGTGCGGGTGCGCAGGCGCTCGTTCAGCTCCATGGCCCGCGCCTCTTCGAGGAGGTCGACGACGGCGTGGCTGTCGCTGCCGAGGGAGAGCGGCGAGCCGGCGCGCTGGAGGGCGACCGCCGGGCCGATGCCGTCGGCGAGGTCCCGTTCGGTGGTCGGGCACATGCACGTGCCGGTGGAGGACCCGCCGATGAGCGCGATGTCCTCGTCCGTCATGTGCGTGTTGTGGACGCCCGTCGTCCGCGCGCCGAGGACGCCGTGCTCCGCGAGGAGCCGGGTCGGCGTCATGCCGTGGGCGGCGAGGCAGGCCTCGTTCTCCGCCGTCTGCTCGGAGAGGTGGACGTGGAGGGGGGCCTGCCGCTCCTCGGCCCACCGGGCGACCGTCGACAGCTGGTCCGCGGGGACGGCCCGTACGGAGTGGATCGCCGCCCCGACGCGTACGCCGTCCCGGTCCTTGAGGGCCGACACGCGCTCGGCCCACTTCTCCGCCGTGCCGTCGGTGAAGCGGAGCTGGTGCTGCTCGGGGGCGGCGCCGAAGCCGGAGGAGAGGTACGCGGTGTCGAGGAGGGTGATGCGGATGCCCGCCTCGGCGGCGGCGGCGACGAGCGCCTCGCCCATGGCGTTGGGGTCGGCGTACGGGGTGCCGCCGGGCGCGTGGTGCAGGTAGTGGAACTCGCCGACGGAGGTGATGCCGGCGAGCGCCATCTCCGCGTACACAGCGCGGGCGAGCGCGAAGTAGCTGTCGGGGGTGAGGCGCTGGGCGACGGTGTACATGACCTCGCGCCAGGTCCAGAACGTGCCGGAGCCGACCTGGACGGTGCCGCGCAGGGCCCGGTGGAAGGCGTGCGAGTGGGCGTTGGCCAGGCCGGGGATCGTGAGGCCGCGCAGGACGACGGCGCCCGGCGGGGGCGTCTCGACTCCCGTGCGGACGGCGGTGATCCGGTCGTCGGTCACGTCCAGGGCCACGCCCGGCTCGACGTTCGTGTCGAGCCAGGCGTGTTCCAGCCAGTACGTCGTCAGCGGCACGCCAGCTCCTCCAGTACGTCGGCGAGTGCGATGACCCCGGCCACGCAGTCGTCCTCGGCCGCGAACTCGGCCGGGGAGTGCGAGACGCCGGTGGGGTTCCGTACGAACAGCATGGCGGTCGGAATCGACTCGGACAGGATGCCCGCGTCGTGTCCCGCGCCCGTGCCGAGGACCGGCACCTTGCCCGAGGTGCCCAGGATCCGGGAGAGCTCGTCGCGCAGGACGTGCGAGAACTCCACGATCGGGGTGTAGGACTCCCGCACGACGGCGAGGTCGATGCCGTGGCGGTCGGCGTACTCCCGGGCCGCCGCCTCGACGCCCGCGACGACCTTGTCGAGGGAGCCCTGGTCGGCGGCGCGGGCGTCGAGCCAGCCGCGGACCATCGACGGGATGGCGTTGACGCCGTTCGGCTCGACCGCGATCTTGCCGAAGGTGGCGACGGCGCCCGCGAGTTCGGCCTCGCGGCGGGCGGCGAGGACGGTCTCGGCGTAGGTGAGCATCGGGTCGCGGCGGTCGACGAGCCGGGTGGTGCCGGCGTGGTTGGCCTCGCCGGCGAAGTCGTACCGCCAGCGGCCGTGCGGCCAGATGGAGGAGGCGATGCCGACGGCGTCCCCGGACAGGTCCAGGGCGCGGCCCTGCTCGACGTGGAGCTCGACGAAGGCGCCGACGCGGGCGAGCCGCTCGGGGTCGGGGCCGATCCCCGATGGGTCGTACCCGGCGGCCTCCATGGCCTGCGGGAGGCTGGTGCCGTCCGCGTCGCGGAGCTCGTACGCCTGCTCCTTCGTCAGCCGGCCGGCGGTGAGGCGGGAGCCGACGCAGGCGAGGCCGAAGCGGGCTCCTTCCTCGTCGCCGAAGTTGACGATGGCGAGGGGCCGCTTGAACGAGGCTCCGCGGGAGCGGAGTTCGTCGAGGGCGGCGAAGGCGGACACGACGCCGAGGGGGCCGTCGAAGGCGCCGCCGTCGGGGACGGAGTCCAGGTGGGAGCCGGTGACGACGGCGTCGCCGGCCGTCGGGTCGCCGAGCCAGGCCCACTGGTTGCCGTTGCGGTCCGTCTCGACGTCGAGACGGCGGGCCTCGGCCTGCATGCGGAACCAGAGGCGGCAGTCGGCGTCCGCCTGGGTCCAGGCGTAGCGGCGGTAGCCACCGGAGGCGGCGCTGCGGCCGATGGGCCGCAGCGACCGCCACATGGCGTGGAAGCTGTCGCTCACGCGGAGGCCTCGTCCTCGGAGCCCTCGCGCATCGGGACGCGGACGCCCTTCTCGTCGGCGACGCGCTCCGCGATGTCGTAGCCGGCGTCGACGTGGCGGATGACGCCCATGCCGGGGTCGTTCGTCAGGACGCGGCGGATCTTCTCGCCGGCGAGCTTGGTGCCGTCCGCGACCGAGACCTGGCCGGCGTGGATGGAGCGGCCCATGCCGACGCCGCCGCCGTGGTGGATGGAGACCCAGGAGGCGCCGGAGGCGACGTTGACCATGGCGTTGAGCAGCGGCCAGTCGGCGATGGCGTCGGAGCCGTCGAGCATGGCCTCGGTCTCGCGGTACGGGGAGGCGACGGAGCCGCAGTCGAGGTGGTCGCGGCCGATCGCGAGGGGCGCGGCGAGGGTGCCGTCGGCGACCATGTCGTTGAACATGGAGCCCGCCTTGTCGCGCTCGCCCTGGCCGAGCCAGCAGATGCGGGCGGGCAGGCCCTGGAAGTGGACGCGCTCGCCGGCCATCTTGATCCAGCGGTGCAGGGACTCGTTCTCCGGGAAGAGGTCGAGGATCGCCTTGTCCGTCTTGGCGATGTCGGAGGCCTCGCCGGAGAGGGCGGCCCAGCGGAAGGGGCCCTTGCCCTCGCAGAACAGCGGGCGGATGTAGGCGGGGACGAAGCCGGGGAAGGCGAAGGCGCGGTCGTAGCCGGCCAGCTGGGCCTCGCCGCGGATCGAGTTGCCGTAGTCGAAGACCTCGGCGCCGGCGTCCATGAAGCCGACCATGGCCTCGACGTGCTTGGCCATCGACTCGCGGGAGCGCCGGGTGAAGCCGGCCGGGTCCTTGGCGGCGGCGTCGGCCATGTCCTCGAAGGCCACGCCGACGGGGAGGTACGAGAGCGGGTCGTGGGCCGAGGTCTGGTCGGTCACGATGTCGATCGGGGCGCCCTCGGCGAGCATCTGCGGGAGCAGCTCGGCGGCGTTGCCGAGGAGGCCGATGGAGAGCGGGCGGCGGGCGTCGCGGGCCTCGGTGGCGAGCTGGAGGGCGTGGGCCAGGTTGTCGGCCTTGACGTCCAGGTAGCGGTGCTCGATGCGGCGCTCGATGGCGCGCGGGTCGCAGTCGACGCAGATGGCGACGCCGTCGTTCATGGTGACGGCGAGGGGCTGGGCGCCGCCCATGCCGCCGAGGCCGGCGGTGAGGGTGATGGTGCCGGCCAGGGTGCCGCCGAACTTCTTGGCGGCGACGGCCGCGAAGGTCTCGTAGGTGCCCTGGAGGATGCCCTGGGTGCCGATGTAGATCCAGGAGCCGGCCGTCATCTGGCCGTACATGGTGAGGCCGAGCTGCTCCAGACGGCGGAACTCCTCCCAGTTGGCCCAGTCGCCGACCAGGTTGGAGTTGGCGAGGAGGACGCGGGGGGCCCACTCGTGGGTCTGCATGACGCCGACGGGGCGGCCGGACTGGACGAGCATCGTCTCGTCCTGCTTGAGGGTGCGCAGGGTGCGGACCATGGCGTCGAAGGAGCGCCAGTCGCGGGCGGCCTTGCCGGTGCCGCCGTAGACGACGAGCTTGTCGGGGTGCTCGGCGACCTCGGGGTCGAGGTTGTTCTGGAGCATCCGGAGGGCGGCTTCCTGCTGCCATCCCAGGGCGCTCAGTTCCGTACCGCGGGCTGCTCGGACGGGGCGGGGTCCTGACATGGGGGTGCCTCCTCGGAATGTCGTTCAGATATTCACATCTTGTCGCGCTGAATAGTTGTAGTCAACAGGGCGCCCCGGCCGGACGATGGACGAGGATGGGCCGCATGGCCTCCTACCGTCGTGATCTCGCCGTCCGAGCCTCCGTCGACCAAGGACTCCTCTCCGCCGCCGCACCGGTCGTCGCCCTCCTCGACACCGCCGGCATCCTCGCCTCCGCCACCGCCCTGACCAGCGCCTTCGCCGCCGTCACCGACGCACCCGTGCTCCACGCCTTCGCCGTGAAGGCCGCCCCGCTCGTCCCCGTCCTGCGCCTGCTCCACGAGGCGGGGCTCGGCGTCGAGGTCGCGAGCCCCGGCGAGCTGGCCCTCGCCCGCGCGGCCGGCGTCCCGCCCGCGCGGACCGTGCTCGACTCCCCCGCCAAGACCCCGGCCGAGCTCCGCCAGGCCCTCGCGCTCGGGATCGCCGTCAACGCCGACAACCTCCAGGAGCTGGGCAGGCTCGACGCGCTCGTCGCCTCCGCCCCCACCGCCTCGCCGCTCGGCCTCCGGGTGAACCCGCAGGTCGGAGCGGGTTCCATCGGCGCGCTCTCGACCGCGACCGCCACCTCCAAGTTCGGCGTGGCGCTCCGCGACGAAGGCGCCCGCGAGGCCGTCGTCCGGGCCTTCCTGGACCGGCCCTGGCTGACCCGGCTGCACACCCACACCGGCTCCCAGGGCATCCCGCTCGCCCTCATGGCCCAGGGGGTCGGGGAGGCGTACGCGCTCGCCGAGGAGATCAACCGGGCGGCCGGGCGGCAGCAGGTCGACACCCTCGACATCGGCGGCGGACTGCCGGTGAACTTCGCCTCCGACGAGGAGACGCCGACGTACGCGGAGTACGCCCGGCTGCTCGCCGACACCGTCCCCGGGCTCCTCGACGGGCGCTACCGGCTCGTCACCGAGTTCGGGCGCTCCCTGCTCGCCAAGCACGGCACGGTCCTCGCCCGGGTGGAGTACACGAAGACCACCGGCGGCCGCCCGATCGCCGTCACCCACGCGGGCGTGCAGCTGGCCGCCCGCACGGTCTACGCCCCCGAGTCCTGGCCGCTGCGCGTCCTCGCGTACGACTCCGCGGGCCGGCCCCGCACCGAGGACGTCACCGTCCAGGACGTGGCGGGCCCCGCCTGCTTCGCAGGGGACCTGCTCGCCACGGGCCGCGCGCTGCCGCTGCTGCGCCCGGGCGACGTCGTGGCGGTCCCGGACACCGGCGCGTACTACTTCGCCCACCACTACGCGTACAACAGCCTTCCCCGGCCCGGCATCCACGGCTTCACGGTGGACGGCGACGGGGCGGTGACGTTCACGACCGTCCGCAGGGCCCAGACGCTCGACGAGATCGTCGCCGAGGCGGGCGGGGAACGGGCGGACGCACTGGTCCGGCAGCCCGTCGGGTAACGGACCGGGGGCGGACGCGCCGGACCGGGGATCCGCAGCCGGCAGCGGGGGGCGGACGCGCCGGTCCGGCAGCCCGTCGGGCAGTGGTCCCGCGGGCGGCCCGGGTGCGGGCGCGCCGGCGGCGGCCCGGGTCCGCTCTGATCAATTCGCGTCAGACAGCGGCATGTTCCGATGGAAAATGCCAGAACCCCTCCCTGAGGCCGGAACGTTCAGTAGCGTCACCGTCACTGCCGCACGTTCGCACGCCGCATCGGGAGGGGAATCCGCGTGCCCGGAATCGACGAGTGCCTCCTGGAGGCCATGGCCCTGCCGGGGGCCCGGGGCGCCTCCCTGGTCGACTGGACCAGCGGGCTCGCTCTCGGCACGGCGGGCGACTCGCCGGTCGGCGACCACGAGACGACGGCCGCCGAGACCGCCGAGATAGCCCGCTCCGCCGCCGAGTTCGACTCCTTCACGGCGGCGGACGGCGGCCCCGGCGCGGGCCCGGCCGTCGAGGACCTGATCGTCACCACCCGCGCCGGCTACCACGTCCTCCGCTTCGTCGAGACCTCCTTCGAGAGCAGCGTCTTCCTCCACCTCTGGCTCGACCGCGACTCCGGCAACCTCGCCCTCGCCCGGCTCCGCCTCCGCGACCTCGCCGAGAGACTGGTCCTCGGATGAGCAGGGCGACCGTCTCCCCGATGCTGGTCCGGCTCGCCGCCGAGAAGGCCACCGGCGCCCTGCTGCGCGACCACGGCACGCTCTACCTCGTCGACGGCCGGGTCGTGCACGCCGAGTCGCCCGCCGCCCCCGGCGTCGACGTCCTCCTCACCACCGGCGGCCGGCTGCCCCGCGAGGGCTGGGACGAGGCCGTCGACCGGGCCGGGGCGCACCGCGCGGTCGGCCGCTTCCTCGTCGACAGCGGCCGGCTGCACGACGGCGAGCTGGAGATCTGCCACCTCGGCGCCGTCTTCGACGCGGCCTTCTTCGCCCTCTCCCCCACCAGCGGCCCGACCCGCTTCCGGTACGGGGTGGGGCACTGGTTCGGGACGGTGCGGCCGGTCTCCGCCGAGGCCGTCGAGCGCGAGACCGTCCGCCGCCGCGAACTCCTCGACGCCGTCTGGCCGTACGCCGCCGTGGACACCGCCCCGGTCGTGCCGCGTCCCGCCTCCCCCGGCCAGACCGTGGGGGCGCGGCAGCGCGCGCTGCTCGCCGCCGCCGACGGGGAGCGGACCCCGGCGGAGCTGGCCCGGCTGCTCGGCAGGCCCGCCTTCCACACGCTGCTCGACGTGCGACGCCTGGCCGCGGCCGGACTCGTCGAGACGCCGCTCTCACCCGAACCCACGCCCCCGCCTTCGGCCTTATCGGCCCTGCCGGTGGCCGATCCCGACATCGCCCTGCTGCGCCGGCTCCGTGACGCCCTGGAGGCACACCTGTGATGAGGCGTGCCCTGCGCATGCGCGCCGAGAGGAGACAGCTCATGACGGCAGAAGCCGAGGTCCTCGGCGAGCTCAGACGGCTGCGGGCGCGGCTGCCCCAGCTCACCGGGGCCCTGGCGGCCAGCGCCGACGGACTCGTGCTCGCCCACGACACGGTGGACGGCGAGGCGGAGACCGTGGCCGCGCTGACCGCGGCGGCGCTCGGCGTCGGGCAGCGGCTGACCGACACCACCGGACAGGGCCGCTTCCGCGAGCTGCTCGTACGCGGCGAGAACGGCTACGTGGCGACGTACGCGGCGGGCGGCTCGGCCGTCCTGACACTGCTCGCCGAGCCCCGGATCAACGTGGGGCGGCTCCATCTGGAGGCCCGCAGGTCCAGCGCCCGGATAGGGGAACTCGTCGACGGCGCGCTGGAACGCAAAGACCTGAACTGAACCGTCCGAACAGCACCGAGAAGGAAGAAGTACGACACCATGGCGAACACCGAGACCTCCCTCAAGGAAGCCGTCACGATCGAAGGCGCGATCGGCGCGGCCCTCGTCGACTACACCAGCGGCATGGCGCTCGGCACGATCGGCGGCGGCAAGGACCTCGACCTGAACATGGCCGCGGCGGGCAACACCGACGTCGTCCGGGCCAAGGTCCGGACGATGGAGATGCTGGGACTCCAGGAGGACATCGAGGACATCCTGATCACCCTCGGCAGCCAGTACCACCTGATCCGGCTGCTCAAGGGCCGCGGCAACAGCGGCCTCTTCCTCTACCTGGCGCTCGACAAGGGCCGCGCGAACCTGGCGATGGCACGCCACCAGCTGAAGAAGATCGAGGCCGAGCTGGAGGTCTGACGGCTCGGGGGCCTACTCGACGAACAGGCCCCGGGTCGCCGCCTTCGTGTCGAACTCCTCCAGGCGCGCCTGCGCGTCGGGGAGTTCGTCCGCCATGGCCTCCAGGAGGACCCGGCCGAGCAGCATCGGCGCGCAGGCGGTGTCGAAGGCGAGTCCGGTGCCGACGGCGGCGGGGATCAGCAGGTCGCTGTGGGCGGCGACGGGCGCGAACGCCGACTCGGCGACGGTCACGACCGTGAGCCCGGCCTTCCGCGCGTACTCCAGGGCCTCGACGACCTCCCGGGGGTGCCGGGGCAGCGCGAAGCAGAGCAGGGCCGTGGCCCCGGCCCGTACGGCCGCGTCGATGCGGTCCGTGAGCATCGAGCCGCCCTCGTCGAGGAGCCGGACGTCCGGGTGCACCTTGGCGGCGAAGTAGGCGAAGCCCCGCGCCTGCGAGGAGGCGGCCCGCAGCCCGAGCACGGGGAGCGGGCGGGATCCGGCGAGGAGCCGGCCTGCCCGCTCGACGGGGGCGGGGTCGGCGAGGAGCCCGGCGAGGTGCCGGAGGTTCTCGATCTCGGCGAGGACGGCCTGCTGGTACTCGTTGAGGCCCGAGGCCTCCTCGGCGGCCGCGGGCATGCTCTCCCGCAGGTGCTTGCGCAGCGCCGGGTAGCCGTCGAAGCCGAGGGCGACGGCGAAGCGGGTGACGGAGGGCTGGCTGACCCCGGCGAGCTCGGCGAGCTCGACGCTGGACAGGAACGGCACGTCACCGGCGCGCCGGACCATGCAGTGCGCGATCCGCCGCTGCGTCGGCGTCAGCCGGTGCCCCTCGAAGAGCGCCTGCAGCCGGCCGGCCGGGCTGTCGCTCATGCCGCCCCCTTCACCTATTCACCTACAAAAGACGTTGCATAAGGATATGCAGTCGGTGGGGCTCAGGGCGAGGGGCGGGCGGCCACGGCGGTGCAGGACCCCCCGGGACCGTGCGCGGTGACCCGGGGCCGGTCCGTCTCCGTGAGCTCGACGGTGAAGCAGCGGGTGGTCATGGCCTCGGCCGGGCCGAAGACGACCACGGTCCGCTCGTACACGCGGGAGAACCGCACCAGGACCCGGGTGCCGTGCTCCGTGGGACGCACCTCCACGAGCACCCCGAGGCGCTGCCCGCCGCCCGCGGACCGGTCGAGGGCCTCCCGCACGTCCCGCTCGGAGGGCGTGCCGCCCTCCGCGGCGAGGACGTCGGCGAACCGCGCCGCATCCGCCCGGGTCGCCTCGAAGGCGTCCTCCTCCCGGCCGGACTCGCGGACCTGCGAGAGGGCGTAGAGGACGTAGAGGGCGAAAAGGGTCAGGGCGGGGACGAGCAGAACCGCCGCCAGGACCTTGGCCCAGAGCGGTGTTCCGCCTCTGCGTTCGGATGTCACGGGCCCCGGAGGCTACCCCGACGGGACCCGGCCGCGCAGGCGAACGGGCCCCCGCGTGAGCGGGGGCCCGTCGGCGTCGTGCGAGGCGGTTGGCGCGGGGACCGCCGCACCCCCGGAACGGGGGGCGGGACGACGGCGGTCCCCGCGAGGGACACGGGTCCGGGTCAGGGCCGGCCACCGCGTCCGCGGCGTCTGTGGAGGCCCGGGAGCCGCTCCGGAAGTCCGTGACGCCGACGACCACCAATGTGCCGGACGCGTGTTAAGCGGGTGCTGCGGGTACGTGTCGCCCTCGTACCAGTTGCACGAACTGCTGCGTACCGCCTACTTCGAACCGCCGCCGGCCAGGAAGGCCAGCAGGTCCTGACGGCTCACCACACCGGTCGGCTTGCCCTCGACCAGCACGATCGCCGCGTCGGCGGACTCGCCGAGGACGGACATCAGGTCGGCGACCGGCTCGCCCGAGCCGACCTGCGGCAGCGGCGCGCTCATGTGCTGCTCCAGCGGGTCCTCCAGGGAGGCCTTCTTGGTGAAGAGGTGGTCGAGGAGCTCGCGCTCGACGACCGAGCCGACGACCTCGGCGGCCATGACGTCGGGGTGGCCGGCGCCGGGCTTCACGATGGGCATCTGGGAGACGCCGTACTCGCGCAGCACCTCGATGGCCTGGCCGACGGTCTCGTCCGGGTGCATGTGGACGAGGGACGGCATGCCGCCCTCCTTGTGGCGCAGGACGTCGGCGACGGTGGCGGTGGAGGTGTCCTCCAGGAAGCCGTGGCCGGCCATCCACTCGTCGCTGAAGATCTTCGACATGTAGCCGCGGCCGGAGTCCGGGAGCAGCACGACGACGACGTCGTCGGGGCCGAGCTCGCGGGCGACCTCCAGGGCCGCAACGACGGCCATGCCGCAGGATCCGCCGACGAGGAGGCCCTCCTCCTTGGCGAGGCGGCGGGTCATCTGGAAGGAGTCCTTGTCGGACACCGCGACGATCCGGTCCGTGACGTTCCGGTCGTACGCCGTCGGCCAGAAGTCCTCGCCGACGCCCTCGACCAGGTACGGGCGGCCGGAACCGCCCGAGTAGACCGAGCCCTCCGGGTCCGCGCCGATGACCTTCACCTTCCCGCCGCTGACCTCCTTGAGGTAGTTGCCGGTGCCGGAGATCGTGCCGCCGGTACCGACGCCCGCGACGAAGTGGGTGATCTTCCCGTCCGTCTGCTCCCAGAGCTCGGGGCCGGTGGTCTCGTAGTGCGACCGCGGGTTGTTGGGATTCGAGTACTGGTCGGGCTTCCAGGCGCCCGGCGTCTCGCGGACGAGCCGGTCCGAGACGTTGTAGTACGAGTCGGGGTGCTCGGGGTCGACGGCCGTGGGGCAGACCACGACCTCGGCGCCGTAGGCCCGCAGCACGTTGATCTTGTCGAGCGACACCTTGTCGGGGCAGACGAAGATGCACTTGTAGCCCTTCTGCTGGGCCACGATCGCCAGGCCGACGCCGGTGTTGCCGGACGTGGGCTCGACGATGGTGCCGCCGGGCTTGAGCTCACCGCTCTGCTCCGCCGCCTCGATCATGCGCAGGGCGATCCGGTCCTTGACCGAGCCTCCGGGGTTGAAGTACTCGACCTTGGCCAGAACGGTCGCCTGAATGCCCGCTGTGACGTTGTTGAGCTTCACCAGCGGGGTGTTGCCGACGAGGCTGATCATCGAGTCGTGGAATTGCACCGTAATCTCCGGGGTCTCCGTAATGGTGTGGCCAGCGTATGCGTAGTCGGAGCGGGTTACGGGGCACTTAGACCCTGAACGGCTTGAAGGAGGTGACGGCCCCCATGTCGAGGGCGAGGGTGGCGCGGCGGATCGCAGCCGGTGCGGCGTACGGCGGCGGGAGCATCGGGCTGATCGGTGTCGCGGCGGTGGGGGTCCTCCTGGCCGAGGCGCAGCTGGCCAAGCGCACGGTCTACGGCGCACCGGCACCGCTGCCACCGGTGGCGGACGGCCTCTACGGCCGCGCCTTCGGCACGGAGGACCCCCTGCGGCTGGCCCTTCTGGGTGATTCCACGGCGGCGGGCCAGGGCGTCCGCCGCTCGGGGCAGACACCGGGCGCGCTGCTCGCCTCCGGGCTCGCGGCCGTCGCCGAGCGGCCGGTGGTCCTGCGGAACGTGGCACTCTCCGGGGCCCGCTCGGACGACCTGGAACGCCAGGTGTCGCTGCTCCTCTCGCAGCCGCTCGGGCCGCCGGACGTGTGCGTGATCATGATCGGCGCGAACGACGTCACGCACCGCCTGCCCCCGACGGAATCGGTACGGCTGCTCGCCTCGGCCGTGCGCCGGCTGCGGACGGCGGGCGCGGAGGTGGTGGTCGGGACCTGCCCGGATCTGGGCACGATCGAGCCCGTCTACCAGCCCCTGCGCTGGCTGGCGCGGCGGGCCTCCCGGCAGCTGGCGGCGGCGCAGACGATCGTCGTCGTCGAGCAGGGCGGGCGGACGGTGTCGCTGGGCGACCTCCTGGGGCCCGAGTTCGCGGCGAACCCGCGCGAGATGTTCGGGATCGACAGCTTCCACCCCTCGGCGGAGGGGTACGCGACGGCGGCGATGGCCGTCCTGCCGACGCTCTGCGCCTCGCTGGGCCTCTGGCCGGAGACGGACCGGCTGGAGCCGGAGCGGCGGGAGAACATGCTCCCGGTGGCGAAGGCGGCGGCGGAGGCGGTACGGGAGGCGGGGACGGAGGTCACGGGGGCGCGTGCGCCGTGGGCGCTCCTGAAGCACCGCCGCCGGCGCCGCCTGCCGGTCCCGGCGGAGCCTTCCCCGGAGGACGCCCAGGCCTGACCGACGCGGCGCCCCGCCCGTTGTGGGCAGTCGTTCCGCGGGGGCGGTGCTCACCCCGTTGTGGGCGGTCGTTCCGCTGGGGCGGAACGGGTGGGCACAACGGAACGGCGCCCTTGCCGGGCCCAGGCTCCCGGGCCTGGACCCGCACCCCGTGCACAGCTCACCCGTGGTGCGGGTCCAGGCGCGGGACGCGGAGGCGGCCGCGAAGGGCGCCGTCCCGTGTGCCCACCCTCCCCCAGGCTCTCGGCTTCGCTCGAGCAGGGGACCCCCCTGCCCCCGCGGGACGATTGCCCACACGGCGGGTGGGCACCGGCCTGGCAGGCGCGGCCGTACGGGCGGAGGTCCCGTGGCTGAGCGCTCGCTTAGAAAAGAGGTCCGCGTCACACCGTCCAAGCGGTGACCCGTGCGGTACGTACGGGTAACTTCCCTTTCAGCCCGCTCACTCCGCACCCTCATGGAGCCGTGATGCCCGAAGCCGTGATCGTCTCGACCGCCCGCTCGCCCATCGGCCGGGCCTTCAAGGGCTCCCTCAAGGACCTGCGGCCGGACGACCTCACCGCGACCATCGTCCAGGCGGCCCTGGCGAAGGTGCCGGAGCTGGACCCGCGCGACATCGACGACCTGATGCTCGGCTGCGGCCTCCCCGGCGGCGAGCAGGGCAACAACCTGGGCCGGATCGTCGCCGTGCAGATGGGCATGGACCACCTGCCGGGCTGCACGATCACCCGTTACTGCTCCTCCTCGCTGCAGACCTCCCGCATGGCGCTGCACGCGATCAAGGCGGGCGAGGGCGACGTCTTCATCTCGGCCGGCGTCGAGATGGTGTCCCGTTTCGTGAAGGGCAACTCGGACTCGCTGCCGGACACGCACAACCCGCTCTTCGCCGAGGCCGAGGCCCGTACCGCCGCCGTCGCCGCCTCCGAGGGCTCCACCTGGCACGACCCGCGCGAGGACGGCCTCGTCCCGGACGCGTACATCGCGATGGGCCAGACCGCGGAGAACCTGGCGCGCTGGAAGGGCATCAGCCGCCAGGAGATGGACGAGTTCGGCGTGCGGTCGCAGAACCTCGCCGAGCAGGCCATCAAGAACGGCTTCTGGGAGCGCGAGATCACCCCGGTGACGCTGCCGGACGGCACGGTCGTCTCCGCGGACGACGGCCCGCGCGCGGGCGTCACCCTGGAGGGCGTGCAGGGCCTCAAGCCGGTCTTCCGTCCCGACGGCCTGGTCACCGCCGGCAACTGCTGCCCGCTGAACGACGGCGCCGCCGCGCTGGTGATCATGTCCGACACCAAGGCCCGCGAGCTCGGCCTGACCCCGCTGGCCCGGATCGTCTCCACCGGCGTCTCCGGCCTCTCCCCCGAGATCATGGGCCTCGGCCCGGTCGAGGCCTCGAAGCAGGCCCTCAAGCGCGCCGGCCTGACCATCGGCGACATCGACCTCGCCGAGATCAACGAGGCCTTCGCCGCCCAGGTCATCCCGTCCTACCAGGACCTGGGCCTGGACCTGGACAAGGTGAACGTCAACGGCGGCGCCATCGCCGTCGGCCACCCCTTCGGCATGACCGGCGCCCGGATCACCGGCACGCTGATCAACAGCCTCCAGTTCCACGACAAGCAGTTCGGCCTGGAGACCATGTGCGTCGGCGGCGGCCAGGGCATGGCGATGGTCATCGAGCGACTGAGCTGAGCCGTAGCGGAGGGTAGGGGTCGCCCGAGGAACGAGGGCGGCACCTGCCCGCAGCGGTGGCGAAGCGCAGTGCGACCACGAGAGCGAGCGACTGAGCCGAGCCGTAGCGGAGGGTAGGGGTCGCCCGAGGAACGAGGGCGGCACCTGCCCGCAGCGGTGGCGAAGCGCAGTGCGACCACGAGAGCGAGCGACTGAGCCGAGCCTCCGCTCTCCACGGACCTGGCGGGTCAACCGCTCCGCGTCCGAGCCGTGACCGAATCTCCCCCAGGATGTGACCTACATCCCGGGGGAGATTGTTTTCCCAGGTCAGAGCCGTTTCGGGACTAAACGCCTGGCAGAAATACCTGTCCAATTCGTGACGTAATGCACTGACAGGCAGCGCCACCCCAGGACAAGCTGATGTAGGAAGTCGGGGGATCGACTCGGAATCGGGAGTACGTCAGTGAGCGCCATGTCTCTTGCCCTGCTGCTGACCACGGCCGCTGCCACGGCCGTGGGCGCTGCTGCCCTGCACGCCGTCCACGGTCTCCGCAAGGAGGTCACCGCCCTCCGGGGCGAGCTGGCCGCCGGCCACGGCGGGACGGTCCCCGCGGCCCGCACCTCGCCCGCCGCCGAGATACGGGCCGCGGTCGCCGAGGCGCTGGCCGAGGAGCGCGAGCGCGAGCTCGCGGAGGCGCGCGCCTTCTGGGCCGCGCAGGAGGCCCGTGACGCCGCCGACGCCCCGTCCCTGCTGGGCGGCCTGGGCGGCCAGGCCGACGACGGCACCTTCTTCGTGCCGCGCCAGGCCGACTTCGTGGGTCTGGAGGCGATGGCCCTGGAGGCCATGGAGGCGGAGGCCGCCGCGCTCGACGGCCCCGAGGCGCTGGACTCCCTCGACGAGTACCCCGAGGACTCGGCGGAGCTGGCCGCGGCCCGCCGCCGGCACCCCTCGCACCCCGACTTCGTGCCGGTGCAGACGCCCGTGGTCACCGACCACGAGCGGACGGTGGCCCGCCTGGAGGAGCTCGCGGACACCCGCACCGCGCTCACCGACGTGCGCCCGGGCCCGCTCGGCACCCTCGACGTGTACGTCTTCGCGGACGGCACCACGCTCTGCATGACCCCCGGTCACCGCGAGACCGCGGAGCGTCTCGCCGAGGCCCTGCGCGCGGGCCGCACCCCGGTCCTGCTCGGCGGCTCGGGCGTCTCGGGCGCCTTCGCCCTGACCTTCTCCTACGGCGACACGGACGAGGAGAACGTCTACATCCTCGCGGACCGCGTGATCGCCTCCCTGTAACCCTGTAGGGGCCCACGGCCGCCCCACGGGCCCGCACGGCGGCCCCGGCGGCCCTCTCTACAGCCCGGCGCGCTCCGCCGCCTCCCGTACCAGCCTCACGGCCTCGTCCAGCTCCTTCTCGTGGGAGCCGGCCGGGGCCGTTCGCAGGACTTCGGCCAGATCGTTCCCGGCGACGGCGAGTTGGTCGCCCACCGTGAACAGACCCGCGTCCGGCATGATCCTCGGCTCCCGGTCCGGGTCCTCGGCGCGCTGGGCGCGCACCGCCAACTCGCGGGCGAGGGCCAGCCCTTCGGCCGCCGCGGCCTGCCGGAGGCGGCTCTGCGGGGCGGCCCGCAGCCGGTCGGCGAACCGCTCGACGGCGGCGGTCAGTTCACTCGTATCGTGCACCCCGCGACCCTACGCGCCCTGCCCGGCCCCTTGCCAACGGGCGAACGCTTCGGCACGGTGACGGGAAGGAGTACGAGAAGCACACGGCACGAAGCGTCCGGAGGCGCCGATGTCCCAGACTTTCTCCGAAGAGACCCACCGCAACCTGCTGGCCCGGATCCCGGCCCGTACCGGTCGTGAGATCACCGACTGGATGCGCATCGTCGACGAGGGCCCCTCCCTCCTCCGCTTCGAGGACCGGCTCAGCTGGCTCCGCGGGGCGCACGAGCTGACGTACGGCCACGCGAAGGCGATCATCCACGAGTACAACCTGCGGCGGGCGGCGCGCAGACTGCTCTGACCCCGTCCCCCTCCCCGGCCGCGTCACTTCACGTGCCGGCCGAGGAAGTCGCGGACGAGCGCGGCGATCTCCTCGCCGTGCGTCTCCAGGGCGAAGTGTCCGGCGTCCAGGAGGTGGATCTCGGCGTCGGGCAGGTCCCGGGCGAAGGCCTCGGCCCCGGCCGGCCCGAAGATCTCGTCGCCGCGCCCCCAGGCCGCGAGCAGCGGCGGCCGGTGGGTGCGGAAGTACTCCTGGAAGGCCGGGTAGCCGTCCAGGTTGAACTGGTAGTCCCAGAAGAGCTGGAGCTGGATCTCCTTGTTGCCGGGCCGGTCGAGGCCGGCCTGGTCCAGGGTCCAGGTCTCGGGGGAGATCCGGTCGAGCCGGTCGGCGGGCACCCCGTGGGTGTACTGCCAGCGGGTGGCCCCGGCGGTCAGCAGCTCCCGTACGCCGGCCTCGTGCGCCGCCCGGTCCCGGGCGTGGGCGAAGAGCACGTCCCAGAAGGGCGTGAAGCCCTCCGTGTAGGCGTTGCCGCTCTGGCTGACGATCGCGGTGACGCGCTCGGGGTGCCGGGAGGCGATCCGCAGGCCGATCGGCGCGCCGTAGTCCTGGATGTAGAGCGCGAACCTCTCCAGGCCGAGCTGGTCGAGGAGCCCGAGGGTGATCTCGGTGAGCTTCTCGAAGCTGTACTCGAAGTCCTCGACGGCCGGCGCGGCGGAGGCGCCGAAGCCGATGTGGTCCGGGGCGATCAGGTGGTACTCGTCGGCGAGCTCGGCGATGAGCCCCCGGTACATGTGCGAGCTGGACGGGAAGCCGTGCAGCAGGACCAGGGTGGGGTTGGCCGGGTCGCCGGCCTCCCGGTAGAAGACGTCGAGTCCGTCGACGGTGGCGGTGCGGGCGCGCAGGGCGAATGCGGACATGGCTGACTCCCCGTTTCCGGTCTCCGATCGGGAGAACGGTCGTTCTCCCGATGCCCTGTAGACTACGAGAACGATGGTTCTCCACGCAAGGGGTGATCGCGCGATGGACGCGGAAACGGCCGGACTGAAGCTGCTCGACACCGCGGAGCGGCTCTTCGACGAGCGGGGGGTGCAGGCCGTCGGCATGGACGCCATCCGCGCCGCCTCCGGGGTCTCGCTGAAGCGGCTCTACCAGGTCTTCCCGTCCAAGGACCTGCTGGTCGAGGCCGTGCTGCGGCGCCGCGACGAGGCCGTGCGGACCGCCCTCGCCGACCATGGCGCACGGACCGCGGAGGGGCCGTACGAGCGGGCGCTCGCCGTCTTCGACTGGCTGGCCGGCTGGTTCGCGGAGCCCGGGTTCCGCGGCTGCGCGTTCATCAACACCTTCGGGGAGCTCGGCGGGGTCACCCCGGCGGTCGCCACGATCGCCCGTGACCACAAGGAGGCCCTGCGGGCGTACTTCGCCGAGCAGACGGACGCCCTCGGCGCCCCGCCCGCCCTCGCCGACCAGTTGGCCCTGCTCGCCAACGGCGCCATGGCCGTCGCGGGCATCACCGGCTCCCCCGAGCCGGCCGCCCAGGCGAAGGCGGCGGCCCGCGTCCTCCTCGACGCGGCCCGCCCCTGAGAACGCGGAAGGGCCCGCCCGGCACGAAGCCGGACGGGCCCTTCCCCCCGAGTCGGGGGGTGCGTCAGTCGTCGCCCTGCAGGATCGACAGCAGACGCAGCATCTCCAGGTAGATCCACACCAGGGTCATGGTGAGACCGAAGGCGGCCAGCCAGGCCTCCTCGCGCGGCGCGCCGTAGGTCACGCCGTCCTCGACCTGCTTGAAGTCGAGGGCGAGGAAGCAGGCGCCCAGGATGATGCCGATGATGCCGAAGACGATGCCGAGGCCGCCGCTGCGGAAGCCGAGGCCGTCGCCCGCACCGTCGAAGACGGAGACGAGGGCGTTGACCATCATCAGCAGGACGAAGCCGATGGCGGCCGCGATCACGAAGCCGTAGAAGCGGCGGGTGACGCGGATCCAGCCCATCTTGTAGGCGATGAGCACACCGGCGAAGACCGACATCGTGCCCAGGACCGCCTGGACGACGACACCCGGGGAGATGTACGTCGAGACGGCGGCGGAGATCACGCCGAGGAAGACGCCCTCGAAGGCGGCGTAGCCCAGGATCAGCGCGGGCGTCGGCTTGCGCTTGAACGACTGGACCATCGCCAGCACGAAGGCCACCAGGGCGGCGCCGATGGCGATGCCGTACGACTTGCCGAGGTTCGCCGGGTCGACCGGCAGCAGCAGCCAGGACAGGACGGCGGTGAGCACGACCGTGCCGAGCGTCATGGCCGTACGGCTCACGACGTCGTCGATCGTCATCACGTTGCCGCGGGCCTGCTGCGGGGCTCCGAGCTGGGTGTCCTGCGGGGCGTACGGGTTGGTCGCGTACGGGTTCGCCGCGCCCTGGGCGTACGGGTTGCCCGTGGCGTACGGGTTGGTTCCCACGGCGGGGCCCCCGGCCTGCGGCTGCTGCGCGTTGAAGCCTGCGTGGCCCGCGTCGCGGCTGAACCCCCGTCGCGAGAAGACCGGGTTGCTGCTCCTCATCTCACTCCTCCATGGCAGACCGCGCGGCGCGGTCTTGCGTCAAGAGTAATGCGTAGGCAAAAGAAACTCTCTAGTGCTCGGGGAGGATCTTTTCCCGTAAGTTTTCGATCTTCGTCGGTGCCGGAGGGTCCGGCTCCGCCAGGCTCGCCCCGTCAGTCACCCCACAGGCAGGGAGAGTCCATGACCGCCACGCCGAACGAGACCTGGGACCTGCGCGGCGGCACCGCGTGGGTGTTCACCGCCCGCGGCCTCCTCGGCCGTCCCGTCCTCCTGGCCGGCGACCCCGGGACCGGGGCCGACGACCTCGCCGCGGCCGCGGACCACCCCTCGTATTCGCTCCTCGCGGCCCTGAGGGACCGCGGCCACGACCTGATCCTCCTCGGCCTCGACGCCGACGCGTCGATGACCCGCGCCGGCGGGACCGTCGAGTCGGCGATCCGGCGGACGGCCGCGGAGCGGGTGGGCGCCGGGCGGCTGACCGTGGGCGGCACCGCCGGGGGCGCCCTCGCCGCCCGCTACGCGCTGGCGAGCATGGAGTACCGGTCGCTGGACCACGAGACCCGGGTCTTCTTCTCGCACGACGGCGAGGCGCCCGGCCTGGAGGACGAGGCCGAGCTGTCCCGCACGGGGAGGACGCCGCGGTCGGCCCGCACCCTCCGCCTGCTCGACGAGGGCGTCACCGACGGCCTGGCCGACGACGACTTCGACGAGTCGGCCCCTCCGGGGACGGGCGCGTCCGGCCCGCTCCTCTCCGAGGAGTACGGCTCCTGGCTGCTGGACCGGCTGCCGTAGTAGCGCAACCGTGGTGCCCGGAACCGGACTCGAACCGGTACGGCCCGAAGGCCAGCGAGGTTTAAGCTCGCCGTGTCTGCGTTCCACCATCCGGGCGTCGCCGCGAAGCTCCGCGTTGGCACATGAGCCTATCGGGACGGTTTCCCCCGATCAGCGGAACGACGGTCCGATGTTGTCTTATTTTATTGACGTCTGAGGGTGCGTCAGTGCAGGTGAGGGCCCTTTCGCCGAACTGTGACGGGGATCGCAGGCGCAAAGCCGCACCCCCTGGAATGACGAAAAGTCGTCGCACTTCTGTCACGTCGGCGCGAGGGCGCCACTCAGGGCCGCCGTCATACCTCAGGAGGACGGATCGGCCCCCCGGTCAGACTCGAGGCTGCCCCCGGAACGGGCATGTGGACGGACGACCGGCACCCTGACGCTCGACACGATGGAGGGGTTCCCGAATCGCAGCCGCAGTGACAGGAGTCCTCCCGTGACCACCACCCCCACCGTGTCCCGCGCCACCGCGGTGGCCGCCCGCGCCACGGATCTCACCAAGGTCTACGGACACGGCGAGACCCAGGTGGTCGCGCTCGACCGGGTCAGCGTGGACTTCCGGCAGGGCGAGTTCACGGCGATCATGGGCCCCTCCGGCTCCGGCAAGTCGACGCTCATGCACTGCGTCGCCGGCCTGGACTCCTTCTCCTCCGGCTCGGTGCGGATCGGCGAGACGGAGCTCTCCACCCTGAAGGACAAGCAGCTCACCCAGCTGCGCCGGGACAAGATCGGCTTCATCTTCCAGGCCTTCAACCTGCTGCCGACGCTGACGGCCCTGGAGAACATCACGCTGCCGATGGACATCGCGGGCCGCAAGGCCGACAAGCAGTGGGTCCAGCAGGTCATCGACATGCTCGGCCTCTCCGGCCGCCTCAAGCACCGCCCCACCGAGCTCTCCGGCGGCCAGCAGCAGCGCGTGGCCGTGGCCCGCGCCCTCGCCTCCCGCCCCGAGATCATCTTCGGCGACGAGCCCACCGGAAACCTGGACTCCCGCTCGGGCGCCGAGGTCCTCGGCTTCCTGCGCAACTCGGTACGGGAGCTGGGCCAGACCGTCGTCATGGTCACCCACGACGCGGTGGCCGCCTCCTACGCGGACCGCGTGATCTTCCTCGCGGACGGCCGGATCGTCGACGAGATGCCGCGCCCGACGGCGGACGGCGTCCTCGACCGCATGAAGGCCTTCGACGCCAAGGGCCGTACGAGCTGACGCACCGGCGTCGCCCCCGTACCCGCCCACTCCTCCCAGGACTCCAGGACCCTCCCATGTTCCGTACCGCCCTGCGCAACGTCCTCGCGCACAAGGCGCGGCTGCTCATGACCGTCCTCGCCGTGATGCTCGGCGTGGCCTTCGTCTCCGGCACCCTCGTCTTCACCGACACCCTCTCCCAGGCCTTCCGCAACCAGTCGGCGAAGAGCTACGACGACGTGGCCGTCGCCGTCAGCCTGCGGCCGAACCCGGAGGAGGCCGTCAAGAACCCCGGCCTCTCCCAGCGGACCGTCGACGAGGTCGCGAAGCTCGACGGCGTCACCGCCGTCGCGCCGCGCGTCGACGGCTTCGCCGGCGTGCCGGACGAGAAGGGCAAGCTGATCGGCGTCGGCTGGTCCAACAAGGGCACCAACTTCGCCCCCGGCAAGGACGGCAAGGACCCGGCCCTCGCCTTCACCACCGGACACGGCCCGACCGCGGCCGACCAGGTCGCCCTCGACAAGGACACCGCCGACAAGGGCGGCTACGAGGTCGGCGACCGGGTCCGGGTCGCCACCAACGGCCCGGTGAAGGAGTTCACCCTCTCCGGTGTCTTCACCACCGAGGACGGCGCCGTCAACGCCGGCGGCAGCCTCGTCGTCTTCGACGCCCCGGTCGCCCAGAAGCTCTACCTCAAGCCCGGCTACTACTCCGACCTGAACGTGACGGCGGCCCCCGGCGCCGACGCCGAGAAGCTCCGCGACGAGGTCCTGAAGGTCATCCCGAAGGCCGCGACCGCCCAGACCGGCCAGGGCCTGGCCGACGAGCAGGCCCGCCAGATCGAGTCCGGCCTCGGCGCCCTGAACCAGACGCTGCTCGGCTTCGCCGGCATCGCTCTCTTCGTCGGCGTCTTCCTGATCTCCAACACCTTCACCATGCTGGTCGCCCAGCGCACCAAGGAACTCGCCCTGATGCGGGCGGTCGGCGCCTCGCGCCGGCAGATCACCCGCTCCGTCCTGATCGAGGCCGGGATCGTCGGCGTCCTCGCCTCCGCCGTCGGATACCTCCTCGGCATCGGGCTCGCCGTGGCCCTGCGCTCCGGCATGGCCGCCTTCGACATGAAGGTCCCGGACGGCTCCCTGGTCCTCGGCGTCACCCCGGTGGCGGCCGCCTTCGGCGTCGGCGTCGTCATCACCATGCTGGCCGCCTGGCTGCCCGGCCGCCGGGCCGCGAAGATCCCGCCGGTCGCCGCGATGAACAGCGTCCACGCGACCCCGAACACCAAGTCGCTCGTCGTGCGGAACGCGATCGGCGCGGCGATCACCGCGATCGGCGCCGTCCTCATCGTGCTCGGCGCGAACACCGGCGGCGACGAGGGCCGCATGACCATCGCGGGCGGCGCCTTCGCCACCCTCATCGGCATCATCGTCCTCATCCCGTTCCTGTCCCGGCCCGTGATCGCCCTGATCCGCCCCTTCTTCGTGAAGGCCTTCGGGATCTCCGGCAAGCTCGCCGGCCTCAACGCGGTCCGCAACCCGCGCCGCACCGGCGCCACCGCCTCCGCGCTCGCCATCGGCCTCACCCTGGTCACCGGCCTCACGGTGATCGGCGTCAGCGCCGGCCAGGCCCTGGACAAGATGACCGTCGACCAGATCAGGGCCGACTACATGGTCACCATGGCCAGCGGCAACAGCCTGTCGCAGGAGGCCCTGAGGGCCCTGGAGAAGGCCCCGGGCGTCACCGCGGTCTCCCCGCAGCAGGCGGGCGCCTTCGACCTCAAGGGGAAGTACGTCTCCGCCTCCGGCGTCACCCCCGGCGACATCGAGAAGGTCCTCAAGGTCGAGGTCGTGAACGGCTCGCTGGCGTCCCTCGGCGAGGGGAGGATCGCCGTCGCGGACAAGACCGCCACCAGCCGCGGCCTGAAGGTCGGCTCCAGCGTCCCGGTCGAGTACCTGGACAAGAAGAAGGGCACGCTGACCGTCGGCGCGATCTACCAGGACAGCGAGTTCCTCTCCCCCGTCCTCGTGGACGCGAAGATCCTCGACGCGCACGACCCGCAGCCGTACATCCCGCAGATCTTCGTCTCCACCGACGGCGGCCCGAGCGACGCGAACGAGCAGGCGCTGGCCAAGGCCATGGGTGACAACCCGGCCATCACCGTCCTCGACAAGAAGGACATCCGCGACACCTTCGGCGGGCAGATCAACCTGCTGCTGAACATCATGTACGGCCTGCTCGCGATGGCCCTGATCATCGCCGTCCTCGGCGTCGTCAACACCCTCGCGATGTCCGTCTTCGAGCGTCAGCAGGAGATCGGCATGATCCGGGCGATCGGTCTCGACCGGCGCCGGGTGAAGCGGATGGTCCGTCTGGAGGCCGTGGTCATCTCGGTGTTCGGCGCGGTCGTCGGCATCGGCCTCGGCACCTTCCTCGCCTGGGCCCTCGGCAAGACCTTCGAGAGCAGCCTGCCGGGCTACGGCCTGGTCGTGCCCTGGGACCGCGTCGGGGTCTTCCTGGTCCTGGCCGCCCTGGTCGGCGTCCTCGCCTCCCTGTGGCCGGCCCGCAGCGCGGCGAAGCTGAACATGCTCTCCGCGATCAAGGCCGAGTAGCCGGACCCGTACGGAGAAGAGGGCCGGACCCCGCGCGGGGTCCGGCCCTCACCCGTTCACTCCTGCCAGACGCGCGGCCGCAGCGCCGTGCCGCTCGCGCCCGACGCCGGGGTCTTCACGGCGAGGAACTGGTTCACGCCGATCCGGTTGCGCTCGAAGGAGACCGCCGAGGCCGCCATGTAGAGCCGCCAGATGCGGGCCCGGCCGGGCGAGGTGAGCCGGACCGCCCGGTCCCAGTCCGCCTCCAGGTTGGCCACCCAGCGGCGCAGCGTCAGCGCGTAGTGCTCGCGGATCGCCTCCACGTCCCGGACCTCGAAGCCGGCGTCCTCCAGGGTCGTCAGGGTGCTGCCCATGGGGGAGAGTTCGCCGTCGGGGAAGACGTACGCGTCGATGAAGGCGTCGATCTCGTAGGCCTCCTCTTCGGGCTCGGGGCGCCGGGAGATCTGGTGGTTCAGGAGCCGTCCGCCGGGCTTGAGGAGGCCGTACAGGGTGTCGGCGTACTCCCGGTACCTCACGGCGCCGACGTGCTCGGCCATGCCGATCGAGGAGATCGCGTCGTACGGGCCGTCGGTGACGTCCCGGTAGTCCTGGACGCGGATCTCGATCAGGTCGGCGAGGCCCTCCTCGGCGATCCGCTTGCGGGCGTAGGCGGCCTGTTCGCGGGAGAGGGTGACGCCGACGACCCTGGCGCCGTACTCGCGGGCGGCGTGGAGGGCCATGGAGCCCCAGCCGCAGCCCACGTCGAGGAGCCGGTCGCCCTCCTTGAGGTTCAGCTTGCGGGCGATGAGGTCCAGCTTGTCGCGCTGGGCTTCCTCCAGGGTGCCCTTCTCGGTCCAGTAGGCGCACGAGTAGACCATCGAGGGGCCGAGGACCAGCTCGTAGAAGTCGTTGCCCACGTCGTAGTGGTGACTGATCGCCTGCTTGTCGCGGCGCTTGCTGTGCCTGTTGCCGCTGCGGCCGCGCATCTCCTCCGCCGGGGGCTTCGGCGGCGGGAAGGGGCCGGCGATCCTCAGCAGGGCGCGGGCGGCGGCGCGCAGCCTGGGGTCGCGTGCGGCGTCCAGCAGGCTCCTGGTCTCCCCGCTCCGGTCCCACAGGAGGCCCGAGAGGCGGTCCAGGAGGTCGTAGAGGTCTCCCTCGACGTCGATCTCGCCGGCCACCCAGGCGCGGGCGAGGCCCAGTTCGCCGGGCTTCCAGATCAGTCTCCGCAGGGCCCGGCGGTCGCGGACGATCAGGACGGGGCCGCCCGCGGGCCCGGCCTCGCTGCCGTCCCAGGCTCGCAGGCGGACCGGGAGCGGTCCGCCGAGGAGTTCCTCGGCGAGGGTCGTCAGCCGCGACGCGGCGTCGGCCATGGTGCACACCTCCGTGATCTTCGTGCCCCAGAAATGTTCGTCACCAAGGGAACACCGTCCGTAGGCGTCGCAGTCCCGACGCGGCGCAACGAGTCGGCAAAACACGCGAAGGGCCGTCCGCACCACGGATGGCGGACGGCCCTTTTACGGCCTTGCGTGTTACTGCTGTTACTGCTGGGGTCTTACGAGGCCTTGGCCTTCTCCTGCACCGGGGCGGCCGGCGCCGGGGCGGGCTTGGCCGCCTCGTAGAACTCCTCGCGCGGCGTCTCCATGGCGCCGAGCGACACGACCTCGCGCTTGAGGAACATGCCGAGGGTCCAGTCGGCGAAGACGCGGATCTTGCGGTTGAAGGTCGGCATCGCCATGCCGTGGTAGCCACGGTGCATGTACCAGGCGAGACGGCCCTTGAGCTTGATCTTCATCTTGCCCATGACGATCATGGCGACGCCCTTGTGCAGACCGAGTCCGGCCACCGCGCCCTTGTTGGCGTGGCTGTACTCCTTCTGCGGGAAGCCGCGCATGCCGGCCACCACGTTGTCGCCGAGGACCTTGGCCTGGCGCAGGGCGTGCTGGGCGTTCGGCGGGCACCAGGCGCGCTCGCGCGGGACGCCGGCCTTGATCGCGGCCATGTCCGGGACCTGGGCGTTGTCGCCCGCGGCCCAGACGTAGTCCATGCCGTTGACCTGGAGCTTCTCGTTGCAGTCCACGTGGCCGCGGGGGCCGAGCGGCAGACCGAAGCGGGCGAGCGCCGGGTTCGGCTTCACGCCGGCGGTCCAGACGATCGTGCTGGAGTCGACCTCGAGGCCGTTCTTCAGCACGACGTGGCCGTCGACGCAGGAGTCCATGGAGGTCTCGAGGTAGATCTCGATCCCGCGGGACTCCAGGTGCTCCTTGCCGTACTGGCCGAGCTTGGGGCCGACCTCGGGAAGGATCTTGTCGGCCGCGTCGACCAGGATGAAGCGCATGTCCTCGCGCGACACGTTCTGGTAGTACTTCGCGGCGTCGCGGGCCATGTCCTCGACCTCGCCGATCGTCTCGGCGCCGGCGAAGCCACCGCCGACGAAGACGAAGGTCAGGGCCTTGCGGCGGACCTCCTCGTCGGTGGTCGAGTCGGCCTTGTCGAGCTGCTCGAGGACGTGGTTGCGCAGGCCGATGGCCTCCTCGATGCCCTTCATGCCGATGCCCTGCTCGGCGAGGCCGGGGATCGGGAAGGTGCGGGAGACCGCGCCCATCGAGATGACCAGGTAGTCGAACGGCAGCTCGTACGCCTCGCCGACGAGCGGCGCGATCGTGGCGACCTTGCGGTCCTGGTCGATGGTGGTGACCCGGCCGGTGAGCACCTCGGCTCCGCGGACGACGCGTCGCAGCGGGACGACGACGTGACGCGGGGAGATGCTGCCGGCGGCGGCTTCGGGGAGGAAGGGCTGGTAGGTCATGTACGACCGCGGGTCGACGACCGTGACGGTCGCCTCCGCGTAGCGCATCTTCTTGAGGATGCGCCGAGCTGCGTACAGGCCTACGTACCCGCCGCCTACTACGAGGATCCTGGGACGCTCCGTGGTGCTCATGAGATCGAGTATCCACCCCTCCTCAGGGGGGTGCTCGTGCGCCCCTTCACAAGGTTCCGGGACACCTCTGCTACACTCCGCCGCCCACGTGATCCACGTCATGGTCCTGCAAAGGAACCGGGGTGCACTGGCGAACGTTGTTCACCCCTCGTGAACTGGCCTGGAGAGCCCCCGTTAACGCTGAACCGGAGCCTGGGTTCACACGATGGAAACATCGAGCGAATCGACCTCCACACCTGCGAAAGGGCCCCGGGACCCCCCTCGGAGGGCCTAATGACCTTCCATGGGGGCCATCGAGGCCCTTTTCCTTGTGAAGAACTTCACGAACCTTTTCCGACGGGGTGTCGCCGGAGGGCTCGATAGCCGTCCGCTATGCCACGGATAGGGCGATCCCATCGAGAATGTCGTGCTCGCTGACGACCACCTCGCGGGCCCCGACGCGCTCCACGATCTCCCGCAGGACGACCGCTCCGGCGATGATCACGTCGACCCGGCCGGGGTGGATGACGGGGATCGCGGCCCGCTCGTCGTGGGTGGAGGCGAGGAGCCGCTCGGTCACCTCGGCGACCTGGGCGGCGGAGATCCGGGAGTGGTGGACCTTCTCGGAGTCGTACTCGGGCAGCCCGAGGGCGATCGCGGCGACCGTGGTGACGGAGCCGGCGAGCCCGACGAGGGTCTCCGCCGCGTCGATCGGCACGGTCTCGGCGGCCAGGTCGAGCGCGGTACGGACGTCGGCGCGGATCGCGGCGACCTCCTCGGCGGTCGGCGGGTCGTGCCGGACGTGCCGCTCGGTGAGCCGGACGCAGCCGATGTCGACGGAGCGGGCGGCCTCGACGTGCTTGTTGCCGACCACGAACTCCGTCGAGCCGCCGCCGATGTCCACGACCAGGCGGCGGTCGTCCCCGTGCAGTTCGCCGGTGGCGCCGGTGAAGGAGAACTCGGCCTCCTGGTCGCCGGTGATGACCTCGGGCTCGACGCCCAGGATCTCCACGACCCCGTTCACGAAGTCCGCGCGGTTCTCGGCGTCGCGGGAGGCGGAGGTGGCGACGAAGCGGAGCCGCTCGGCGCCCAGTTCCCTGATGACCCCGGCGTACTCGCGGCAGGCCGCGAAGGTCCGCTCCAGGGCCTCGGGGGCGAGCCGGCCGGTCTTGTCGACGCCCTGGCCGAGCCGGACGATCGTCATCCGCCGGTCCAGCTCGATCAGCTCGCCCGTGTCCGGGTGGACGTCGGCGACGAGGAGGCGGATGGAGTTCGTACCGCAGTCGATTCCGGCGACCCGGGTCACTTCCCCTCGCCCTCCTTCTCCGCGCACGGGCTCACGCACGGGCCCTTCGCCCACCACTCCGGCAGCATCGCGAGCGCCTCGTCGCCGAACGGGTTCACGCCCGGGCCGGCGGCCAGCGAGTGGCCGACGAGGACGTGCAGGCACTTGACCCGGTCCGGCATGCCGCCGGCGCTCGGGAAGCCCTCCAGGACCTCGATGGCGTCGCGGCGGGCGATGTAGTCCTCGTGCGCGGCCCGGTAGGCGGCGGCGAGCTCCGGGTCGGTGGCGAGCCGGGCCTGCATCTCCTTCATGACCCCGTTGGCCTCCAGGGTGCCGATGGCCGAGGCCGCCCGGGGGCAGGTCAGGTAGTACGTGGTGGGGAACGGCGTGCCGTCGGGGAGCCGGGGCGCGGTCTCGACGACGTCCGGGTTGCCGCACGGGCAGCGGTGCGCGATGGCGCGCAGGCCGCGGGGCGGGCGGCCGAGCTGGAGCTCGAAGGCGGCGATGTCCTGCTCGGTGGGCTCGGTGCGTTCGGTCTGCGGAGGGGGCGTTTCCATGTCTGCCTTGCTCGTGTGTCGCGGAGGAGTGGTCAGGGACGGTCGGCGTGGTCGACGCCGTCCCAGAGGTTGTCGTACCAGGGGCGTTCGGCCGCGCCCTGGTCGGCGCGGGGCCGTCGCTCCGCGTCGGGGTCGTCCACGGTGAAGCCGGTCTCGCCGGGCATCACGTAGTGCAGGCGCTCGCGGGCGAGGCGGCGGACGTAGGCCGGGTCCTGGAGGCGGGCCTTCTCGTCCTTCAGCTCCTCGACCCGCCGGGCGGCCTCGGCGGCCTTGCGCTGCTGCTCGGCGATCTCGCCCTGCTGGGAGACGTAGCTCCGCATCGGGTAGGCGAGCGCCACGACGAGGGAGCAGACCACGAGGGCGAGGAAGGCCGCGCGGCCGGTGAGCCGGGAGCGGCGGGCCTGGCGACGGGTCTGGGAGCGGTAGACACGGGCGGCGGTCTGCTCGCCGAGCAGTCTGATCCGGGTCGCGGTCGAGAACCGGTCCCGGTCCTTCGCGGCCATGTCGTGTCGCCTCCCCTGTTCACGCGTGCGTCCCCGCACACGGTACGGGACCGAGTACGGGGACGCTTCGCTTCGCTACGCCTTTGCTTCCTGTTCAGTTCTTCGGACGCAAAGCGGGGAGGAGCGTGGGTGTCAGCCCTTGAAGCGCGGGAAGGCGCTGCGGCCGGCGTAGACCGCGGCGTCGTCGAGGATCTCCTCGATGCGCAGCAGCTGGTTGTACTTGGCGACGCGGTCCGAGCGGGCCGGGGCGCCGGTCTTGATCTGACCGCAGTTCACGGCGACGGCGAGGTCGGCGATGGTGACGTCCTCGGTCTCGCCGGAGCGGTGGGACATCATGCACTTGAAGCCGTTGCGCTGGGCGAGCTCGACGGCGTCGAGGGTCTCGGTCAGCGAGCCGATCTGGTTGACCTTGACCAGGAGGGCGTTCGCGGCGCCCTCCTCGATGCCGCGGGCCAGGCGCTCCGGGTTGGTGACGAAGAGGTCGTCGCCGACGATCTGGACCTTGGCGCCCAGCTTGTCGGTGATGATCTTCCAGCCGTCCCAGTCGTCCTCGAACAGCGGGTCCTCGATGGAGACCAGCGGGTACGCGGAGACGAGCTCCTCGTAGTACTCGGTCATCTCGGCGGCCGAGCGGGACTTGCCCTCGAACTCGTAGGAGCCGTCCTTGTAGAACTCGGAGGCGGCGACGTCGAGCGCGAGCGCGACATCGGTGCCCGGGGTGTAGCCGGCCTCCTTGATGGCCTCGACGATGAGGTCGAGGGCGGCGCGGTTCGACTCCAGGTTCGGGGCGAAGCCGCCCTCGTCGCCGAGGCCGGTGGAGAGGCCCTTGCGCTTCAGGACGTTCTTGAGGGTGTGGTAGATCTCCGCACCCCAGCGGAGGGCCTCGGAGAAGGACTCCGCGCCGATCGGGGCGATCATGAACTCCTGGATGTCCACGTTGGAGTCCGCGTGCGAACCGCCGTTGAGGATGTTCATCATCGGAACGGGCAGCAGGTGCGCGTTCGGGCCGCCCAGGTAGCGGAAGAGCGGGAGGTCGGACGCCTCGGAGGCGGCGTGCGCGACGGCGAGGGAGACGCCGAGGATGGCGTTGGCGCCGAGCGAGCCCTTGTTCTCGGTGGCGTCCAGGTCGAACATGGCCTGGTCGATCAGGCGCTGCTCGGTGGCGTCGTAGCCGACGAGCTCCGGGCCGATCTGCTCGATGACGGCGAGGACGGCCTTCTCGACACCCTTGCCGAGGTAGCGGTTCGGGTCACCGTCGCGGAGCTCGATGGCCTCGAAGGCACCGGTGGAGGCGCCGGACGGAACGGCAGCACGGCCGGTGCTGCCGTCGTCGAGGCCGACCTCGACCTCGACCGTGGGGTTGCCTCGGGAGTCCAGGATTTCCCGGGCTACGACGACGTCGATGGACGGCACGAGCATCTCCTTCTGGGATGTGACGCTGGATGTGACGCAAGGTCGGTGCAGGGTCGCTTGGCCTTGCGACAAGAGCCTAACCGGCCCGGGGGCTCCGGCCAGCCGGGCGCCCGCACGCTGGGACGAAAAAGGACCCAAGGGCACGCATCCCGGGACGAAGGGTCCCAGATTTACTGGACAGTAACCGCAGGGGCCCCGGCGCCCCCGTAAACGGGGGAACCCCGGTCCGGCGCGCACGGGGGAAGGGCACGCCGGACCGGGGTGGTCACCGCGGGAGGGTCGTCGGGGCCGCGTGAGCCGCCGGACTCACGCGGGCCGCCGGGCTCACTTCAGGTGGAGCTGCTGACCCGGGTAGATGAGGTCGGCGTTCTCGACGACGTCCTTGTTCAGCTCGAAGAGCTTGGCCCAGCCGCCCTTGACGCCCTGCGCCTGGGCGATCTTGCTGAGGGTGTCGCCGGTGACGACCTTGTACTCGCCGTCGCCCTTCTTGACCTTCTTGCCGGTCGGGGTGGTGACGGTCTTCGGGGCCTCGCGCTGCTCGCTGCGGCTGGCCGGCTGCTCGGTGCTGCGCTCCGGCTGCTTCGGGGCGGCCTGCTGCGGGGCGGCCTGCTGGGGCTCGCTCTGCTGCGGGGTGCTCTCGGCGGCGCCGCCGTCGTAGGAGGCACCGGAGAGGCCGACGCCGCAGCTCGGCCACGCACCCTTGCCCTGGCCCGCGAGGACCTTCTCGGCGACGGCGATCTGCTGGGCCTTCGACGCCAGGTCGGCGCGCGGGGCGTAGGCGGTGCCGCCGAACGCGGCCCAGGTGGAGTTGGTGAACTGCAGGCCGCCGTAGAAGCCGTTGCCGGTGTTGATGGCCCAGTTGCCGCCGGACTCGCACTGGGCGACGGCGTCCCACTCGGAGGCGGTGGCGGCCGAGGCGGTGCCCGCGGTCAGCAGCGGGGCGGCGACGGCGACACCGGTGACGCCGACGAGCGTGGCGACCTGGGCGGCCTTGGAGCGACGGCGGTGTTTGCCCTTGGCGGAAAACAGCATGGGAATTCTCCTCACCGACGCCTGTGAGGTGAGCTGTCGGGTTCGGGCCGGAAAGTTGCCCGGCCACGTGTCCTTGCACGCGGCTTCACCCCAAGCCGGTCGTCGGCCGTCTGTCTCAACGGCCGGGACCGGCACTTACCTTGGGTCCCCCACTCCTGCCTTCGGCGCTTGCGCGACGACTGTTCCCATCGGCCGACGGCAGGATTCGGCGTTTCGGTCGACGGGGCCCGCGGTGGCGAGCGATGAAGACCGTAGACACAGACCCACCGGAAGTTCAAAGAGGCTCATTGCGGAAAAATCGCCCCTGCTTGCCCTCCGGTGGGCGGTGTTTGCGCAGGTGAGAGGTGACGGGAGCAAAGTTTGCGGATGCGACACGCCAGTTGGGGCGAAGAGACTCATGTCTCACTTGCCCAGAACCGGACATAAGCCCGCGAACTAGCCTGCCGCCGTCGTCGAACCCACCGTCAGGTCAAGGCTCTGACCAGGCAGGATGAGATCCGGATCGGTGCCCACCGTCTGCCGGTTGGCGTCGTAGAGGGCGGTCCAGCCTCCGGGGAGTTCGTTCTCCCGCGCAATGCCGGACAGACTGTCACCCGGTCGCACGGTGTACTCGCCCGGAGTGTCCCGACTGTCCGTTGCGCCCGAATCCTTCACCTCGCCAGTCGCGGGTCGGTTCTCGGTCTTTCCTTCCGCCTTGTCAGCACTCGACGCGTGTCGCCCCGATTCGACCGAGCTGCCCGACTTGCCGGATTCCTCCGGCGCGGCCTCGCCCCGGTGCTTGCCGGTGCCGGGCGCGGCCGACGGCGCGTCACCCTTGGGCGTGCCGGGCGAATCCGGCGTACCGGGCGTAACGGACGCGTCGGGAGTGCCCGGGGCCGTCGGCGTGGCGGGCGCGGCCGGGGCG